>JADILV010000073.1 GCA_017695115.1 Candidatus Cryptobacteroides avicola | reverse complement strand
CCGAACAGAGCAGTCAAGCCCGCTTGCGCCGATGGTACTGCCCCACCAGGTGGGAGAGTAGGCAGCTGCCGCTTTTGATACAGGGTTCCCGGAAGAGACATTCTCCTCCGGGAACCTTTTTTTATGGTTATCAGGAAAGTACCCAGTGAGAATTGGGGGACTTCATATAAGGTGTAGACAAAGAGAGGGGTGAGTCAAAAATCTGGCTCACCCCTCTCTTTGATATTGCTCTACAGACAGATCTGATGCGCTGTCCGTCAATCTTGTTATTCAGACCGTTCTGCCTGTGCTCTGTCAAATGCTGACGATCTTTTAAGGACGAAATTGGATCCGAGGTATTTGGTGCGGACTTCATCGTCTGATGCAAGAGCTTCAGGTGTACCGCTCTGGAGAATATTCCCTTCATAAAGGAGATATGCCCTGTCTATAATGGCCAGTGTTTCTCCTACGTTGTGGTCTGTGATGATGACCCCGATATTCTTGTATTTGAGTTTGGCTATGATATACTGGATATCTTCTACTGCTATAGGGTCGACGCCGGCGAATGGCTCGTCAAGCAGGATGAATTTCGGGTCTATCGCCAGGGCACGGGCTATTTCGCAGCGTCTTCTTTCCCCTCCTGAGAGCTGGATGCCCAGGCTTTTCCTGACTTTATGGAGATTGAACTCGTCAATCAGTGATTCCAGTCTTTCTTTCCTTTCGGCTTTAGTGTATGAGGACATTTCCATAACGGACATTATATTGTCCTCCACAGACATACGTCTGAAAACAGATGCTTCCTGCGCGAGATATCCGACTCCTTTCTGGGCCCTCATGTACATCGGGAGAGATGTTATGTCTTCGTCATCAAGGAAGATTCTGCCTGCATTGGGAACAATAAGTCCCGTTATCATGTAGAAACTTGTGGTCTTTCCGGCTCCGTTGGGGCCGAGGAAACCTACGATTTCCCCTTGTGACACTTCCATGGAGACACCTTTCACTACAGTCCTTACTCCGTATTTTTTTACAAGGTTTTCGCAACGCAGTTTCATGTTTATCTGAAGTATAAATTATTTCACATCCAGTTCAAAATCCTTTACAAGATTCTTGACTTCTTCATTTTTTGATATCAGGTCTTTTGCCTGTTCACTCGGCATGTATATGGTCTGCTTCACTTCGGAATCGGGAATTACGGAAACTCTCAGATATACTTTGTCCGTTCCCGTGAGTTTTCTGAACGTCCTTTCCAGTTCATGCAGCAGCTTTGATTCTATCCAGTCTTTCTGAGCTACGTTCTGGACATTGAATGTCAAGTATTTGGCTCCGTCCTGAAGAGTTATTTCAAGCGTAGATGCACTCAAAGTGTTGGACAGCCTCGGCTTTGCGGCATACATGGCGGCAAGATCTTTCCATTTGAATCTCAGCAGTTCGTCGTCCGGTATTTCCGCAGATTCCGTCTCTGCGGGTTCTGAAGCATGTTTTTCTTCATTTCCGGACATCATTGATTTGATGGATAAGGAAGTTGATGCAGTTGTCCTGGCCTGCCTTCTTCTTGGTGCCGCAGGCTGATTCCCGTCTTCCGCCACGGATACTTCAGTCCGGCTTTGTTCCTTCCTTTCCTCCGGTACCTGTGTCCGGGCCGGCGGAGTCTCTATTGCCGGTGTCTGAGGCCGGCTGATTTTCTGCATGGAACTTTGCTCCGGTGCCGTGGAAGGAGGTGCGGACAGTCCTTTCTGCACCAGAAAACTGAGCTTCATCAATGCGAATTCGATGTGAAGTCTCTGGTTTATGCTTGCTCTGTAACCGGACTCGCATGTCGTGGTGATATTGAGCGCTTCATACAGAAACTGCATGGAGCACCGGTCAGCCTGTTCTTTGTATCTTTTTTTCAGAGAGTCGGGAAGGTCAAGCAAGGCTTCCAGTCCTGCGCTTTTGCTTACAGCCAGGTCTCTCAGGTGGGAGCTGAGTGCAGCCATGAAGTGGAGCGCATTGAATCCCTTGGACAGTATTTCGTCGAATTTGAGCAGAGCCGCGGCATAATCTCCCCTGAGAAAGTCATCCACCAGCATGAAGCAGTGCTCGTAGTCCAGAACGTTCAGGTTTTTCAGTACATCCTGGTATTTCACATCCGTTCCGCAGAAAGCTACGGTCTGGTCGAATATTGTAAGGGCGTCCCTCATCGCACCGTCTGCCTTGTGGGCTATGACATGGAGCGATTCATCATCAATGCGTATATTCTCTTTTGTAGCTATGTCCCTGAGGTTCCGGACGATGTTCTCTACTGTAATCCTGTTGAAATCGTATGTCTGGCATCTGGACAGGATGGTAGGGAGTATCTTATGTTTTTCGGTAGTGGCCAGAATGAATATCGCATGCGCCGGAGGTTCTTCCAGGGTCTTCAGAAAAGCATTGAAAGCAGCCTGGGAAAGCATGTGGACCTCATCAATGATGTAGACGCTGTACTTGCCGACCTGCGGAGGGATGCGTACCTGATCCATCAGGGCCTTGATGTCATCTACTCCGTTGTTTGAAGCTGCGTCCAGTTCATGTATGCAGTAAGATCTCCCCTCTGCGAATGACAGGCACGATTCGCATTTGCCGCATGGCTCCATATCCGGGGTCGGGTCTGAGCAGTTGATGGTTTTTGCGAATATCCTTGCCGTACTGGTCTTTCCCACTCCACGTGGCCCGCAGAAAAGATATGCATGTGCGAGCTGGCCTCTCAGGATCGAATTCTTCAGGGTCTGGGCGATATTGTCCTGCCCGATGAGTGACCCGAAACTGTCCGGTCTGTATTTCCGTGCTGATACTATATAATCTGACATAACCGATAATATAACCTACAAATTTATTAAAATTATATTTATCTTTACGGCCTTTGGAGGAATGATGATGAAAAAGATATTGATTTTACTTGTTGCGGCGCTCTCCATCCCGGCATTGATGGCGGCGCAGGCCCAGATTACCACGAAGAAAGTCAAGATAGAAGATTTTACGGAGAAGGTAACCAAGGTAGTGCTTTCCGGCAATATGTTCTATGATTCGACCTTGAAAGAGGCCGTCCGCGAGCATTGGACGATTTCTCCCTATGAGTTCTGCTCTATAGAGGACTTTCAGGAGATGAAGACTGACGCGGATTATTATTTCCTGATCAAGGTGAAAGGACAGTTCAGAAAAGAGTCCGGACCCGGCATAGAGTTCCTTTCTTTGCTCAAAGGAGGTCCGGAAGCGGAAAAAGGTCTTGACAAGATGTTGGAACTCATTACATTTCCGTATGCTGCCGTCGATTCCCCTTCCGGAAGGGAAACCGTATTCCTTCCGCTGATGCTGAATATCGTCCAGCAGCATGTGCTGTCTTCGATAGCGACTGACATCGTCGCCTACAGTCCGCTTATCGCATATTCCAACAATATCGGCAAGATTAAAGGAAAACAGGTGATTATGGCTGAAGAGGATTTGTCTGCTGATGTTCTTCAGCTGGAGGATGACTACCTGAAAGCCCCTATAGTCGTAACGGATATGGACACTGCAGACGAGTATGTGGCCGGAAATGTGGCGGATGCGGTGGTGAGCTATACGGTGTGTCCGGAGGATCCCCAGCCGGGAGCGTTCTGCTATAAGATGCTTGTCAACGCAGAAGACGGGGAACTTTATTATTTCCGAAAACACAGGATAACCAGAAAAACGGGACCTGGCTTTCTGGTTGAAGATATGAACAGGATAGTAGAGGCCCTTGACTGATACCGGAGCGGATATATGATTATAGGTACGGCTGGCTGCGGGCTTGGATATGCAGTCAAAAGAAACGGCAATTCAGTCGCTTATTGTGCTCTGGGCATAAAGTGCGGGACACGTAACGAAGACGGGTACCATAGCGGGATAGCACATTTTGCAGAGCATACGATATTCAAAGGAACTGAGCGCAGGAGCGCTTCCGTCATCAATTCCTATCTTGACAGGCTCGGAGGGGAATTGAATGCCTATACGACTAAAGAGGAGATAGTGCTCCATGCTACGGTCCTTAAAGAGGACCTTCCGAAAGCTGCGGACCTTCTTTTTGAACTGGCAGCATCGGCAACGTTCCCGGAGAAAGAAGTGGAGAAAGAGAAAGGGGTGGTGATTGATGAAATCAATTCATATAAGGATTCGCCATCCGAAGACATCTATGACAGGTTTGAAGAGATGCTTTTCCAGGGGCACCCTCTATCCCGTCCGATATTGGGAACTGCGGCTTCGGTCCGGAAAATTACAGGCGCGGAACTGCACAGGTTCACCAAAGAGAAATTCATACCGGAGAATATGTCCTTTTCCGTTGTGGCTGACATTCCGGAGGAGCGTATGCGCGGTCTTGCAGAACGTCTTTGCGGTAAATTCTTCTCGGGAAGAGAAACGGCGGACGCCGTTTCCGGAACCAGGCCGGCAGTTGATATCCACAATGTTTTCGACAAGACTGTGAACAAGCGCAACCATCAGGTCAATTGTATAATAGGAGGGCCTGCGCCGTCCCTTTATCAGGATCACGAAAGGGTGGCTGCGGCACTGCTGTGCAATATACTCGGCGGTCCTGCAAGCAACTCGATATTGAATTCGGTCCTGCGCGAAAAGTACGGCCTTGTGTATGGAGTGGAATGCTCATATACGCAGTATGCCGATACCGGAATCGCTGTCATCAGTTTCGGATGCGACAGGTCCAATCATGAAAAATGCCAGGAATTCATAGGAAAGGAAGTCCGGAAACTGCAGGATTCTCCGTTCGGTCCCCGTATGCTTTCGGCCGCCAAGAAACAGTTTCTGGGACAGCTGGCGATAGCTTCGGACAACGGCGAGTCGCAGTGTCTCTCTATGTGCAAGAGCCTGCTTGCATACGGTACGGTCATCTCTGGTAGCAAGACAAGGGAGATGGTGGAGTCTGTTACTTCGTCCGATATACAGGAGTCGGCCATGCGTATTTTCAGCCGGCCGTCATGCAGCCGGCTTATATTCCTGTAAATCCGGCTTCCGTAACATAAAGAAAAAAAGTCTGAACTTCACAGCTCAGACTTTTTTCACTATAACCCTATTATTAACAACTAAACTAACCGATTTAAGAAGATTGCAACTACTGTGCCAAACTTATTACATGCGTTCTATTTTTATTTGCTGGATTTTATATGACGTGTCTTTGTAGCTGACGAAAATCGTGACTATGAATATTTCTCCTCCTGCATTAAGCGATCCCAGAGCATATTTCATATTGGCTCTCCCTGCCTTGTGGGTGAGGTCGAACGACCGTGGGGTGTAGGAGTTGAAGAAAGTCTTGAGGATTTGCCTGGCCTGGCTGCGGCTGGAGTCATTGGTGACTGTGAATATCGTGATTTCAAGGTTGTCGGCGAACCATGCCGAGAGCTTGTCCGCATCTCCTGCCTGCATGTATTTGGCTATAGGCACAAATACATCGTAGCTTGTGTCCTGGGCATACGAACCGACCCCTATGAACAGGGATATAAAAGCTGACGCGATGCTTAAACAGTTCTTCATGTGAAATGTTGGCTCAACATATCCGATATAGCCGGGCGGAATCTTGCAAATACCGAGCCACATTTATATATTTGCAGTGAAGGAACTTTATGAATATCACACTGCTTACTGTAGGAAAAACCGACCGGAACTGGGTCTGGGACGGGGTGGAGACATACCGCTCCAGACTGAAGCATTATATTCCGTTTTCCCTGGTGGAGATACCGGAACTGAAGAATGTCTCTTCACTTTCAAAAGAGCAGATTAAAGAAAAGGAGGGACAGCTTATCCTGAAATGCCTCAAGGATACGGACGAGGTCATCCTCCTGGATGAAAAAGGCCGGGAGTATACCTCAAAAGAGTGGGCTGACATGATAGGAAAGCGTATTTCCACAAGCGGCAGGAATCTTGTCTTTGTGACAGGAGGCGCTTACGGGTTTTCCAGACAGGTATATGACCGGGCTTCTGCCCTCGTATCCTTGTCAAGGATGACATTCTCCCACCAGATGGTAAGGGCAATATTTCTCGAGCAGCTTTACAGGGCCTTCACTATAATTAAAGGCGAACCGTATCACCATGAATAGCAGTCTTGTCAAAAGGGAAACGGAATATATGCGGACGAAAGCCAGTATCATGGCCATTCTGTTGGCCGCACTGTTTTTCGTGCTTTCATTGATCATCAATACTGAATCCGGCAATTCGGACAAAGTTGCCGCCAAGGTTTCCCAGAGACTGGAGAAAAGGATGGAGATACTCGCTGAATACATGTCCGGGGCACTGGGGGAAGGTGACAGCCAATGGTCCGAGATAGAGGATCTTCCGGAGGACATGGTCATATACCGTTATGTATATGATACTCTCCAGTCGTGGAGCAACCAGTTTCCTGTACTGAATGACGACATAGGTTCGAGGCTGATATTCTACAGACTTTCAAATCTGAGGGGAAGCATGTCGTCCCCGTTGTCGGAAGCAAGAGAGAGTCCGACATATATCAATCTCGGTTCAAAATGGTATGTCGTATATTATGTGACGGACTATGTAGGCTGTAAGGTCATCGGTGGAATGGAGGTGAAGGATAATTTCTATTCCGATGTAAACAGTACCGAGAACGGTGTGAACAGGAAACTCAGGGTACCGTCGAACTATTTCATAATGCCTATCAGCTATGACGGCGGCTCTACGGTGTATCTGGATTCGGAACCTATGTTCAAGGTCATAGCGGAAGCCAGGCCGGACCTGCCCTCGGTCGATGCGTCCATGCTCAGGTGGGTGGCCTTGCTGCTCTTCACGGTTGCAGTCGTGCTTTATCTCAGTGCGCACAGGACCAGGAGGGCGTATTTCATATCCCTTGCCATTCTGCTTGCAATGACGTTCGTCGCTTATTTCTGGGGACTCAGACTGCAGGGGTCGCTCGAAATCTTTTCTCCTAATGTATATGCTGACGGCCATCTGTTCTATTCTTTCGGTTCTCTGCTGATTGTCAATACGTATATCTTCCTGTATATCCTGTGTACGTACATCGTGCGGAACGTATTCCTGAAAAAGGTACTGCTCGGTGGCAGCAGGTTTCAGGAGAACCTTTATTATGCAGTCGTCGTAGCTCTGTTCGTCCTTACGGCAGTATACATACATTTCAGTCTCAGGAGCCTGATAATGAATTCCAACATTTCGTTGGAACTGTATGCATGGAACAGTATCTCCTTGAATACTTTATGGGTATATATATCCTATACGGCCCTGTTCCTCGCCCTGCTGATGCTCATCCAGATGCTGAAGCCGGGGATAGCCAGGTATGCCGGATGGAAGTATAATGTATTTTCAAGAAGGTTCCTGTTTGTATATGCAGGAATATGTGTCCTGTATATCACGTTCATAGCCGGTAGCCTGGGATTCAGGAAAGAGCTTGACAGGATGATGGTCTGGACAAACAGACTGGCCATTGACAGGGATCTGGGACTTGAACTGCAGCTCCGCTCGGTAGAAAAAAGCATCGCCAATGATCCTCTTTTTTCTACATTGGCGGTAGATGCCGTAAATGATGTCATTATCATCAACCGTCTGACAGAGAACTATCTGAACCGGGTGTCCGGGGACTACGACATTTCTGTATCTACGTTCAGGGATTCCGACCTTCGTTCCGGTCCGGGACGGAGGGCTTCGGCGGCTATGATGGAGAATCTTGACTATTTCAACCAGAAACTCCGTTCCGGTACCCCTATTTCCGATAATTCCAGGTTCTTCTATACTTATGACAATACCGGAAGGTCAAGCTATACGGGATGGTTCATATACTATTCCTACGATTGCGGGATAATCAGGATGTTCATTGAAATCGAATCCCGCTCATCGAAAGACGGCACAGGTTACTATAGCATCCTTGGGGCGAATTCCAGGCTCGGAGATGTGGTGATTCCGTCTTTCTATTCGTATGCTAAATTCATTTCCGGAAAACTTGTCAACTATAAAGGCACCTATGCATATCCTACCGTGATGGGAGACAGCATCCTGGAAGATATGCTGGACGGAGGGCATACGCACTTCAGGGCAGGCGGATACCTTCATTTCGCCAACCAGGTTTCCCAGGATGAGGTGATCGTGGTTTCGAGACCGGTCCGCGGTATCATGACCTATATCGTGACATTCTCATATCTTATACTCATAGCCTATGCCGGACTGCTTGTCGTTACCCGCAGGCGCAGGAAGAAGGAGCATGTCTTCAAGAAGAATTATTTCCGGTCGAGGATATATACCGTCCTTTTCTGTGCGCTGTTCTTTTCGCTTGTAAGTATAGCCATCGTCAGCACGACTTTCGTGTATAAGCGCAACGAACAGAATATGTTCAATATGATGTCCAACAAGATCACCACCATACAGGCCCTTCTTGAATCCAGATGCATGTATGCCGACAGCTATCAGGATCTCGGTACGCAGGACTTCTCTTCATATATGGAGAACGTGGCGAATACCACCAAATCCGATGTGACACTGTATACTCCCGGCGGGAAGGTATACAGATCCACCACTCCGGAACTTTTCGACCGTATGATAATGGGCTCCAGAATGGACAAGGACGCATATTATAATATAAAGTACAGGAGCCAGAGATTCTATATCCATAAGGAGCGCCTGGCAGGGCACAAGTACTATGCACTGTATTCTCCTTTGTTCAATGCTGACGGCGATATGGTGGCCATCCTAAGTGCCCCTTATGTTGATACCAGCTATGACTTTACGAGGGACGCGCTGTTCCATGCCGCGACTATAGTGAATCTGTTCTTTATCCTGCTGTCTGTCACTCTCCTGATAAGTACGACTATAGTGAATTCGATGTTCCGGCCTCTTATAGAGATGGGAAAGAAGATGAATTCGGCGGACCTTCACGGTCTGGAATATATCATCTACAAGCAGGATGACGAGATTTCCGGTCTTGTGGACGCCTATAACAGGATGGTACACGATCTTTCTGACAGCAGCCGCCAGTTGGCCCAGGCGGAAAGGGATAAGGCATGGAGCGAAATGGCGCGTCAGGTGGCCCATGAAATCAAGAATCCCCTTACACCTATCAAGCTGGAAATCCAGCGGTTGATCAGGCTCAAACAGAAGAACGATCCTTCATGGAATGAAAAGTTCGACAAGGTCGCAGCCGTAGTGTTGGAGCATATCGACATATTGACCGATACGGCGAACGAGTTTTCTACGTTTGCAAAGCTTTACAGCGAGGAGCCTGTCCTGCTTGATCTGGACAAGGCATTGAGGGACCAGCTCGTCATTTTTGACAACAAGGACAATATTGAAATGTCCTATCTCGGGATGGAGCATGCCATGGTGATGGCTCCGAAGCCGCAGCTTATCAGGGTATTCGTAAATCTTATGACAAATGCCATACAGGCGATAGAAATCCAGCAGAAAGAAGATGCTGAGGACGGTAAGGAAATCATGGAAGGCAAAATACGGATATGCCTTCGCAACAGTGTGAAAGACGGATACTACGATATCGTGTTCGAGGACAATGGCCCTGGAGTGAGTGACGAGAATCTGGGCAAACTGTTCACTCCGAACTTTACGACAAAGAGCGCCGGAACCGGACTTGGTCTTGCTATATGCCGCAACATAGTGGAGAAATGCAACGGCGAGATTGTCTATCAGAAATCGTTCACCCTGGAGGGTGCATGCTTTACGGTCCGTCTGCCCCGGCATATTGCCTGAGACAGGATTGTCATTTCTGTCTCAGGAATATCTGGACCGGACAGCCGCTGAAATCGAACTTGGACCTGAGTCTGTTCTCCAGAAACCTCTTGTATGGATCCTTTACATATTGCGGCAGATTGCAGAAAAAGGCAAATGAAGGTGACCTTGTAGGCAATTGTGTCACGTATTTGATTTTTACATATTTGCCTTTCCATGCCGGAGGAGGGTAATTCTCGATTTCAGGCAGCATGGCCTCGTTCAGGACCGATGTGGAAATCCTTCTGGAATAATTGTCATATACTGTACGGGCTGCGTTCAGCACGTCCATTATCCTTTGCTTGTTTATGACCGATGTGAAAATGACAGGGATGTCATTGAAAGGAGCAAGTTTGGCTTTGAGTGCCTGGGTGTACTCCTTCATGGTGTTGCTGTCCTTTTCTATCATGTCCCACTTGTTGACCACAAGAACGCATCCTTTCCTGTTCCTGGATATCAGGTTGAAAATGTTCATATCCTGGGCTTCGAGTCCGACCTGGGCGTCTATCATGAGGATACATACATCCGAGTGCTCGATTGCCCGTATGGACCTCATTACCGAATAGAATTCCAGATCTTCATGTACCTTGGATTTCTTTCTCATTCCGGCAGTGTCCACAAGCATGAATTCATGTCCGAACTTGTTGTAGTAGGTGCTTACTGCATCCCGCGTCGTTCCCGCAAGCGGGGTGACGATGTTACGTTCCGTACCGAGGAGGGCGTTGGCAAGGGATGACTTGCCAACATTCGGTTTGCCGACGATGGCGATGTGCGGAAGATCGGGGTGCTCGTCCGTCACTGCGGCAGTGTCTTCCGGCAGTCTACGGACAATTTCGTCAAGAAGGTCTCCGGTACCTCCGCCGTTGGCTGCGGATATGCTCCGGATATCACCGAGTCCCAGAGAATAGAACTGGTATGTGTCGTACATCTTGTCTCCGGTATCCACCTTGTTTACGGCCACTACTACGGGTTTGCCGCTTTTCCTGAGCAGGGCGGCTATTTCTTCATCGTAGTCTGTAATGCCGGTTCCCGGTTCTACCATGAAAAGCACGAGGTCTGCTTCCTGTATGGCTATGACGACCTGTTTCCTGATGGCTTCTTCAAAGATGTCGTCGGAATTGAATGTATATCCTCCGGTGTCTACTACCGAGAATTCATGTCCGCACCATTCGCATTTTCCATAATGGCGGTCCCTGGTCACGCCGGCAGTCTCGTCGACGATAGCCTGACGCATTCCAACCAGACGGTTGAACAGCGTTGATTTTCCGACATTAGGTCTGCCGACTATTGCAACAAGGCTCATTTCAAGTCCTCCTGTGATTTAAAGTTATTGTTTCTTTAGAGGTTTCCGTTTCTTTCCGGCGGTCCGGATTTTTCAGTTTTTGTTGTCCGGATTGAAAGTGCAGCTGGCGGAGCAGCTGCTGCAGCCGAGATCACTGCAGGTCGGGTGCTCCTTTCCGTTCTTCTTCCCCCAGAGCCGCAGCTCTTCTTCCTTGGCGCACCTTATGCCGAGTTTGCGCATTTCCTTGTTGCTGCTTATTTCAGTCTCCGGGAAATGCCCGTTCTTGCGGAATATGATATTGAAACATAATCCGATTATACTCAGACCTACAAGAAGAAGAGCCGCGATAAATATCTCCATGCCGGGGTTGTGTTAGAAAATGAAACTGTCGCTGATAGGTTCGTAGTTATATACCTTTTCGATGACATTCGCGAAAGTGTCTGCGACAGACAGTACTGTAATCTTGTCGGTATTCTTTTCAGGGTCGCCGGAAAGAGGAATGGTATCGGTCACGATGACTTCTTCCAGAGCGGATTCCGCGATTCTTTCGTATGCCTTGCCTGAGAATACGGCATGTGTGGCACAGGCCTTTACGCTGAGGGCCCCCATTTCCTTGAGGACATTGGCCGCCTTGGTGAGTGTGCCTGCCGTGTCTATCATGTCATCTACTATGATCACATTCTTGCCGGCGACATCGCCGATAGCCGTGATTGAGCCCACTACATTCGCCCGCTCCCTGGACTTGTGGCAGATGATTACAGGGCACTGCAGATATCTTGCGTAGGCATTGGCCCTTTTTGCCCCGCCCATGTCCGGGGCTGCGATTGCCAGGTTCTCTATATGTTTGTCCCTGAGATACGGGAGGAAGATATTGCTTGCATAGAGGTGGTCTACAGGGAAGTCGAAGAATCCCTGGATCTGGTCAGCATGCAGGTCGCATGTCATGACCCTGTCACAACCTGCCGCATGGAGAATATTGGCGACCAGCTTGGCCCCGATAGATACTCTCGGTTTGTCTTTCCTGTCCTGTCTTGCCCAGCCGAAATACGGCATTACGGCGATTACGGTATGTGCGGAAGCCCTTTTGGCCGCATCGATCATCAGCAGCAGTTCGAACAGGTTCTCGACAGGCGGGAAAGTGGACTGCACGATGAATACTGTCGCGCCCCTTACACTTTCGTTGAAAGACGGCTGGAATTCGCCGTCACTGAACTCCAGTACTTCGGATTTTCCCAGCTCTGTGCCGAGACACTTTGCGATTTTTTCTGCGAGGGGCTTGGACCTCCTGCAGGCAAAGATTTTCATTTTGTGTTCGTTGTGCATCGTATGAGGTTTTATTTGTCTGTTCCGTTCAAGTTGTCAAGCACTGATCCTATGTACCCGAGAATTTCCTCTTTCCCCAGTCCGCTTTCGGCTGAACTGACGAAGTACGGCGGCATTTCCTCCCAGTGCTCCAGAATCATCTGCCTGTTTTTCTCTATCTGGTTCTGCAGGGCAACCGGCCCGAGTTTGTCCCCCTTGGTGAAAATGATGCCGAAAGGTATTCTCGCCTCTCCCAGTTCCATAAGGAAATCCATGTCTGTCTTCCCTATGTCATGTCTGGAATCTATCAGAACGAAAAGCATTGTCAGATCAGGAGAAAGGTTTATGTAATGCCTTATCATCTGAGCCAGTTTCTGCCGTCCTGACATCGACATCTTCGCATATCCGTATCCGGGAAGATCCACCAGATACCACTGCCTGTTTATGAGGAAGTGGTTCACGAGCCTGGTCTTGCCCGGAGTGGAAGATGTCATGGCCAGCTTCCTGTTATTGCACAACATGTTTATCAAAGAAGACTTTCCTACGTTTGATCTGCCGATAAATGCAAATTCGGGAAATTTCTGTTTGGGTCTTTCAGAAATCCTGGTGCTGCTTCCGGCAAAGAGTGCTTCGGTGATTTTCATGTCCTGCTGTCCAAATAAGAATTTGGGCGCAAAGGTATGAAAAAAGCTTGACAGTGTGAAATATATTTTTATATCATAAGCAGACTGGACGGAATTTGTGATATCAGTACGGTTTTTTATATAAAATACATGAAATCTTAACGGAACAAGCGGATTTTTCATTAAATTTGTAGGGATATGTCGGAATATCTTACGATGGAAAAGGAATTCATAACCCTTTATGACCTTCAGTCGAGGCTGAAGGAGGGGGTAGAACGGCTTTTCCCGTCGAAAATCTGGCTCAGGGCGGAGATAAGCGCCGTCAAGGCGCGGGTGGGCGGGCATTGTTACATGGAACTGTCGCAGAGTGACGAAAACGGTATTGTGGCCAAGGCGCAGGCCGTAGTATGGAGTTCTAAATACAGATTCATTGCACCATATTTTGAATCGGTGACCGGATCCCCTCTTCGCGAGGGGATGCTTGTGCTTGTACAGGTGCAGGTGAATTTCAGCCAGCTTTACGGACTTTCGCTTGTTGTGAATGACATAGATCCGGCGTTCTCTCTCGGAGAGCAGGAAAAACAGAGGAGGCTTACTCTCGAGCGGCTTGAAAAAGAAGGTCTTGTAGACATGCAGCAAGGTTTGGAGATGTCAGGCCTTCCTTATATGATAGCAGTGATTTCGGCTGCCGATGCTGCAGGGTACAGGGATTTCATGCGCCACCTCCACGAAAATGAATACGGCTTTGTCTATCATACGGATCTTTTCCCTGCGCTTATGCAGGGTGCGGATTCCCCGGGGTCCATCATTGCGGCTATGGATGCAGTGATGGAGTCGGGCCGGGAATATGATGCGGTGGCGATCATCAGGGGCGGAGGGGCCAGGCTGGATATGGCTTGCTATGATGACTATGACCTGGCTGCGCATATAGCGCAGTTCCCCGTGCCGGTGTTTACGGCCATAGGTCATGATCAGGATACGCATGTCGCCGATATGGTGGCTTTCATGTCAGTCAAGACACCGACTGCGCTGGCGGATGAATTCGTTTCGGCGTATGCGGATGAAGATGCCAGGCTGCAGTCTTATGCGGACCGTCTCAGACTTTCCGCTTCAGGCAGGCTTTATCAGGAAGAAAACAGGCTGCAGGCGATAAGGCATGGGGTGGCGGCTGCGTTCCAGAAGAAGATAATGTCAATGGAAAACCATCTCGCGCTGCTCGAGACGCGCATGCGTTCTTCGGATCCGAGAGAGATACTTAAAAAAGGATATGTGCTGGCTCTGGACGGAGCGGGGACTGTGCTGAAAAGCGCGGCCGGGAAAAAGAAAGGAGACAAGGTCGCACTGCTTATGGCGGACGGGCGTCTGGACTGTACGGTAGATTCTGTGGAGCCGGGTACATGTGGCCTTGAAAGGAAAATAAACTGATGCGTTATGGAGGAAAATAAATTTGACTATCCGGCGGCTGTCGCCGAACTGGAAGCGTTGGTGGCAAAGGTCGAGGATCCTGCGACCGGTATCGATGATATCGGCGCCAGTGTGGACAGGGCGTCCGGACTGCTGGAAAAATGCAGGGCATATCTGAGGCAGGCCAGGGAGACACTTGACCGGCTTGACGACAGGACGGAAGAAAGACAGATGATCTGATGAAATGGAGTTGATTGCTGATAAGGAGTAAAAATATGTCTGTAATAAAGAAAATATACGAAGAAGACCAGTGGCTGAAGCCTTATAAAGAGGCCATCGATGCCAGGCATGAAAGGATTCTTGAAGAAAAGGAGCGTATCTCTGCCGGACATGGCGGCTCCCTTTCGAAGGGAATCAACAACCATTTGTATTATGGCCTGCACCGTCAGTCGGACGGGTCGTGGGCGTTCCGCGAATGGGCGCCGAATGCGTTGAAAATATACCTTATAGGTGAGTTCAACAACTGGAAGAAGACCGAGGCCTATGCGCTGCATCCGGTAGGTGACGGCAACTGGGAGATAGTCCTTGATGACATGTTTCTGTCTCACGGTACACTATATAAATTGTATATCGAGTGGCATGGCGGAGGGGCGGAACGGCTTCCGGCATATACCACAAGGGCCGTGCAGGACCCCGAGACAAAGGCTTTCTGTGCCCAGGTCTGGGATCCGGAACCATACAGGTGGAGATACAGGAACCCTCCGAAGAAAGAACATCCTTTTATATATGAATGCCATATCGGCATGAGTTCAGAGCAGGAGAAGGTGGCTACATTTTCCGAGTTCAGAAAAGATGTGCTGCCGTATATACGCTCTCTCGGCTATGATACGATACAGATCATGGCTCTGCAGGAGCATCCTTACTACGGCTCATTCGGATATCAGGTTTCCAATTTTTTCGCTTTGAGTTCACGCTTCGGGACTCCGGAGGAATTCAAAGAACTGGTGGATGAAGCCCACGGGATGGGAATAGCGGTGATAATGGATATTGTCCATTCCCATTCCGTTGACAATGAAGCCGAGGGGCTCAGCAGGTTTGACGGCAGGGAGGATCTTTACTTCTATGCCGGAGACCGCGGCAGGCATCCGGCATGGGGTTCCAGGTGTTTCGATTACGGAAAGCACGAGACGCAGCAGTTCCTGCTGTCAAACTGCAAGTTCTGGCTTGAGGAGTATCATCTGGACGGGTTCAGGTTTGACGGCGTGACAAGCATGATGTATTGGGACCACGGTCTTGGAAAGGCGTTCAGCGGGTACGGGTGTTATTTCGACGAAGGCGTGGACGAGTCTGCGGTGACTTATCTGGCGCTTGCAAACATGCTGGTCAAAGAAGTGAATCCGGATGCGATAACCATTGCCGAGGATGTCAGCGGCATGGCAGGGCTTGCCGCTCCTTTCGAGGCCTGGGGCGTAGGCTTTGACTTCCGCATGAGCATGGGAGTGGCGGATAACTGGATAAAGTGGATAAAGACCCAGAGCGACGAACAGTGGAGTATGGGAGAAATGTGGTGGCAGCTCACCAACAAGAGGAAGGACGAGAAGACCATAAGCTATGCCGAGTGCCACGACCAGGCGATGGTGGGGGACAAGACCATCGCGTTCCGTCTGATGGACAAGGAAATGTATTTCCACATGGACAGGAATTCGCATTCCGATATCATAGACAGAGGGCTTGCCCTTCACAAAATGATAAGGCTTGTGACCATGGCTACGGCCGGTGACGGATACCTCAATTTCATGGGTAACGAGTTCGGACATCCGGAATGGATCGATTTTCCGAGAGAAGGGAACGGCTGGTCCTACAAGTACGCCAGGAGACAGTGGTCGCTTGTCAAGGCTGACTATTTGAGATACAGGCCTTTGATGCTTTTTGACCGGGCCATGGTGTCTCTGGCCAGGAAAGAGGGGCTTCTTGATGCTCCTCCTGAGCTGCTGGTGCAGGATGAAGAGAAAAAAATATTAATATTCAAAAGAATAAATTGTATCTTTGCGCTCAATTTCAATCCGGTATCATCTTTTGCCGACTATGGTTTTGCGGCTCCTGCCGGAAAGTACACCATAGTGCTCGACAGCGACGATCCGGAATTTGACGGTTTTGACAGGGTCAAAAGAGGTGAGGAGCACTTCACTGTCCCGGAAAAGTCAGCGAACGGCAGTCAGACCTATGACGATACCTTGTATCTGTATCTCCCTTGCCGCAGTGCCGTTGTTTTGGAAAAATGTAGTGATAAATAATAGTATAGTATGGCTTTTTTAACATTCAACAAGTCTGAGCTAGTCAACCTGTCTTATTCATTGAAGCGGGAGATAATTTCCGCGAACAAGACCGGTGCGTATTGCAACACGTCGATCGTCGCCTGCAATACCAGACGCTACCACGGACTCCTCGCTGTTCCCGTTGACAGTTTCGGAAAGGGCAAGTACATGCTCCTTTCTGCTTTGGACGAAAGTCTGGTCCTGAACGGGAAACAGTTCAATCTGGGCATCCATTGCTATGGAGATGTCTATGAACCGAGGGGACACAAGTATATCGTAGATTTCGATCTTGATCCGGTACCTGTGATTACCTACAAGATAGGGGAAATCGTTTTCAGGAAATCCATCATCCTCGCGCCGGACAATGACCAGGTGCTTATTAAATATGAACTGGTCTCGTCGCCGGAGAAAGTGACGCTGATGCTCAAGCCTTTCCTGGCATTCAGGAACATACACAGCCTGACCAGCCAGAACTCGGAAGCGAATACCGAGTACAAGGAAATAGAAGGGGGCGTTTCTTTCAATATGTACAAGGGCTTTCCTGACCTGAACATGCAGATCAGCTGCAAATCGGCGTTCCGTTACATGCCTTACTGGTATAACGGCATTACCTATTCCGATGAATACCGCAGGGGCTTCAACTGTACGGAAGATCTGTTCGTTCCAGGCATGTTCGTCATGAACATGAAGCCGGGTGAGACGATAGTATTCTCCGGTTCTGTGAACGAAGTGAATCCAAAACTGCTCAAGAGAAAATGTACGGATATCGAGCGCAAGCTCACGGATATTACCGATTATCATGATCTTCTTGCCCACAATGCCGATCTTCTTATCTGCAGCCGTAACGGAAACAAGCAGATAAATGCAGGTTTTTCATGGCTGGAGACAGGACTGCTTCGCGAGACCGTCATATCCCTTCCTGGTCTGACCCTGTATGCCGACGGCGATACCAAGGAGTTCGAAGAGATTCTTGACAATCTCATTTCTGCCGAGCAGGACAGACTGACAAAGAAGACTACCCAGATAGAGGCACCTCTCCGTCTGACTGACACCATCCAGCAGTATATAGACTTTACCGGTGAGGAGAAACGGATATGGGACAAATACGGCAAGGTGCTGAAAGCTATCATTGACAGTTATGCTCCTGGAAAGCGTGCGGAAATCACCATGCATCCAAACGGCCTGCTCTGGGCCCAGATGGACAGAGTGGCGCTTTCATGGATGAACGCATACGTCGACGGATATCCGGTAACGGAACGCGCCGGATATCAGGTGGAGACGAACGCAATGTGGTACAATGCCCTGTGCTTCGCTCTTGACATGGAAGCGAAATATGGCGCCAAGAGAAGCGCCTTTGCGGCAAGGTGGACCCATGTCCGTGAACTGGTGGCAGAGAATTTCCAGAAGACTTTCTGGGATAAGCAGGCCGGGTATCTTGCAGACTATGTGGACAATAACGGAAGGAATCTTGACGTCCGCCCGAACCAGCTGTTCGCCATCTGTCTTCCGTATTCTCCGATAGACGACCTCAAGAAGATGGCCGTAATGCAGGTTATCAACAACGAACTCGTGACTTCACGCGGAATCAGGACCCTCTCTCCGAGGAATGTGAAATACCGCGGCGTATATGAAGGCTCCCAGACCGACAGGGATCTGGCCTACCATCAGGGATGCGCTTTCCCGTCACTTCTGGGACCATATATCGATCTCAATTTCAGAATGGTAGGACCTTCTTTCTATAAGAAGGCGGAATATCTTATCGAAGGATTCTATAAGGATATCAACAAACATGGGGTAGGGGCGTTCTCCGAGCTTTATGACGGGGATCCTCCTCACGAGCCGCACGGTGCGATATCATCCGCGTGCAGTACCGCCGCTTTGCTCAGGGCCGATTATCTCATGAATAAATATAAGGAGGACAGGAAATGAGAGTCTTGATGTTCGGTTGGGAATTTCCTCCTTATATTTCAGGGGGACTCGGTACTGCATGTTACGGTATGACCAAAGGTCTGGCGGCCAACGGAGTGGAAGTCCTGTTCGTGATGCCTTCGGCATCAGGGGACGAAGACCAGAGCGCCGTATCAATCATCAATGCCAGTGATGTCCCTGTAGACACAGTCTCCACTTCTGTCGAGGATTTCCTTGACAAGGTGCGTTTTGTGCATATCCATTCCAACATGATGCCTTATGTCGATCCGCAGGCATTTTCGGACATGGTAGAAGAGGAGAGAAGGAAACAGGTGAAAAGCTTTTCTGTCAATCACGGGCAGAAATATAAATTTTCCGGCAAATACGGGGCGAATCTTATGGAAGAGGTGGCCCGTTATGCCATGGTAGGTGCAACGATAGCACTGCAGCACAAGGACGAGTTCGATGTCATCCATGCACATGACTGGCTGACATATCTTGCAGGAGCCGCTGCCAAGGAACTTACCGGAAAGCCTCTGGTCGTGCACGTGCATGCTACGTCGTTTGATAGGAGCAGTGACGACAAGATCGATACCAGGGTCTATGACATAGAACGCAAGGGGATGGAAGCCGCAGACCGCGTAATAGCCGTCAGCGAACTTACCAGGAATATCGTAATCAACAGGTACGGTATCGCTCCGGACAAGGTGGTGGCTGTCCATAACGCAGTGGATTTCAGCGGAAGGACAAATCTGCAGGTAGAAAGGGGCGTCCGCGACAAGGTCGTCACTTTCCTCGGCCGCATCACTTTCCAGAAAGGTCCCGAGTATTTTATTGAAGCGGCGGCCAAAGTGCTCAAGAGGTGCGGGAATGTACGTTTTGTCATGGCCGGCAGCGGGGATATGCTCAACAGATGTATCCGTCACGTGGCGCGTCTGGGCATTTCCGACAGGTTCCATTTCACCGGATTTCTCAGGGGTGCGGATGTGCAGAAGATGTTCGCCCTGTCCGATGTCTATATAATGCCGTCGGTTTCGGAGCCGTTCGGTATTTCCCCTCTGGAAGCGATGCAGACCAATGTGCCTACAATCATATCCAAGCAGTCAGGCGTGGCCGAGGTCCTTAAATATGCCATAAAGGTGGATTTCTGGGACGTGGATGCTATGGCTGACGCCATTTACGGGCTGCTGAACTATGGCGCGATGGCTGATATGGCTGCACGCTGCGGGTATGACGAGGTCAATGCCCTCAAATGGAACAATGCGGCCTACAAGATCAAGAAAGTGTATGAATCAGTGATAAAATAGTAAAAAACATAATAGCCATGAAAAAAAGTATTTGCCTATATTTCCAGGTCCATCAGCCAAACAGGTTAAGGTTATACAGATTTTTTGATATAGGTAAGGATTCACATTATTATGATGATTTCGCCAACAGGACCATCCTCCGCAGGGTGTCCCAGCGGTGTTATCTGCCGGCCAACGCCCTTCTTCTGGAACTTATAAACAGGTATAAGGGCCAGTTCAAGGTGACATTCTCCATTTCGGGTTCCGTGCTCGAGCAGTTCGACCGTTACGCTCCGGAGGTTATAGAAAGCTTCAGGAAGCTGGCCGATACCGGATGCGTGGAATTCCTTTGCGAGACATACTACCATTCGCTGGCATCATTGGCTTCGCCTGCCGAATTCAAGCATCAGGTGGAGAAGCACAAGGCTGCTATAAAGAATTATTTCGGTGTTACTCCGAAGTCTTTCAGAAATACCGAACTTATATATTCCGATGCTATCGGGGCCATGGTGTATGACCTGGGGTTCAAGACCATGCTGACAGAAGGCGCGAAGCATGTCCTCGGCTGGAGAAGTCCGAATTTCATTTACAGCGGCGCACAGGCTCCGTCCCTCAAGCTTCTTCTGAAGAATTCTTCTCTGAGCGACGATATCGCTTTCAGATTCTCTGACAAGAGCTGGTCGAACTGGCCGCTTACAGGAGAGAAATATCTTTCCTGGCTCAAGGCTTCGGTCAAGGACAGCGAGATAGTGAATCTTTTCATGGATTACGAGACATTCGGCGAGCACCAGAAGGCGCAGAGCGGGATATTCGATTTCATGAGATATCTTCCGGATGTGATTCTCAAGGACGGGGAATTCGAGTTCGTGACACCTGCGCAGGCTGCCAAGAAACATGCTCCGGTAGGGGAACTCGATGTGCCTGATGCCATTTCATGGGCAGACGAAGAGAGGGATGTGACTGCATGGCTGGGCAATGAACTCCAGAACGATGCATTCAACAAACTGTACGGGCTCACAGAGAAACTGTCTCTCCTTAATGATCCGGTGCTTTGGTCCGATTTCGGGCATCTCCAGGAGAGCGACCACTTCTATTATATGTGTACCAAGTTCTTCTCGGACGGTGCGGTGCACAAATATTTCAACCCGTATGATACTCCGTATGAAGCATTTATAAATTATATGAATGTTTTGAGCGATTTTATTATCAGGGTGGATGATGCAATTTCATTTTCTGATGCTAACTTTGCAGCCCCAAAAACCCAGAAGGCGGTAAAGAAGGCCCCTGCAAAAACGGCCAGGACTTCTGCTGCCAGAAAGAAAACGGTAAAAACAAAGACTGACAAATGAACAAAGAATTGATCAAGCCGGACTATCTCTTCGAGGTAAGCTGGGAAGTATGCAATAAGGTAGGAGGTATCTATACCGTTATAGCAACCAAGTCGCTTTACCTCAAGAGCGAGCTTAAGAGGCATCATATCCTCATAGGCCCGGATGTCTGGATGAATGTTGAAAACAACCCTGATTTTATTGAAGATCCTCTCCTCTACAGGATGTGGAGAGACCAGGCGGCGCAGGAAGGCCTGCGTATAAGGGTAGGCAAGTGGAATGTCCCGGGTAAGCCTACCGCCATACTTGTGGATTTCAAGCAGTATCTTACCAAGAAGGATGAAATGCTGGCCGAGATGTGGCGGGACTATGGCGTAGATTCCATCACAGGCAACTGGGATTATGTAGAGTCTGCCCTGTTCGGCTATACTGCCGGGAAGGTGATAGAGAGCTTCTACAGGTTCAACCTCACTCCTTCGGACAAAGTGGTGGCACAGTTCCATGAATGGATGACTGGAGCCGGCCTGCTTTACCTGAAAGGTACGAAACTTCCGATAGCCACGGTCTTTACTACCCATGCCACTGTTGTCGGACGCTGTCTTGCAGGCAACAATCTTCCGCTGTATGACTCCATGAAACTGTATGACGGGGATGCGAAGGCCCGCGAATTCAATGTCATGGCCCGCCACTCCCTGGAGAAGCAGTCTGCAATCCATTCCGACATTTTCACTACGGTCAGCGGCATCACGGCTGCAGAATGCAGGCAGTTCCTTACCCGTGATGTCGATGTCGTGACTCCGAACGGTTTTGAAAACAGCTTCACCCCTGCTACGGATGAAGAATATGATACGATCCGTAAGGCGGCCAGGTCCAGGTTTGTCGAAGTGGCGACCGCCATGTCAGGGGAGACCGTCCCGGACAATGCCGTATTTGTCGGTATCGGCGGACGTTACGAGTGGAAAAATAAAGGTATCGATGTATTTATCGATGCACTTGCAAAACTGAATGAGACAGGTTTTGAAGGCAAGACAGTGCAGGCGTTCATCCTGATACCTTCAGGACACAAGGGGGCTGACAAGGAACTGGCTGCGAAGCTCGGCGGTGCAGACACTTCCTATGTCACTCAGGTATCGCATTATCTTATGGATCCTGAGTATGATATCATTACACGCCGCCTTCGCGAGGTCGCCCTGAACAACTCTGTCGGGGACAAGGTGAAAGTGTATTTCATACCTTCATATCTCAACGGTGACGACGGGATATTCAACATGAAGTACTATGACCTGCTGGCAGGTCTGGACCTGACAGTGTTCCCTTCTTATTACGAGCCGTGGGGCTACACTCCTCTTGAAAGTCTCGCTTTCAAGGTTCCGACACTGACAACGACGCTTGCCGGTTTCGGGGTGTGGGTGAATGAACATTACAAGAAGGAGCATCCTGGCATTTCCATTATAGAAAGGAATGATTCCAACTATGCTGACGTCGTGGACGGAGTGATTGCCAGGATGAAGGAAATAGCCAACCTTGACAAGGCGGGCAGGCAGGTGTATATGTCGAATGCCAAGGAGGTGTCCGAGATCGCCCTTTGGGAGAACAATATCGTTTATTATAAGCAGGCGTACTCGGAAGCGCTTGAGAAAGTCATATCTGAAAAAGGAGCATTCCCTGAGACAAGGAGTGAAAAATCAATGCAATATAAAAGAATAGATGTCAATCAGCCGTCCTGGAACAGCGTGTTCTTCCTTCGTCACCTTCCGGACAGCCTTAAGGACCTGGAAGTCCTTTCACGAAATCTGTGGTGGTGCTGGAACGAGTCAGCCAAGGAACTTTTCAGGTCGATCGACCCTGAGGCATGGGATGCTTCCGGCGAGAACCCTATAGCAATGCTTGATAAAGTGAGCCTTAAGCGTTATCATGCTCTCGAAAAGGATCGTGAATTCCTTGCAAGGCTCAGATCGGTGGTCGATGAGTTCAATGACTATATGGCTCTCAAGACAGAGCGCAAAAGTCCTTCGATAGCGTACTTCTGCATGGAGTACGGTCTTGATACATCGCTTAAAATATATTCCGGCGGCCTCGGAATTCTTGCGGGAGACTATCTGAAAGAGACCAGTGATATGAACACGAACCTGGTTGCAGTAGGTCTGCTTTACAGGTACGGTTATTTTACACAGATACTTTCGGCCCAGGGCAATCAGGTGTCCAAATACGATGCGCAGGATTTCATGAAGATACCTGCTATTCCGGTAAAGGACGCTGACGGCAACTGGATGACAGTCAGTGTCGCATTCCCGGGAAGAAATCTCAATGCAAGACTCTGGAGGGTGGATGTTGGCCGTACAGAGCTGTATCTCATGGATACCGACTATGAAGACAATCTCCCTGAGGACAGGTCCGTCACCCATCATCTTTATGGCGGGGACTGGGAGAACAGGCTGAAACAGGAACTCCTTCTGGGAGTAGGCGGTATCCGTGCGCTTAGAAAACTGGGTATCCAGCCTGAAATCTATCATTGCAATGAAGGCCATGCCGCATTCATCGGTCTCGAGAGACTCCGTGAATATATCCAGCAGGACAATCTTGATTTCCCTGAGGCAATGGAAGTCGTGAGGTCTTCATCACTCTTTACTACCCATACTCCGGTTCCGGCAGGACATGATGCTTTCGATGAAGGACTGCTGAGAAAATATATCGGACATTATCCTCAGCGTCTGAAGATTGACTGGGAGACAATGATGGGGCTCGGCAAGATAAACGGTGCTGATCCTAATGAAAAGTTCTCCATGAGCTATCTTGCTGCCAATATATCCCAGGAGGTAAATGGCGTTTCATGGCTTCATGGCGAGGTCAGCAAAGACATTTTCGCAAGCATGTGGCCGGGCTATCTTCCGGAAGAACTGAATATTACGTATGTTACGAACGGCGTCCACTATCCGACCTGGACGGCACCGGAGTGGAAAGAAGTGCATGCAAAGGTTTTCGGCGAGCAGTTCGCTACCCACCATTATGACAAGAGCTGCTTCGAAGGCATATATAAAGTGGATGACAAGACAGTATGGAACGTCAGGACGGCCTTGAGGTCGAAACTTATCGCAGCCATAAAGGAACGTCTGTCTGATCCTGCGGCAGCCAACCACTATTCTCCACGTCAGATAGTGACTATAAAGGAGACGCTCCGCGATGATGTGCTTACCATCGGATTTGCAAGACGTTTCGCGACATACAAGAGGGCGCATCTGCTGTTCAGGGATCTGGACAGGCTCAATGAGATAGTAAACGATCCGGAACATCCGGTACAGTTCATCTTCGCCGGCAAGGCCCACCCTGCCGACAAGGCCGGACAGGATCTTATCAAGATGATCGTTGATGTGTCCAAGATGCCTCAGTTCATAGGAAAGATAGTTTTTGTCCCTAACTATGACATTTCGCTTGCAAAACTTCTTGTGCAGGGTGTAGATGTCTGGATGAACAACCCGACACGTCCTCTCGAGGCTTCGGGTACTTCCGGAGAAAAGGCTGCCATGAACGGGGTAATGCATTTCTCCGTACTTGACGGATGGTGGGTTGAAGGCTATAAGCCTGGTGCCGGATGGGCTCTTCCACGTGAGCGTACCTACGATGACCAGAATTATCAGGACGAACTCGATGCGGCTACGATCTATACCATAATCGAGAACGAGATAGCCCCGCTGTTCTATGACAAGAACAAGGAAACAGGTCTCTCTGCCGGCTGGATCGACTATATCAAGAATACGGTTGCCCAGGTAGCATGCAACTTTACTACCAACAGGATGCTGACTGATTATATCAACCAGTATTATGATCCTCAGTCCCGCCGTACTGCCGCTCTGGTAGCTGACGATTACAAGGTAGCCAAGGATATAGCTGCATGGAAGAGGCACATGAGACGTGAATGGCCTAACGTGAGTGTAGTTTCTGTGGTAAAACCGGACGGTTCGTACGACTATGTCTCCATCGGCAAGGAATTCAAGGCGGAGGTAGTGCTGAACATCAGCGACCTTCATCCGGATGATATAGGAGTGGAGATGTTGTTCGCTACCACAGACAATAAAGGCAGACTCCATATCCAGGAGAAATATGAATTCACTCCTGTCGAATATCATGATGAGACAGCCAAGTATCAGGCATCAGTGATGCCTGAGAGGGCAGGTCTGTATCAGGTGGCTGTGAGAATTTATGCAAAGAATCCTCTTCTGCCTCACAGACAGGACTTTGAACTTGTAAGATGGTTGTAGCGACCGGATTTTTCGACGGTGTCCATCTCGGACACCGTCTTGTCATATCGCAGCTTGTGAAAGCTGCTGAAGCACGCGGGGGAGAGAGTCTGGTGATTACATTCTGGCCTCATCCCCGTAATGTGCTCCAGCAGGAAGCCCGTACTTTCAGACTGCTGTCTTCCCTGCAGGAGAAGCAGAGGATGTTGAAGGAACTCGGTGTGGACCGCGTGGAAGTCCTGCCGTTCACGAAAGAGTTCGGGGCACTGACTACGGAAGAGTACCTCCGGAAATATGTCATAGGTAAGTTCGGCGGGACCTCCATAGTTCTCGGGTATGACAACAGGATGGGCTCGGATTCCATCTCTCCGCAGGATGTCGCGTCCGTAGCGGGCGGTCTCGGTCTGGATGTGATAAGGACCGAAATGGTTGAAGGCATGCCTGGAATGGCCGTGAGTTCTACCAGGATAAGGAATCTTGTCTCGGCAGGTGATGTGACTGATGCGGCGGCGATGCTCGGTTATGAATATTCGCTGTACGGAGTTGTCGTCGCCGGGAACAGGATAGGAAGGACCATCGGATTCCCTACTGCGAACATGCAGCTCTATGAACCTTTGAAGCTCATTCCCGGCAACGGGGTGTATGCCGTCAAGGTACGTACGCTCGGCAAAGAGTGGCGTGGCATGTGCAATATCGGCAACCGGCCGACAGTCGGCTCCGGGAATGCTCGTACAGTCGAGACGAATATATTCGGGTTTGATGAAGACATATACGGGCTGGATATCGAAGTGACAATGGTCAGGAAGATCAGGGACGAGGTCAGGTTCGGTTCTATCGATGCTTTGAAGGAGCAGCTTGCCAGAGACAGGAAAGTATGTCTTTCGTATGATTTTTGACGGAATGGCTTGCCCTTATTGAAAATTTTTCTGACCTTTGATGAAAACAGGTCGTTGTATGGACGGGTTTATCACTATTCTTACTATTCTGATTCTCATTGTTCCTGCTGTCGCAAAGTTTATAGAGAAAACTCTTGTGCAGGCCGGGAAGTCCGATGCTGCCGGTAAAGTCCGCAGGTTCATGGAGCAGACCGGAGACGGAGGGGACGGAGAACCGGTCCGGACGGGAGCAGGTCCTGTCCTGGACGAACCTTTCCCGTCAGTCGTATTTGTCCCGGAGACAGAAGGGCATGTCACTGACTGTCGGGATGCCGGGGCGGAGCCGGCCGGGACGGTTCCGCAGGAGTTGCTGGAAGACGGGTACAGGTCGATAAAGGATATAGTGGCAGACCGCAGGAAACGTCAGGAACCCGTATCCGTTTCCGTACAGCCCGCCGGCGAGGACAGGAAAATCCGGATAGACCCTGAAAAACTGATCCTCTATTCGGAAATAATGAAGACCAAGTTTTAGACAATATTTGGTTTCACCAATATAAATTCTTATATTTGCAATGACAGGGTCGGCCAAAAATATATTTTTTGGTCGATTATATTTTTGCCAAAGTATGCCGGGGTGATGGAAAACGGTACGGAAACCTGTTTTTTCCGTTGTCCTGGAAATTTATTGATGTTGAATTATTAATCATACAGTTATGGAATTACATTACATGACCCAGGAAGGTCTGGACAAACTGAAGAAAGACCTTTCGGAAGCGATTGCACAGAGACCTGTGATTTCCGCACAGATAGCGGAAGCAAGAGATAAAGGAGACCTGTCTGAAAATGCGGAGTACGAAGCCGCCAGGGAGGCACAGGGCCTGCTGGAACTTAAAATCTCAAAGCTCCAGAATCTTGTGGCCAATGCCAGGGTAATCGACGAGTCGCAGATCGGTACGGATAAGGTACAGATGCTGAACAAGGTGAAAGTGAAGAATCTCAGCAACAACCAGATTGTCGAATTCACTCTGGTAGGTGAGAGTGAAGCCGATTTCGCTTCCGGAAAGCTTGCCGCCACCACCCCTATCGGACGGGCTTTGATGGGACATTCGAAAGGAGAGGTCGTAGATGCAAAGGTCCCTTCCGGAATTATCAAGTTCGAAATCCTGGACATAACGCTTTAGACCTATGGCTACAATATTCACCAAAATAGCAAAAGGAGAGATCCCTTCCTATAAGGTTGCAGAGAATGAGGATTTCTATGCCTTTCTGGATATAAATCCTCTTGCGGAGGGGCATACCCTTGTCATTCCGCGCAACGTAGAGGACGATTACATTTTCCATCTTGATGAAAAGACCTATATGGGCCTTTGCGCTTTTGCAAGGAAAGTGGCACAGGCTGTCGGGCGTGCAATCCCGTGCAAGCGTGTAGGCGTTGCTGTTCTCGGCATGGAAGTCCCTCATACCCATATCCATCTCGTACCGCTTAACAGTGAGTCTGACCTTGATTTCAGGAAAGACAAGCTCTCCCTTTCACCGGAGGAGTTCGTACGGATAGCATCAAAAATATCGGCTGAGTATGAAAAACTGTAGAATGTCTGTACTTGCCGCCTTTTCTTTGGCGGCCGGGCTGCTGGTTTCCTGTGGAAAATCGGCGCGTATCAATGGTGAAGTCGAAGGGCTCGGAAAAGGTGAAGTGATAGTAAAGCTTCTGGATGTGAATACCTATAAGGTATTGGATACGTTGGAAACGGATGCTTCAGGTCATTTCTCTTATAAAGTTCCGGTAGCTGAAGGGCAGCCCGAGTTCGTGTATCTTTTCCATGATGAAACCAAGATAGCTTCCCTTCTCCTTGACCGTGGGGACAGGGTGTCAGTCAAGACCGATACTGTCGGACGCTTTACGGTTGAAGGTTCGGAAGAGAGTGAGAAGCTGGCATCCGTTGAAAAGGATTTCTCTGATTTTACAGTAGAGTTCGCCTCTCTTGCCGACAGGCTTGCCGGACTTGATGCGGCATCTTCGGAAGCCGCAGAAGTGAGGAAGGAGATGGCGAAAGCATATACGGACTACTATCGTGGCAGGGTCAGGTATATTCTTGAAAATTCACATTCGCTGACTGTAGTTCCGGTCCTGTACCAGGTTGTAGGCACTGATCTGCCTGTCTTTGCCCAGCAGACGGATGCCATACACTTCAATAATATGTGCGATTCTCTGGAAACCGTATATCCCGAGTCGAAATATGTAAAGGCTCTGAAGAAGGAGGCGAAGAAGCGGTCTGATCTCCTTTCTCTGAGCATAAGGATTGAAAATGCTCCGGAACTTTCTTTCCCGGACCTGGAACTTCCTGATGTAAATGCGCGGAAAGTCAGACTGAGTGAAGTGGACGCAAAAGTCGTCCTTCTCCATTTCTGGACATCGTCCGATGCCGCCCAGAAGATGTTCAATCTTGATGTGCTCAAGCCGCTGTACAAGGAATTCCATTCCAAAGGCCTGGAAATCTATCAGGTAGCTTTGGATACGGACAAGGCGCAGTGGGCAAGGACAGTCAAAGATCAGGAACTCGGCTGGATCAATGTATGTGACGGTCTGGGTGCAGGCTCGTCTTCACTGGTTCTGTACAATCTTGACAGGCTTCCGGTCTCTTTTGTGATTTCGGACGGAGAAATGATTGACGGCAACATTGCAGATGCCTCATCTCTCAGAAAGGCTATAGCACGTCTGTTGAAGTAGACCCAGACTATTTTCCCAGAACTGATTTGCGGCTTACGGTCGCAACGAACTCCTTCAGATAGAACGGTTCGAAGTACGCAACGTCTTTGAACCGTTTTTCTTTGTACTCTGTCATGGCAGGTACGAGCATTGACGATGCTTTCGGGCAGCATTGGATGAAATGCGCATCAGGATGCCTTATTACAGAGGCCGTCTTGCCGGCTCCGTCTCCTATGAACAGGACAGGCCCTTCGTCAAGATAGTTCCCGAAGCTGTCTTCTGACACTATCAGCGGTGCCGTTTCCGTCAGCTGTCTGCCGTCCGCCGAGAATACTGCCGTGTACACTTCCATCCTCCTGGCATCGATCATGGGTATGATGTATCTGCATCCTTCTGGTATCAGCCCCTCTGATTTTGCCTGCCAGACCAGCGTGTCCAATGTCCCCACGGCCAGAAGTGGTATTCCGGCACCGAAGCACAGCCCTTTGGCTGTAGACACGCCTACCCGCAGCCCGGTATATGATCCTGGGCCCATGCTTACGCATACTGCATTGCACTCTGCCGGTCCGATTCCCGTTTCATCCAGCATTTCCTTTATGAATACCGCGGTCAGCGATGCATGCGAGCGGGGTTCCGTACTTTCCTTGTATGATATTATCTTTCCGTCCCGGGCCATGGCTGTAGAGCACAGTCCGGTGGATGTTTCTATGAGTATGATGGTGTCCATGTCTGTTCTATTTGAAAAGCAGTTCTTTCAGGTAAGGGAATATACTGTATGCCATTTCCTTGAAAGGAGGGTACAGGACAGAGCCGGACAGCGTGTCTTCCGATACCAGATTGAGACTGGAGTTGATGGAATTGAACATTATTATCACGAGCCCTATTATCAGTGTGCATTTCAGAAGGGCGAACAACAGTCCCAGCAGGCGGTTGAGCCATCCGAGCATGATGATCTTTATGCTGGCCTCTATTATTTTGCCCAGGGCGAACAAGGCGAATATCACTACCACCAGAATGACGACAAATGCCACTATGTTGAGTATGGCGGGAGAAGCTCCGTCAAACCATCCGGCCATCCATCCGCTGACAAGCGAGGAGAATTTGAACGACAGCCATACGCCGAGAATTATCGATATGATGGCTACGACCTGGGCTATGAGACCTTTTCTCAGCCCGTTTATGATAGCGGGCACAAAGCACAAGAGGATTATTATATCAATGATGTTCATTGTTTTTTTTTACGTATATTTGCAAGCTGAAAAAACAGTTGCCGGACCGGCCTGCAAAATTACGGAAAATTTTTGCAAATATTCCATAACCGGTCTGACAAGGACGGAAAAAACAATGTATATGGGATTTAAAGAGTATAAATGCCTTGACCTGGTACAGACAGGTAACGAGATTCTGGACAGATGGAAGAAGAACCGCGCTTTCGAGCATTCCCTTGAGGTACGCGAAGGTGCTCCGGAGTTCATATTCTTTGAAGGACCGCCTTCGGCAAACGGAATGCCGGGAATACATCATGTGATGGCCCGTTCCATAAAAGATGCTGTCTGCAGGTACAAGACCCAGAGCGGCTACCGGGTAGAGAGACGTGCGGGGTGGGATACCCATGGGCTTCCTGTAGAGCTGGGGGTGGAGAAGATGCTCGGCATAACCAAAGAGGACATAGGTACCAGGATAAGTGTCGAAGAATATAACCGGGCGTGCCGTAAAGAGGTGATGAAATATACCCGCGAGTGGGTCAACCTTACGGAGAGGATAGGGTATTGGGTGGACATGGATGATCCGTATATTACGTATGACAACAGGTATATCGAGACACTGTGGTATCTTCTCAAGGACATTTACGGTAAGGGCCTTCTTTATAAAGGCTATTCCATACAGCCGTATTCCCCTGCCGCCGGTACGGGGCTGAGTTCGCATGAGCTCAACCAGCCGGGATGTTACCGTGATGTGAAAGATACCACTGCGGTAGTGCAGTTTGAAGTGATAAAGGACGAGAAGTCGCAGGCGCTTTTCGGTTGCGGGACTCTGCCTGTATGTTTCCTTGCATGGACGACTACCCCGTGGACGCTTCCGTCCAATACCGCTTTGTGCGTGGGACCGGACATAGACTATGTAAGGGTACTTTCTTTCAATCCTTATACCGGGGATCAGATCGTCTACGTAGTAGCAGAAGTGCTTGTGGATTCCGTATTTAACCCGAAAGCGAAGGACATTCCGGTGGAAGACTACAGGCCGGGTGACAGGCTTGTCCCGTACAAAGTGCTGGACGGCAAGTTTAAAGGTTCTGATCTGGTGGGGATTACGTATAGGCAGCTGATACCTTGGTTCAGACCTGATGCCGGAGCGTTCAGAGTGATACCGGGGGATTACGTGACAACGGACGAGGGGACTACCGGTATTGTCCATATCGCCCCTACATTCGGTGCGGATGATGACAAGGTCGCCAAAGCCAATGGCGTGCCGCCTCTTATGGTAATAGACCGCAACGGTGACAGGCAGGCGCAGGTGGACAGGAAGGGACGTTTCTACAGGATCGAAGATATGGACCCTGCCTATATTGCCGAAAGGGTGGCTCCTGAATATGAAGAGTTTGCCGGACGGTATGTCAAGAATGCGTACGATGATACTCTCGGTCCCGATGCCCCGACCCTCGATGTCGATCTTTGCGTGATGCTGAAACAGCAGGGCAAGGCGTTCAAGATAGAAAAGCACGTGCATACATATCCGCACTGCTGGAGGACGGACAAGCCGGTGCTCTACTATCCACTGGATTCGTGGTTCATAAAGACTACCGCCGTCAGGGAGAAGATGATAGAGTTGAATGACACTATTGCCTGGAAGCCCGAGTCTACAGGGACCGGACGTTTCGGGAAGTGGCTTGAGAATATCCAGGACTGGAACCTTTCCCGCAGCCGCTACTGGGGAACGCCGCTTCCTGTCTGGAGAAGCGAAGACGGCAGGGAAGAGAAGTGCATAGGGTCGCTCAAAGAACTCTATGCGGAAATAGAAAAGTCTGTGGAGGCCGGGATAATGCCGTCAAATCCTTTGAAGGACAAAGGTTTCAATCCGGATGACATGTCACGCGAAAATTACGGGAAAATAGATCTTCACAGACCGTATGTGGATGAAATCTACCTCGTGTCCGATAGCGGAAAGAAGATGTTCCGCGAGCCGGATCTTATCGACGTGTGGTTTGACTCGGGGTCAATGCCTTATGCCCAGGAGGGCCTGAGAAACCTGGGGAATCCGAAATTCGGCTGTACTGCCGATTTTATAGCGGAAGGAGTGGACCAGACCAGAGGATGGTTCTATACCCTGCACGCCATTCATACTATGGTGAGCGGAACCTGTGCATTCAAGAGGGTCATATCCAACGGGCTTGTGCTTGACAAGGACGGCAACAAGATGAGCAAGCGGCTCGGCAATGCAGTCGATCCGTTCAAGGCTCTCGACAAATACGGTCCGGATGCATTGAGATGGTATATGCTTACCAATTCCCAGCCATGGGACAATCTTAAGTTCGATGAAGCCGGTGTCGATGAAGTCCGCAGAAAATTCTTCGGCACACTGTACAATACATATTCATTCTTTGCCCTGTATGCCAATGTGGACGGCTTCGATCCTGCCGCTGTGGAGAACATTCCGGTAGCGGAGCGTCCGGAGATAGACAGGTGGATAATTTCCCTTCTCAATACTCTGGCGAAGAATGTAGAGGCAGCATACGAGGATTATGATATAACGACTGCCGGACGGCTTATCCAGGATTTCGTTTGCGACCATCTGAGCAACTGGTATGTACGCCTTAACAGGAAGCGCTTCTGGGGCGGAGAGATGGACCATGACAAACTGACTGCATATCAGACATTATACGAAGTGCTTGTGGATGTGGCCCTTCTGGCTGCGCCTATTGCTCCGTTCTTTATGGAAAGACTTTATCTTGATCTGGTGCCGGATGCTGAGTCTGTACATTATGTGCCGATGCCGTCATACGATGCGTCGGTAGTCGACAAGGATCTGGAAGAAAGGATGGCTCTTGCCCAGAGGGCGTCTTCTATGGTGCTGGCTCTCAGAAGAAAAGTCAATATCAAAGTCCGCCAGCCGCTTTCAAAACTTATAATTCCTGTTATTGACAGTACTGTCAAAGAGCAGCTTGAGAAAGTAAAGGCGCTTCTTCTTGTTGAGGTCAATGTCAAGGACGCTGAATTCATCGCAGATACTGCAGGTCTTATTACCAAGAAGATAAAGCCTAATTTCAAGACTCTCGGAAAGAAGTACGGCAAACAGATGAAGGAAATCGCCGCTGCATTTGCAGGCCTTTCACAGACGGAGATTGCCGCGGTGCAGGCAAGCGGGGAGTCGGGATACCTTCTTCATCTGCCGTCCGGAGATGTGCAATTGGCCGCCGGCGATTATGAGATTTCATCCGAGGACATGCCAGGATGGCTTGTAGCTTCGGACGGGCCGCTGACACTTGCACTTGACGTCACCATCACCGACACTCTGAAGCAGGAAGGTACGGCGAGGGAACTGATAAACAGGATACAGAATCTGAGGAAGGACAGCGGGTTCGATGTTACCGACAGGGTGAATGTCACGATATACGCTGACGGGGACAATTACGCCGAACTGAATGATTCGCTGGAGAATTTCAGGAACTATGTGCTTGCCCAGACCCTTTCCGCGGATATCGTTCTTATGCGGGCGGAAGGAGATGTGCACGGCGCAGAGGTTGAATGGGGCGATACTCCGATAAATATAGATGTCAGGAAAATTTGATGATATATAACTAAAACTATACGATTATGGCTGAAGAAAAGAAAAACAATGAGCCAGAACTCAAGGTCCGCTACAGTGATGAGGAACTTCAGGAATTCAAGGAGATAATCCTCGATATGCTTGCAAAAGCCAAAAAGGAGTACAAGACTCTTAGGGATGTCGTTACCCACGGATCAAGCAACGATATTGAAGACACGTCCCCTACATTCAAGGTAATGGAGGAAGGGGCTTCCACTCTTTCAAAGGAGGAGGCCGGACAGCTTGCCCAGCGTCAGTACAAGTTCATACAGAATCTGGAGGCTGCTCTTGTCAGGATCGAGAACAAGACATACGGCGTATGCCGCGTGACAGGAAAACTCATCCCGAAGGAAAGGCTCCGTCTTGTGCCTCATGCCACGCTCACCGTTGAGGCTAAGGAGATGATGAACAAGAACAAGTAAGATGAAGGTTTCTAAAGGGAAATTCCTGATAGCGCTCGGAGTGCTTCTGGTCATCATCGATCAGGTGATCAAGATACTTGTCAAGACAAACATGTCTATAGGTGACAGTATCCATGTGTTCGGAGACTGGTTCCAGATTTATTTCATAGAGAACGAGGGCATGGCTTTCGGGATGAAGTTCGGCGGGGATGTAGGCAAGTTCCTGCTGTCCCTGTTCAGGATAGTGCTGTTCGGCTTTCTGGTATGGTGGATAGGCAGGCTGTTGAAGAAAGGGGATACTCCTTTCGGCGTAACGGTCGGCCTTACCATGATAACGGCAGGAGCTCTGGGAAATATAATAGACTGTCTTTTTTACGGTCTGATATGGGATTATGCCCCGTTCATGTTCGGACGCGTTGTGGATATGTTCTATTTCCCTATAATAGATACGGTATTTCCTGACTGGCTGCCGCTGTTGGGCGGGCATCCTTTCCGCTTCTTTGCACCGGTATTCAATTTTGCCGACAGTTGTGTGACTTGCGGAGCCCTTTATCTGCTGTTTTTCCAGTTCAGGTTCTTTGCTAAAGAGTCCAGGTAGGATTCCGGCATGACAGCAGAAGCTCCCCGAGCTCGGCTATATCACGTACTATAAGGTCCGGAGGGAAAAACTCCGGATCTTTTTCTTTTTCCGATTCCCGTTTTACGGCCAGGGCTGTTTCAAGAGTCGTTTCTCCCGAAAGGACGAGCACACCGAAAGCTCCTGCATTGTGGGCCATGGCTATGTCCGTATATATTCTGTCTCCTGCCATGGCTATCTCATCTGGAGCGAGTCCATGCCTGTGGAGAATACCCTCCAGCATGGTCGGATCGGGTTTTCCTAATGTTATATCCGGCTTGCGGCCGGTTGCATGTTCTATGCATTTGCAGATGGAACCGCAGTCTACCAGCACGGTCCTTTCACTTGTCGGGCAGACCTTGTCAGGATTGGTAGCTATGTACGGAACCCCTTGGGAAGCCCACCATGCGGCACGGCACAGCCTTGAATAGGTGAGTGTCATGTCAAATGACCCTACAAGCACATCAGGAATGTCGTCCGGGTCGTCACTGCATTCTTCAAATCCCGCTTCCCCGAACTGTCGGGCCATGCTTGGTGTTCCAAGCAGGAACAGTCTTCTGGCGGAAGGGAAATGTGTCTTTATATAATCTATCGCCGCCAGGGATGTCGTGTACATGTTCTCTTCTGTGGCGGAAATTCCCATCCCTGCGAGTTTTTCCAGATAATCATGTACGGACCTTGTCGGATTGTTCGTGAGGAATGAATAGCCTATGCCATTGTCTGATAGTGTTTTCAGAAAGTCCAGCGTGAAAGGGAAAAGTGTATTCCCGAGATATATGGTACCGTCCATATCCAGGGCCACGTGTTTTATTTTGCTGAGTCTTGCTTTTAAAACGGGGTCGAGTACGGTGTTGTAATTGGCCGTCATGTTATGGAAAATAATATTTATTGTTTCGTTTTGTTTCGTAAAAATACTAAAAAGTTTGAAAAATGAAACCTCTAATTAATATCTTTTTAATATCTTTACGCGATATTTTTTAAAAATCGGACTGATACTAAGCAAATAACGGTTTGACTATGACCACGGAGCAGAAGAAAAAATACGGATATTGGCAGTGGAGGACCCTGATTGTCCTTATGCTGGGCTATGCTTTCTATTATTTTGTCAGAAAGAACTTCAGCGTGGTGATGCCCGCTTTGGAGACAGAACTCGGCATTACAAAGGTCCAGCTGGGACTTTTCCTTACACTGAACGGGATAGTTTACGGCCTGTCAAGATTTGCAAACGGTTTCCTGGCAGACAGGTTCAGCCGCAGGAAGCTAATGGCTTCAGGTCTTTTCCTGTCTGCGGCCGCGAATTTTTTCATCTGTTTCAGTCCTGCGATGGATTCTTTTGTAGATGTGCTTGATACAGAAGGGAAGGCGACAATGGCACTGGTGTATATCATCGGTTCGGTATGGGTGCTGAACGGATATTTCCAGGGTATGGGCGTGCCTCCGTGCATGAGTCTCATGGCGCATTGGATAAGGCCGCAGGAACTTGCCACCAAACAATCGATATGGAATGCATCCCATTCGATCGGAGCGGGTCTTATAAGTGTGATATGTGCTTTCATCCTTGATCATCTTGGTTATAGTGCATGGCAGCTTTGTTTTGCCGTGCCGGCATCTATAGCGGTGGTAGGGGCGTTCATACTGTTGTTTGCGCTGAAGGATACGCCTTCGTCAGTCGGTCTGCCGGAACTGGAGGACATGGATGACGGGGTTGCGTCTTCTGCCGGTGACAATGATAAAGAAACCGTCCTGACGGGAGTGGCCTTCAAGCGGTTCATCAGCAGGCTGGTTTTCAGGAATCCCCTGATATGGATTCTGGCGGTATCCAATTTCTGTATTTATGTAGTCCGTTTTACAATACTTGACTGGGGGGCGACTTTTCTTACGCAATATAAAGGAATGGAAATTTCGCAGGCCGGGTCTGTAGTCGCTGCATCCGAGATAATAGGAGGTATTGCAGGGATGCTCGTCGCCGGATGGTTTACTGACAGATTCATGCAAAGCAGGGCGCACAGGACATGTCTGTTCTGCACAGTCGGGGCTACCGTTGCCTTTTTCCTTTTCTGGAAGACCCCGGCCGATATGAACTGGCTTGCCGCCGTGTTCCTGTGCCTGTCAAGTTTCTTTGTCTACGGCCCGCAGGCTCTTCTGGGTATAGCGGCTTCCAATCAGGCCACAAAACATGCCTGCGCTACAGCCAACGGTATACTCGGTGTGTTCGGATATGCGAGTACGACAGTCTCGGGTCTTGGCTTCGGCTATCTGGCCCAGCACTTCGGCTGGAATTCGGTATTCATGGTGTCGGTGATAGTGGGTATTGTGGGATCCGTTGTCATAGCGGTTATGTGGAAGGCGGATGCAGACGGTTATGCAAAGGCCGGGAGGATAATTGAAGACATCAAGAAAAGCACTGATATTTCAGGTCAGGGTAAAGATTCGTAAAAAAGTTAAAGAAAAAGAAAAATGTCGTGATCCCGGAAGCCTTTCCGGGATTTTCTTTTGCGGTCATCTTTATATTTGCCGGAAAAAACGATGAAGATCAAAGAGCTTGGAATGGATGACAGACCGCGTGAAAAGATGGCGGAGAAAGGACTGGGGGCGCTTAGCAATGCCGAGCTTATCGCTACGATGGTGCGGACGGGCAGCAAGAAAGACAATGCCGTGGATATTTCCCGGATGCTGCTGAGGTCTGCCGGAGACAGTCTCATTACTCTTTCAGGCATGTCGGTGAAACAGATGTGCAGGACTGCAGGTATAGGTCCGGGGAAGGCGGCGTCCGTGGCGGCGGCGTTTGAATTGGGAAGGCGCTGTGCCGTTGAATCCAGCACCATAGACAAGGTCTCGATAACGGAGCCGGCTATGATCTACAGGCACATGCTTCACCTTATGAAAGGTCTTGCCCATGAAGAGTGCTGGGTGATATATCTTAACAGGGCCAACTATATACTCGGAAAGGAGAGGCTCAGTTCCGGAGGTACTTCTTCTACAGTAATAGATGTCAAGATGATTATCAAAAACGCGCTTGAAATGCTTGCCAGCGGGATTATTCTTGTACACAACCATCCGTCCGGGAATCCTCAGCCGGGATCGTGCGACATAAAGCAGACCGGCATATTGAAAAAGGCGGCGGAGACATTCGACATATCCCTGCTTGACCATATAATAATTGCCGATGACAGATTCTACAGTTTTGCGGAGGAACGCGTAGAAGTTATGCACTGACAGAAATTTGTTGTATATTAGCATGAAAATGTTTCATGACCATGGAAATCATTAATCTCGGGAAAAACAATTCCATCCTTAACGGATTCATCGCACAGATGCGTGACAAGACGGTCCAGAAAGACAGCATGCGCTTCAGGACGAATCTGGAGCGGGTCGGGGCGATTTTCGCATACGAAATAAGCAAGCGGCTCAATTATTCTGAAAAGAAGGTTGCCACGCCTCTGGGCATCGCTGATGTGAATACACCTGACGATCAGATAGTCGTGGCTACCATACTCAGAGCCGGGCTGCCGCTTCATAACGGCATCCTGAATTTTTTCGACAATGCCCAGAACGCTTTCGTGGCCGCGTACCGTAAATACGATAAAGGAGATGATTTCCATATCAACATCGAATATGTCACGGCTCCTGATCTTGACGGCAAGGTCCTTATACTCGCCGATACCATGCTGGCTACAGGCGCTTCACTGGAGCTGGCATACGAAAAACTTCTTGAAGGCGGGACTCCGTCGCATACCCATCTGGTCTGTCCGGTTTCAAGCATATATGCGGTAGAGTACCTGCAGCGGCATCTTCCGGCCGACAAAGTGACTTTGTGGGTGGCGACGGTAGATGAGGAGCTGACAAGCCATTCATATATAGTGCCGGGTCTGGGAGATGCCGGTGATCTTGCATACGGTGATAAGAAATGATTCGTTAAACAGATATGCTATGTTGAAAGTAGGGGACAGAATGCCTGAGTTCGAGGTCCTGGACCAGGACGGGAACGTAGTGAAATCTTCGGATTTCATGGGAAAGAAGACAATAATCTACTTTTATCCGAAGGACAATACTCCGGGATGTACGGCGGAGGCATGCAGCCTTAGGGACAGCTATGAAGCTCTTGTGGAAGCAGGATATAATGTTGTAGGAGTGAGCAAGGACAGCGAGGCTTCGCACAGGAAATTCGCTCAGAAGTACTCGCTCCCGTTTACTCTCCTTTCAGACAAGACCACCCGGATGCTTCAGGATTTCGGGGCATGGGGAGAGAAGAAGATGTGCGGCAGGACTTGTGTCGGAACCTTGCGCCGGACGTTCATTTTTTCGGAAGACGGAATTCTTGAAAGAATAATAGAGAAGGTCGATACCAAGAATCACGCTGCACAGATATTGCTCTGACAAAAAAACGTGATGAGATGAGAGTCCTTTTCGACTACCAGAAATTTTCAACGCAGAGAACCGGAGGCATAACCCGGTATTTTGCCGAACTTTTCAGCCATTTCTCTCCTGAAGTGGAACCTGTCGTTTCGCTCAAATACAACAGGAATGTCTATATTTCCGGAAACTCTTCCGTGTTTTTGAGGAAGGTAAAGGATTATGATTTCAGGTTCAGGGGCAGGAAACTGCCTCTTGCTGCGGTGGATATGATAAACAAGGCATATTCGGAATATGATATCTCGCATCAGGAATATGATATTTTCCATCCGACATATTACGGATGCTATTTTTTCGGAAAAGTACGCAGACCTGTAGTTGTCACTGTGCATGACATGATCCATGAACTTTATCCGGAAGCCTATGGCGGAAAGATTGTCAGAGATAAGAAAAGACAGATTCTTGAGTCGGACCATGTAGTTGCGGTTTCTGAAAATACAAAGAAAGATATACTTACCCTGTATCCGGAAGTGGATCCGTCAAAGATATCTGTAATATACCACGGAGCATCGTTCAAGGAACTGCAGCCTGAGGAAGGACCGTGGCCGGAAAGATATCTTCTGTTTGTCGGCAGACGTGACGGATATAAGAATTTCCTGCCTTTCATGCATGATCTCAAGCCTGTTATGGACAAGCAGAAGGATTTGCAGGTCGTGTGTGTAGGTGAACCTCTGAAAGCTTGTGAACGTAAGGCTCTGGTGTCTTTAGGGGTCGGTAGCAGGGTTTCGGCACTGCAGGCAAGCGATGCCCGGCTGCTTTCCCTTTATCAGAATGCGGAAGCCTTTGTCTTTCCGTCATTGTATGAAGGCTTCGGTCTTCCTATATTGGAGGCTTTCAGGGCCGGCTGTCCTGTGTGTCTGTCCGATGCAAGCTGTTTTCCCGAGGTGGCGTCGGACGCTGCACTGTATTTCAGGCCCGGTGACAGCGAATCCGTTTGCGATGCTGTAACCAGATGCCTGGAAGACAAATATCTGTGCTCGTCGCTTGTAAAGAAAGGAAAGGCGCGGCTGGAAATGTTCGACTGGAAAAACAGCGCGGCCGCTCTTGAAAAGGTGTACGGTTCGCTGCTGTGAACCTGCTCCTGCCGTTTTATGCAGAGACGCTTTTGGATTTCCTTCTTGTCGGTCTTCCTATCAGCTGGATGTCGATGTCCTCTATCCTGTAGCCTTTGAACTTGCGCCTTGTAAGGTGCTTTTCCACCAGATCCAGAAGCTCTTCATCTATGACGTCTCTGTATTCATGGTTCTCGCAGTCATAGATATGCAGATGCTTGAATGTGTTCACATCGAAGTACATCTTGTTGTTTGAACTCATCCTGTGGTCATAGATGCCCAGCAGGGCGAGGTTCGTGAGGATGTTGTACACAGAAGCGACCGTGACTTTAGTAGCTCCGTTTTTTTTAATTTCATCGGTAACCATATCTGCTGAGGCATGGCCGAGCTTCATCATGGCCTGGTGTACGGCAAGCCTTTGTGGAGTAGCTTTCAGACCGTGTCTTTTGAGGTCGGTTTTGAATGTCTCTATATTCGTATTTCTGGAAATGGTCATATATTTGCATTTCAAATTGTGCAAAAGTACGAATATTTTGTACTTGGGCCAAATAAAATTGAAAAATTCCAATTTAGAAACAGTTGTGGCAATATGGGATTACACAATATTTTCAACGCCTACCGCAGTTTCGCGGTGGTGACAGGTGCCGCGTCCGGTATGGGCAGGCTGTATGCGGAGAACCTTGCGCTTATGGGGTACAATCTGGTTATAGTAGATATAAATGCACTTAAGCTTGAAACCGTAGCCGGTGAATTGAAACTCATGATATCAGGACTTGAAGACCGGAGGAAGCCATATAAATCGTCATTCACGGTCCTTCCTTTAGTACAGGACCTTTCCAGACCGGATGCGGCAGAGAAGGTGTATGGTTTTACACGGGAGAACGGCTGTGATGTCGAAGTGCTTGTAAACAATGCAGGACTGTTTTATTATCAGGGAATTGCAGAGACATCGCCTGCTGCCCTTTCCCGGATGGTGATGGTCCACGACTATACACCGCTCCTGTTGTGCCGGTCTTATGTTCCGGATATGCGGGCGAGAGGTTGCGGCTATATTCTGAATGTCTCGTCCCTTGCCGCCTGGATACCGTGGCCGGGACTCGGAATGTATGCCTCTACCAAGCGCTTCGTAAAAGATTTTTCGCGTGCGCTGAGAGTGGAATGCCGCGGAACCGGAGTGAGTGTGACCAATGCATATTTCGGCGCAGTGGATACTCCGCTTTTCAATCTCAAGCCTTCATACCGGAAGCTGGCGCGGGCTCTGCGGATAATGGTCCCTGCGGAAAAGGCGGTAGAAAAGGCCCTGAAAGCTACATTCAAAAGACGCAAAGGCACGATGCCAGGCCTTCTGAACCATATTTTCAAGCCTGTGGTGAGAGTCCTTCCGGACCCGGTGCTTGCCTGGATATACAGACTTCTCTCTCCTATAAGGATGAATGTTTGATAAAAACCATTATATTTGCAGGCTGAACAGATTGATAATATCTTATTTATGGCAAGAGAAATAAAATTCTCCCTGGTCTACAGGGACATGTGGCAGTCTTCAGGCAAATATGTGCCTACGGTCAGCCAGCTTAAAGAGGTAGCTCCTGCGATTATCGACATGGGGTGCTTCGACAGGGTTGAAACCAATGGTGGAGCATTCGAACAGGTCAACCTCCTGTTCGGAGAGAATCCTAACAAGGCTGTACGTGAGTGGACTGCTCCTTTCAACAAGGTCGGAATACAGACACACATGCTTGAACGCGGACTCAACGCACTCAGGATGAATCCTGTACCTGCTGATGTCCGCGAACTTATGTATAAGGTAAAGTGCAAGCAGGGTACGAACATATCACGTTCTTTCTGCGGACTTAATGACCATAGGAATCTCCGCCTTTCTGTCGAGTATGCAAAGAAAGGGGGGATGATTTCACAGGTGGCCCTTTCCATAACCAATTCCCCTATCCATACGGTAGAATACTATATGGGTATAGTGGACAAGGTAGTGGAATACGGGTGCGATGAGATTTGTCTCAAGGACATGGCCGGCATCGGACGTCCGACTTTCCTCGGCAGGCTCACTTCTTCCATCAAGAAGAAATATCCTCATATCAAGGTACAGTATCACGGACATACGGGCCCGGGTTTTTCTCCTGCTTCAATGCTTGAGGTGGCAAGGGCCGGCGCAGATTATCTGGATGTTGCAGTAGAGCCGCTTTCATGGGGAAAAGTCCATCCGGATGTGATTACTATCCGTGAAATGATGAAAGCTGACGGGTTCAAGGTGAAGGATCTCAATATGAACGCCTATATGGAGGTGCGCCGTCTTACCCAGAAATTCATCGACGAGTTCCTCGGCTACTGGATTGACCCGAACAATTCCCACATGAGTTCACTGCTTGTAGGCTGCGGGCTTCCTGGCGGAATGATGGGATCTATGATGGCGGACCTGAAAGGATTCCACGGCGCTATAAACGCGTCACTCCGTGCCCAGGGCAAGAAGGAACTGACTCTTGACGAACTGATGGTGATGCTGTTCCAGGAAGTGGAGTATGTATGGCCACGTCTGGGTTATCCTCCACTTGTAACACCGTTCAGCCAGTATGTGAAGAATACCGCGCTGATGAATCTGATGAATATTCTCAAGGGCCAGCCAAGGTGGTCTACTATCGACAAGGATACCTGGAACATGATTCTCGGCAAGATGGGAAAACTGCCTGGCGAGCTTGCTCCTGAAATCGTGGAACTTGCAAAGAGCAAAGGGCTTGAGTTCTACACGGGAAATCCTCAGGATGCATTCCCGAACGAACTTGACAAGTACCGTCAGATGATGAAGGAAGAAGGCTGGGATACCGGAGAGGATGATGAAGAGCTGTTCGAGTTCGCGATGCACGAGAGGCAGTACCGCGATTACAAGAGCGGCATAGCGAAGGAGCGCTTCAAGAAAGACCTTGAGGCTGCGAAAGAGAAGGCCGGTGCGCCGATAATCATTACACGTCCTGTCGTTGAAGTCCCTAAGTATGATGTGGAGAAGATTGCGGAGAAATATCCGAAGGCGACTCCTGTCCAGGCTCCTGTCAAAGGCCAGCTTCTGTGGCAGATAGATGTAGATGATGCTTCCACAGCTCCGGTTGTCGGGACGGAAGTCAAAGCCGGTCAGGCTATGAGCTATATCCAGACATACTATGGCATGGAAGAGGTGGTTCCTGCAGTCGACGGCCGTATTGTCGCAGTATGCTCAAAGCAGGGCGATATGGTCGCTAAAGGTGAAATCATAGCTTTTGTAGAGTAAATTCCTGTCGGGGTTCTCTCCCCGACCTGGTATAATGATGAGATGAGGATGTATCAAATTCAATATGGTACATCCTCTTTTTTATTCCTTCCGGTCCGGATGTGTGTCCTCAGAGTACATGGGCAACCTGCGACAAAAGAAAAAGGCCTTGAAAATCAACTGATTTCAAGACCTTGGGAGGGTACCCAGTCGGATTCGAACCGACGACATTCAGAACCACAATCTGACGCTCTAACCAACTGAACTATGGGTACCATGTTGGATTTGGGATTGCAAAGATAGTAAAAAAATCCTATACTGCAACACTTGTGTCGATTTTTAGTCAAAAGAAAACCTGAGGCCGAATTCTATGTTGAAGTTCAGCGGCTTTTCTTTGTAGATTGTGCTGACAATGCTTTTGTTGTCGAAATGCCAGCTTATACCGGGCTCTATGTATATTCCGAGAAAATCGGTTATATTGCCCTGTATTCCTGCTTCAGCACTGACCGACCATTGTAACGGCTTGATTGTGAGTCTGTCTGTCGTCTCTTTTAAATCCGTGCCGTTTATGCCGGTCCTGTTCCGCGCTGTTCCGGAAATGCATTTTTCCACCATTCCTCCGGCTCCGGCATAAATCGTAAGGTATTTCATGTCGAATATGTCGTAGCTTATTTTAAGAGGAACTCCTATATAGTGGAGCTGCTGGTCTGTCTTGCTCGAATACATGCTCGAGTTCCCTGTTTCCATACGTGATGACAGATAAGAATATACAATTCCGGTTTCGGCTCCCCACCTGTCAGTAAGGTAGTATTTGAAAGATACCCCGGCCCTGATGGGCTGTCTGTGCCGGATTTCCGTATTTGATTCATTGCCGCCGCTCAGAAGCATTATGCCGTTGCCGGGAATGGTGCTGATAACATCTTTGCCAGGAATGCCCTTGAAAGATGATGCAGCTGGCTGGATGGTGCCGAAGCCGCCGTAACTGTGGCTGTCTCCAGTCAGATTGGAAACAGACAGACTGGTGCTGAACCGTTTTCTGGAGCGGCTTCTTTTCTCCCGTTTGACATCCGTGTCGGGAAAAACATAGGGAGCATATTCTTCCTCTATTTCTGATGGTGCATTTTTCTGATTGCCGTCTGCAGTGGCGGGAGACGGAGATACGGTTGCCGTTTCTGTTTCAGGGGCTTCCGTCGGGGCAGATATGTTTTTTTTGTCAGGCTCCGTGATTTTGTCGCAGGATTGTTTTATTGTCCGTTCCGCCATGGCGATTCTTCGAGGTGACGGAATATCCTGGACATGCAGTACATTTTCTGCATTATTGTCATACAGGGCATAGATGCCGGCTTTTGGGGGCATGGACCGGATATGGTTTTCCTGCAGCACGAAGAAGGCTGCTATAGCTGCAGCTGCCGCGGTAGCGCATGCCATAATGAAGACGTTGTTCCTCTTTTTCCCTTTATCTTTCTTTTCAGAGGAAATCAAGTCCATCTGCTGCATGATTCCCTCCCAGAGACCCTCGGGCTCGCTCTGGGAATATTGAGACATCTTGTCACGCAACTGCTGTTCCCACCGTCTGTCCATATCTTATCTGTTTATCATATTTCTGTATTCCTTTATTCTGGCTGCCAGAAGTTTTTTGGCCCTGTGGAACTGTGATGCCGATGTGCTTTCAGTGATACCGAGCATTTCAGCTATTTCACGGTGGCTTTTTTCTTCCAGAACATAAAGATTGAATACGCTTCTGTACCCGTCAGGCAATTCCCGGATCATCTGCTGCAGGACATCTGCCGGAATGTCATCTACTTCAGGGTCTTCGTCCGCATATTCGTCGGTTTCTTTTATAAGATTGTCCTTGAAGGCACCGGCCTTTTTGCAGGAAGAAAGGAATCTGATGGATTCGTTTACCGTGATTCTGCTTATCCATGCCTTGAGAGAACCCGGACCGCGGTACTGGAACCTGTCGATTGATGTGAATATTTTGATGAAGCATGACTGGAGAATGTCATTTACATCATTGTCATCCGTGATATATCTGGAGCACAGGGCACGGAGGTAGCCTGCATAACGGAAGTACAGGTCCGACATGGCAGACCTGTCTCCTTTCCCTATATCCGTTACGAGCTGTAGATCCTTGTCCTTTACCATGTCCCGCTATCCGGACTGTCTCTTTATCTGAGTTTAATCCTGTATTCTGATTCTGTGTCTATATTGCCGGATTCAGTCGCTTTTCGGGTACAATAGTCAAATTCCATGGTCTTTTCTCCATCGAAAGACTTGTATTTGAGTGTGAGTTTGACCGTTTTCCCGTTTGTGTCCGGAAGTCCGAGCCCGTCCTCAAGTCCGTCCAGCCTGAATGCGGCTATGCCTGATGCAAGGGAGCTGCTGTAGTCTCCGTGCGCATTGTGGCGGAATTCTACAATATACCTGTTTTCTTCCGTTCCTGCATTGAGCAGATTCACTTCGTGTGCGATTCCTGAATTGCCGAAGAATGTTATGAACTGCAGCGTAAGATAGCCGTCTTCAGCGATATTTACCCATGAATCTGCGATTTCGACAGGATCTGAGCCGTACTTGGAATCATTCTCGTCACCCAAATCCTGAACAAGGCTTTTGGTCAGCACCGGATCGATCCAGTTGACGTAGACCTTCCTGTCGTATTTTTCGCTGTCCTCACCTGTTTCCGTGTAGTTTATCAGTGCCCGTCCTTCCTTTTCTCCGAATGGAGATGCCAGGATGTTGGTGGGCTCCAGGGTTGTCTTGTCGTCAAGCTGTATATAGAATGACGGTGTCCCGTCCGCCGGCTTGAGAGTGACGATTGCATTCGGCAACAACAGGGACGGATCGTATCCGTCGTCATTCGAGCAGGACTGCGGCATGATTCCGATTGAGAGCAAGGCTGTAAATGAGAAAAGCCATTTCAAATATTTTTTCATTGTGCATTAAATTTATTTGTCCAATAAAATAAACCCTGTGTCGACAGAATCTTGCACTGCAAAGATAAAAAACGTAAATAACAAATAAATGTTTATATTTGCAGATTGTGCAGAATAATTAATGGATATTGGAATGGAACATATACAGTGTCTGATAATAGGAGGCGGCCCGGCCGGCTATACCGCGGCCATCTATGCCTCCAGGGCCGGTCTGGTTCCGGTACTTTATGAAGGACTCCAGCCTGGCGGACAGCTTACGACCACTACGGATATAGAGAATTTCCCCGGATTTGAAAAAGGTATAGACGGACAGGGGCTCATGGATGCGATGCGGGCCCAGGCATTGAGGCTCGGAGCCGATCTCCGCTCCGGGACAGTGACGGCGGCGGACTTGTCATCCCGCCCGTTCAGGTTTTCGACCGATGACGGGAATGAGGTCGAAGCGGAGGCTGTTATCATTGCGACAGGAGCTACGGCACGTTATCTCGGGCTTCCGTCCGAGGAAAAATTCAAGGGCATGGGAGTCTCTGCCTGCGCTACCTGCGACGGCTTTTTCTATAGGGGGAAGGCAGTGGCAGTTGTCGGCGGCGGCGATACCGCTTGTGAAGAAGCTACTTATCTGGCATCACTTTGCAGCAAGGTATATATGATAGTAAGGAGGGACGTGCTGCGGGCTTCAGAGGCGATGCAGGACAGGGTCCGCAAGACGGGAAATATAGAAATCCTCTGGAACTGCAACACGGAAGAAGTGCTCGGAGATGCCACCGGCGTGACCGGAGCCAGGCTTCTGAGGAAAGACGGGACAAGATTCGAAATCAAGGTCGACGGATTTTTCCTGGCGATAGGACACCATCCGAATTCCGAACTTTTCAGCAGGTGGGTCAACGTAGACGCGAACGGCTACATCGTCACTGAGGGCAAGACGTCAAGGACCAATGTGGAAGGTGTCTTTGCGGCAGGGGATGTCCAGGATCCGCTTTACCGGCAGGCTGTAACGGCCGCCGCATCCGGATGCAGGGCAGCGCTTGATCTTGAGAAATTCCTTTCTTCAAAATGACAATCAATAATTTAACTACTTATAGTGCGACTATGAAGCATATCAGGTTTTTTATCATAGCCATGGCTGCCGTGCTGTCTGCAGTCTCATGCAAATCCCAGTATGAAATGTTGCTTAACAGCAATGATGCGGACCTCAAGTATGATGCTGCTTTCAAATATTTCGACCAGGAAAAATATCAGAAGGCGGCTGCTTTGTTCGAATCGTTGTCAGTGCTGACGAACGGGACAGAGAGGGATGATACCGTCAGGTATTATTGGGGATTGAGCAATTACAGGAATTCAGACTATTATACGGCGGAAACCAATTTTTCCGATTTCGTGGGGAGCTTCCCGCGCAGTCCTTTTGCCCCGCAGGCGAGGTTTCTCAGAATCGACTGCCTTTACCGGCAGACCCTGAGGTATGAACTGGACCAGTCTCCTACGAATCTGGCTATAAGTGCCATCAATGAATACATTGCCGAATATCCGGACAATGAGAATATCGGGGTGTGCAGGGATATGCTTGATGACCTGAACAAGCGGCTTGATACCAAGGCCTATGAAGGGGCGAAACTCTATTATAAGATGGAGGACTACATCGCTTCGAGGGTCGCTCTGAGAAATGTCCTGAAAGACAATTCCGAAAATGTCTACCGGGAAGATATACTCTACTATATCGCCATGTCTTCCTATAAGTATGCCCATCTGAGTGTACGGTCAAAGCAGAAAGAAAGGTATCTTACATTCATTGACGACTATCTTAATTTTGTCGGAGAACTGCCGGACTCGCCTTACCGGCGCGAACTTGATGTGCTGTACCGCAGAGCCCAGAAAGAGCTCGGACGCCCTGTGGATACAGAGCTCTTTGATGATATTGATGAAAAGGATTTCGCCAAAGAGCGCAAGCGTCTGGCGCGGGAGGCAAAGATAGAGGACAGGAGGAACCGTAAACTGTTGAAAGAGTCTGAAGCGGACGTCGTTGAGGAAGCCGTCCTGGATGAAGAGGAAATAAACAGTGCGGAAACAGGAGAAAAAAAGTGAAACCCGTCCGGTTATCCCATGTATAATATTATAGAGAAAAGTTTTAACGGATATGACATCAAAGAAAGTACCTACAAACACTATTACAAGGGATCTCTGTGATCTTGCGGCTCCGACCGGCAATATTTATGAGACAGTGGTCATCCTGTCAAAAAGGGCCAACCAGATAGCTATGGCTGAAAAGAAAGAGCTTACCAAGAAGCTTGAAGATTTCAAGAATGACAGGGATACAATGGAAGAGGTCTTTGAAAACAGGGAGCAGATAGAGATCTCAAAGTATTACGAAAAGCAGCCTAAACCAGGACTTGTCGCCATTTCGGAATTCGAGTCAGGTGAAATCTATTACAGGATGGCGCAGAACCAGGAGTCTGAAGACTAAACTGGGTAAGCGATGCTTAAAAGCCTGCATGTCAAGAACTATGTGCTTATAGACTTTCTGGATATCGATTTTCCGGAGGGTCTTGTCATAGTTACAGGCCAGACCGGTGCAGGAAAATCCATAATGACAGGCGCACTTGCAATGGTCTGCGGTGCCAAGGCGGATCCGTCCGTGATAGGGGATGGCGCGGAAAACTGTGTGGTTGAGGCGGTATTTGACATGGGAGACAGCGATCCCGTCCTGCGGCAGGTAGTCGGGGATAATGATGTCGAGTGGGATGACGGGCTTCTTGTAGTGAGAAGGATTGTCAGCCGCTCTGGGCGTTCCCGTGCGTTTATCAATGACTGTCCTGTCGCTGTGCAGGTCCTCTCTTCGGTTTCTTCCCGTTTGCTGGATATCCACTCGCAGCATCAGACGCTGCTCCTTTCGGACAGGAAATTCCAGTTGATGATGCTTGACAGTTTTGCCGGGAATGCAGATGCGCTTCAGGACTTCCGGGAATTGTGGAACCGGTACACAGCCCTTAAGTCCGAACTGGAGACCGTGACATCCGCTATAGAAAAATCCTTGTCCGAGCAGGAATACAATTCCTCGGTCCTGCACCATCTGGAAGATGCCAGACTGGTCCCAGGGGAACTTGAGGACCTTGAATCGGAGCAGAAGAAACTGGCAAATGCCGAAGATATCAAGTCATCCCTCTGCTCTGTAGAGTCTGAGTTTTCCGGTGATGGCGGTGATGGGGCCAGGTCTCTGTCCGCTTCCTTGAAATCCGTGCAGCGTAGTCTTGAAAAACTGACGCCTTTTGTGCCTGAAGCGTCTGCCCTTGCTTCGCGGATTGAGTCCAGCCGTCTTGAACTTGATGATATTTATTCGGAAGTAACGGAAATCAACTCCTCTGTCGATGTGTCTCCGGAGAGACTGCAGGCCGTAGATGACAGGATTTCCTTGTTATACGGTCTTATGCACAGACACTCCTGCGGCAGTGTAGATGAGCTTATCGCCTTAAGGGAATCACTTTCGGCCTCTGTAGCCGGTGTGTCCGGCCTTCAGGAGCGGAAAGAGGCTGCAGAAAAAGAAATGGCCTGTGTCATGTCGGAACTACAGTCCAGGTCAGAGGCACTGCATGCCGTAAGAGAGAAGGCCGCTTCGGCTCTGGCGGATGCGATTATGGAAAAACTGCATTTCCTTGAACTGCCGTTTTCTGTATTCAGAATCGATCTACTTCCTGCCGACATGTCTCCGACAGGCGGGGACTCGGTCGTATTCAGATTTTCATCTTCCGGCAAGGAGCCTGTAGAGGTTGCCAAGTGTGCTTCGGGGGGCGAAATGTCACGTATCATGCTCTCTTTAAAAGCTGTAATGTCCCGCTTCTATAAGATGCCTACGATGATTTTCGATGAAATAGATACGGGCGTCTCCGGAAGTGTAGCGGACAAGATGGGAGCTTTGATATGTGAGATGGGTAAGTACATGCAGGTGTTCGCCATCACTCACCTTCCGCAGGTCGCAGCCAAAGGCAGTGCCCACTATCTTGTTTCAAAGACCGTCGATCCTGTTTCTTCCAAGGCTGAAACCACTATAAAAAAACTCTCTGACGAGCAGAGAGTCCTTGAAGTTGCCCGCATGCTCAGCGGTTCGGTTTTGACTGATGCGGCGATAGCAAATGCTAAAGACCTTTTGAAAGGCTGACCGAATAGTCCGGCCCGTATGTTATCCGCCGTATTGCAGTATTTGCAAAACCGACTTCCGACTGACCCACGACTACCCTTGAAAATCTGAATCCTGACTGCAGCAGTTCCTCTTCTTCGAGTGGAAGCATTGCCGGCCATGCATTTCCGTATTTTGAACAGATTCCTGCAAAATACAATATGATGTCGTAGCCCTGAAAGGCGAAAGGTGTCGGTTCCGTGTTGAAAAGGGCGCGGTAATCCATGATGAAATCCTGCACTTCTTTCTGATCATAGTCTATGTAGTAGGATGCCGATACGTGCAGGTTGACGTTGTGAAGGTTTGCACCTTCTATGGTGTCGAACCCGCGGATTTTGGATGAAGCATATACGGCGACGTCATATTTTTCATGTACCATCAGGTTTATGTTTCTGATGACATCGTTGACGAAGGCTTCGCTTTCGGATGCTATCATCAGGTGGTTTCTGGCTGTAAGCGTCATCCTGCTCCGGAGCGAGTCGGGTATGTCTCTTCCTTCCAGGATGTTGTAAGAAAATGTCTGGAACCCTATTCCGTTTTCTTTCAGACCCTGGGTCAGAGTATTGATTCCGGTCCTGTCCTTAATTCCTTTTTCATGGATGATTATCACTGTATCGTGAGGGGATTTTTCTTCTCTTATCCAGTTGGCGAGATCTGCATACTGGGCGGTAGAAGATGACGGTGCCTGTATGAAATTCTTGTACGAAAGTGCCAGAGGTTCTGCACGGTGATCCAGAGGCGATACGATATATGTACTGTGTGGGGCAGAAGCCAGGAGCCTGCCTAAGTCTCCGGCAGAAACCGGCCCTATGACAACGTCGCTGCTCTTGAGTCTCTCTTCTGTTATATGCATTTGCCCGTCTGCGACATCATATACGCTGAGGTCTATGCCGACCCCTTCCTTACCGAGCTGCCTGGCGGCAAGCAGTGCTCCACTGTAGAAATCCATATTGCTTCTGCTTCCGGAAGTGCTGTCTCCGGCTGCTAAAGGGAGCAGGAGCGATATGTCAACTGAATTTTTGCGGAATAGCGGCAGTATGGAAGAGGAAATGCCGGTGGTTGTCCGGTTTTCCGGAGATACATTCTGCACGTCGCCTGAAGTGGCAGGAACGATTGGTCCCTGAGCTGCAGCATCCGGCTCTGCGGCTGATACTTCCGTTGCTGAAGGTATTCTGAGCTTCTGTCTGTTCTTTAGTTTCCTTCCCTTCAGATTATTCAGTTCCATTATCGATTCGACAGTGACATCGTATTTTTCTGCGATGACGTCAAGGTCTTCATACCACCGCACTGTATGTACGGTATATTTGTCTTCTTCTTTGCCGGCCTTCTTCCTTCCTTTTTCCTGCTCTTTGACAGTAAGGTCCGGAATGAGGATGACCGCATTTTTCTTCAGTCCCGTCTCTTTCAGACCGGGATTGGCACTGTAGATATCATCTAAAGAAACTCCGTAGGCCTTGCTTATTGAATACAGCGTCTGCTTTTCAAGCACAATATGGGAGTAGTACAGTTTCCCTCCCATCTTCGTCTTTTCTTTGGAGACGGTGACCTGAGGTGCAGTATAGTCCTGTGCGCGAGAATAGTCAGTCTGGCATACGATTATAAGCAATCCTATAGCCAGAACGGCTGGAAATCTGTTTTTCATCATAGAGTATTTTTGAGTTGTGCGGAAAAAGCCAGAAGCTGCCTGCAGAAATTTTCCCACGAGAGCCGTTCTTTTTCTTTTCTTATTTCAGCCTTGCATTTTTCAGGGATCACAGGGTCGCTGAAATACAGGCGTATTGATTTTCTGATTGATTCCGGTGTGCAGTCATCAGCCAGAACACCGGTCCCTTTGTCCCCTATGGTTTCCTTCATTCCGCCGACGTCAGTGACAATCATTGGAACTTCGAAATGATACGAAATCGAACTGATTCCGCTCTGGGTAGCGCTTCTGTACGGAAGTACTGTTACATCAGCAACTGAAAAGTAGTTTTTTACTTCTGAATCCTTTATGTAGTTGAGGAATGTGAAGATACGTTCCTGGCATCCGGACCCGTCGATCATTTCACGGTATCTGGTGAAACTGCCGTACGGTTCACCGGCGATTATAAGCTGGTATTCTTCTCCAAGCCCTTTGAAGGCTTCTATGAGTATGTCCAGCCCTTTATATTCCCGGATGAGCCCGAAAAACAGGATATTCTTCATCCCGCTTCTGATTCCGAGCTTTTCTTCTGCCAGGCGCCTTTCCGTCTTTTCTCCGAAATGAGAATATAGAGGGTGCTGGATTACCGTGTATCTTGCGTCCGGAGCGATTCCGACCAGATCACGCGCAACCGCTTCGCATAATGTCACATAACCATGGCTCCCTTTCAGGAAATATCCTGTAAACGGCCTGTCGAAGAAGTGCTGTTCATGTGGAATTACATTATCCAGAATGGAAACCACTGTGCAGTGCTTTTTCATGTGTCTGGTGATGAATCCAAGTGAGGGTGCAAAGTATGACATCCAGTATCTTACGATAAGCAGATCCGGCTTCCACTCCCTGATGGCCTTCAGTGTGGTGAAGTAGGAAAAAGGATTGGCCGTATCCAACAGGGATGTGCTCTCTATCGGTACGGCCTCGTCATCTGCTGTCACGTACTGTGTCTTGCCCGGGAACAGTATGTCAGGATACTGCCTTTTGAAATTGAACGCTTTGACAACATGTCCTTTGCCCAGTTCTCCGTATAAGCATGCGTTAAACTGAGATATTCCGCCTCTGTACGGGTAGAAACATGACAGTATTGCGATTCTCAAGATTCCGGTCAGTCTTTCTTGTTCTTATTCTTGATGTATTCCTCGTTCAGTTTGACAAGGACGTCATCTGTGATGTCAAGTGTGGCATCGCCTGTAATTACAGGGGCTCCGCCCTGGTTCGTAAGTATCATCGCGTACTTCTTGTCTTCATTGTATTTGTCGAGGAATGTCTTGATGGCGTCGGCGAGCTGGTTCATCATGACGGTCTGCTCTTCCAGGATTTCGTTCTGCTTCTGGTTTGCATAGGTGTTGAACTCGGCTTCCTGCTGTCTGAGCTTTTCGCTCTGGACTTCGGCTACAGACCTTGTCATGAGTCCTTTGTTGAGCTTTTCCTGGAATTCGTTTACATCGGTTTCCAGTTTTTTCCCTCTTCTGTCCACTTCGGCCTGTATATTCTGTACTTTAGTCTCTACTACAGACCTCAGATCATTTGCCATGTCGTATTCCTGCAGTATGCGGTCAAGCTGGATATAGACGATATCGCCTTTGGCTGCAGGACTTGTCGTTTCCGTCCCTTCAGTGCCGGTTCCGGCGGCCTGGCCTTTGTCAGATGTAAGCAGGATTATTCCGAATGCTGCTGCCGCCAGTATGGCAACAATGCTGAGGATCAAAGATACATTTTTCATATAAAGTCGTTTTCGTTGTTATTTCGGATCGGTTTTCCGGCTGAAAAAGCCGAATATTCCGCAAAGATAGTCAAAATATCTTTACTTTGGACAGATATGCCCGGATTGTTCTTTCAAGTCCCATGTAAAGGGCATCGCAGATGATAGCGTGCCCGATAGACACTTCATCGGTCCAGGGAATGGTCCTTATGTAGAATTCAAGGTTTTCCAGATTGAGATCATGCCCGGCATTGAGCCCGATTCCGCAGTCTCTGGCCGCTTCTGCCGTGGCCACGTAAGGTGCGATGGCGGCCAGTCTGTCGTTCCGGTAGCCTGACGCGTAGGATTCCGTGTAAAGTTCCACCCGGTCGCATCCGCATTTTGCTGCCCCCTCTGCCATAGCGGGAACCGGGTCTATGAATATGGATGTGCGGATGCCATGGCTTTTGAATTCCCTGCATACTTCAGAAAGGAAACTCCTGTTTTTTATGGTATCCCATCCTGCGTTTGAAGTAAGGGCGTCTTCCGCATCGGGAACAAGCGTCACCTGGGCCGGTTTTACCTCGCTGACCAGATCTATGAATTTAGGGATTGGATTCCCCTCTATATTGAGTTCGGTGGAAATGGCAGGTCTGATGGCCCTGACATCCGAATATCTTATATGCCTTTCATCAGGTCTCGGATGGACGGTTATTCCTTCAGCCCCGAACTTCTCGCAGTCGGTCGCGGCTTTCAGCACATCCGGCATGTTTCCGCCTCTGGAGTTCCTGAGAGTGGCGATCTTGTTTATGTTGACACTCAGTTTCGTCATGTCTTTAATGTTTTGCGCCGCAAAAATATACATATTTATCTATTATTGTTTAAAGTTTGGTAAAATAGTGCTATTTTTGACGCCCGTATGGCAATAATCAGATGATACAGGATAAGAAACTGGCTGTATTTGTCCGGGACAGGCGATTCCTGTCCGACGGGAGGTATAAAAGGCTGGAGGAAGGACTCTGCGGTCTGGGGTACAGTCTGTATCCTGTCAGCAGATCATCGGATATTGTTTCCGGTACGGGAATGATTCTGAGCGTCGGTGGTGACGGCACGTTCCTTTCCGCCGCGACTGTGGCGGGAGAGAGTGCGATTCCTGTTCTCGGCGTGAACTTCGGGCGGCTGGGCTTCCTGTCGGAAAACACTCCGGAGGATGTATGCGGTGCCATTGCTTCCGGCGGATATTCAGTCGAGAAACGCACTCTGCTACATGCTGAATTCATTAAAGGGGCGGCTTCTCCGCAGATAGATTCATGGCCTTATGCCTTGAATGAGTTCACCGTCCACAGATCAGGGGCTGCTACACTCGGAGTTACAGTGAGTGTAGACGGAAACAGCCTGCCTGTCTATTGGTCTGACGGACTGCTTGTCGCTACGAGTTCAGGGTCTACGGCATATTCGCTCAGTGTCGGGGGGCCTATCGTGCTGCCTGAGTCCAAAGTGTTGATAATCGCGCCGATTGCTCCGCATAACCTTAATGTCAGGCCTTTGATTGTGCCGGACAGTTCCGTCATAGAAATCGGTTTTGTCTCAAGGGACAGCAGAGTGCTTTTCACTGCAGACAACAGGAACGCCGAGACAGGAGCCCTGGCAAGAATCAGGATATCCAAGGCCGGGTTTCCGTTAAACCGCATCAAATTGGACGGGGCAAACTTTATCAACGCCCTTACCGGAAAACTTTTCTGGGGCGAAGACATCAGAAATGGCAATAATCAGTAAAAGCGTTATGGAAGAAAACAGCAGGATACCGGTCCATGTCTCGATTATTATGGACGGCAACGGAAGATGGGCGAAAGAGCGTGGTCAGGAAAGATTCTACGGTCATATAGAAGGAGTTGAGAGTGTCAGGGCATGTACGGAAGAAGCGGTGAAAAAAGGAGTCAGATACCTCTCTTTGTTCGCATTCTCGGAGGAGAACTGGGACAGACCGCAGGCAGAAGTAAGTTCCCTGATGGAGCTTATGGTCAAAGCCATGGTAAATGAACTGCCGGCTTTTCTGGAGAACGGAATCAGGTTCATAGTACTTGGCAACAGGGCCCGGCTGGATGACAGGCTGAATGCAGAGATAGATGACTGTATGCAGCGTACGGCGGACTGCCGGAACCTGTCTCTCGTGATATTCCTGAGCTATAGCGGACGCTGGGATATTCTCCAGGCTGCAAAACGTCTTGCTGCCGAAGCCGCGGAAAACCCTTCGGGGCTGCAGGATATCATGGCTATGTCCACAGATGATTTCTGCCGGTACATGTCTACTGCGGATATTCCTGATCCGGATCTCATTATCCGGACTTCGGGAGAACTCAGACTGAGCAATTACCTGTTGTGGCAGGGTGCGTATTCGGAACTGTATTTCACTGATACGCTATGGCCTGATTTCAGAGCCGCGGAATTCGATGCCGCTCTTGAGGAGTATGCAAAACGGGACCGGCGTTATGGAAAAGTCAAATAATTGCGTATATTTGCACGTTTGTTATGTTTAATAGCTGTAATTGACGATGAGAGTTAGGCGGATAATCTCCCTTTTGTTTCTGGCCGTTGTGTCTTTCCCCGTATTGGCCCAGAATGGAGGCGAAGGTATTGTGGTTGACTACAACAATCCAAAAAAATATAAGGTAGGGGGCGTTACGGTTGAAGGCAACCACTATTTCAGTGACAAGCAGATAATCCAGCTTACCGGTCTACAGAAAGGACTGGAGGTTACTGTCCCGGGCGAAGACATGTCTTCGATAGTGAACAGGCTGTGGCTTCAGCGGTATTTCGAGGATGTTTCCATGGTCATCGATTCAATAGTGCCTGCTACGGATACGGCATTCTTCAAAATATCGATAGTCGAGCGTCCGAGGGTTTCCAGATGGACGTTTTCCGGGGTAAAGACAGGGGAGCAGAAGGAGTTGCTTGAACGTCTCAACCTTAAAAGGGGAGGGGCCTTTTCAGACTATGTGGCCAAGACAGCATCGGATATAATCATCAGATATTATAAGGAAAAGGGATTCCTTCTGACGAAAGTCGACGTACAGACCAAGAAAGATACAGTGGTCAAAAGCGCCATCAGGGTGAATTTCGCCGTGGATCGCGGGCAGAAAGTGAAAATCAAGAAGATTACCTTTGCAGGCAACGACCATGTCAAGGAGTCGAAACTTGCCCGTTCCATGAAGAAGACTAAGGATATGCGGATTCTTAACTTCTTCAGTTCCAAGAAATTCAACGAGAAGGAATATGACAATGACAAGCGCAATCTCATAAGCGCTTTCAATGAATCCGGATACCGTGACGCCAGGATTCTGAAAGACACCATCTATTATATATCACCGAACAGACTTCAGATAGATTTCGTCGTGGATGAAGGACGTCAGTATTTTTTCAGGAATATAACATGGACCGGTAACTCCGTATATTCTTCGGATGACCTGAACAAGATCCTGATGATCAATAAAGGTGATGTCTATGATGTAGTGACCATGGAAAAACGCCTTTTCGGAGGCGGAAAGCAGAATGAGTTCGACGTTTCCAAACTCTACAGGGACAACGGTTACCTTTTCTTCCAGCTGCAGCCGGTTGAGCTGAATGTGGAAGGTGATTCCGTAGACGTCGAGATGAGGATTGTCGAAGGCAAGCCTGCCACTTTGAACAATATCATAATCAACGGCAACGATCTTACTAATGAAAGGGTTGTCCGCCGCCAGATATTCACTCGTCCGGGCTATCTGTTCAGCCAGACGGATTTCGAAAGGTCCATAAGGGAAATCGCTTCTCTCGGGCAGTTCGATCCTGAGGCGATTGCGGATCCGGCAAAAGGATATTCGATAATCCCGAACCAGGCGGACAATACTGTCGATCTTATATATAATGTGACCGAGAAGCCTTCCAGCCAGCTGGAACTGTCCGGAGGATGGGGCGGAAATACTTTCGTGGCGACTGTGGGACTGAGTTTCAACAACTTCTCTACAAGACGGCTGTTTGACAAATCCGCATGGCGTCCAGTGCCGCTCGGAGATGCCCAGAATCTGGCTATCAGGTTCCAGACCAACGGTACGTATTATACGAGCCTGTCTGCAAGTTTCATGGAACCGTGGCTGTTCGGCAAGAAGCCTACATCCTTGAGCGTTTCCTTGTACTATACAAGACAGACCAATTCTTATATCGCCTTCAACATCCTGAATGATGATGAGTTCATGGAGGTTTACGGTGTCGCTGCGGGAATCGGAAACAGACTGAAATGGCCTGACAACTACTTCGTCCTGTACAACCAGCTCAGCTGGCAGACATACAGGCTTCAGAACTGGGCTTACAATTTCTTGTTTGATACAGGTATTTCTCATAACCTCAGCTATACTCTGAGTTTGTCCAGAACATCTACCGACCAGCAGATATATCCGCGCCAGGGATCGGAGTTCTCGTTCTCATTGCAGCTTACGCCTCCTTATTCTCTGCTGCGCAGGAAAGACAAGGGCGTGCTTGATGCCAACGGGAA
>JADILV010000072.1 GCA_017695115.1 Candidatus Cryptobacteroides avicola | reverse complement strand
TCTGCCTAAAAGACCTCTTTGCAAAACCTAACTGCAATATTGTCAATGAACTGGATGGTTCTACCGAACCTACTTTGTTTTAATTGTTAAACTTTTTAATAACTAGTCCGGAATTTTACCGGACACGAGTGGTTTGTTATTTCAAAAGTAATATGCAGCTTTATATTATCGGGTCGCCGCAGAACTGTCTTCTGCCGCAGGCCTTGCATTTATCGCCTCTCCAGACCGAATCGAAATGTTCCGCCGCAGCATCGACCAGAGACAGGTCGTCTGTCAGGATTCCCGCTTCGAAGTTCCTCATTCTTACGCTTTTCATCCCGATTCCGGCTCCGGTCAGATTGGCTGACCCGATATATGCTTCCTTGAAATCGAAAATCATCATCTTGAAATGGATTCTCGGACACAGTACCCTTTCCAGCCGGTCCGCCAGTACCGGGTATCTGTCGAAGTCTTCACGGAAAAGAGGGCCCGGTTCTTTGGCATGCATCAGCCTTACCTGGACTCCTTTTCTGATAAGTCCGGCGATGACACCCAGAAAAGGAATCTGTCCGGTCCCGGTTTTTACATGCAGGTCCTTGATGTCGGCTGTCGCAATCCAGAGATTCCCTTTCACTTTTCCGACTTTTCCCAGGACCTTCGTATAATGGTCATAATCCGCGATATAGACGGTCTTGTTTTCCATAGTAAGATTCTTTGCTGCGCTGCAAATATAATTATCCCTTATGCAAAACCGCTGCGCATATCCGCAAAAGTGCACCGGGTTTATGCCGGCCGTAACCGGTTCGGACGGCGTGGCCGCCTGTGGCCTCGTGAACGGGAGGGGCCCGCACCGCAGGTATGGGAGGGATTTACAGGGCCGAACCGGTTATGGCCGGCAGTCATATCCCTGATTCTATTAAAGGACTATCTTCATACTGTCGCTCCGGCACACCTGCGGTTGTGCAAAATGGGTAAGTGTCTGAAGAATAGTGTATTACTAAGATTTCCAGTTTGCAGGTAGGACATAACGGAGCACACCTGCAGTAACAGAAGTGCCTCTGAGGGCTGTAGAATGCTGATCCGTTGCTGCAGGTGTGCCGGAAAATGTTACACCTGCGATTGCGCAGGATATGTAATGTGCTGATAATCTGCTTGATGTAAGAAAATACCAACTGCAGGTGTGCAAACGGTCTTCAGACCGTGAGGTCCAGAGGAGATGCGGCTTTCTTTGAAAACCAAGAAAAAGTGTATTTTTGCAAGTGCAATAATCTTGAATACGTGAAATCTCAATTCAGTAATAAAAACGAATACGTGAACTATGAGATATTAACCTTCCTTGAATTTGGTTGACACTTTTAGAGCGGTTAAACTAATATTTTCATATTAACTGACTGGGTTTACAGTTTCGTTAAAGCCATAAATATCAGGTCCCACGGCACTGTCCTTGATGTTGCCGGTAAAAATTTTCAAGTCGTTTATAATCACCTCTGCAGAACTCTGCAGAGGTGATGTCTTTGTTTAGCGCTAACAAACTTTCAATTTGAATTTTAAACTTTTGGGTTTCACTTAAGCTGCTTGATTCATTAGTGACATTACATCATTAACGTCATTTTCTGCTTTGTTTATTTTTACTTTATTTATGATGTTTTGGTCTGAATTGTTGGATTTGCATACAAATTGCACTTTGCACATGTTGTACAATATGCCTACAATCAGAACCATATTCTCTATCACAAGTTGTTCTTCTAACGATAAATTCTGCCAGTTTACGTGTTTCTCATAGCATGAATCAATAATATTCCGCATTTTACCAAGTTGTTTCATATACAACGAGCGCATACGTAATAATGTGGCATTATATCTTTCAGCAGTTCTTTGCAAATCAAAAAGATAGTTGCAGATCTTATTGATTTTTTGCTCATTTGAAATCATTTGCTCCCATGCTTTGTCCACTTTACTTGAAAGTTTAGAGCCTGCACAGCTAAATATAACACCTCCAACCAGTAAACCTACGCCTAATGTCGCAGCGCCTAAAATAGTAGTGCCCAAAGCTATTCCACCGCCTCCTGCGGCAAGCGAGCCACCGCCAAGCGCAGCAAGGGTCGCATTTGTTGCAGCAGCTCCGCTTAAAGCAGAAATGGCAGTTCCTGTTGAAGCTGTACCAAGAGCCATAACAGCTGCTGTTGTTGCGCCTGATGCAGCAAATCCGCCAGCTGTACCCAAAGCCGCTCCACCTAAACCTCCAATAAGCACACTGGCTCCGACAGATGCTTTCTTGATTTCTTCGCCTTCAAACTTTGGTATTTTGACATTGCCAATTTTTACGTCAGCAAACTCAGGACGATTCTTAATCCGCTCAAACAAATCGGAGAATTGTTGAAATTCGGAAAGGACTTTCATTTCATTTTTTCCCAAAACATCCATAGCTTTACAAGCACTTTGATTCATCCTTTCAAGACGAGCAATGTTTGAATCATTCCGTTTTTGAGCCTCTTTTAACTTATCATTGGCTTGTTTCATCTTGACCATGAATTCCTAATCCGACACCTGTTGTCCCTGCCACAGCGGCACCTATTCCTAAAATCAGTGGTAATGGCATAGTTATTCTCCTTTCTCTACTAAATTGACCAATGACATATAAGCCGCTACATAAGCATCCTCCAAATTGACCGCTTGCTCTATAAAAGTCCTGTCAAATTCAAAAGCGTCCGCCAGTTGTTGTACTAATGCCTTTTCTTCAGTGGCATAACATCCATCAGCAAACGCCAATGCCAGTAACTCTAAAAAGATAATTCGTTTTGTTTGAAGAGTTGAATTCATTGCAAATTCCTTGATAATATTATCAGCATCAATTTGCTCATCAAGGTTGCAAACAGGCATCTGCATTTCATTGGCATAAGCAGATAAAATCTGTTTTTCAGATTCTTCAACAAAGCCATCGGTTTTTATTACCGCAACGGCAAGTTTCATGAAATTCTCCTTTTCTTTGGGATTGAGTGAATTTAAAAACATAACTCTTTGTTTTTTAGTTTATTACATATTTCATGATTGAGTCTGTAAAACTCATCACGGGTATATTTTTCTTTGAAGAATTGTTCATAGCAATCGTCTATCCGACAAAATAACGGTCTGTCATTATAGATACTGCACAGATTGCCCTTCAAGTATCTGCAAATGCCGTCTCCTCTGTCTAATTCAGCATAAATTGGGATGCCTTTAAGATGCCTGCAACATTCTCCGCATTTGTCACATTCAAACATCAACAGAATTTTAATTTGCTGTTAGGGTCAGTCATAAAAGAATTCATGTCTTTATAACTGCCAATAGGTGAACTAATTTCTAATTGTTTTATTATGGTTCGCAAGACAGAATTCAATTCTTGCTCATTGCTCGCATTCTCTAAGATGGATACAGCTTCATTATAAGACTGTGCTTCCTTTTGGAATGTAGCCAAATTTATATCCATCAATTTGGCGCAATATTCTTCCAACAACCGTGCTTGCGTTCGATAATATACCACGATATCATCATCAACTGTAGGGATTGAATTAAGCACTTGCACAATCTTGTTGACGGCAGAATTCCTGTCCAAAAGATATAACAACGAGCAACTCAATATGCCTGTAACAAGTGTGCCACAGAATGTTTGTACGATATTTCCAACAACAGGAATTGCCCCAACACCTGTTTTGGCAATCAAATCGCCAACCATTGTTCCTGCAACGACGCTGGCTCCGGTGGCTATAATTTTTGCAGCTGCCCGAAACCTCTCTCCAAAAGGAAGAAAGTCGGGGTTAAACAATAGTATTTTTGTCGCTTCAACCAAGGAAGCCCAGGATTGGCGGATAATCCTCACCACATTTTTAGCTGTAGTAAAGAATATGTTGCAGAGCGTTGTGGTCAAAGAAGCCAACACACCTCCCACTGCACCTTCTATAAATTTATGCCATAATTCTTTATATTTGAGCTTAGCATTTTCTAAACCTTTTTTTACTCCCGAAGCTATGCTGTTGAACAATGCTTTGCCGTCCTCTTTCCCTTGCTTTATTTCATCTCGAACGGCAAACCACATTTCACTAAACACCAAACCAAGTGCTTGGCGTAATCCCATTGCTATGCTTACCTTGCCAGCAGCTTTTGCTGTGTCCTTGAAAAAAGCAGGGCTTGTGTAATATGCTCGGTTTATTTTTTCATTATAGGCTTTTCTCGCTACTCTATCTTTTTCCCGCATTCTTTCTTGTTGTTCTTCTGTATATTCATCCCCCCTTTTCTCTAAATATTCATCCATACTTTTTTGTCCTTTAGACCTATTCGTATGATAATTGGTTGGAGTTAAGTTCGTTTCGGGGTCGTTCGCTAAATCTTCACCTTTCAGTCCAGACAAAACACGTCCTCTGTCTTCATGTATTTCCTTTGCTGACACAATGTGGTCCAAGTCGTGTGATATTTTAGGGTCTAATTTTTCACCCGTATATCCGTCTATAAGAGTTCCTTCTTTTCTTTGTTTTGAATATTTGGCATTGGTATTTATATAGTTAGGATGAGAATGATAAGTTTTAGAATTGTATTCCCCTCTATTGTTATAAGCTTCTTCATTCCTCTTGTTTTTATAGTGCATTTGTTTATCATTATCAATCTGTCGCACGTTATGAATTGTATCAACATCACCACCGTGTTGGTCGCGCACTAAGAAGTCAAGTCCAAATGATGTGATAAGGCTTTGGATGATAATATGTTCATATTGGCTGAATATGTTGCTATAGATATCTTTCTCCGGATCATAAAAGGTATCTATTTGACTGATAATACTTGCTGCCATATTTTCTCGGGATTTTAATGTATGAGTTGACTTTCTTTAATAATGTCTTTAATGAACTTATTTATCTTGTCCTTTATAGGCCCTTTGGTTTTTAATATCTTGATAAGAGTTGGACCAACAGGTGTGCAGCAACACCCTGTAACGAATCCGGCAGATGTGACTGTCTTTCTTTTGTTCGATTTCATGACTTATAAATTATTGGTTATTATTAATGTAGTACATATAAAAAGTGCGGCCCTGCCGTTTTCCATATTACGACAGGTACCGCCAAGCACCATATAGAGATACAGATAAACAAGCAGTCCGCACCTTGCCGGTATGCGAACCGTGCTTCTTTATCCCTTTCTCTATAATGACTCTGAAGGAAGGTCCTTCATGTAAGTCAAACAAAATTGGCGGTTTTGTCGTAAAAGGGAATCCGAAGATTCACGTCCAGTATTGTCTTATTATAAGGCCTTTCAGCCTTACGACAAAGTTAACGATTTCGCATAACTTAACAATAGTGCGGACTTGTTTTCTTTTAAATGGACAATGAAAGATCCGAGATAATTACAAAACTATCTTAGAAGTTACATACGTGGTTAAAAATCAGAACTTCCTTCCGTAATTGCTTTAGGTGTGTTGGCCTTGACGCGCATGTAGGCGATCTGGATAACGGCCGGGATTGTGACACGGTATGCCGGGCCGGCGATGTCAAGAGCAGTCCACGCTATGGTCACTGCCCATCCTATCGGACCGGCGAATACTCCAATCCATCGTGTAAGGGCTGCATTTGCGGCAAAGCTCAGACCCCGGCCGAGCAGCGCTCTGGCTACAGAGTTGGCCACGATGACGGCTATCTTGTATGAGGCGAATCCTCCGATCTTTATTGCTCCCTGCACAGCGGCTATCATGGCCTGTTTGGAGAAGCTTGTAGTGCGGATGTCAAGTTCTGCCAGAAGATTCCTAAGGTCTGCATCCGACATTTCATCCATTGTCTTCAACAGTATATGCTGCAGCAGACAGCTTTCTATGACTTCGACCGAAGATTTCTTGTTGAAGTTTACCTTCATCTTTTTGCAGACGTCGCAAAGGATTGTCCGGTATGGCACACCATGTCCACGGATGATGTTGAAGAACGTGTTGCCTCCGAATCTTTGAAGTTCGTCGATGATGCTGCCGGTCATCTTGTTAAGGCTGTGCGGATAGCATTTCTTGTATTCATCGGTGCATGTAAGTGATTCTGTCAGCCGCGGAGAGCCTGATTTATCAAGTGTTATATAGTCAACGAGGACTTTCAGGTCAGATTGGCTGGCCATGCTCAGGAATGCGAGGTTATAGTCTATCATAATTCTCTGTTTTTTAAGAGTTCATAATTTTAATTCATGTCTATTCTCGAGATTGAACGACACAAAATTATTTTATCCTTTTCCTTTAGGGAAAACAGAGATGTGGTTTAAATGTAACTTATTCGGAGTCAGTAAGATAAATTTGATTTTGTGAATAGTGTGTTCCGGAATTTATCTGTGATGCCTTCCTGTGCCTTTTCTCTTGCATCGGATTTGGCTGATGCGTTTCCTGATGTTTTTAATGTCTGTATTCAGCATCTGCTGTATTTTATCATATGTAAGCAGATTCTTGTTGGATGCATACTTGGCTACATATTGGCGGATATCATTTATTAATCTGATGACTTTAGGGTTTTCGTCGTCATAGCACCTGATTTCATCCTCACCGTTGCTGTTGTTTTGTACAAAGATTATATTGTCGTCTTGGGCATTATACAAGGCGAGGCATATTTTATCAAGCAGGCTGCTGTTATAGATGGAGTATTTTTTCTGCAGCATTTTCCTGAATACAGTCAAAGTCGCTCTTTTTTTCCTGTATTTTGACGGAGTCAGCATGGTTAACTGGCTGTAAGCCTTGCGGATGGAGTCAGGGTATAGCATTACTGAGCCGTTGTCGTCAGGAGAAAAAATTATAAGGAGGAACCCTTGACTTTCGTATATGGATTCGATATAACCGCTCTCTTTGAAGGATTTGAAGTAGAACATGTCATCTTCCGTCCTCATCAGCAAAGCCATTTTCCATCTGCCTTTTCCCATTATTTCGAATATTTCGTGACAAACAGGTAGAGACATTTTTTCATTGTCTCCTACCCATGCAAGCAGGATGTCGTCAGATGTCATTGTCGTGTCCAGTCTGTTCAGATCGGCAGACTGCCCTGCTTTCCATAGTGAAAGATATTCTGGCTGGATTCCTTCTACGGGAATTGCACCGGGATAAAGGAAGGTGCTGTAGACTGTTTTTGCCTGACTGGTCAGCAAGCTAATGCTATCTTTATGGGAGGCTAAAGCATCGCCAAGCTCTGACAGTTTTTGATAAACTTCGGTCATTGATATAATTGCGGAATCATCATATGTAAGCCTCTGGATTTTCTCCTGTATGGCAGAAGAAATGTCGGCGGGCAGATGCCTGACAAAACCTGAATTGTAATCATGCCTTCTGTACAGACTTATTTCGGTAAGAATTTCCTTTATGATAGTTTTCTTGTCCATGTTCTTGAACCAGGAAACGGATGCTTCCGTCAGCAGGCTGTTTACATCAGATGTTATTCCTTCCCGGGCGTATTTTACCGTTATTGTCCATACTGACATAGAGCCCACGTCTTCTCTTGAACATGGAACCAGTTCTATCCCGGCCAAAGACATCCGATTGTTAAGGACAGCGTCTTTTATGGCGTCAGTCCAGATATAGATTATCTCGGGTTTAAGCTTATCCAGAACTCGGGCAAAGGCCGGGAAATCGGCGTCAAGTTCTTCTTTATGGTCCTGATACGAGAATTCTTCAGCTTCGGGCAGGAAATGCTGGATATAATTATAGAAGATGACACTTTCCCAGAAATTTTCCCGATCTTCTGAAGATATGAGCCGTCCGCTTTTGTCGGTCATGCGTCTGGTAAATTCTCCATATGACGGGCATCTCTCCCCTTCAATGTACGAGTCTATTTCAATGATATTGCTGTTTGAAATCCTGTAATATCCGTCATACAGATCCATCCTGTCGAGATATATGGGGCATGTCTCATTGAATTCCCTTGACCTTCCTTCCCGGACGCACTGTTCATAATGATTGCAGTGGTAACGCATGGCATGCCATTCCCGACAGAAATGGTAGGCCCCGAGCACAAATGTCCGGTATCCCCGGAATCCTTTCCAATAGTTTTTCCCGATTCTCGGTCTGAAAAAATATGAATCTCGCTTTTCCATTCAAAAAGCAAATATAAAAAATGATTTGATTTGGCATATGCCATGCTTTGGCGTATTGTCCGTATATCTTTGCGGACAGAAATATACCGGGGCAGTTGTGTGTAGCGGTTCTGGGAGTAGTATCTGTTTTGATGCGAGGGCGGGTCCGGGGAATTATCAAGCCGTATCTTTCAATCGGCCTCATGGTGTGGCATGGTTCAGATCGGTATTTTGTCCCGTCCTGAAAAAGTTTACCGGGGAAGGCGGGGAAAATGATGGGACGCTTTCGTTTTTTCTGTAGTTTTGTACAGAAGGGCGACTCAAAAGGAGGAATTTCAAGGCTTGCGCAGATGAGAAAACCGTAGTGTACTGTCGTACATGAGGATTTTCGAATCAAGCGTAACACGGAAAGTACCCTTTTGAGTCGCACTCGTGAATTTATCCGTTTTACCATGAAACTCACTTATATATACCATAGCGGATTCGTTGTGGAGACGGGGGACTGCATTATAGTGTTCGACTTCTGGAAGGATCCGGCGGGGGTGATGCCGGGGGTGCTGGAGTCGGACAAGCCGCTTTATGTGTTCTCCAGCCATTTCCATGAGGACCATTTCGACCGCAGCATATTGGGGTGGAGGGAGAGGAAGCGGGACATCACCTATATCCTGTCGAAAGATATCCTGAAGCATTATCGGGCACGCAGGGAAGCTGCGGATGTGTGGTTGGCCAAAGGCGGGCGTTGGGAGGACGGGAATGTCCGGGTATGGGCTACGGGCAGTACCGACAGCGGTGTCTCCTGGATAGTGGAGACAGACGGGCGGAGGCTTTTCCATGCCGGGGATCTGAACAACTGGTATGCCCGTTTCCTGACCGAGGATTTTCAGGGAGGGCTGGTGCACAGTCCCGACTTTGGCATTGATGTGGATCCTGTCAGGGAGGAGAAACTCTACCTCGGGGAGCTGAAGGACATCCGGAAAATCACCGACAGCTTCGACATCGTCTTCTTTCCGGTCGACAGCAGGACAGGTAACGGCTATACACGCGGAGCCCGCCAGTTCATCGGCAGATTCAGGACAGGACTTCTGGTCCCCATGCATTTCACCTCGGGAGGCTTCGAGTCCGCCTGGCGGATGAAAGAGTACGCCGATGCAGCAGGAGTCGCTTTCTGGAGCATCGGCCGCGAAGGGGAAACGCTGGATATATGAATGTAGCCGGCAAGTTGCCTCGTAAACCGGGGAGTCCGAAGATAAAAATTAAAGAATGATTCCAGCCGTACCCTGGCGCATGCGGATAGTTGGGCTGTGTTCTTATTACCAAATAGTTAGATATCCGGTAAGCTGCGTCAGGGGTGGTCCCAGAAGTGGTCTGGCGCAAGTAGCTATATTGTTAAAATGTTGATTTTTAAATTGTTGTAAAGAAACATGCTTGCGTCAGGGTTAAAAGCGCAGGAGGGATTTACCGTTCCGGACCTGTTGCAGCTGAACCCGGGCCGGTTTTGCAGATAGCTGTGTCAAATTCTCCGGCGCCGGCCAAGGGCAGGAGCCTGCTGCATATCAAATTTTCCGTCACCGGCAGTCATTTATTCCAGTCAGTTTTCTAAATTTGTCCTCCGGACAATAAACCCGTAGAAAATCATGATAAGACTGAACGTATTCGTCAAGGTCTCTGAGAAAGACCGTGAGACAGTTATCGCCGCCGCCCGGAAACTCGTTGCGGCTTCACTCGGCGATGAAGGATGCATAGCGTACGACATTTTCGAGAGCTCTACCCGCAGGGATGTGCTCATGATCTGCGAAACATGGAGGGATGAGACTGCCCTTGCCGCCCACCAGAAGGCCGCCCATTTCGTTGAACTGGTACCGCAGATCCAGGAACTGGCCGAGATGAAGACCGAGAGTTTCGTATTCTAGTCAAAGGGACATGTCTCTGGAAATGATGTATGAAGGCCGGATATCAGGAAAACATGATGTCCGGTCCTTCTTGTTGGAAACGTCTGAATTCATAAAACATCTCTAAAACGATGAAAAGCTGTTTACCGGTATTCATGTCAATTATCTTGGCGGCTGCATTGTCGCTTCCGTCCGGGGCCCAGGTCGTGGAGTCTTCCGACGGGCGGCGCTGGGCAGACATGTACGAACTGCCGGCATTTGCCAGGGCGAAAGGGCAGGAGAAAGTGGTCCGCCGGGAAGCCTATACCGTATCATTCAACCCGAAACTGCGTATCCCCAACTGGGTGGCCTGGATACTGACCGGAGAAAGGCTTGACCATCCTGTGACATCACGCCCCGATTCGGATGCCTTCGTCCCTGACCCTGCCATCAAAGGCTGTCCGGACAGGCGGTACAACTATCAGAAATACCGCTACGAAAGAGGACATATCTGTCCTGCCGCGGACAACAAGTGGAGCGAGACCGCGATGCAGACCTGCTTCTACATGAGCAATATCTGCCCCATGAGCATCAGACTCAATCACGGCTCGTGGAATGACCTGGAAGAAAAAAGCCGTGACTGGGCTCAGCACAGATATCCTGACACCGTGATTTATGTAGTGGGAGGAACCGTTCCCGCGACTGCGGGGAAAGGAGCGAAAGGGATTCCGGCATACGTCGGTGACAATGACGATATAGCCGTCCCCCTCAAGGTGTTCAAGGCCCTGCTCCGCAATGATCCTGACCACGGGTGGACCGCCATAGGATATATCTTCGACCAGACCGGGAAATGCGAAAAAGCCACGATAGACTCTATCGAGGCTTTGACGGGTTTCGACCTTTTCCACAATCTTCCTGACAATATCGAAAGCAGAATCGAATCCGTTGACGGTTCCGCCCAATGGCCCGGGGCTGATATCCGATGACCGTAACCTTATGCTGCCATGTTCCCGGGTCAGTAAATGTACTCTACATCGGACTTTCTGAACCGGAGTATTCTCGTGTCATTGTTCCCGGCCCCGTTCTTCTGAAGATAAAGCCCTCCCATGCTGCCTCCGAAATACCATCCTCCTCCGGAAGGGGCATAGACACTGAAAAGGATGTTGTTGTAATGCCCGTAGTGCAGTATGCCTTCATTGTTCCATTGCGCCCCGGGACCGTACCAGACAACAGGTTCATGCTCCGGAAAGTCCGGAGACGACATTGCCACATATATGAGGTCTGAAAGAGTAAGCGAACCTACCTTGATGCCGTTTTTGCGCCTCTGCTCCCGCCTCACTTCGGAATGTCCTTCCCAAGGAGAGACCAGAGAGTGCGTTCCGTCCCACATCACCCAGACGGTACCGGTAGCATCGAATATCCTGTTGAAATCCTCCAGCGAAGGCAGCTCGTACCCGGCAGGGGAGAGGGCGTGCGGATCAAGCTTGTTTATATTTACCTTGCTGCCTCCTTTGTATCCTTCCATCACGGCTGCCCCGTCCTGCTCCACGACTTTCATCCCGTTGCCCGAATCACCTATATAGGCCCAGCCCCAGAGTCTGTAATACTCTTCCGCTGAACACGATGTCAGATACTCGAACAGTGTCTGCCCTGCCTTTGCGGCCGGATCGTCGGAAGAAAGTATCTGGTCGGAAAAGTCCCGGGAGTTTCCCATCGAATTGTATTTGCACCACCATATTCCGTGCATCCATGTTACCGGCAGTCCGAAATTCCTGCGGGAAACCGTGTATTCTTCCCTCGATGTGCCGTCTGTGTTTTCTATTACCACTTTCCCTGACTGTTTCCTCCCGTCGGCAGTAGGGTCATTGGGCCTCCAGCCGCCCAGAAGCCTGAATTGTCCGTCTCCGGATGGTGCCAGAGTCATCCAGTTGTCTTCGCCGTCGGCGAATTCTACCCGGATGCTCTTTCCCTCAGGAATGCGGAATACCCCAAGTTCATTGTCTATATAACGGCCGAAGTCATATTCGTACACGCCGTTGCCGAAAAACCGGTTCTCCGGATACCGTAGAAGGATTGGGCTTCAGGTCCAGAGTTATGATGTCATCCGGATAAGTGTGTTCCATCCCTTTTCTGTGGAACTTGACGGCCGCCGGTCCCGGATTTTCTCCAGGGGCTACAAGTACCTTGCGGACAGTGAACATGTTGATTTCTCCTGTCGGGGCGGGGCTGACAGAAACAAGGGGGTTGTCTGAAGGAAGCACTTCAAGTTCATCATCGCAGTCAATGAAAATGGTTACGGATGTTTCGGTATGCGGGAGAGTGACTGTTGTCCCGTCCCGGGAAAGTTCCGCGCCTGCTGCAAGCTGTGACCTGTCCGGGTCTACAGTCAGGACTTTCCCTCGTTCCGGCGCGGCTCCGGTATCGCCCCCGTCTCCCCAATCTTCCGGATCGAGGATTCCCCCGTAAGCCGGTTCCCGGACTTCGGTCCCGCTTTTTGAACATGAAGCGGAGGTAAAACATGAAACCGATATAATGGCGGCTGCCAGAATTGTATTGATTATTTTATTCATATATATACTCTACAGGTGATTTGATACATCGTATGGTCCTTGTTTTTGTCTGGTTCTGGGAAGTGAATTTCATCCAGTTCTGTCCTGGCCTGTCTGCCTCGGCATATCCTTCCATGCACCAGCTTCGCCCGCTGTCCCCGTACGTTGCCAGCAAAATGTTCATCCTGGCTATATTCCCGGGTGTCGTGTTCCACTGGTGCCCCGGGCCGTAGAGTACCCAGTGGTTCCCCTCGTGGGAGAAGTCATATACGGCGATTGTCCCGTACTCCTGACCGAGGAATGAAACCGTCCTTTCCGAAACGGTGACTGAAATTTCTTCTCCGGCCATGTTCGTGAACGAACGGGTGCCCGTACCTCCGATATTGTAGTTGTCACTGGCCGAAAAGAAGGCGAAGTCATCATAGTCCGGAATCATGTATCCGTCCGGGGCCATCGTCCCGGGATCCATTGTCCCGAAATTCTGTCCGGATGATTTCATCCCGTCATAGTAGAATGAACTTCCGTCATAAGACAGTTCCAGGCCTTCCAGGTAGCCTCCCTGGTACTGGTCTCCCATAAGCCCGTACAGTTCTGTGTCCGGAACATAGAGCAGCAGGTCTGCAAGTCTGTCGTGAGCGGCGGGATCCCTGTCAGGAGTTATCTGGTCGGAAAAGTCCTTCACATTGCCTCTGAGGTTGTATTTCGCCCACCATGTGTCTCCCATTTTTACTACAGGCAGACCCAGGTTCCTCCGTTTGACGGTATAGGATTCCCTGCCGGAGCCGTCTTTGTCCGAGATGACGATAGTCCCTGTCTGTTCCCTTCCGTCTGCCAGAGGGTCGTTCGGCTTCCACCCTCCGAGTATTCTGTAGACTCTTGTCCCCGGTTCCGGATTCGCTTCAGAGGTTTCTACGGCTTTCATCCACGGGGATTCATCTTCTCCGAATTCCAGTCTGAGCATTTTGTCCGCAGGTATCCGGAACGTCCCGAGCTCCCCGTCAATGTATTTCCCGAAATCGCAGGTCCCGTCCGCGTCCAGCTTTATGTGCCCTCCGATTCCTACAGGATTGCGCATAAATACCAGCACTACACGTCCTGTCGCAGTCCCGTCGGTTACTATATCCAGGTTGATCCTGTCTTCACTGACACCGGGCATGCGCATGCCGCTGCTTACCGAGACTGCCGCGACCTTTTCCAGACCGGATTTCCCTTGAGGGACCTGCTCTATCCTGACAAGGTCCGATGAGCCGTCGGTCACTACCTTTGATCCTGGTTCCGCCAGCAGGGAGAGAGTGAAAGACGTCTTCAGGTGGGAAACATAGACGGTGTCTCCGCCATCGTTCACTCGGACGCCGTCCGGAATGACGGAATTGTCCGTATCGACTTTTCCTGCCGGTACAGGGCTGGAGCCGGCTGACTCTCCTTCTTCCCATCCGTCCCCGTTTACCGGGACAGACAGACTTGCCCCGTTTCCGTAAACTTTTATCGTGTAGACGGTGTTTCTTGAGATTGACTTCGGCAGCCTTACGGAGAACGTGTGCATCGCCCCGCCGAAGCCGGCTGAAATTTCTGCCGATGCGCTTTCTCCTGACTGTTCCACGAGATACAGAAGTGTTTCGGCATCGTTCTCAAGCGGACTATCACCATGGTCTTTCGAATATTCCGTCAAAGGCACATCATCCGGATATGCCATGCCGGAAGTCCGGGGCAGCAGATATCCCGATTCTGCTATTCCGGATATCCTTATGCCGTGTATCCTGACGCCGTCTTCGGCAGGGGCTATATCCAGCCGGGCCACGCTTCTTGTCATGGAGACTGTGTTTACGTCTCCGGCTTTTTCCAGATCGAGGCTTCCTGTCATGGCGGTTCCGCAGGATGTCATCTCTTCTGCAGTACCTGTAACGGAGGCGAGATCTTCAAAAGTACTTTTCCCTGCGATAATGCCGTCCAGTCCTTCTATGCTGGATGCTCCGGAGAGTATGTACATGATTCCCGAACGGCCCGAAATGTCGAACCGGTATGTGTTTTCTCCTCCCGCAGGCTCTGCTTCGACCGTTTCCGTCAGGCGCCCGTCCGAGAAGACGAGTCCTCTGACATCGTCTGGAGAATTGTCCGGGCCTGCCGTTGCCAGCCTGACAGTAATGCCGCTGCCGTCCGGCTGCCCGTAATGGCTGTCCATACTGCATCCTGCTGCGGTAAACGCTGCTGCCGGCAGTACAATGTATAAGAAAAATTTCCGTGCTGTCATCATTTGTATAGATTCGGGTTCCGGCTGCTGTTGAGATAATCCGGAGAATCTACCGGCATCTCGGCCAGATGTGAAATATAGAAATTGTTCATGAGTTCCTGCGCCCATGGTCCGTACGTAAAGGAGCTGCTGTGGTTGTATCCCATCACGTGCCCCAGTTCATGGAACATGACCTCACAGGCGTATGTCGATGTATAGTGGTCTGTCCACCCTCCTTGCCAGGCCCCGAAGGTACTTCCTCCGCCGAGCCCCATCACATTGTTCCCGGTGTAGACAAGACCGACATTTATCGTACGTTCCTGCCTCATCTGTTTCAGTACGGTCTCGGCAGTCACTTTATCTTCTGTTCCTCCGTTTCCGTAGAGCCTGTCTTCGTTTTCCTTCAGTATCCGTTCATGTTCTGGCATGTCTATCATGTAGGTGAAGTTCAGGAACAGGGCCACCGCTTCGCGGCAATGTACCGGCCTGATGCCCATCCAGTTCCCGGAAGGGCCTCCGTCCGGCTTTGTGGGATCTCCCCCGTACAGGTCGAAACGTATGTTCCATCCGTGGATGATTTTCTGCAGTTTTCCCCAATACGGGTCATCTGATATCACTTTGAATTCCGCGCCGGCAAGAGCGTCTTGCCCGGGTTCCGTTATCCTGACAATCCTTCCTGATTCGGTGCGGTACAGTCCGCTCCGGATGGCGGGTGCAGCAGTTCCGGTGAAGTCTGCGAAAGCCGGGATCCTGTCAAAGTATGCCAGGTCGAAATACTCGTCGCAGACTGACGGTACCAATGCCCTTACGAGTACACCTGAGAGCTCCAGGGGAGAGTAGAATCTTGCATGGAGGTTTCCTTCCGGGGTGAAGGAAAGCTGTAGCGGACTGGCAGTGTTGAAGTTGCGCTCTGTCTTGTCTGTATAGACGGATGCCGATTCGTCGTCCTGCAGGATCAGCCCGTGGTTCCCTTCCGCATACCGCTGCTCCGTTATGAACATCGTGCCTGTTTCGTCATCCGGATGGATGGCATCTATGTGTACAGTCCCGATATGGTTGGGCAGTATTTCTTTGAGGCTGAAAGCGTATGTTCTACTGATATTCCCTCCGCGGTAGTCCCTTGTCAGCATTTCCGCCTGACCCTTTACGGCAGTCCTGCCCGCTGAAGGAAGGAAAAGGTAGCTTTCCCCGCGTGTCATGTCCAGGGTGACGGACCTGCCGGAGGATTCCCCCGAGAACAGACCGTCTGCGCTGAACGAAGTGTGGAAGCGGGGCGATTCCAGAGTTGCCGTGCTGGATAGTACGGCGGTCCGTATGTAATCGTTCCTGTAAGAGTAGCCGAACTCAATCTTGCCGATTATCCTTTTCTGGGTGATTCTTTCAGGGGCCTGTACGGATGTGCCCGAAACGGTGAAGGGTGTCAGCGAATAGAAATACTCTGCTTCGAGAGGCTTTCCGATATCGTCAGGGAAGGATATCCATCTTTCCGAAATGTTGTCCGGACTATGGACGGTCAGGCCGTCACTTCCGTAGTCTCCTTTTATTCCGAGAATGGCTATCCGGTATTCTCCGGGAGTAAGGCCTTCTATGAAAAAAGACGAACTTGACGGTTCGTACATGCCTTTGACGGAACTGACCCTGTCACCGTCGCTGTCTGCGACAATGAATTCTACCGCATCGTATGTGCAGGCTTCTTCCGCACCCGATCTGGTGTCCCCGTAAAAATCTTCCTGTACAAGAGAGAATTCCACACCGGCCGGTTTCCCGGCCTGGGGTATCGTCATATCCTCGTCCTTGGAACAGGCGGAAACGGCCAGTGCGGCGGTGAATATTGCTGTCAGATACTTTAACTTCATAATTATTGTATTGTTTTGTTAATTTTGCAATGCTTCGTGCAAAAGTAGGTTGTGAACAGTTATTTATCCGTAACAATTGTTACGTAGCCCAAAATTCCGTAAGATGAACGATATCCACAGTATCCCTCTTTTCCGTGGGGCTGACCCGGAAGTGCTTGACAGCGTCTGCTCTGATTATCATTGGAAACATATAGATTACGGCAAGGGCGAAATCATTGCTTTGCAGGGAGATCCGTGCCGGTATCTGTTCCTGCTGGATGAAGGGTGCGTGTATGCCAGGATGGTAAGTGACGAGGGACGCGAATTTACGCTCGATATGCTCTATGCTCCGGAAGTGCTGGCCTCATCGTTTGTCTTCAGTACGGAAAGGATATATCCCGTTACGATCATTGCTGGTAGCGCGTGCGGACTCTGGGCTGTCGGAAGAGACAGCATCGGCAGGCTTGTCAGGGAGGATTCTGCCGTATTGGACAACTATCTGAGAGTCATTTCGGACCACAGTATGTTCTTGAGCCGGAAAATCAACGAATTTGCCCTGCAGACGCTCTCTGACAGGATATTGGGTTATATAAAAAGACACGGCGCCCTGCAGAACCTGCAGGACACCGCCTTTATTCTCGGAGTGGCAAGACCGTCCCTTTCCCGCGCTGTTTCCCAGCTTGTCTCCCAGGGAGTCCTCCGGAAAAGCGATGACGGCTACGTGATGGTCCGGTGATGGCCGTTATCGGACACTTTGAACGTCAGGTCTTAAAACGGAGCCGTATCGCGAGTCCTGAAAGATTCTTTCGCCTTGCGGACATACAGCTTTATTACATCGTCCGGCAGGTTGCACGAACGCACATATTCTCTTGTCTGCTCAGGGAATTTCGCAAGCGCTGTCGCCAGCAGCCAGGCGACTCCCATCCTGACATAATACGGACTTTGCCCCGGTACAGTCCCTGTCCTGAAGCCTGAAAGACAATACCCGTATCCGCACGGGACGGTTTCCGGCTCTGCTGCCTTTGCGTAGCGGTTTGCCGGAAGGTTTTTCTTCTCTGCAAGCGGAATGTATTCTGACCGTATCCTGCCGAAGTCTATCCTGTCAGTCTCTTTGAATACGCCCGGGAGCCATTCGGGTTCAAGAAAATAGCACATTGTCATGATGGTTGCGAAGCGCACTTCGAATTCCCTGTCGGAATCTCTCAGCTTCCCGAGGAAGTCCCATAGCCGTTTTTTGTCCGTTCCTCTGTTTCCTGCCCATTTGGCGGCACAGCAGACGGTATCGCAGACCGCCCAGTTGTCAATATCCGGGATGAATTTCCCGAACAGGTCGAGTCTCTCGTCCAGTGGGATTTTCATGTAGTCCAGCATAAGGCCCCAGATGACAGTCTCCTCATAATAAAGGGCAGGAGGGCGACTTGAAATTCCTCCTTTTGAGCTGCCCTCCAATGATGCGGTTTCCAGTCCGTGCAGGATTTCCATCCGGTCATCCCTTGCGGACAGCTCTTTGGCTATCTTCTTCATATCCGGTATATGGAGCCCCAGTATCGCTGTCCCCTGCAGCGGATTCACGATGCGGATATGTCCGAGCCTGTAATGCGGCTCCTCCCTGAAACGTCCGGATATGTATGGCAGCAGAATATCTTCAATCATTATTTCCAACGTCGGACCGACGAGTTTATTCAATTATATTATTCCAATATTCTAATCCTTAAGGCAGTTTACCGGTACGACGTATATTCCGTCCTTCCGACGGTAGGCATACTGTCCTATACCTGTGAGGATCATCAGGAATGAAGGTTCTTTCATTCTCTTGGTGTCAATCTTGCCGGAAAGCTTCAAAAGGGTTTCGGCTCCGCTTTCTATAAGCTGTTCTCCCCCTATCTTGATTTCCACAAGACCGTAACTGGAGTCCCGAAGATGTATTACCGCATCACATTCAAGACCGTTTTTATCTCTGTAATGATAGACTTGTCCGCCAAGGGCATCCGCATATATCCGAAGATCCCGGACAGCCAGAGTTTCAAATAACAGCCCGAATGTATTGAGGTCATACACCAGGTCGTCCGGACTCAGCCCCAGGGCCGAAGCAGCGATGGAAGGATCCACGAAGTAGCGTGTGTCAGAAACACGTATGGCAGTTTTTGACCGCAAATTCGGGCTCCATGCCGGCATATCCTCTATGACGAATATTTTTTTCAGGGCCTGAATATATGATGCTATTGTATCTTGCCCCATGCTCGGCATTCCGTTCTGGGCAAGGTCGTCATATATGGTGCTGACAGGCACCTGCTGTCCCTGGTGCCTCGCGTATGAGCGCAGCAGTCTGCGGGTAAATTCCGGATCTCTCTGTACATTGTCCGCTCTCGAAACATCACTGTGGACAACACCGTCCACATAGTTGCCGGCCTGCAACAGTGCGGCTTCTCTGGTAAGGGCAAGCGAACCTGGCCATCCGCCTCTGCAGACAAGATATGCAAGCTCTTTCAATGGAATGTCATCTGCTTTTGCCGATGCGAAATCCCCTTTGAACAAAGATCCGATGCTTGTTTTCCCACTGGAATCACCGGATTCCCATAAACTCATCGGCCGCATTGTCAGCCACGCCACACGTCCGGTTCCGGTGTGTGTCAGTTCCGACATGTCCGGAGGGACGGATGAACCGGTAAAAATCAGCTGTCCCGGCATACCTCTGTGGCTTACCTCGAAACGGGCCGCATCCCATAGTTTTGGGGCAAGTTGCCATTCATCGATCAGCCTTGGTGTATCCCCTTGAAAAAGGATCTGCGGGTCAGTTTCGGCAAGAAGCAGATTGGAAGCCCTTGTCTTGGGATAGTCCATGTATAATATGCTTCTGGCATGTTGTTCTGCGGTAGTAGTCTTTCCGCACCATTTCGGCCCTTGTATCAATACTATACCGGATGCGGAAAGTTGAGCTTCCAGCATCCGGTCTGCTATTCTTGGTCTATATTTCTCCATTGTCAAAATCCTTGACAGCAAAGATATGGTTAATTTCTTTGATTATCAAGGATTTTGGAATTCAGTTCATATAATCGGCCGATTTTGGTTCGGCAAATTGGCTATTATTGAGTCCTTTGATTGGCTGGTTTTTATTCCGGGTTTTGGCTGTCATTTCAGCTTGTGTATGGCCAGTCCGCTCCGGAGCTTGGGCTCGAACCATGTGGTTTTCGGAGGCATGATGTTGCCGGAATCTGCGATATCTACCAATTGTTTCATTGAAACGGGGTAGAGGGCGAAAGCCACTGCCATTTCCCCGCTGTCCACTCTGCGGGAAAGCTCACCGAGTCCGCGGATTCCTCCTACGAAGTCAATGCGTTTGTCGGTACGCAGATCCTTGATACCCAGAATCCTGGCCAGTACCAGATTTGACAGGATGGTGACATCCAGCACCCCTATAGGGTCAGAGTCGTCATATCTGCCCGGCTTCGCTTCCAGAGAATACCACTTGCCGTCGAGATACATGGAAAAATTGTGCAGGTGCTCAGGCTTGTAGACCCGGCTTCCCTTCTCCGTGACGGTGAAATCTTCGGCGAGTTTTTCAAGAAGCTGTTCCGGGGTAAGCCCGTTGAGGTCTTTCACCACACGGTTGTAGTCGATGATCTTCAGCTGGCTTTCCGGGAATGCCACGGCCATGAACCAGTTGTATTCCTCGTCCCCGCGGTGGGCAGGGTTGGCGGCCTTCCTTTCTGCTCCGACGCGGGCAGCCGCAGCTGTACGGTGATGTCCGTCAGCAACATAGAATGCCGGGATGTCCTTGAATATTCCGGTGATCCGGTCGATGTCCGCCTGCTCGTCGATCACCCAGAAATGATGTCCGAAGCCGTCTTCCGCCGTGAAATCGTATTCGGGCTCGCGGGCGGTGTATTTCTTTACTATGGCCTCTATTCCATCATTGTCGGGATAGGAGAAAAAGACCGGCTCGATGTTGGCGTCCTGTATGTTTACATGGATCATCCTGTCATCCTCTTTCTCTTTACGGGTCAGCTCGTGCTTCTTTATCTTTCCCTCGGTATAGTCATCGGTGTGGGCGCATACCACCAGTCCGTACTGCGTCCTTTCGTCCATCGTCTGTGCGTAGATATAGTAGTACGGCCTGTCGTCCTGTACCAGCCATCCGCGTTTCTGCCAGTCCCTGAAGTTCTCTACGGCCTTTTCGTAGGCAGCCTGGCTGTGCTCGTCGATTATGGGGTCGAAGTCTATTTCAGGTTTGGTGATATGAAGGAGCGATTTTTCCGACGCCTCCGCTTTGGCCTCGGCCGAATTCAGCACGTCATACGGCCGTGCCGCCACTTCCTTGACGAATTCCTTTGGCGGACGTACCGCCGCAAATGGTTTTACGCGTACCATAAAAAGCTGTTTTATCTGGCATTGACCTGGAAGCGGGTGCATCCGGTCGCAAAATATTCCACTATCTGTCTTGCAGCAGCGAGTCCTGCATTTATGTTGGCTTCAGCCGTTTCCGCCCCCATTTTCTTCGGAGTGGCGAACACCCTCTTTCCGAATTTCTCGTCCAGCTCTGCCTGGTGTACGGCAGAAATGTCTGTAATGTATTTGAGGTCAGGCCTGTCCGCAAGGGCCTTTTCCAGCTCGGCCTCATTGATGACCTCCTTGCGTGCTGTGTTCACAAGGCAGCCTCCGGCAGGCATCCTGGTCAGCAGGTCATATCCTATGGACTCCTTTGTCTGCGGGGTGGCAGGGATATGCAGGGAAATGAAATCGCATGCCGCGTACATTTCCTCGACTGAAGCAGCAGGTGTGACACCTTCGCTTTCCATCACGCTGCTGTCAACGAACGGATCGAAGGCCATCACCTCCATTCCGAGGGCCCGGGCCTTTGCCGCCACGAGTTTTCCGACATTCCCGAATGCCTGGATTCCGACTTTCTTTCCTTTGATTTCGCTGCCGGTACCCGGAGTGAAGCAGTTGCGGGACATGAATATCATCATCGCTATGGCGAGTTCGGCCACGGCATTGGAGTTCTGTCCAGGTGTGTTCATCACCACGATGCCGCGTTCCGTACAGGCATCCAGACAGATATTGTCATATCCTGCGCCGGCGCGGACCACGATTTTCAGGTTCTTTGCCGCATTCACGACCTCGCGCGTGACCTTGTCGGAGCGCACGATCAGGGCATCCGCATCCGCCACGGCTTTCAGCAGCTGTTCAGGTGAAGTGTATTTCTCCAGCAGCGCGACATCATGGCCGCCTGCCTGTGCTATTTCTTTTATTCCGCTGACCGCCGCTGCCGCGAACGGTTTTTCGGTAGCTACCAATATTTTCATAGTCAATGGGTTTGTGCCCTTCCGGGCAATTGGTTATTGTTTATGTGTGTCCTCCGGACCGATCCGGTGTTTCTAATTCTCTGTAAATTCAAATAAAAACAGACTATTCGAGACGGGCGTCATTCCGAACACCGGAGTTACCTTCCGGTAATGAGGATGTGAGGAACAAGCCCAACGAAGAAGAGGCGTTTTTATTTGGATTTCCGCTCAAAGTCCTGCATGCATGCGACCAGAGCCTCAACGCTCTCCTTCGGGCACGCATTATAGATGGAAGCGCGGAAGCCGCCGACAGACCTGTGTCCCTTGATGCCGACCATACCCTGTCCTTTTGCGAACTCGAGGAATTCATCCTGAAGAGCTTCATGGCCTGGAGCCATAACGAAGCATACGTTCATTATGGACCTGTCTTCTTTGGCTGCAGTGCCGGTGAACAGAGGATTGCGGTCTATTTCATCATAAAGTATTCTGGCTTTTTCGACATTCAGTCTGTTGATAGCCTCGACACCTCCGACTCCCTTGAGCCACTTGAGGGTCTCTTTCATCACGAAAATAGGGAATACAGGAGGGGTGTTGTACATCGAGCCTCCGTCGATATGGACTTTATAGTCAAGCATGGTAGGTATGTATCTGCTGACTTTTCCGAGTGCGTCCTTGCGTATGATGGCGAAAGAGACTCCGGCAGGACCGACGTTCTTCTGGGCGCCGCCGTAGATGAGGGCGTATTTGCTGACATCCACCGGTCTGCTCATTATGTCCGAAGACATGTCGGCGACAAGAGGTACCGGAGAATCCATGTCATACCGGATTTCCGTTCCGTAGATTGTATTGTTGGTGGTGATGTGGAAATAGTCGATGCCTGTCGGGATTTCATATCCTTTAGGGATATAGCTGAAATTCTTGTCTGCGGAAGACGCCACTGCGAATGCATTGCCGAGGCCTTTGGCCTCCTTGTACGCTTTCTTTGCCCACACTCCGGTTTCCAGGTAGCCCGCCTTGTTCTCCAGGAAATTCATCGCTACATAAAGGAACTGCAGGCTTGCTCCGCCTCCCAGGAACACAACTTCATGAGTGTCAGGAATATTCAGCAACTCTTTCCAAAGAGCGCGGCACTCGTCCATTACTGCGCTCCACTCCTTTGACCTGTGGGAAACTTCTATGACTGCCATTCCCGTTCCGGCAAAATCCTTGAGTGCCTCGATGGAATTTTCTATTGCCTGGTCCGGAAGGACACATGGTCCTGCGTTGAAATTGTGTACCTTTTTCATACGGCTTGTTATTGTTAATAATTTTTAATCAAAATGGCTGTAAAAATACTGAATTTTTCTAAAAAAGACCCCTTATGTCGGAATTTTTCTCACAATAGTGGCAATGAAGTAATATTTCGTTACCCTTCTTGATGGTCGTGAAACGGGTCCTGACCGGCTGGTGGTTTGTTATGCACTTCGGGTTCATGCATTTGGCGATGCCTTCCACGACGGCCGGCATCTCGAGCTTTTTCTTTTCCACCACCTGGAATCCCTTGATGATGTTCACTGTGGCATTCGGGGCGATCAGGGCGAGCTTGTTCAGCTCTTCGTCCTCGAAGAACTTGTCGGCTATCTTGATTATGCCTTTTTTTCCGTAGAGTTTGCTGTTGAGGTTGATTCCTATGGTGATCTGGCTCTCCAGTCCCTTGAGATTCAGGATGTCGAGAGCCTTGTAGACGTTTTCCGCAGGAATATGGTCCAGTACGGTCCCGTTTTCGAGTGCGCTTACAATCAGTTCTTTATTGTTGTGTGTCATGATATTGTCGTTTACCTGTAACCGAGTAGATATGCTATGATGGCCATGCGGACATAAAGACCGTTTTCAGCCTGCTTGAAATAATATGCGTATGGAGTTTCGTCCACATCCTGGTCGATTTCCCCGACTCTCGGGAGCGGATGCAGGATTTTCATGTTGGGCCTGACGTTGGTGAGCATGGAAGCTGTCAGCCTGTAGACATCTTTTACTTTCTCGTATTCCATAGGGTCCGTGAACCTTTCCTGCTGTACCCTGGTCATATAGAGTATGTCGCAGTCATTGAGATGCTCCTCGAGAGATGCGGTCTCGCGGTATCCGATGCCTTTGCCGTCCAGGAATGTCTTGTACTCGACCGGCATTTTCAATGAGTCGGGTGAAGTGAATACGAATTCCGGTTCGAAGTGTGACATGGCTTGGAGCAGGGAATGTGTGGTCCTTCCATATTTCAGGTCTCCGACCATATTGATTTTCAGGTGGTCCAGATGTCCCTGGGTCTGCATTATGCTGTAAAGGTCCAGAAGCGTCTGTGACGGGTGCTGGTTGGCTCCGTCACCGGCATTGACCACAGGTACGGACGCAACTTCCGACGCATAGCGGGAGCTTCCTTCGAGAGGGTGCCGCATTATGATCATGTCCACATAGTTCGACACCATTTTTATTGTGTCTTTGAGCGTCTCCCCTTTGCTTACGCTGGTGTTGGTGGCGTCGGAAAAACCTATCACTTTAGCTCCCAGTCTGTTGACAGCCGTCTCGAAACTGAGTCTTGTTCTCGTGGACGGTTCGAAGAAGATACAGGCTATCACCTTGCCTTCGAGGATTTTCTGTACCCTGTTCTTTTCGAACTCCTTTGCCACTTCCAGTACATGCAGGATTTCTTCTTTTGTAAAATCCCGGATTGAAATCAGACTTTTGTGATTCATATATATGGTGTTAATTGTCTTCTATGGCGGGGTCAGCGGACCCTGGCCGGGGATTCTGCCTCTTCTACGCGGCATCCCTCTATCTTTCCGCACATTTCCATGAACTTGCCGGCCAGTGAAAGCCGTACGGGGACCTCCAATGTACACTCCATGCCGAAATCCTGGCTGTCGGGCGACAGTCCCAGATCCTTGATCATTTTCATGACACCGTTCATGCTGAGGTAGCCGAACGAGAGCCGGAACCTGCGGCTTGCCGTCTTTTCAATGATCCGTGAATTGGAAATGGCATCCGCAGTCGAACTCCTGTACGCCCGGATAAGCCCGGGTATGCCGAGTTTTATCCCTCCGAAATACCGTACCACCACTACAAGTATGTCGCTCAGTCCGTTGGCGTCTATCTGCCCGAGAATCGGCCTCCCGGCCGAGGATGACGGTTCCCCGTCATCATTGGCACGGAATATCTCCCCCTTGTAGCCTATGCGGTATGCATAGCAATGGTGCCTGGCATCGTGGTATTCTTTTTTCAGTGAGGAAACTATTTCTTTGACTTCGGATTCTGTTTCAACCGGATAGGCGAGGGCAATGAATCTGCTGCCATTGTCCTTGAACAGTCCTTCGGATCTGGAGGCTATGCTCCTGTAGGAATCATTTATCTGGTCACCGGTCATGTTCATACCGAATCCAAAATTACGATAAATTTTGGAAATATTTTGTACCTTTGGGTGCTTTTTGGCAAAAGTAATTTTGATTATGGTATTGAGATATAGAGTTTCACTCCCCGGTATCAAGGGGTTTGCAAGAGTTTACGAGGTGAAGGACACCGCTACTCTTTATTCGCTGCACAAGCAGATGCGTGCCGATATGGATTTCCCTCAGGACCAGATGGTCCTTTTCAAGGCTCTGGACGAGAAAGGAGACGTGTCGGCAAGATACGGGATATTCAATCTGGGTGCCGGTACCATAGATTCGGTTACTTTCGCCCAGACCCGCAAGAAAGGTGAGGTCTCTTTCATATATTTTTATGATACGACCAATGCGAAGAGTGTCATTGTCACCCTGGAAGGCCCTGCCGAGGAGCGGAAGGGGGTTGTGTATCCGGCTCTGGTAGAGTCGAAAGGCCCGAATCCCGTAGAGTTCGAGAACGGCTATGTGGCGTTCGAGGATCTCCCTGACGAGAAGAAGAGGTCGATCCAGACCGGAGAGACGGACGACGATGATATAGATGACGGGGATGATGACGATACGGATACCGAGGAGATTTATGACGGAGATTCGGACGAAGACGAATAATGCCGGATGAAGAAGCTGGTTATAGTCCTTGGGCCTACCGCTGTAGGCAAGACAGACTATAGTATAGAGCTGGCGCTCGGATATGGTTCTCCTGTCATATCCTGCGATTCCAGACAGATATATAGGGAAATGACAATAGGGACTGCCGTCCCGTCCGCTTCACAGCTTGCCGCTGTGAAGCATTATTTTATCCATACCCATACTGTAACCGGGCTTTATACGGCCGGGAAATATGAAATCGAGGCCCTTGATCTGATAGAAAGGCTTTTTGCTGAAGGCCATGAAACTCTGGTCATGGCGGGAGGTTCGGGCTTTTACATAGATGCGGTATGCAACGGTCTTGATGACTTTCCTCCGGCGGACCTTGAACTGAGGGAGAGCCTTGTGCGCAGGCTTGGGGATGAAGGGGTCGAATCGCTCCGCCTGGATCTGAAAAGGCTTGACCCTGAAAGTTATGACACAATAGACATTGCCAATGGCCAGCGGGTAGTCCGGGCTCTTGAAGTCTGTCTGATGACCGGCAGGAAATTTTCTTCATTCAAGACTGCATCTGTCAGGAAACGTGGTTTCGCGATTGAAAAGATAGGTCTGATGCGTCCTCGGGAAGAACTGTATGAGAGGATTGACAGGAGGGTCGTGCAGATGATTGACGACGGGTTGGTTGACGAGGTGAAATCGCTGCTGCCGTACAGGGAATATGCCGCCCTTCAGACAGTAGGGTACAAGGAGATATTCGCATATCTGGACCATTGTGCCGGTAAGGAATACAAACCTCCGGTTTCGGGCCAGCATAAAAACGACGGCCCCGTCACTACTCTGGACAGGGCCGTCGAGCTCATTCAGCGGAACACGCGCCATTTCGCCAAGCGCCAGATGTCTTATTGGCGCAGGGACAGGAGCATCAGATGGATTTCGGTCTGATCTCCTTGTCTGCCCCGGGCAGCTTGCTCAGCGAGACCCGGATAGGATGGCTTTACTCTTGCAGCTATTCTGCGAACAGGCCGATGATATTGAGTATCACTTTGCTGGCTTTCTCCATGCTTTCGAGGGGGACGTATTCCAGTTTTCCGTGGAAGTTGTGCCCGCCGGCGAAGATATTGGGGCAAGGAAGTCCCATAAAAGAAAGGTTCGCCCCGTCTGTGCCGCCGCGGATAGGCTGGATATGAGGCTTTATGCCTTCCATCTCCATGGCTTTCACCGCCTTTTCGATGATGTGGTAGTGCGGCTCGACCTCTTTCCGCATGTTGTAGTACTGGTGCTTTATCTGCACGGAAGCCGTACCTTCTCCGTATTTTGTGTTGATGAAGTCCACGCACTGCTGCATCACTTTCTTCTTGTTCTCATACAGATCCATGTCATGGTCGCGTATGATATATGAAAAATCGGCTTCCTCGACCGTTCCTCTGAAGTCGGTCATGTGGAAGAATCCGTCGTAGCCGTCCGTATATTCCGGTCTCTGCTCCACAGGGAGCAGGCTGTTGAGTTCCATGCCTATCAATATGGCATTCAGCATCTTGCCTTTTGCATATCCTGGATGGATGTTGCGTCCCTGTATATGGACTGAAGCTGCTGCGGCATTGAAGTTCTCGTATTCGAGTTCGCCTATGGCACCTCCGTCCATGGTGTAGGCATAATCCGCCCCGAATTTCTTCACGTCGAATTTCACGACACCGCGTCCGATTTCCTCATCGGGAGTGAATCCTATTTTGATGTCCCCATGCTTGAATTCAGGGTGCTCCACTATGTACTGCACTGCATCCATGATTTCGGCTACGCCGGCCTTGTCATCGGCTCCCAGAAGCGTAGTGCCGTCCGTGGTGATGACGGTCTGGCCCCGATAGCTTTCCAGTTCCGGAAAGTCGCTTACCTTCAGGGAAAGCCCCGATGTCTTGTCCAGCAGGATGTCTTTTCCGTCATAGTCTTTGATAATCTGCGGTCTGATGTCTTTTCCGGAAGCGTCAGGAGATGTATCCACATGTGCTATGAAGCCCACGGCCGGGACTTTCTTCCCGCAATTTGACGGGATGCTTGCCATGACATAGCCGTATTCGTCAAGGGTCGCTTCCACTCCCATTGCTGAAAGTTCGTCCTTCAGCATCCTCAGCAGGTCAAGCTGTCTCTCGCTGCTCGGCTGTGTTTCCGACTCCGGGTCAGACTGCGTGTCTACTGACACGTATCTTAGAAATCTGTCAAGTATCTTTTCCATTTGCTTGTTGTATTGGTTATTTGAATGTCTTATGATTTTCCGTTATACTGTGCACTCCTGTTCACATCAATATCAGGCTGACGCCCATTACTGCCATTCCGGCGACTACACCCGCTATCGCCACATGGTGTTTCCCGTATTTTTCCGCCGTCGGCAGCAGCTCGTCCAGAGATATGTATATCATGATGCCGGCCACCGCCGCCAGAATCAGGGGAAATGCTGCCCCTTCTCCTGAAATCTCTACTCCGGAAATGGCTGTGACTGCATAGCATAGAGCGGCGCCGGCAGGTTCTGTAAGCCCGGACAATGTGGCGTACAGAGCGGCCTTTCCTTTACTTCTGGTCGCATAGTAGATGGGGATTGCCACTGCAATTCCTTCCGGAATGTTGTGGATGGCTACGGCGAAAGTTATTCCTGCTCCCATCTGCGACCCGCTAAGGGCACTGACGAATGTGGCCATGCCTTCTGGAAAATTGTGTATTGCTATCGCCAGGGCTGACATGATTCCGAGCTTCTTCAGTGCCTGGTGGCCGGACTTTTTTTCCGAAGCCGAAATCATTTCCGTGGCTGCCGTTCTGGAGTCAAGGGAGAGACCGGGTGCTTCATGGGGATTTTCATATTCCGGGATCAGAAAATCGATCAGGAAGATCAGTCCCATTCCGGCAAAGAATGATACGAGTACAAGCGCTTTCCCGTTTACCACGGGATATGCTGCGCTGCGGATGGCCTCCTGGGCTTCAGGATACAGTTCGGCCAGAGAGATGAATATCATCACTCCGGCCGAAAGTCCCAGAGCTCCGGCCAGGAAGTTGCTGCTGAGCCTTTTCCCCAGTATTATCAGCAATCCTCCCAGTCCGGTAGCCGCTCCGGCCAGCAGAGTAAGCAGCAATGCATGTAGTACCTCGTCCATCGTCGGTAGTCTGAAACCCTTTTGTCATTCCGGAGCCGGAACAGTCCTCCGTATTATTCTTCCTTCTTTGTTTTAATGGCCGAATATATAATGTATGCGATGATTGCGGCATAAGGGATGATCGCAACCGGTTCAGTCCAAGGGGAAGGTTTCATGAATGCGTCCACCTGGGCGAATCTCAGTATCGCGCTGACCACTCCCATGAGCGCTCCTCCGGCGATGAATCCGGAAGCTATGAGAGTGCCTTTCTCCTGACGTGTATTGTTGAGTTCCTTATCCTTGCTGCGGGTACTTACAAACCATGAAATGGCGCCGCCGACAAGCATCGGAAGGTTGAGGTCGATAGGTATGAACATTCCCAGGGCGAAAGCCAGGGCCGGTATGTTGAAGACTGTCAGGACAATGGCAATCAATGCACCGATTCCGTACATTAGCCATGGAGCCCCGCCTCCGTTCATCATCGGTTCGATTACTGCTGCCATGGCATTGGCCTGAGGGGCAACCAGGGCATTCTCTCCGGTGAATCCGTAGGTTTTGTTCAGCACGAGCATTACACCTCCTACCGTAGCGGCTGCCACCAGAGTCCCCAGGAATTTCCATGTCTCCTGGTTTCTTGGTGTGGTTCCTATCCAGTAACCTATCTTGAGGTCGGTCACGAATGCTCCTGCAACTGAAAGCGCCGTACATACTACCCCTCCTATAATAAGGGCAGCTGTCATGCCGGCAGTACCGTTAAGTCCTGCAGCAACCATTACGAGCGAAGCCAGGATAAGCGTCATGAGAGTCATTCCGCTGACAGGGTTGGAACCTACTATGGCTATGGCGTTTGCAGCGACGGTCGTGAACAGGAACGCGATAATCCCTACAACCAGCAGCCCTATGACTGCATGCCAGATATTGTCGACTACTCCGAATGCAAAGAATACCAGGATTGCCAGCAGGGTAAGCACTATGCCTATGATTATGATTTTCATGGAGATGTCTCGCTGTGTCCTGATCGTCTCGGCTTCAGCGCCGGTCTTTTTGCGTTTGAATTCCCCGGCTGCAAGTCCGAGGGCCGATTTGATGACGCCGAAAGACTTGATTATCCCTATGATACCGGCTGTAGCTATACCTCCGATCCCTATATGGCGTGCATATTCGGAAAAGATCTGTTCGGCTGACATTTCACCGACAGTGGCCGTTATTCCGGTATTCATAAGGTCAATCACCTGTCCGCCCCAGATAAGGTTCATCAGCGGTATGATGACAAGCCATACGAGGAAACTGCCGCAGCAGATTATGAATGCGTATTTGAGCCCTACTATGTACCCGAGTCCGAGAACGGCCGCTCCGGTATTGAGTTTGAGCACGACCTTGGCTTTTTCTGCAATCGCCTCTCCGAAAGGAAGTATCCGGGTGGTTATGGTCTCGCCCCAGAGTCCGAACGTGGAGATGATGAAGTCGTACAGACCTCCGACAAGTCCGCTCGCCAGCAGGGTCTTCGCCCCTTTGCCTCCGCTCTCTCCGCTCACAAGGACCTGGGTGGTGGCGGTAGCTTCAGGGAACGGGTATTTCCCGTGCATCTCCTTGACGAAATATTTCCTGAACGGGATCAGGAACAGGATTCCGAGAACGCCGCCGAGAAGAGATGAAAAGAACACCTTGGTAAAATTGACAGTAAGTTCAGGATATTTGTCCTGTAATATATACAGTGCCGGCAGAGTGAATATCGCACCGGCGACTATTCCTCCGGAGCAGGACCCTATGGACTGGATGATTACATTCTGTCCCAACGCGTTTTTCTTTCCTAGCGCCCCTGATACTCCGACGGCGATAATGGCGATCGGTATGGCCGCTTCGAATACCTGTCCGACCTTCAATCCGAGGAAAGCGGCAGCGGCGGAAAAGATGATCGTCATCAGAAGTCCCATGCTTACAGAATACGGGGTTACTTCAGGATAAGTCTTTTCCGGGGACAGCAGAGGTTTGTATTCCTCTCCAGGCTTGAGTTCCCTGTGTGCATTTTCAGGCAAACCCGTCTTTTTGTTTTCTTCCATTTTATCAGATTTTGTTCGTGCATGAATGGTTCAGCCGGCAAATTTAGCAATCTTCTGATAATAATTTCAATCAGCACTGCTGTTTGGGATGAATTGTTTACTTGGCGGCTTCACAGTTATAGCTAAATTTGCAACTTTAAATCTGGACTTAAATGAATTTTTCAGGAATTATCATCGGACTCTGCACATTCCTGATTATCGGGGTGTGCCACCCGTTGGTCATTAAAGCAGAGTATCATTTAGGGAAAGGCTGCTGGTGGCTTTTCTTTATGGCAGGTATTGGCTTCGCGGCGCTTTCGCTTTTCATTGACAGCATGGTCTGGTCTACTGTTGCAGGAGTGGCCGCCTTTTCTTCTTTCTGGTCTATACTGGAACTTTTTGAGCAGGAAAAACGCGTGAAGAAAGGCTGGTTCCCGGCCAATCCCCGGAAACAGACCGGGAAGAAAAATCAGTAGGGTGCACCAGGCTTTAAAATCCCTAAAAATAGGTATTGGCTGACAATTCCAGTCCCCGTACTTTTGCAAGAGTAAAATCAGAATCGTTGTTCGTTATAAATGCAAGTGCAGAAAGAGGACATACGGGGTCGCATATTGACGGTTGCAAGGCAGCAATTCGGACAGAAAGGCTATTCCAAGACTTCCATGCGCGAAATAGCGGAGTTGTCAGGTGTTGGCGTCGGGAATATCTATAACTACTTCACGAATAAAGATGAATTGTTCCGTGAAGTAGTCCGTCC
>JADILV010000071.1 GCA_017695115.1 Candidatus Cryptobacteroides avicola | reverse complement strand
GTCGTATATGCAAACTCTGCTTCTTCAGATATTGGGGCGTTGTATCCTTTTACTTTTCCATAAGAATCGTACCCGGAACTTACCTGAAAAGAGACAAGTTTGGCTGTAGCCTGACTGCCGGATATCATTGTAGCAGTTGTAACTTCTACTATTTTGGAGTGTTTTCCCAATATCAGGCAAATCTTTTCATCTGCCGCGTCACCATAGCTTTCCGAAGCTATTATTTCTTTTTTGCAGGCAACAATATCTGTATCTCCTTCCAGAAGGAATGAAAATATGGAATATTTCTTATTTAGGTTTTTGACGAGATCAGTCCAAAGAGGATCATGCTGCATACTCTCTATTATTGAGGATGGTTCCCGCTTATAGAAAGAATACACAGCATCCACCGCATCATTGTCTGGGAATCTTTCATGTATCTCAGTTACTTTTGCCTTGAAAACATCAAAACACTTGCGCACACTCTCAATATCCCCCTTATCAGAGTAGCCGAACACATATTCACTTTTGTCATACAGATAGTTTGCGATTGGAGAACTTGTACGGCCGACTCCTTTCTTGACGAGAAATTGCTGAGCTGATTTCCGATCTATGCGTCTATCCTCAAAACGCAAGAAATTGCCATTCCGATCTATTACTATGATAAAGCCTATTTCTTTCTGCTCCATTCCGAAAGCAGGCAAATCCTCGCATCGCCGGTAATAATCGTAAAGTGCTTTAAGTATCATCTCATCACCTCCTTACTGTCTTTATCCGGTACTATAATCACTCCTTGCACCATCTTTGCGCGATAGAACATGGCATCCGGTTTCTGTGGGTTACTTTCAAAATCCATATCATAAAGCATGATACCCAAATCCCGGTCTTCAGCCAATGGCTTGGTCAGATTGCCGGTATCTTCAACATATTTCCAATTGGCCGCAAACTCGCGGCATCCCAGATACGGCTGAGTAAAACATTGACCCTGCGATGCCCTCCGCTCAAACATCTGGTAATACTTCATAGGATTCTCGTCACCACTTGGCTGATGTTTGGCAAATGCTTCCTTAGGACGGTCCTTCACTGGAATGAACACCAATTTTGCATAGATGCGGTAACGTACATCCTGCAAAAGCAAAGAGTTTTTCTGCTGACGCTTATCCTCTATGTAAATAGGCGATTTCCCTGCAACCGCGCCAACTTCATTGCGTCTGATTGCAGCCCACTTTACAGGGTTCAACACTTCAATCTTTGTCACTTGCCAGCGCATGGCATAGCGTTTAAAAAGGATAGATTCGAAAACGGCACGGGCAGCCGATGGTGTAATGACATCATAGCTCACACGTTCCACTTTCAATTCCGGACGAGTAAAACAAGCCCAGTCTCCCCATATTTCCAGGCAATATTCTTTATCCATATATTCCATATTATCATTTTTTAATTAAATCGTTAAAATCTCTTCTGCCCAATGATTCTCAAGACTTAGCCCTGTAGAATCATCGTACTGTGCCTTGTCAGGCGCAACATAAACACCTTCAACAATCTCATCAACCGCCCCACTTTCTTTCAATTTATTAAAATCAGAACGATGAATGTTCACTGTAAACTGCGCCAGTTGTTTCATCAACGAATACGAACACCCGGTTTCCTTAAGTTTTTCCACCAGTTCAAAACTATTTTCCCAGTTCACAATTAAATTCATACCGTCATCGTCAATCAGCCTGAACAATTCAGAGGCTTTTTCAAAACATAATTCTTCGGGTTTGTAAAGATAGTGATTGATATTCTTTTCATCAAAAGTATTTTTTCTGGAATACAATTGTTTAAAATATTCTGTCATCACTGATGGAGCAAACCAATCACTGTCAGCAGACAGGTTAAGTCTTGCATTATTGGCTGCAGCTATTGAACCGAACGGTATACGGTTCTGCGCCGAAAGACTAAATACAAAAGTCTGTCCCATTGCATGCTTTCCTTCACGGTTACATCTGCCTGCCGCCTGCAGCACAGAATCCAATCCCGCCTCCTGACGGAAAACAATGGGGAAATCAATATCCACACCGGCTTCTACAAGCTGTGTCGCAATAACCCGGACTACAGGCTGAGAGCCGTTTTCCAACAGAGCCTTTATACGGCTGATTGCTCTGCTGATATGGGCCGGACACATCATCCTCGACAGATGCATCTTTACTCCCTCATCAGGCAAACGGTCATACAGTTCTTTCGCATCTTTTCTGGTATTTACTATGCATAAAACTTTATCATGCTTAGTAAGCTCTGCAGCCATCTCGTCATAAGTTTTACCGACATTGTCTATCACAAGATTCACACGGCGGAGCCTGTCGTGCAACGCGTAGTCTTCCGGAATAATTTCATCTACATGCTCTATTCCATCAATTTCAGCATTGGGATTTGTACCCTCAATTGTTCCGCTCAGCACTGGCTGACTTGCAGTAGTGAACAAAAAAGAAACCCCGAACAATTTATGATAAGCCTTCATTGCATCGACGATAGGCTGCAGAAAATCTGTCGGCAAAGTCTGTACTTCATCCAGTATAATTACGGAGTCCACTATGTTGTGAAGCTTACGGCAAACAGAAGGCCTGTTGCTGAACATTGATTCAAATAACTGGACATTGGTAGTCACTATGATGGGATAATCCCAATTTTCTGCAGCCAGTATTGCTTTTTCACGAACTTCCTCATCTATAATTTCCTCGGGATTGAAACCGCTGTGATGCTCAAGAACATTTTCCTCGCCGAAGATACTCTTCAAAACACCCGCTGTCTGCACAATAATACTGGTATAAGGTATTGCAATAATTATACGTCTCATGGAGTGATGCACAGCATGTTTCATAGCCCATAATAAGGATGACAGAGTCTTGCCTCCCCCTGTAGGGACAGTAAGACTATAGAATCCTCTACCACCCGAAGACGTTTTGCAACATCTTTCCGATACTTTCCTTCGGATACGGTTCACATCCGTATCATCAGCACCGGATTGAAGTTTATACAGAAAACTTTCCAACTTAGGCAATAAATCCGAGAGTGTGGAAGCAGATCCACGCTTGCGCCATGATTCCACATTCATAAATCTTTCTGTATCCAATCTGTCAGCGTCAACAAGGCATGAAAACAGCATCCGGGAAAGATGGTGAAAATGCTCCATACCTACACCATGCTTGGAAAATGGAGAATTACGAAGTTCTTCAAGCAGCAAGCCTGTATCTATGCCGATGTTCTCACTGTTCACCTCTAAAGGCAAACTTCCTTCTAAAATATTCTCAGCATCAACATAATCATGCAAACCAGTATGATGAGATATTATCTGGTTGGCCATAAGATTCAGAACATTTTTCCCTAAAAGATCAATCGCGAGGATTCCACCCACAAAAGCATGATTGTGTTCCTGATAATGCCGACAGTCCTCTATCGGCAATCCATTTACCCTGCGGATATATTGCTGAAATGCATTCCTTTCCTTGCCTTTGTCATGAAGCATTCCCAGGACATATCCCCATGTATGAAGTCCGAACTTCCCCGAGAACTCAGCTGCCAATTCCGCTACTCCTTTCTGGTGCTCATCATTGGTCTGAATAACCCATTGACCGTTCTCTATATCTTGATAGAGATGTGATATTATCTGCTTTTCATCAGTCATGACGATTAATCTAAATTGTTGCAATTTATAAACAATAGAGTTTTCCCAAATAACAAAGATTTACAAGAGACATCCGGCAACCTCGCTCATATTTTTTAAAAAGACAAACTGGACATGCAGTCCGGCACTGAATCCATATCTAAGACAAAAACCGACCCCGAACTCAAAAATAAGGTCAAAATCAATGGTATCTGAGTTCTCGAATTAATCGGAGCCGCAATCCTTATCATGTTTAGATCTAATCATAAACTGAAAAAATGACCGCACGGCATGTCCATTCAGACAGGTTTCACGCAAGCGCTCAGTCCTGCCTTATTTGTCAGAATTTCCGAAGTCTCTCATATATCTGTCTAAGATTGTCCGGGATGACTATTTTAAGCGCCTCAACCTCTTTTCTCTTTTCTTCCCTCTCCCTGTTAAGTTCTTCCCTGGCCAAGGCCACTTCCGCGGCCCATTTCTCCTGAGCCACAGCCCACCGTCCGCTTTTCTCAGCCTTGTCCACGGCAATGGTCTGCTCTATATCGTGCTTCATGCCGTTCAATTCTGCCTGGGCAGACCGATGCTCAGCCTGAAGACTGAAGAACAGAGTCTCCACCTCTGCAGCATCTACATTCGGATAGTAGGTGTACACCAACGTATCTCTTCCATTTTCCTCAACCGACTTGGGAGCCGCCATACGCTCCATGTACATACTCCTTGCCGCAGAATAATCTCCGTCCGGATGTATAAACTTACCAATTACAGCGCACTTGGTCTCAAGGGAAAGAAATCGGTTCCTTTCCTTTATCGTCCATGAGTCCATCACCTCCCGCTCAGTAAGTTCCGGCTCCTTCACGGGCTGGTTTTCCAAAAGTCTGTCAAGCTTTTCGGAAGTGATATTGCCCGCCTCCTCAGCCAATGTCTCCTTGGCCTTGATGGCTTCCCTCAGATAGGCTATCAGCCTCTTCAGGTCCACAACCTCATTCAAGTCCTCCTGAATCCCGGCGAACTGTTCCTTGCTTGTACCGTAAGACAGCACAGTCTCATCGGACGAGCCGATAAGAGCCACCGTCTTCTTATGAAAATCCATCAAGGAGAAACGCTTCTCTATCGCCTGATAATTCTCCTTAGCCATGTCCGCAATGTGATTGGCAGATGCCGCAGTCAGACCCTGCGGACCAAAGAATGCCGGAATTACAAGTTCTTTCTTTTCCATAATCTTACCTTTTTCTTATTGACAAGACAAAAATAAGGCAGCATAGTGCCAGAGTATGACCCTCAGAAATCCATTCTTCTCAAAGCTTCACTACATACAGCCTTGATTTCGTCTCTTAGACGTGCAGGGGCAATAACCACAACATCGTCAATTCGCGACAGGATCTCTCGTATGAAGGCAAATGTTATTCTCAACCGAAGGCGTATCCGGACTTCCTTACCATTGTCTATCAGGACTTCCTGAGACTCATGAATAGGATATGCCTTGCAGTACCGGCCCTCCTTGGGAGAGAAGGAAAGAATGACTTCCTCAACCGGAACATCCCGATTGGAGAACACTCCGAAAGAATCCTTAAAATCCGCCTCCACGTCAATATCCGGGTCAGGAATAAAATGGTTATCAGTGAATTTCAAATCTCTAATCCGGTCCAGGCCCCAGCTCTTAATCTCCCCTGGCGCAGTAATAACCTCTCCCAACGTTATCTCAATTGCCAGCAGATACCAGCGGCCCTGTCCCTCCTTGAGCGCGTATGGCATGACTCTGCGCCGTTTAGGTTCGGAACCATCGAACTTGACATACGTAAACTCCACTACAGAATGCCTCTTTATCGCACCTATCAACGGATTCAAATATTCTGTTCCGCGGGATTTTCTCTTCTCTGTGTAGATTATTGAGGACAATTCCTGCCTTGCTCTCAGCGAAGTCACCAGGTCCAACTGGTCGAGCACCACCGCTATGTCCGATATGCGGTCCTCGTCCTCCGGTATATAATACCCGTTGCGGCTTCTGGAATAATCGATGCTGACCCCCAGGCCACTGCGGATATCACTAATGTCCCTTTTGATTGTCCTTTCAGACACTCCGATAGAACCGGCATCATCATATTGGAGCAGAGCGTTCTCCACCTTCCGGACAAGCTCGCTCAAAGTGATATACGGATGGCTTCCGACTATCCTTATTATCTGTATATACCTCTGGATATATCCTAATTTTGACATACTGTCCCATTTTTAGTCTGATCTTTCTCCGGCCAATACTGCATATCCATTTCTTTTGAAATGAAAACCTTTATTTCCTCCTCTGTCGGAAGCTCTATCATGTATTTCTGAACAAAAATATTAGGATCCAGTCCGGCAGTAGCGTATTTTACCAGCGTATCACCTTTCTCCGTGCAAAGAAGAATCCCGACAGGTGGATTATCATCATGCTGCATGACTTCGGATTTATAGTAATTCAGATACATGTTCAGCTGCGAGGCATATTCATGACGGAAGCGGTCTATTTTCAACTCCACGATGATATGACATTTCAAGATACGGTGATAGAATACAAGGTCAGCGAAATAATAGTCCCCGTCTATCAGAATGCGTTTCTGCCGGGCTTCAAAACAGAATCCGTGCCCCATCTCCAGCAGGAAGTTCTGCAGATTGTCGAGGATAGACTGCTCCAGATCGTCTTCAGTAACCAACGCCCTCCCATTCAAACCGAGAAATTCCAATGTGACAGGGGTATTTATAACATCTTTTGGTTGTAACTGGGCTGCTTGCTGCTGCACCAATGCCGACAACGCTTCTTTGTTCTGTGACAATCCGCTGCGTTCATAGTAAAGAGAGTGAATCTGCCGTTCCAGTTCTCTAGCAGACCAGCAACCTCTCATTGATTCCATTTCATAAAATGCCCTTTTGACCGGATTGTCTATTTCTGAAATTGTCGTCAAATGTGTAGATGACAACCTGTTGAACAGTCTGTCGGCAGGTATCATCCAAGGCTCTACAGTATTACACGGCACTGTAGATAACGGATTTATCGTATCGGAAGATTTGGCGGTCACTAACCGCCGAATTTCAGTATTTGAGTCAAGATACTGTATTACTGAACTTTGCAGTTGAGGATAGACCTTATACAGCCGCCTGAACTCCCTGAATCTGCGTTCAGTCAGTCCTTTCGTATTCAATCTCAACTCCAATTTCTTCAGCAGCTGCTCACCGTATGCGGCCCTGTCCTCTCCATTCTGCTCGAACTCCACAATATAATATCCGATCAACCAGTTTCATGCAGTCAGAGAAAGATTGACGGCGTGTGCCGCCTGAGCCTACAATACGTGTTGTACCGTGTCAATATGGCTTACTAATGATTCGAAATTCATATGTCGTTTTATTTCAATAAATTAACCAGCTCTTTCTTCATCTCGTCATCGATTGCGCGGTAACGGGCGAATGCCCGGCTTCCTTCCTTATGTCCGCTCAATGCGCCTACTAAATTAGGGCCTTTTACCTGTTTGTACAAATTCCAGACGAAAGTTCTGCGGGCCAGATTTTCATTCCAATAAAACATATACTGACATTACTGAAAAAAAACACTTATTTTTACACAAATTAAAACATACCATTATGAAAGCTTTAACAAAACTATTTTTACTGTGCACCCTTGTGGTTTCTGTCAGCTCATGTGCGACTATTTTCACGGCAACAAAATATCAAGTATCATTTAACACAACTCCGGATGGAGCCGGCATTACAATTGAGAACAGAGACGGTAAGGTTATATTTGAAGGTGTAACTCCGACTACCGTCAGGTTAAAATCCGCAGCCGGTTATATGAAGAAGGAAGAGTATATAATCACATTCACCAAGAATGGCTACGCTCAAAAAATAGTTAACATTTCTGCTAACCTTGACGGGTGGTACATTGGAAACATTTTGCTGGGAGGTTTTATAGGTATGCTCATAGTCGACCCGGCATCTGGAGCAATGTACAAAATTGCCAAAGAGGACAGAGCAATCAACGAGACTTTACAGCCAACAAACGAACAGGCTTTACAGGTATATGACATTAACAACCTGCCGGACAACATCAACAAGGAGGACCTCATACGCATCGGTTGACGGTTTACGAAAACTCTTGTCACTAAAATAATCATCCCAACCCCTATCATTTACTCTAATACATCTGTCCCGATTTTTTAATTGATTGGCAGAAGTTATTATTACCTTTGCGAAGTCATAATAAGAATGACTTTAGCAAATGAAGGCAAGCATCTATCCCTAAATGGGTGCCTGCTTTTTTGACTGCTACCGAGGGGAGATACTTATGCGAGGAACTAATATCCGGCACTCCACTCTATCCCCTCGGTTTTTATAAATCCAGACTATCAAAGCTATTATACTGAGGGTACATTTTCGAATATCTGCAAGGCTTTCCGATGTTTCTCATTGATTATGGAAAGCCGTTCAGCCATTTCAGTATCGCTCAGTTCCTTTGCCCGTCTGTATGATTTCCTGCCACGGTCGAAATTGTGTTTCAAGTCATTGATTTTAGTATGTATGGCGGTGTAGTTGCCGGAATGGGCTATCCTGTACACATACTCGAAGTAGTCCGTGCTCTTGTCGTGGGTCAGCAGTTCCAATGCGGCAAGCACTTCTTCATCCACACCTTTTTTGCGTAAATCATCAATCGTCAAATCAGAGTCCTCTATCACATCGTGCAAGAAACCTGCCTTGATTTCAGCATCATTACTGCCCATAATGCCGACTGCAATAGAATGCAGTATAGCAGGCTTGCCGTCCAAGTCCTTTTGCCCCTTGTGTGCATCGAGCGCAATCTTCAATGTTTCTTCGATAGTCATAATCAACCATTCATCCAAGTATAATCATATACTTTCAAAGGAGGTGACTCCAATCAGGAACCTGCATCCCCATGATTTTTCTGCACGGCTTAACACAGCTTACCCCGATTACAGGACAATATTCTCCAGCTCACGGAAATTGTCGGCCCTGAACAGATTCGGGTGGTCGTATTCGTCGGTCTGCTCGTGCTGCCAGGTGGTATGGAAGGGGATGTAGACGCCATAGCCTCCGAGATTAAGGACGGGGGAGATGTCGGACTTGAATGAATTGCCGACCATCAGAAGTTCAGAAGCGCCGATGCCCAGAAATGCCAGCAGGTCGGAATAGGTCTTCTCGTTCTTGTCAGATACGATTTCCACATGGTCGAAGAAAGGTTTCAGTCCGGAACGCTCAAGTTTGCGCTCCTGGTCCAGCATGTTGCCTTTGGTAATGACTATTGTCCTGTATGAACGGGAACGGCTGATTTTCGCCAGAGTCTCTTTCACACCGGGCAGCGGAGTGGCCGGAATACGGAGCAACGATCGCCCGAGACTGTAGATTTCCGAGACGGCAGACACAGAAAGACGATTTCCGCCCAGTCTCAGGGCCGTCTCGATCATCGACAGAGTGAATGCCATGACACCGTATCCGAGCTCCGCCATATTCTGCATCTCCGTCTTGAAAAGTTCTGATTTTATATATCGGGGCTCACCGTATTCCGCAAGGATGGAGCACAGCCTGTCCTCGGCATCGTCGAAATAAGGCTGGTTCGCCCAAAGAGTGTCATCCGCATCGAAGGCGATGACCTTGATATTGTCCTTTAAACTTGAATCCATATAAACTAAAGCATATTCAACAGTCTGAAAAACTGCGCGACATGGTATCCGTCGGCAAGCCCGTGGTTCAGTTCGACCGATACGGACATCATGAGCCTGTCTTCCTGAGGGACCAGCCTGCCTGTGGAGATTCTCGGGATCGACTGTCCCCTGGACATCTTTCCTGCATGCTTGAGGTCGGTGAAGTCTATCCAGGGAATGGAAGAATAATAGATCAGGTCATTCCTCGACTCTCCTTCTCCGAGACACAACCCGGAAGCGTTTTTCACGCGGGCTATCTCCTTTGAGGCCTCCTCGACGAACAGTTTCCTGTCTTCATGGTACTCGAAAACCCCGAAACCGAAGCTCCCGTCTTCCCGGCCGATAGTCGGACTGGCCCCGATAAGGTCGTACAGGACAATGTTCCCGTCCTCCACCCTGTACCGGAACTCGTCTATGGCGTTGGCCGTCCTCAGTATCTTATGCAATGAATACAGGAAAAATGAAGCCCCGTCCTGCTTGGACTGCATGTAGCATGATGTGAAATCAGCCTTTGCCGTGATGCCGAAATAAGGGTCATCCAGTTCCCCGAAATACCTGTAATGCTCGCGTCTTGTCCACGACTGCATGTCGACTGTATGTTTTCCTGCCATAGAATACCATTGTTTGGACCGGCAAAATTAGGGTCTTTTGCCTTTCCGAGCAAATTCCGCCAAGACGATTTTCACTGATTTCCGACGGAATTCAAGAGACGGAACGGATAAAGGATATATCTTTGCATCCTGTTTAACAATTTGATAGCTTTTATGAACTGGATTATCCTGATTATCGCCGGATGCTTCGAATCCGGATTCGCTTTCTGCCTGGGAAAAATGAAGGAAGTCTCCGGCACCGCATACTGGCTCTGGGGAGCAGGCTTCCTGATATGCCTTACACTGAGCATGGTCCTGCTGGCAAAAGCCGTACAGACCCTGCCGATAGGCACCGCATATCCGGTCTGGACAGGAATCGGCGCAGTCGGGACAGTAGTCCTGGGAATCATATTTTTCCATGAACCGGTGTCATTCCTCAGACTGTTCTTCATTACCACGCTCATAGCATCCATAATAGGACTGAAAATCGTATCCTGACAAACCACGGCACCGGCACCTGCCCGAAAAGTTTTTCTCTTCACGGAGCTACGACTTTAAAGCAACAATCATTATCTTTACCTGTTGGAATCTAATAATCCGCGACAATGAAAAAATTGCTTTCCCTGCCGCCGAATCTGGTCGGCTGTTTCCACGAAATAACAAAATGTGATCCCGCCGGGTGGTTCTGCTGTTGCGACCCCATAGGCAGGCGGCTTGGCTCCGGAGGAGGCACCACATGGCTGCTCGAATCATGCCGGAGGGCGGAAAGCAAGGAAAGCGGACATGGGTTTGTAGAGTGGCTCGGAAAAGAAAAAAGGATACTTCTCCATGCCGGAGGCCAGGGACGCAGGGTGCCGGCATACGCCCCGTCAGGAAAGATACTCACTCCTCTCCCCGTATTCAGATGGGAACGCGGGCAGAAACTGTCGCAAGACCTGCTTTCACTCCAGTTGCCTCTGTATGAAAAGATTATGGAGAAAGCCCCCGACTCGCTCCACACACTGGTAGCCAGCGGAGACGTATATATACGCTGTACGGAACCTCTGCAGGATATACCTGATGCGGATGTAGTCTGCTACGGGCTTTGGGAAAACCCTGATCTGGCGACACGCCACGGGGTTTTCGTCACAGGAAGAGACCGGCCCGGAGACCTTGATTTCATGCTGCAGAAGCCGTCCCTTTACGAGCTCGGACAACTGGCAGGGTCACATTATTTCATGATAGACACAGGGATATGGCTTCTGAGCGACAAAGCCGCAAGGCTGCTAGCCGAGCGGTCGTATGGGCCTGACGGAAAGACTCTGAAAGAGTATGACCTTTATTCCGAATTCGGGCTTTCCCTTGGAAGGGCTCCACGCATCGCAGACAAGGAACTGAACGCCCTGAAAGTAGCCATCCTGCCTCTGCCCGGAGGGGAATTCTACCATTACGGCACCAGCAGGGAACTGATTTCTTCGACCCTGGCCGTACAGAACCTTGTCAATGACCAGAGGATCATAATGCAGAGGTCAATCAAGCCGCATCCGGCAATGTTCGTCCAGAATGCAGTCCTGCACAGGCCTTTAACATCGGACAACTCCGAGCTCTGGATCGAAAACAGTTTCATCGGCGGCAGCTGGTCGCTTTCAGACCACCATATAATAACAGGAGTACCGGAAAACGACTGGACCCTGAATGTCCCGTCAGGAGTATGTATAGATACCGTACCCGTCGGGAAAGACAACTGGGCGGCACGTCCATACGGATTCGACGATCCGTTCAAAGGCAGTACATCGGATGACAAGACGCTTTTTATGGGACGGCCGGCAACGGTCTGGGCAGAAGAGCGCGGCGTCACCCTGCCCGACTGTCCTGATATCCAGAATGCGGAGATATTCCCTGTCTGCACTGACGTGCAAATGCTCGGGACAGTGATGAGATGGATGGTATCGGAACCTGCACTTGAAGAAGGCAGGAGAATATGGGAGCAGGCAGAAAAGATGTCCGCAAACCAGCTCTCGGACAGGGCGAATCTGTACCGTCTTTTCAACCAGAGAAAGAATTTCCGGAAAACGGATTGGCCGATGCTGGCCGCGAATTATGAAAAAAGCGTATTCTACCAGCTGGATCTGGCTGATGCCGCCAACGAATTTATCGAAGGGGACATCCATCTTCCACCGGTTCTGCCTCAGAGTGCGCCTCTGATGAAAAGAATCCAGGACAGCATGTTCCGGTCGCAGGTCCTGAAATTAAAGAATGACCCTGGATACGAAGAGGCAGGCAGGAAAGCGTTCTCTCTTTTAAGGGATGGTCTGGCAGATACCATTGCGGCAGAAAAACAGTCTCCACATCTGAGCGTATACAAAGACCAGATAGTTTGGGGAAGGAGCCCTGTCAGGATAGATCTTGCCGGCGGATGGACAGATACTCCTCCATATTGTCTGTATGCAGGTGGTTCGGTGGTGAACCTGGCCATAGAACTCAACGGACAGCCTCCCCTGCAGGTATACGTAAAGCCTTCGCAAAGCTACCGGATCATTCTGAGGTCTATCGATCAAGGGGCAATGGAAACGGTCGGCACATGGGAAGAACTCACGGACTACAGAAAAGTAGGGTCACCGTTCTCGATACCTAAAGCGGCACTTGCGCTCGCAGGGTTCGCCCCCGGGTTCTCTGCGCAGAAATTCAATTCGCTTGAAGAACAGCTGAAAGATTTCGGAAGCGGGATCGAAGTGACCCTGCTTGCCGCAATCCCGGCCGGCTCCGGACTCGGGACAAGTTCTATTCTGGCCGCGACCGTTCTTGGAGCGCTGTCGGATTTCTGCGGACTTGCATGGGACAAGAGTGAAATAGGGAACCGCACCCTGATACTTGAACAGCTGCTTACCACCGGCGGCGGGTGGCAGGACCAGTACGGCGGCGTAATGCATGGAGTGAAACTTCTCCAGACAACCGAGGGGCTGCGGCAGATCCCGTCCATCAGATGGCTTCCGGAGTATATTTTCACACAACCGGAATATCAGGCATGCCACCTGCTGTACTATACGGGAATCACCCGCACAGCAAAAGGCATCCTTGCGGAAATTGTCCGCAAAATGTTCCTCAACAGCGGAGAGCATCTGCGCATGCTGTCCGAAATGCGCTCGCATGCACTTGACATGTATGAAACCATCCTGACAGGGAATTTCAACGGATTCGGGCGCCTCGTGAAGAAAAGCTGGGAACAGAACAAGAGTCTGGACTCGGGCACCAATCCTCCTGCAGTGGAAGAACTCATATCCCGGATAAAAGACCTTGCCTCAGGATACAAGCTTGCCGGGGCCGGAGGCGGAGGGTATCTGTATATAGTAGCCAAAGACCCTGAAGCTGCGGCACGTATAAAAAAAGGACTCACATCCTCCCCTCTCAACGGCAGTTCAAGGTTCGTGAACATGAGTCTTTCGGACAAAGGCCTGCAGATCAGCAGGTCATGAAAAATCTCCTATAATGTATTCTTAACACAGATACCTGCGTATGTAAGTCCCGCACCGAAGCCGAGCATCAGCATGGTGTCTCCTTTCTTTATGCGGCCTTCCTTAATGCCGTAATACCAGGCAAGAGGAACTGATGCGGCGGAAGTATTCCCGTACTTGCAGACGCTTTCCACGCATTTGTCCATCGGTATGCCGAGACGTGAGAATACCGCTTCGAGCATTCTGTAGTTGGCGCTGTGAGGGACGAACCTGTCCACCCCGTCAAGTGTAAGCCCGTTCTTCGCGGCCAGGTCTTCCAGGCCCTGTGCAAGAGTGGTGACCGCCCATTTGTAGACAGCCCGTCCGTTCTGATGAACGAACCCGTCGGCCAGGATTTCCTCGCCGTTGACACGGTTGCTTCTCATGCTCATATACAGTTCCTTGCCCATACTGCCGTCCGTCCCGCAGATGGACTCGAACACTGTGTTCTCCCCTTCCGTAGCCTCTACAAGGACACAGGCGGCAGCATCGCCGAAAAGGATACAGGTGTTCCTGTCGGTGAAATCAAGGATCCTGGACATGGTCTCCGCTCCGAAAACCAGGATTTTCTTATGCATTCCGCTGGCTATAAGGCCTTTTGCCAGAGACATGGCATAGCAGAAGCCAGAACAAGCGCAGGTGAGGTCTATGGCGCCTGTGGATCTGATGCCAAGGCTGTCCTGTATCTGACATGCGACATTCGGTACGACATGGTCGGCAGTCATGGTAGCCACCAGGATCATATCCACATCGGAGAAATCCACTCCGTAGTTTTCCTTCATGTCCAGGGCGGCCTTTACGCACATGTCTCCTGTATATTCGTCTTTTTTTGTGAAATATCTGCTTTCGATACCTGTCCGTTCCCTTATCCACTGGTCGGAAGTGTCCAGGCGGCTTTCAAAGAATTCATTAGTGATCTTGTCACAAGGGTGGTATGCCCCTATGGCTGTTACGGTTACCTTATTCATCTCTAAATATTTAACGTCAGTTCGACGGTTTTATTTAATTATATTATCCTAATATTCAATATTCTACCATTTAACAACCGGACCCCGTCGGACTGACGTCAAGGATTTCTCCGAAATCCGGTTGTCTTAAACCCCGGTCGCTGAAGCGACAGCCCCTTATTAAGGGGCGTCACCCCCGACCGCCCCCTCTCCGGGGGCCCTGTCGCAGGACCTTGTCCTGCTCCATATTTAACGTCAGTTCGACGGTTTTACAAACCTTGTCTGAGCATCTTGCGCACAGCACAGGATGGCAAACTGTGGGTGCAAAGATAAAAAATATCCGGAAAATGCAATTTCCGGATATGCTTCGGATATTATCCGATATTCTGTTATTCCCAGGACACTCCCGCCGATTTCCCGGCACCACCTGACATCTATTTGCCCTTCGTTTTGATCACTATCACACCGCGGTTCGGGTCATCGGTGTATTTTTTGACATCTTCCGCATTCTTGAACACGGTGACGGACTGTATTTTCTTGGGGTCGAGAGTATTCATGACATCCGAGGAGACTTCCTTGCCGTCCAGTATGACCACAGGCCTGGCCGAATCAAGCGGAGCGTTCTTCTTGGTGTTGATCTCCAGAACGCCGTTCCTGGCCTTGTCCCCGTACTCCAGGGCTGCTTTTGAACCGGGTCTGGTGACTATGACCGAAGCGATATCCTGAGGGTCCGGAATAGATTCGGTCTCCGTGCCGTCTACAATTATCAGCGGACGGTGCATTACATCTGCCGAGATATTCTTGTATATTTCCAATTCATCCTTCAAGCCGTCTATCTGCTCTTTCAACTTCTCCATATCACCGGCTCCCATTTTCTTGATTTCCTCAAAATCAATATCTTCCAACTTTTTCAGCGCATCCAGGCTAAGGCTCATGCCGGAAAACTTCCCCCGAAGATCAGACAAGGAAGGCAAAGTCGTTATAGAGTGGGTACGACAGACGGTCCTGCCGGATTTGGAGACCGTAACATCATACGACTGTATTGTTTTCCCTACCAGCTGGCTTCCGTCGAAGCCAGTGACATCCACACCGTCTATCACATACCTGTCAAGAGTGTCGGACTGTGCAGGTCTTGCCTCCGCACCGTACGGTACGGAACACAGCGCCAGAGCGCATAATGCCGAGATTATCAGAGTTTTCATGTCTTTTTCTGTTTTTAGAAGCTGTTTTGAAATTTAATGATATAAATCTTGATTATTCATTCAATGCGATAAACGATGCGGATCCTTCACCGTCATCACACGTCATGATATATGTCTTTACCGTTCCGTCAGCCATGGTAGCCGTAACAAGGGCAGCATTGCCGGCAGGCTTTGCAGAAAGCGATGAAATGCCGTTTCCGCCCAGTTCCATGACCCGCTGCAAGTTTTCCGCCATGCAGGCCGGACTGATGACACCCGTCTCCGCTTCATGGTCTTTACTGAAAGACCGCGGGATAACGACGGCGCAGACAACAGCCGCAGCAGCCACAGCGGCGACAAGCGCCTTCACTGCCTTCGGGCGTATCCCGGTTTTCCTTTCAGGCATATCATGGCCGTATGCACAGGCATCCCTGAAAGCGAACAGAGGGGCGAACCTGCGGAATTCCTCCCGCACTTCCCCACCGCGGAAATACTCCGAGAGCTCCTTTTCCTCGTCCAGAGAAGTCAGCCCTTCAAAGTACCTGTCTATAAGGCGTCTGATATGTGTATCTTTAGTTTCCATGTCCATGCTATGGTTCCATAAGGATTTCCCTGATCTGCATCCTGGCCCTGGAAAGGGCTTTCCTGACAGCCGGCTCCTTCATATCCATCATCTGTGCTATCTCGGACAGTTCATATCCCATCATGTCCCTGAGGGTGAATATGGAGCGGTAATTCTCAGGCATTTTCTCCACCGTTCTGGCCACCAGTGCGACCTGGTCGGAAAGCTCAGCTTCTCTTTCACCCTGCACGGCCGGACCGGAAGATTTCAGCTCCTCAACCGGAACCGTCACCCGCACGGAACCGTATCTTATCCTGTCCAGACATGCGTTCCGCACTGTCCTCATCAGGAATGACTCCCTGTTCCGGATTTCCGTACCCTTGTCAAGCGATCCGAGGAATGAAAGTACGGCATCCTGTACTATATCTTCCGCCTGGGATGCGTCATGCAGCAGTCTCGTGGCGTAAAAGAGCAGACGCGGCCTGATGCTGCCCAAGGTATTTTCCAGTGTCTTTCCTTCCATTCTGCATATATAGACGGATGACCGGGTTTTTTGTGACAGAGGAAAGAATTATCAGTGCAGAATTTTCATGAACAGCTACTTCAGCAAAGCAGAGAGTTCTTCCTTCACACGCAATGCGTTGTCATACAGGACACCTTTAATACCCAAGGCAACTGCCGTCTTTATATTTTTCCTGCTGTCATCAAGGAAGACACATTCATCAGCCTTAAGACCGTAGCGGTCCAGAAGAATACGGTAAATTTCCGGCCCTGGCTTCAGCGTCTTCTCCTCGCCGGAAACGACAATACCGTCAAAAAGCAGCTTCATGTCCCCGAAAGCCTCATACGCATAACATATAGTCTCCGCCGACCAGTTGGTAAGGCCGTAAATGGCATATCCTGCTGACTTCATATCACGAAGCAGGGCCGCTCCGTCAGGGAGCAGCCCGCCAAGCATCTTCGGCCAGCCGGTATGGTACAAGGCAATGGCTTCGCTATATTCAGGATACATCTTCCGGTATTTCCTTACCCATTCCGCAAACGGGAAACCGCAGTCCAGCTCCGAATTGCGCTCCGGCGTACAGACATCAGCCAGGAAATGCTCCATTTCACGTCCGTCCCTGAAATAATCCTTATAAAGATATCTCGGATTCCAGTCCAGAAGAACCCCTCCGAAGTCAAAAATGATGTTCTTGATCATTATGTTATAACGTTAGTCCGAATGTTTTCCATCAAAAATACGAAATTTATCCGATTCAACAGATTTCCCGGCTACGCTCGAAATGACAAATGAAGCTCCTGCGGCTATGCTCGAAATGACAAAAGAGGCCGGCTCAAAAATCCGAGCCAGCCTCACTCCAAATATCAGATTAAAAAAAAGGACTATTCCGGAATCTCGATGCCGCCGAGATCCAGGAGGGTAAACTGATAGTTCGGCTCGCTGCCACTGTTATAATAAGTAAGGATGCCGGTGGCGTTGAACGGCTCGCCGTCCAGAATCCTCTGGTCTATCTGCGTATCCGCAAACCTTGCATAGCCGCTGGTCCGGATCTGTAGGTCCATCCCGCCCATTTCCGGACTCGTCCTGAAATATTGGCTGACAGTATATGAATACGGTCCGGCAAACCTGGACTTGTCCACCTCGTCAAAACCGTTGAAATCGAACTGAGGGTCATCGAGCAGGGCCTGGAAGGCATTCTTTGAAATAGCCCAGGTATCTATGCCGTAATTCCCGTAACCGGCGGCTCCGCTCTCCTCGTCAAGAAACACGCAGTTGCCCTGGTAGTCCTGATGGTCGCCGTCAGGATCATAATAAAGGATTACGAATATCAGGTTCTGATATGTCAGGCCTTTGAGCGTCACATATCTGCCGAAATTGGCCTTGTCCTTCACCTGACTGTCGGAAGTCAGTTCCAAAGGAGCCACCGGGTCGTCTGTCTCTCCCCTGAAAATATGCGTGTCTATTATATACTGGTTCTCGATATAGGCAGTCTCGTATTTCGGATCATGGGAGCGGTATCCGAGTCCGACCATGCCGTTGTAGTCACCGAGGGTAAGGTCCTGGCATCTGACGTATATCCATTGTCCGAGCTTGTAGTCGTTGTACAGATTACGGGTCCCCATCTTCAGCTCGATGGCACCGGAAGCGTCCTGGATATACATCGTCCTGTAGAGGTTGCCGGACTGGTCGGAAGAAACCACCTGAGCCTTGATGTAGATATCCTCGCTGATATCCACAGGAGAGGTCCTGTACATTTCTTTCAGTTCCGCTATGGTCACCAGACGGCTGTCCGCAAAGTCGGCATCCCCATATACCTTGTAAGGCTGCGGGTCGTCATAGTTCACCGGCGGAAACTCATCGCAGGATACCGCCAACAAAGCAAACACCGCTACCGCAATATATTTGATATGGTTCATATTCCTTTCGTTTATTTAAAATCTGAAATATAGGTTCAACATATAGTTCACTCCGCTCATATAGAAGTACTTGGAATCGAAGCGGTAGTATCTCTCCCCGCTCTTGCTGTCAATGAGGCGCGTCTGCTCGTAGCCTCCTGTCTTCACAGCGCGGTTGTTCAGTATGTTCTTGACTTCGAGAGAGAAACCGATATTGTACTTCCTGTCGATATACCATGACTTGCCGACGCTCGCATTGAGCAGGAACACCGGATCGAACTTCTCCTGAGCCGCCATGTATTCGATTTCGGCAGGGGTCACAAGACCGTCGGGTCCGGCTGTCGCCATGTCTGTCCTGTAAAGCGGGTTCATATCCAGGTACGTATTCCCGAAATAATTGACATTCAGATCGGCGAACCAATAGGAACTTGAAGCATAGTTGAGACCCAGGCTTGCAGCAAGCTGAGGTGTGCTCGGCACATAATGCTTCCGGTTCTTTTCAACGATATAGTTGCCGGATTCATCCTGCAGATATGAGGTCACCCCATCAACTGTCTCCTTCTTGAATACAGGATGCGATGACCAGTAAGGGACAAGTTCGTTCTCGAAGATTACGGAAGCGCTGTTGTCCACGGTCTGTGTCATGCGCGGGTTGGAAGTGTATATGTATTCGCCCCAGCTGAGCACGCCCTGGACAGAAAGGCCCTGTACAGGTACGGGTATCTTGAAGCCGAGTTCTATGCCGGCATGACGCTGGTCGATACCGCTCATGGCGAAATTGGTGAATGAGTTCTGGGAATCGTCATAGAAGCTCATCACGTCCGTCTGGTCATTGATCGTGGTGTAGAAGCCCGTCACCCTGATATCGTACCCGTTGCGGCTGAACTGGTAGTTCATATCTGCAGAGAATGTCTTTGTAGTCTTAAGGTCAGGCACCAAAGTATTTCTTGTCCTCGGTGAGACGAACGCCTGTGAGAAAGCAGGGGCGTCGGTGAGGTATCCTATATTTGCATACACCCTGTGTCCTCCCGGGATGAAATAGGCTCCACCTACCTTGGCAGTATACGTAAAGAACCGTGACACATCGGATTTGCCCTTGGAAGTGATGGCCTTGCCGTCGCTGCCGTATGTTGTCAGGACCTGACCGTTATATACAATTTCGTTTCCATTGTCATCCAGTCCGGCGAAAAGCCCTTTGCGGACCAGACCCTCCCTCCAGAATGAGGTGTAGCCGCCATCAAGAGATACGTAGCCTTTGAAATTGCCTTTCTCAAAATTGGCTGTAGCCCACAGGCCGGCCTTACGGACATGGGCGTAATAGTCATAGCCGTACTTGTCACCCTGACGGAGCATCTGCGCCTGGCCGTGTGCCAGAAAATAGTCCAGGTCGTTCTGGATCATCGTAGGGCTCGAAGCATAGTCACGCTCGGCAAACTGGTCGATATTCATATAGTAGTCACCGCCCAGAAGATCGTTCATGATCTTGTAATACTCGGTGCGGTTCCATTTGAAGTTTACACCTCCGTTCAGAGTGAACCAGTCCCTGGCCCTCCATTTTACCGTACCGGCCAGATTCACGTCATTCTGGTCAGTGCGGCGCTCCTCGATCGTGTACTTGGAACGGCGGCCGTCGGCAGTGAGATTGTTGTAGTTGACATTGTACAGACGGTCCCAGTTCATGTGCTGCGTACCGTTTATATTGTACTGCCATGCCTCTGTGGCCCATGCCGCCTTTTCTACGTCAATACGGTCATAATCAGGGTCTTCCATATAGAAATAGCTCGGCAGGTAGCGGTAATAGTCCGGTCTCGGGTCCGGGGCATCATACCAGTCAAGGGCGGTATAGCCGTTCTTTCCGGTGCGGTACAGGAGAGTGGCGGTGGCCTCCAGTCGGTCGCTCGGAGTGGCGGTATATTTAAGGATCATCACCGGCTCGTGCGTCTTGCGGACACGGGCGTTGCGCATCTTGCCGTCCTGGTAGCCCCAGTTGGAGTTGTAGGTGTTGGATCCCACCAGGTCATAGACTTCCTGGGTGGAAGCGTTCTGGGCCCCGCGGTTTCCCGGAGTCGCGAAAATCACGAACCCCAATTTGTGCATATCATTGAATTTCTTCTCCACGGCACCGTAGTATGCAAATGACCGGTAGTACACACCGTCCACCCAGTCGTTTCCTCCCAGACGCGCAGACACGTTGAAGGCATACGACCAGCCGTTGTCAAGCTCTCCCGAAGCGTATGACGCCATCAGACGGAGACGATACAACGCACTGTTGGTCAGGACACTGAACCTGAATCCCGGGCGCACGTTGGAAGGCATGGCAAGGATGTTCGTCACTCCGTTGAACCCGCCTGTGCCGTACTCGGAAGCCTCCAGCCCCATCGTGGTCTCCTTGCTCCTCATGGCCTCGTTCAGTCCGCTCCACAGGGACCACGGAGTATAACCCGTAAGCGCATCGTTCATGCGTATGCCGCTCAGGTAGACATCCTGGGTCTCACTGTTATACCCTCTGTTCCTGAACCTTACGGCGCTGAAATCATAACCGGCGATATTGGAGAAAATATCATTGCCATAAAGGATGGACGGAGCATCCTCGTATCCGGAGTCATCCATATCGAAATCCGCGAAATTCGAATCGTCTATGTCATTCACCGCATTCGACGGTACCAGCGAAACGAACATCAGGTCCTTCATGAAGCCTTCCACTGTGACATTGACCTGTGAAGGAAGGAATCCGGGGGCAGATACTTTCATAAGGTAAAGTCCGTTTTCCAGATTGTCGAAAACGAAAGAGCCGTCTGAAGAAGCATATACGGTCCCCACCGCATTTTCTCCTTTGAGAATCTGCAGCTCGGCACCCGCCACGGGCACCCTTCCGGAACGGTTCACTACCGTTCCTTTTACCCCGCCGGTCTCCTGTCCTTTCCGGATCCAGACCATTTCCATGGAATTCTGTCTCAATTCCCTGCGGATGGAGTCCGGAATTTCCTGCGCCGCAACAGGCAGCGTCAGGGCACCCAGGATTACGGTTGACAATAAATTTATTTTAGTCATAATGATTATAATTTTTAACGTCACTATCTCCCGACAACTATGTACGTAGGAAAATGATCGCTGTAGCCGCCGATGAAAGACCCGTTCGAGAAAGTCCTGAACGGATAGCCCTTGTATTGGCCGTTTCTGGTGATCATGAAAGGTCTCTTGAATACCACGCCATAGTTTCCCTTCTTGCCTGTCTGCTTGATTTTCAGGCCACCGTCAGGGGCATTGAGCAGAGTCTCGTTTACGAGGATAAGGTCATATATGCTCCATTCTCCACGGTAGGCTATGGAGCCGTAGCCTTTTTTCAGCATCGACAGGAACGGGGAGAAAAAGTCCGTCTGATCCACTTCCGAAGGATTTTCTTTGCCGTGCAGATATATGGCCATGCTGTCATCGGTAGGGTTGTCGTTCATATCCCCCATGACTACCACCTTGATTCCGGGGTACTTGCGCATCATCTCCCGGGCATGTCCGTAGATGATCTCCGCCCCGCGGCTTCTCAGGTCGCCGCCCTTGCCTCCGACACGGGAAGGCAGATGGGCCACGTATATGGCAAAGTCCTCACCGTCGATTTTACCGTGAACCATCAATATGTCCCTGGTCTTGAACCCGGCCTGCAGTTCCTCGGACATAGAGAACTCTATGTCACTGTCGAAGGTAAACGGAATCGATTCGCTGTCAATATAGACAAACTGGTCCGGCCTGTAGAGCAGGCCTACGTCCACTCCCCTGACATCGGGACTGTCATAGTGGACAATCTGGTAGTTCGCCCTGGCGATTTCAGGCTGGGACACCAGGTCTTCAAGTACCAGCCGGTTTTCTATCTCACTGACACCCAGAACAGTATGAAAAGCCCCGTTGGACTCTGCCATCGTGCTTATGACAGTAGCCATATTGTGGAGTTTCTTCCGGTATTTGACCTCTGTCCATTTGTTTTTGCCTTCCGGAAGGAATTCTTCGTCGTTCTTCACAGGATCGTCATACGTATCGAACAGATTCTCAAGGTTGTAGAATCCTATGATGTAATTTTTTGAAGGAGTGCCCGCCTGCACCGGCATCCATATCAGAGCCAGAAACGCAATGACGGAAAAAAAGATGCTTTTTCTCATATTAAAGGTATAATTTCATGCGGCATTGTCACAACCATATCCCTTCCGCAGGTTTTTCGGACTCTACCCTCGCGGCGTTCGCTTCGCCCAGAACACGGCCGAGATTCACGAAAAAGTCAATGCCGATCCTCTCTTCCAGTTCGTCAATGGACATGAGCATGGACGCATCGGGAGCATCCTGACTGTAATTCCTGTGTTCGAGATAAAACGCAGCGGCCGAATAGCCGCCGACACCTGACGTGGCACCGGTCTTCTGGTATTTAAGGAGCGCCTTGAAATAAAAGGAAGGGACTGTCACCTTCTTTCCTTCATTGTCATTGGCCGTATCAGTACTGCCCTCTACTATACAACCCGTCACGACATAAAGGGTATCCGTCCCGTCCGCAATACGCCTGACGTGGTTCTCCAGATTTGCCCAGATTTTCTGGTTGAATCCGCTGCGCTGGGGTGTCATGTTGGTAAAATAGAATGTCTGGCGGTTGGAATTCCTGTTCTGCCTGTCAGCTGACGGGATCTGATGCCCCCTGTCATATCCATAAGAGCCTCCGCTCGGAAATCCCTTGTAAAGGCATGGCTGGAACTCCCGGGGAACATCAGGATCATACTGCCAGTCATCCGTTCTTCCGACATCCTCTGTCCCTATGGACCAGCGGCTTAAAGGATATGCCACCCAGCGTGCCACAAGAGCATCATCATCCCAAAGAAGCGAATAATTCCTGGTCGGGATACCTCCTACAGTCATATCATGCATCACGAATCTCATCCCCTCGTCCGTACTGACTTCCGGCAGTTCAAGCCAGAGAGGCACCGCCTGTGGGACATCATCTCCGCCTGGTCCGGGATCGTCCCCTCCGGTACTGCCGGCAACACCTTTCTGCACAAGGGTACATGTGGCATCCTTTCCGGAAGCCGTCAGTACAAGCGTCACCGAGCGGTCCGACTCCGACCCGTTTTCCGAATACCTCAGAAGAATGTTATTCCGGTTTCCGTAACCCGACACGGCATCCACCTCAGCCCAATCATCCTCGTCCCCACCGAAAGAAAGGGTAATGGTCCACTCGCCCGAAGCAGTCACGGTAACGAACTGGCTGCCTTTCAAATGGTCCACTTCTCCATGCTGCAGGGCAATACCGGGATCGTCCGCATCGGTATCCACCCGTTCGCAGGAAATCCAGGCTGCCACGGAAAGAAGAAGCGAAAGTCCGAATAAGAATGTCCTAAGGATATTTTTACGGATAATCATATTATAAAATGTAGGCAGGACGGCACCTAAATAATTTATCATGAACAGAATCCTTCACAGGATTATAACCAAAAAACGTCCTGCCTACAATATTGAAAATATGTGCAATTATTCAGTAATGGCTTTGATTCCCCAGAGAATAGCCCTTGCATTTTCCTGCGTTGTAACAGTTATAGTCATATCTGAAGGTAATGGCATAGGAGTATTAAAAGTATAATAATCCGACTCTGTTACAGTAAATGTATACGGTTGAGAATTAGCAGCCCCGGCATTTTTTGCAATAGCCTGAAAGCCAACCTCTTCACCGCCCATCATGAATGAAAGTGTTGCAGTTTCGTTATTCCAGGAAACAGCATAGAAATTAACTTTCGTAGTCCCGGCCGGGAGTGTTATGTCAATAGATCCCTTTGCTTTAGATTTACCTATCTTGACAACATCTACTGGTCCTTCTCCATTTACGGTTGCCTTTTCATTATAAGAATTTGTCCCAAGTGTCCATGTTACATTCGAAACAAACGGAGAATCCGGATCTACCGGATCTTCAGGCTCTTCTGTCCCTGGTTCGTGAGAAATATAATATGCCGGTCCGCCGACCTGAATTTCACCTTTATATTCAGCTCTTGTGCCGCAAAGAGTTACAACATCCCCTTCCTTAAGACCGAGAGTAGAGAACGATTTATCGTTTGAACTGACTTTTTCTGCAGTCAAACCATAAACTTTAACAGAGCCTGTTTCATCTACGAGAGTAAAGTTACCGTATTCAGTATTGTAAAGATCAGTAATCTCACCTGTAAGGATATAATACACATTATCATCTACCGGGGCCTTAATAAAATCGGCTACAGTTATTTCTGCCGGAGCATCAGGTGTTTCCCCGCCGCCACCGATTTCAGTACCTTTTGAAAAATCTATGGAAGTACCGGCTTCCGAAGAAACGGCAAGCATAAGGTCATCAAGACGATAGACACTTGCAACGTCAGCATTGAAATAAAAATACAGGGCAGAAGTGCCCGACGGAACTGTAAATGTAGTAGAAGCAAGATCCCATTTGCCATTCGGGGCACCATTAGGGAATGAATAGTCAAGTTCAACCCATTTTGTTCCGTCATTGCTTATATAGACATGGAATTCTTCATGCATGAACTGGCTGTCTCCACCCTGATCAAATTTTTCAGTACCGAAAGACAGCGTATAATTGGTTTCCGTTCCGAGTGTAATATTCCCTACCTGGAAATACGCATCTTTACCGAAAAAGATATTGTTTACTCCTGAACCGTCATAATTGGAATAACCGCCGGCAGAACCACCTGTAGTCCGGGCCGAAGCACCTGAAGATTCATACGTTACAGATCCGGCACCTGACCCCGTCTCGTTCTTCCAGCCGTCAAAACTATCAAGGAAAGGCCATCCGTCATTATTCTGGGCAGCCTCCTTGTCAAAATCATTAAAATAAACAGCATTGACCGGCTCCGGTTCAGGAAGCTCGCCTTCTTCATGAGAAATATAATAAGACGGCCCTCCGACCTGGTCTTCTCCGTTATATTCATCCCTCGTTCCGCAAAGAGTTACAATATCGCCTTCTTTAAGGCCAAGAGTTGAGAACGACTTGTCATTTTTATTGACTTTCTCAGCAGTAAGACCATATACTTTAACAGAGCCTGTTTCATCTACGAGAGTAAAGTTACCGTATTCAGTATTGTAAAGATCGGTAATCTGACCTTTCAAGGTATACCACACGTCATCAGAGACTTCTGCCTTAAGGAAATCCGCTACAGTCGTAATTTCTATCTCCGGCTCGCCTTCCGGCCCTGTCTGTTTTACCGTAAGATTTTTGGATACCGTTCCGTTATTGGCTGAAAATTTGATTGTTGCAGTCCTGTCTGAACCTGTGTTGTCCGTGACTGTGACAGTGACTGTCTGCGGCTCTGAAGAAGCTGAGCCTGAAGATGGAGAAATTGTCACCCACTCGTCTTTCTCATCCTGTTCGATGGTCCAGTCGCGGGTGGAAGTGACTGTCAGGGTCTTGGAATTAGAATCCCCCCCCCAGCTGTCCGAATTCCAGGGTTGCCGGATCCAGGGTAATCTCCGGGGCCCCCAGGTTTTCTTCTTTTTCCTGACATGATGCCAGAACGGAAGCCGCTGCAATCATGCCGAAGAATAACTTTCTGATTTTCATAACGATAATATTTAAATGTTTAACCTGTTGTCAAACGTTTATTCGGCAAAGATATCAAAACAAGCGACAAATACAAACAATTGCAAATTAATTTTTCAATAAAACGCAAAAATCTTCATCAAACACCACCGTACAATGACAATTTATAAGTATTCGAATATTTCCGCCGCAAGGTTCCTGGCTTTCAGGGTATCAGACATCTGATGACATTCAGCCACAGCCTTTTCGAACTCAGTCCGGAACCCGGCTTTCACAGGCTCTGCTGGCGGGGAATCCATTTTCAGAGGATTGATCGGAGAATCGTTCTTCCATACCCTGAAATCAAGGTGCGGTCCCGTACTCCTGCCTGTCGAACCGACATATCCGATTACCTCTCCCTGACGCACACGCTTGCCGGGCTTCAGTCCTGAAGCGAAACGGGAAAGATGCAGATATGCCGTCCGGTACACTGAATTATGCTTGATTCTCACCACATTGCCACCTGCACCTTCATTTTTCATACTGGTCACCACACCGTCACCGATGGACATCACAGGAGTCCCTTTCGGGGCAGCATAGTCCACTCCGGTATGAGGCTGCACTTTCCTCGTGATAGGATGCCTGCGTGCATAGGAAAACCCGGAACTTATTCTGGAATATGAGAGCGGCGCCTTAAGAAAAGCCTTCCTCATGCTCTCCCCTTTTTCGTTCCAGTATATGTTGCCTCCGTCTCCCTGGTCGAACATGACCATAGGGAAATCCTCTCCAGCATGGGTAAAGACCGCATACCTTACCGTATCCACGGATATCACATCGCCTTCACAGACTTTCTGGTCATAGAAAACCCGGAACCTGTCGCCTTTCTGAAGCCCGAAAAAATCGACTGTCCATGCGTAAATGTCCGAAAGACTCAGAATAAGAAGCGGAGACACCCCTTCTTCAAGCATATCCTCCCAGAGAGAGTGTTCTATAGTAACGTCCGCATATTTCCGTTCGACATTTACGGGCTTTTCCGTCCCGTAAACCTCATACGGCCCGGTACACTTGAAGACCACATTTCTGAGACGGTCTTTTTCATACACCAGATATTCCAGAGTATCGGCCGTATAATATGCCCGGTATTTATTCCCCACACGCAGCGTCCTGACATCAAATACAGTATCGCATGCGGAAGACAGGTTATATGCACTCTGGGCATCCATTCCGAGCTTCATAAGCAGGTCCGCGAAAAATTCCCCGCGGCGGACCTTGTCCTCTTTGAGAGTATATTTTTCAGGAGAAAATCCAAGCGGCGGCTCTACAAAAAGCGAATCCGTGGCATTTTCCACCATGCCATCCTCCACACCGGACACTCCTCCTCTCCCACATGACAATACAACAGCCAGCAGCGCCGGAAGCATCAGCAAAACACGAAAGCCATTATTATCCATAACATTATCTCAACTACAGAACTGCAAATATACGGAATTTTGCATTGCCGGGTGCTACTGTAAAAAAGAGTGCGGCCCAAAAGGAGGAATTTCAAGGATTGCGCAGATGAGAAAACCGCAGTGTACTATCGTACATGAGGATTTTCGAATCAAGCGTAACGCAGAAATTACCCTTTTGGGCCACACTCATCAAGATGCGATATAAAATCCTGTCAGAACCAGAATGTCATATACAACGCACCGCCGAGGCTCTCGGTTCCCAGGACGAACTGCCTGTCACCGGGAGACAGGATATCTGTCCTGGTCTCGACCTTGCCAAGGGCGGCGTTATAACCCTCACTGACAGTATATTCCTGGCTGCCGAACATATAGTAAGCCGAAAGGTTCACCTCAGCCCCGATAGAAATCTTTGGTGCAACGAACCACTCGACTCCGGCACTTCCGGTAAGTCCGGTATAGTAGCTGGCCCCTGAGTTGGCGTGCTTAAGAGTACGGTAACCGTCCGATACACTACCCTGAATACCTGTGCTAGGATTCTGGTTTACAGAAGTAAGGGCATTGCCATATTTGTATTTCTCTCCGAGATTCTGCATCGCGAACAGAACCCCGAATCCGAATACGCCCTGCACCCTTCTTTTCCCCAGACGGTATTCGCCTCCAAGCATGAGGCTGACGCCGGTGCGGTTTGTCGTAAGAACATCCGTCACTTTGGCTTCAGAGAGAGGGTTGTCCAGCAGGGCCGCATCATCGGCAGCGAAATACCTGTCTGACGCACTGCGCACAAGGAGCCCGACATTGGCCCTGAGCGCGAATTCGTCAGTAAGCATATATTTGGCCATTATGGAAACAGCCGGCATTATATCCGACTGGAAGTAGTCATAGTGTGAAGTGAACGGGGTACCTGCCAGCCCTGTGAAAGTATTGGCGGTATTTCCGTTGAACAGATTGCCCACATACCTGAACAATGGGCTCGCATCAAAACCTATAGCGAAATCGCCGCTTTCAGGCACATAGACCCTATCCGGCCTGGCCCCGTCCTGTGCGGACATGACACCTGCGGATACGATCCCTGTGATAATCAGGATGATAACTTTTTTCATAGACTGATAATTTTTAATCCTGTTTTACTCCCACTCACTGTAAAATGCATTCCTCCAAGAATAAGGTTCGCTGTAATAAGGAGTATCAACAAACCCGTCGAAGAGCATGGCAATATTTACCACAGGCGTCGTCAAACCATCAAAAGTCGCATCTACTGTCTGTGGATAGTATTCGTCATAAGAATAATTGTACTGCTCGTATGTTCCTTCATACCTGGCGTTATCCTGGTCACTGAATTCACCTACGACTCTCAAGGCTTCGACGGTGAGATTTACCTTGCAGTTTTCTTCCAGCAGAGGAATTTCCAGCTCCGCTTCACCGCCTCTTATTGTCACTCCGTATTTTCTTGGCACATCATACCCGCTGTATTCCGCAGTCACGATAACATTTACATTTTCATCGGCGAAAGAAAAAGAATAATTTCCGTTTCTGTCAAAACTATTGAATCCTACACGGAACGCAACCTGTCCGCTGTAGTCAAATGAAACCGGCTCTGAAAAGAACTGGCAATCGAACATACCTGAATATTCTACGACATTGCCAGGTTTGACACCTGTATACTGATATTCCTCAAGATGATAGATGGCATCACCTGTCTTGAATACCGGAGAACCGTTTTTCTGGCCCTCGACTACCGATGCTTCGGCGACGAAATCATTTGCACGGATGTTGACATCGACTCCTTGGGAAGTAGCCGGGACAGTCACTGAATAATTTCCGGTCTCGTCCGTCACGGTCTCATAAGTGGTGTAACCTGTAGCACCATCCTTGAAGCCGCTGTTGTCTACATCGACAAATACAGTGACACCGGCAGCCGGGACAATCTCCTCGGAGAAACCGGCGGATGAACTGTAGCTCTGCCCCAGGGAGTAAGAAAGAGTTCCCGTGATTGTAGCTTTTCCAGGAATGCTTTCAGGATTGATTTCCGACTGTTCCTTAGAGCAGGAAACAATAGTCATAACTGCCGATGCAGCTACGGCCGACAAAATAAAAATCTTTCTCATGATTAAGATAGTTTTAGTTAATCTACACACATATACAAAGGTAAGTCTTTTTATCCTATCCGGCAAACTCTGTCCGATATTCTTTCAGAGGACGTCAACATCAGCGACCACAGGGTAATGGTCGGAAAATCTTATCTTCATGATTTCATGCGACACGGCACGGAAATGTCCCGGCAACAGTATGTAATCTATCCTGAGCATAGGCCACAGGAATGAATAAGTGGCCCCGAAGCCGGTCCCGGCCTCTACGAAACTGTCCGAACGTCCGCGCGACAACCGGTAATATGTATACGACATCGGGGTATCGTTGAAATCTCCGCACACAAAAGCCTCCACAGGAGAGGCGGCGATATCTTTCAATATCATATCCACCTGGCGCGGTCTGCGCGTGATGGAAGTCTTGACCTTCTCCTCCGTCTTCCGGAAAAATTCCTTGTCCCTGCTGCGGACCGACTTGACCACTTTCGGCAAAGACAGCCCGTAACTCTCAAGATGGCAGTTGTATATCCTCACATTATCACCGTTGATGACATAATCCGTGTACAAGGCCATATTTGCGCTTCCTTCAAATGAGATCACTCCTTTATCCACTGTCTTGAAACGGCTGAGCGTTACATTTCCTGAACATCCGTTACGGCCGGTGTTCATATAATACTCGGCCTTATACCCACGGAATTTATTGGCAATTAACGACTTGAGGGAAGCGATATCCTTCGAGCGGACCTCCTGGAGGCAGATGATATCCGCATCGCAGCCGCGAAGGAACACAGCCACGGAGTCAGAGCAATCCTGCCAGTCCCGGATATGCGAAGAAGAGGAAAACCGGCCCACATTGTATGAAACTATCCTGATGGCACTATGTCCGTCAAGCTCCTGAGGCGCAGGCCTGTCTGCCGGGAACTGCACATATTTCCCGATAAAGAAGCACGATGGCAGGAGCGCCAGCAGCGGAATCAGAAAAGCCTTTGACAAACGCTTGGCCGCCCACACCAGGAGAAAAAGATTCAACAGGGACACGGGAATGAACAGAAGTCCGAAGACAGTCATTATCCACACCCTGGACGGATTCACCAATACAGACAGATAAGTCATCACCTGCAGGCCTGCTGCAATCAGCATCAGGACACGTGCAGTAATACCGGCGAATCTGCTCCTTGACATTACCTGTAATTATAAAGCGTATGCTTTTTCTTCCAATACATTATAAGAAGCCATCCGAACAGCATACCGCCGAGATGTGCAAAGTGGGCTACACCTCCGCCCATTCCGAATATTCCCGTAACAAGTTCTATAACAGCGAAAATGATAACAAACCATTTGGCCTTCAGCGATACCGGCGGGAAAATCAGTGTCAGCACCGAATCCGGGAAAAGCATGGCATATCCGATAAGCACTCCGTATATGGCACCGGAGGCTCCCACAGTAGGGGTCATCTTCAGGGCATGCACGGCCTGTACGGCAGATACGGATCCTTCGGCGGCCTGCGACATATAGACCTGCATCTCGACAGCCTGTACTCCCGTATGCAGAAGGGCTGCTCCCAACCCGGTCACAAAATAGAAAAGCAGGAATTTCTTCGGCCCCCACATCCTCTCAAGCACGCACCCGAAGATAAAGAGGGTGTACATGTTGAAGAAAATATGCCAGAATCCGCCATGCATGAACATGTGTGTAACGATCTGCCACGGTTTGAAGAACGGCGAAGTGGGATAGAAAAGCGAAAATGTCTCGTACATGAAATCCGGCCTCAGTTCGGCCATGATCCACACAAGAACGTTTATGATGATTATATTCTTCGTTACAGGAGGAATCGAGGAAAAGAAACCGCCCCCGTTGTTATAGCTGTAATAACTCATTGTCTTTATAAATTGTATAATCAGAATTTTTTATCAATGTCCTCGACCGGCAGGATCACCATTGTCCTGTGTCCTGAACTCGTATACTCGGCATTGGCACATGAAAAAAGCGAATCTATCAGCCGCTGGGCCTCGACAGCAGAGGTAAGCCGGTCCATTCCCGCAGCCCCGATTCTGGCGAAACGTTCGGCCATGGATGAAGCCATCGTTTCCGGAAGCAGGCTCCTGTCATCGGAAAGCACGGAAATAAGATCTGTCACCAAAGCCTGCATCTTGCCCGGCTCGGCCGAATAGCCTTCCGGAACTCCGTTCACTACTACGGTATCGTTTCCGAAGGCACGTATATCAAATCCGAGTGACGAGAGCATTTCCGCATGTTCCTGAAACAGAAGCACATTCTCCACTCCCACCTGCACTGAAACCGGGAAAAGCGCAGTCTGCGTCACGTGACCGTTCCGCGAATATGCCTGAAGGAATCTCTCGAACAGTATGCGCTCCGTCGCCCTCCTGATATTCACGGCCAGCAATCCCGATCTTACCTGTGTCAGTATGTATTTCCCTTGTAGAATCAGTATGCTCTTTGAAGGCAAGGTCTTGTCTTCGAACAGTTTGCCATAGTCATCCCTTTTGTCGACAAAACCGGATGTCTCATAAAACGGCCGTCCTCCGTCACCGGCGGCATTGACAGCGGCCGTATCACCGGACGGCAGCCCGTCGGAAAGGTCTGTAAAACCTGTCCCGTCAGACTGGAATCCGCCTATGACATTGGAAAAATGCTGTTCTTCGGAAGGAAAACCGTCGTTATCGAAAGGATTGTATCCTGCATCTGTCCTTATCTCAGGCTCCCGGCCCTGGTACAGATCATCAAAATGGCGCCCGAAGACCGGAATCTCCGGCGTCCCTTCCACATCGAAATCGATGCTCGCGCCGAAAGAATTCTTGCCGAGAGCTTCCTTTATGCATGCGTACAGTATCTGGAAAATGACGCTGTCATCTTCAAACTTCACCTCGGTCTTGGTCGGGCTTATGTTTACATCCACCGAACCCGGATCCGTCTCCAGATAAATGAAATACGAAGGACCGGCCCCGTCAGGCAGAAGGTTTTCATAGGCCTTCATCACCGCCTTGTGGAAATATGCGCTGCGGAAATAACGGCCGTTGATGAAAAAGTACTGGTTGTTCTGTGTCTTGGTCGCGGAATCCGGCCTGCCGGCAAAGCCGCAGACTTTCACGACCGATGTCTCGGCATGGATGTCCACAAGATTCTGCGCCACACTTTTCCCGAACATGTCCTGTATTCTGAATTTCAAGGACTTGGCCGCCTTCAGAACATAAATTTCCCTGTCGTTGTGCAGCAGGTCGAATTCCCTGTCATAACGGGTAAGGGCCACATGCGTAAACTCGGAAACGATATGCTTGAACTCCACATTGTCCGACTTGAGGAACTTGCGGCGGGCTGGGACGTTGTAGAAAAGGTTCCGTACTGCGAAGTTCGCCCCTTTCGGGGTAGATATCTCATTGGTTGAAACATGGCGGGAATCCGCAAAAACGACTTCGCACCCCAGTTCTTCGCCTTCCTTGCGAGTCTTTAGCGTAACCTCGGAGACAGCCGCGATAGAGGCAAGCGCCTCTCCCCTGAAACCGAATGTCACTATGTTCATGAGATCTTCCTTTGATGCGATCTTTGAAGTCGCATGACGCTCGAAACATACGACAGCATCATCAGGAGACATGCCGCAGCCGTTGTCGATCACCTGGATAAGAGTCTTCCCTGCATCCCTGATGACCACCGACACATGGCCGGCACCGGCATCCATGGCGTTCTCCATAAGTTCCTTTACCACAGAAGCAGGTCTCTGGACGACCTCCCCCGCAGCTATCATATTGGCTATGTTGCCAGGCAATATCCTTATATCCATCCTTCTTCTCCCGCACTTCCTCTCACCGGCTACCAGAGCAATGAGTAGAATTTCGCTATGTAAATAAGTACGATAAAGAAAATCACCAGTCCGACAGCCCCGATAATCTTCTGGGCCCTGTTCGCTCCACGCATTTTCTGGTAATTCCCGTCACGGAAGCTTCCTTTGATATATGAACCGGGAACGTACTTCTCTTTTTCAAGACGTCCGTCCACCTTGCCGAACTTTTCCTTCAAAGCTTCCTTCTCAGGATCATAATACCTGGGCCGGTAGTTGAACACCCGGTGTTCCGGTGTTCCGAAAAAGCTGAAATTAAATCCCATGTCAATCCGTTTAATGGCAAAATACAAATGTACGGATTTTTTATCTTAATTCTCTATATTTGCAACATCAAATTTTCAGACATGACAGACATCAGGACAGGCAACGGATATGACGTCCACGCACTTGCAGAAGGACTGCCGCTGTTTTTAGGCGGAGTACGGATAGACAGTCCGGTAGGATGCATCGCCCACTCCGACGGAGATGTGGCCATACATGCGCTCTGCGATGCGCTTCTGGGCGCCCTCGCTCTGGGCGACATCGGAAAACACTTTCCGGATTCATCCGACGAATTCAAAGGCATAGACAGCAAGATACTGCTGCGCAGGACAATGGAACTTATTGCCGGCCAGGGCTACCATGTCTGCAATGCCGATATCACCATAGCAATGCAACGTCCGAAACTCGCCCCGTATATAATGCAGATGAGACAGACACTCGCCGAAGTGATGGGGATAGATACCGGCCGCATATCAGTAAAAGCCACCACTACGGAAAAACTCGGATTTGTCGGACGCGGAGAAGGATGCGAAGTCTATGCAACGGTCCTTGTAGCGCAGTAGAATCAAAGGACTGTGAAATTCCATAAAAAAGATTTATAAAATATTGCAATTTCAAAAAACCTTTGTACCTTTGCAGTCCCAAAACAAAACGTCACCTTGACGCCTGGGTCAAAATTGAGATATGGTGTAATGGTAGCACTACAGATTCTGGCTCTGTCAGTGAGGGTTCGAGTCCTTCTATCTCAACAAAATTCCAGACAGCACCGTCAATCGGACGGTAAGTCGGCAAAAGACTAAAGCCTTGATGGCGGGTTAGCTCAGCTGGTTAGAGCGCATGATTCATAATCATGAGGTCCGCAGTTCAATCCTGCGACCCGCTACTAAAAGTTCTTTAAAATTTGGAGATTCCACGCAGTAACTTCCTGAAAAATAAACAACGGAATTTTTGAAGTTTGTTTTTGGGAGTACAAGGCGGACAAGTGAGGAGGAAAGGAGTTTACTTCCGTAAATGACTGACCGACGACACGATGTCCAACACAGTAATCGCCTAAAAGAAACGAAAAAAGGGAGCATAGCTCAGTTGGTTCAGAGCGTCTGCCTTACAAGCAGAGGGTCGGGGGTTCGACTCCCTCTGCTCCCACCACCCGAAAGGG
>JADILV010000070.1 GCA_017695115.1 Candidatus Cryptobacteroides avicola | reverse complement strand
CTTTGCTCTACCAACTGAGCTATGACACCATCTTCAGTAAGAACTGCCCTTATTTTGTTTTGGGATTGCAAAGATAGGCAAAATTCTTCACACTCCAAATTTTTTCGCATTTTTTAACTTATTTTCTAAAGTTTGGACTAATTTTGTCCGGACGATACAGGACAGGATGCTGTCCCAGGTTTTATATTGATTGTTGCAATGAACGGGTTTTCGGTGAGTTCTGAAAGGATTTACATTTCAGTGATTCTTCCGCTCAGACTTGAGTGGGAACCGTGTTATGGTGTGCCTGCCGGCATGGAGGGAAAGGAAGGACCCGGAAAAACAGTAACTGCAGGAGACAGGGTGCTGGTGACATTTGCCGGAAAAAAATACATTGGAGTGGTGTCGGCAACCGGTATAAGACCTGAAATCGAGCATACCAGGATAAAGGATGTGACAGAAACCGCTACCGGACTGGAAAGGATCGGTATGAAAGAAATAGGACTCTGGAGACAGGTAGCATCATATTATATGTGCAGTGTCGGAGAGGTATATAAGGCAGCTTATCCGATGCAGAAAATTTCCTCCGAGGGAGCACTTGCCCGCAGAGATGAAAGGATAAAAAAAAGGAAAGAGGCTGTTCTTGAGGCGGCTGTAAGAAAACTTCTGATGGTGAAGACCCGACAGGAAAAAGTGATCCGGTCGCTGAGTTCTGCCAATGAATCATTGCAGTCAAGAGCCGGACAGAAAACAGTTCTCCTGTCAAAAGCAGGAAAAGACAGCGTCCGGAAAAAATACACATCCGAACTGGAGAAAATCAGGAACAGTATCGCCGGCAACGACATTGCCATAAGGTCCGCTGAAAAAGAAATGGAGCGGATCGACAAGGAAATCACAGAGCTTCAGAACAGGAAAGACAGCCTGTTGAAAAACCGCGGCACGGAAAACTGCTGTTCAGACATGCCCCAAAAGGCCGGAGAAGCCGTAATTCCAGGTTTTGTCCTGACCTCAAGCCAGTCAGAAGCTCTCGGAGCCATAAAAAAAGCCTTCATTCATCACAAGACCGCCCTTCTGAAAGGAGTGACCGGCTCTGGAAAAACAGAAATATACATAACTCTGGCTGCGGAAGTCATGTCCGGAGGAAAAAACGTACTGTATCTCGTACCTGAAATAGCTTTGAGCAAACAGCTGGAAGAACGGCTTGAAAACGTGTTCGGAGAATCGTTGCTGACGTTCCATTCCGGAGAGACCATGGCACGGAAGGCCGAAGTGTCGGCTGCTGTCCGCGACATCACCAGGCGGCAGACACATGAGACTGCGGCACCCTATATTGTCATCGGGACCAGGTCTGCTCTTTTCCTGCCTCATGAAAACCTGGGGCTCATAATAATAGATGAAGAACACGACGGTTCATACAAACAGGATTCCCCGGCCCCGAGATATAACGGAAGGGATACGGGAATAATGCTCGGGGCAATACAGTCCTGTCCCGTCCTTTTAGGTTCCGCAACACCTTCACTGGAATCAATATACAATTGCAAAACCGGCAAATACACCCTTATTGAACTGAAACAGAAATACCATGGGGCGGAAGATGCCGGGGTCGAAATTATCGACACTGTCGCCGAAAGGAAAAAACGGGGGATGCGCGGAAGCCTTTCCCTCAAACTCATTTTCAAAATGGAAGAGACCCTCGGCAGAGGAGAGCAAATCATAATACTCCGCTCCAGAAGATCATATTCTCCGCTCCTGCAATGTTCTGAATGCGGATATATCCCAAGATGCCCGCACTGCAATGTAAGTATGAGCTACCACAAATCCGCCGGCAAGGAAATCTGCCACTTCTGCGGCTACAGCCGTCCTCATACCGGGACGTGCCCGAAATGCGGGGGACGGCTCGCAGGTCTCGGTGCCGGGACCCAGAAAATAGAAGAGGAAGTGGCGGCACTGTTCCCCCAGGCCAGGACAGCCAGACTGGACAGCGATGCCGCACAGGACCGCAAATATGAAAGCGAGGTCATACGGAAGTTCGGGCGCGGTGACATAGACATACTGATAGGAACCCAGATGGTGACCAAAGGCTTCGATTTCGGCGGACTTACATTAGTAGCCGTCATCGGCGCGGACGCCATGCTGGCACAGCAGGATTTCAGGGCGGACGAAAAGGCGGTCCAGACTCTTGAGCAATTCCGCGGACGGTGCGGAAGAAGGGGACACAAAGGGACTCTCATAATACAGACATGCCAGCCGGAACATCCTGTCTACCGGCTGCTCCGCAGCCCCGGCAACATTTCAGAAGACGGGTTTCTTGAAGAAAGGCGCGACTTCGGCTATCCTCCGTATTGCAGGATAATAGACATCTCGGTCAAAGACTCTTTTGAAGACAGGGGGGAAAGGATGTCTGTAAAACTGTGCGGCAGACTGGAAAGCAACGGATTCAGATTTACCGGACCATATAATCCGATACCGGGCACGGATGCCGGGAGACATGTCCGCAACATACGGGTAACCATGCCGAAGGACAACATGCTGTCAAGGAACAAGACCCTGTTGCAGAATATCCTGACCGATTTCCAGAGAAAAGAAAACTATACCGGTCACATCTCCGTCGATGTGGATCCGGCGTGAGTTCCATCCAATACATTGATCTGCTGCGGCATGATATCTATCCGGACCGGCAGCTTTCCAAGAATCTCACCGTCAACCTCCACCGGCACACCGGTATCGGAAAGAGGGGTGACAACCACCGAACGGCACCGTCCGGAAACAAGTATCGGAGCCTTCGTAAATGTTCCGTCAAACAGGCCTGGACCATATCTGAGCACGTCCGTCAGGGTTATCGCAGGAATCACAGTATAGTCAAGAAGCCCGTCATCCGTCACGGCATCGGGAGTCTGCATGAGACCGCCGCCGGAGTACCGGCCTATACCGAATGCAATGGAAAGGCACTGTCCTTCATAAATGACAGAGCCGTCACACTCCACTCTGAGCGGGGACGGACGGCAGTGCAGAAGGCAATTCAGCAGAGACCACACATAGATAAGGCGGTTCCTTTTACCCTGGCTTTTCTGAAGATTGACCCGGCTGCACACAGCGGCATCCAGACCGGCACCGCCTATGTTCAGCATGTATGTAAACGGACCTGGCACCCCGCTTGCCGGCCGGTCACATGAACCGGAATGCTCAAGAGCCGTCACTTTTGCCACATCCTGCGGGACGAATGATCCTTTTTCTATAAGATCAAGGACCGCCTTTGCATCATGGGGAATCCCATGCGACTTTATCCAGTCATTCCCTGAGCCTATCGGAATGACGGCCAGGCGGAAATCGGACAGGCTTACATCCGACCCTTCGCGTATGGCATCCCCGATAGCGCCGGCAAGGCCCCCAAGGACCTCATGCACGGTTCCGTCTCCGCCGACGGCAATAAAACGCCTGTATCCTTCCCTTGCGGCCATGTAGGCAATCTCCGTGGCATGGAGCCTGCAGCCTGTCTCGCAGACAGTGTATGCTATTCCGCGGGAAGAAAGATCTCCTTCAATCTTCTTCCACTCGGAAGCCGCACGCCCGCTCCCGGCCTGAGGATTGACTACGACAAACCATTTACTGACGTCTTTCATCGGGTAAAAATTATATGGACGGCAAAAGTAGCAATTAAAATGAAATTATTTTGTAAATTTGCCGAGATTTAGTCAATTGAATTGGAATACAACCATGGGAAAAGTCATAGCCATTGCAAACCAGAAAGGAGGTGTAGGCAAGACCACCACCGCGATCAATCTTGCGGCATCGCTTGCCGTCCTTGAGAAAAAAGTCCTGATTATAGACGCAGACCCTCAGGCAAATACGACTTCCGGACTGAACTTTTCCCCGGACAATGACCAGAAAAGGACCCTGTACGAAGTGATGATCGGAAAGATAGACATTTCCGATGCACTGATACAGACTGAAATAGCAAATCTGCAGATGATCCCTTCCCACATCAATCTCGTAGGTGCGGAAATCGAAATGCTCGAGACACCGGAGAGGGAATCCGTAATGAAAAACGCAATCGCTCCTGTTCGCGGGGACTATGACTATATTATAATAGACTGCTCTCCGTCACTCGGACTCATAACTGTCAATTCCCTGACAGCGGCAGACTCGGTAATCATCCCTGTACAGCCCGAGTTTTTCGCGCTGGAAGGACTGGGAAAGCTCCTGCAGACCATCAGGCTTGTACAGAACGGGGTCAATCCTTCCCTGACCATAGAAGGATTCGTCGTGACGATGTTCGACGGCCGCACCAAAGTCCACACGCAAGTGGAGGCAGAACTCAGGGAACACTTCAAGGATATGGTTTTCAAAACCATCATCCAACGCAACATACGTCTCAGCGAGGCTCCGTCCCACGGCAAGCCTATCATACTTTATGATGTGATCTGCAACGGTACGGCAAATTACCTTAACCTCGCCAAGGAATTACTTGAGAAAAACCAGACAAAATGAGCAAACAGCCAAGAGGACTGGGGAAAGGATTAGGTGCCCTTCTGGGAGACCAGGCCCTGAACCAGATAAGAAAACCCGTAGAATACGTACACAAGACAGTCGTGACTCCTGAATCTCCGGAGCCTGACAAGGCTACGGCAGACATAATGCTGATTCCGGCAGACCTCATCGAAGCCAACCCATACCAGCCCAGGATGTCATTCGACAGCGAGGCTCTGGAAGGTCTTGCGGAATCCATCAGATCGCTTGGACTTATCCAGCCGATTACCGTAAGGCGCAAATCATCAGACAGGTATCAGATCATAAGCGGGGAAAGGAGGTTCAGGGCTTGCCGTCTGGCAGGCCTGGAGGAAATACCTGCATATATACGCGACACGAATGACCAGGGCATGCTGGAAATGGCCATCGTGGAAAACATCCAGAGAGAAGATCTGGATCCTATAGAAGTCGCCATGAGCTACCAGCGCCTCATTGAAGAATGCAGTCTTACCCAGGAACAGATGGCCATGAGGGTAGGTAAAAAACGCGCATCCGTAACCAACTACCTGCGTCTTCTCAAACTTCCGGCAAAAGTCCAGCATGATCTGAAAGTCGGTCTGCTGAGCGTAGGCCACGCCAAAGTGTTGCTCGGCATCGAGGATGAAAACGTCCAGGAGCAACTCTGCGACCTCATCATAAAGGACGACCTGTCGGTAAGACAGCTCGAAGAAAAGATCAAACGTCTGGAAGGGTCCGCCGGACAGCAGAAAAAGACCGGACAGGAACTGCCTGAGGACTACTTCAAAATGCTGGAGATTTTCGGAAAATACTTTGACAACAGCATAAGCCTGAAACGGACATCTGCCGGCAAAGGGACGATGACGATACATTTTTCATCCGATGATGAAGTAAAGAAGTTCCTCAAGGCCCTAGAAGATTCCGGAATCTGACCTGGAAAAACAGAATATCCATTCTGACACATTGTAAAATGAAAGCGAAAAGATTCTTCGGATATATTGTGGCCATATCAGTCTGCCTGCTGGGCTTTTCCTTCAGCGCCGAAGCGCAGTTCAAGGAAGAGGCCTTTACGCAGAACTACAACCCTGCTGACTCCACCGCCCAGTCGGACACTTCAGACAAGATGTTCTCTTTCAAGGAGCTGTTCAGAGGAGTCGCCCACAAACAGGACCTGAAGATCGGTACTATGTTCGCAGGATCCGTAATGATGCCCGGTCTGTCCCAGATCTACAACAGGGACTACTGGAAACTGCCTATAGTATATGGCGGAATCGGGGTATGCGCAGGACTCGGCGGCTACTATCTCCATAAATACAATGTTTCAAAAAAGAATTACAACAGGATTCTGGAAATGATCCCTCCCGGGGCGACTGATGTAACCATCTCTCCCGGAATAGACTATGGAGCCAGACAGAAAGGGACATGGTTCATGGTAGGAGCCGGGCTGATCTATTGGGGCACACTGATGGACGGAGTCGTAAGCTATAAAAAGGACGAGCATCCGCACCCGGGAAGAGCGACACTGTATTCTATCCTGCTGCCCGGATTGGGACAGGCATACAACGGCGAATACTGGAAAATCCCCATATATTACGGATGTCTTCTGGGATCGGTGCACTATCTCTACACAAACAATATCAACTACCAGAGATTCAAGAGAATACACAATGAAGCTACCTCTACCGAGGTAGAATATACAGGAACGATTTCCGCCGAAACAGCAAAATGGTACAGGGACGTTTACCGCCGCTACAGGGACTACTCCATAGTAGCCACTGCATTGTTTTACCTGTTGCAGGTCATAGACGCAAACGTCTTCGCATATATGCATGATTTCGAAGTAAGCGATGAAATCACCATGAAAGTAGAACCGACAGTCATAGGACCGGACAATGCGTACGCCTTTCAGCCGACGGCAAATTTCGGGGTGAACGGGAATGCCATCGGACTGAGACTGGGGATAAGATTCTGAATTCCACGGTTAGCACAACATATAAAATGACGAAAAGATTACTGATAGAATATTTTACCGCTGCAATAGCCGCGCTGTGCATCCCGGCCATTTGCAGTGCCGTACCGGCAACGGATTCCACCGGCATATTCAAAAAGGTACGTGTTTCCAAAAGCAAGACAGCCCTTATCAAGGAGAATACCGAACTCAGCCGGCTGGTAGATTCGCTTGCCGCAGAACTTGACAGATACCGGGAAGAACTGACAGCCAAGGATTCCATTACGGCCGAAATCATTGAATTGTACGAAGAAGATGACGAAAGGGATCTGACGGCTCTGTCACCTGAAGACTATACTCCGGAAGTGACCGACAGCCTTCTGAACCTGTGGTATCTGCACAAAAAGGTAAATTCTGCGGATTTCGCTCCTGAATATGACCTGGACTCCGTGAAATTCGAATCGGATGTTCCTGATTCGGTATATATACAGAGACTCACGGCAATGAATTCCTTCATTGACCTTCCATACAACAGTATTGTCAGGAACTATATAATCCTCTACTCTGAAAAAATGGCTAAAGCCATGCCTGAGCTGCTCGGACTCTGCAGCTATTACATGCCCATATTCGAAGAAATCTTCAATGAGCATGACATGCCTGAAGAGCTTAAGGCACTGGCAATCATCGAATCCGCCCTCAATCCTACCGCCGTATCAAGAGCCGGAGCCAAAGGAATGTGGCAGTTCATGTACTCTACCGCCAAACTGTACGGACTCACCATCAACTCGTTTGTAGATGAACGGTACGACCCTGTCAAATCGGCGCATGCCGTTGCCGAATACCTTGAGGATGCCTACAGGATCTTCGGTGACTGGAATCTGGCGATTGCGTCTTACAACTGCGGGGCAGGCAATGTCAACAAGGCCATACGCCGCAGCGGCAGCCGTGCATTCTGGGATATATATCCGTATCTTCCACGCGAGACAAGGGGATATGTTCCCGCATTCGTAGGAGCGTTGTATACAATGACTTACTATAAGGAACACGGAATAGTGCCGCAGCCTGTGGCGCTACCTGCCGTTACAGACACATTCAGAATACATAAAATGCTTCACTTCAAGCAGGTAAGCGATCTTACTGGTGTTCCGCTACAGACTCTGAAAGACCTCAACCCCCAGTACCGGCATGAAATCGTACCGGGAAATGAAAAAGAATATATCCTGAGAATCCCCTACCAGTTCTCCGGATCATTTATCGACCATGAAGACTCCTTGTATGCGTACAAAGCAGATGAATTCTTCAATCCTATAGTAATCAAAAAGATAAAGGACGGAGGAGATGGCGAGAGGATAATCCACAAGGTCAGAAGCGGAGAAGTGCTCGGTCTGCTGGCCATCAGATACAGGTGCAGCGTCAGCCAGATCAAACGGTGGAACAATCTCCGTAGCGACAACATCCGTATCGGACAGAGGCTTGTCATATACAGAGGCGGTGCAGCTCCGGCATCCGCCTCATCTACGGCAAAAACAGAAAGCACATCCGAAAGCCGGCCGGCTCCGAAGAAATTCCCTGCAGATACAGAATATACCGTATATACCGTAAAGAACGGCGACTCACTATATCTGATAGCGAAGAACTACCCGGGAGTGAGTGCCCAGAACATAATGGATTTCAACGGCATAAGCAGCAAAATAAAACCAGGGATGAAAATAAAGATCCCTAAATTATAAATTGAATACCATCTGGATTTTAAGCTCGGCCCTGCCGGGCTTTTTCGTTGTCTGGCCTGAAGATAACCAGGGATACCCCGTATACGCAGCCCTGAAATAGAATCTTCCCCACCCCGATACCTTCACGCCGGCCACCAGTGACAGCCAGAATCCTCTGCCGTAATATGCAGGTACGGAAAAATTCCCCGGTGCATCGCGTTCGTATGCATATATCCTGTCCGCCCAGTCGTCAACCCTGAAAAGGCCGCTCCTGAAACAGGCAGCCAGAGGACCTGACCTGTATCCGGACTCAATATATGACAGCATGCCGAGGCCTCTGCAATACAGGGCATTAAGCCTCATCGACAATGACCACCTGCCGTCAGCATATCCGACATCGCACCTGACATCGGTTCTGGTGCGGTCTCCATACGTCCTGAGCCTTTCAGAGACTTTCCACTGCATGCATACAGAAGACGACAGCTGCCATGAATAGGAAAAGACCGCCTTGCACTGCGAAGACGGCTCGTGGACACCGTATTTCGGCTCTGGAGAATGAGACATGTCAATACTGAAACTGCCCTGATGCCTTACGGCTGACGAGCCGAAACCCGTCCTGCCCGCCAGCTTTACGTACTTGCCAGAGGAAAAGGAACCGGAAACAGAAAAGCCATATTCATTCGAGCATCCGCTTCCGCTCCTTATAGCGCCGGAGTATTCTGATTCATAGTCAGCCGGATAATACCTCAGGCCTGAGGCCATATACAGACCGCTGCACGGACTGAACCTACACCCGGCAAGCGCAGCAGCGGAAAGGCTCAATGCATCAATTGCAGCTTCGCAAAACAGCTCCACGCCCCGTACTGCATATCTGGCATCGGCTGACATCCTGCACACCTCTATGAAACGTCCCGGTCCTGACACCGGCTCCGGTTTCCCGCCCGATTCCTTCTCTGCAAGCGTCCTGCTCCTGGCAAAACATGTCACTGAAACCTGTCCGTCCATGCCTGACAATAAGACATTGAATCCCGGAAGCACCGAGATTCCGGCATCCCTGCCTTTGATAAAACTGTCCCTGAGCCCCGGGACCGAAACAAAAGCCGATATCATGAACTTCCCTGCTGAAAAATCGGCCGCCACTCCCCTGTGGCTGCCCTCTCCGGAATATGACCAGTAAGGCGATATTCCTGAAGCCCGTCTGGAAAATGAGCCAGGTGCCGGAGTTCCGCTCATCGAAAATCCGCTCCACATGGCAAGACCCTGACCGAATCTGATATTGAAATCCCCTGCCACAATCTTGCCTACCGCACCTCTTCCATAATAAGCCATATAGAACGAAGCCGCTTCCGGAGGGAATTTTTCTGCGCTGTATGAACTTCCTGCAGTCAGGGCTGCCTCGAACCTGCCATTCATGCTGAATTTATATTTCAGTCCGTAATTATATGTCGGGACAGCATCTCCCGAAGAAGATTCCTGCAGTTTGACGGCAGACCTGAATACAATGGAATTGTCCGTGTAAGAAGCCCGGTCAGAAGATTTTCCAGGCAAAGCGAACGACTCGAAACTTATGAATGGAAGGTATACGGCCACCGATTCAATACTGAATCCGTCAACTGCAGCAAGTTCGGCGGCAGAAAGGATATCGCCGTTCCTGTTTCTGTAGTCAATGACCGATGCCGCCTGATACGGAGTAAACAATCCGGACTCTACAAGCCTGCTCCGGGAAACCAGATTTATTTTCAGAGGATGCGAACGCAACGCATCCAGCCGCTCTACCTCCTCTTCTCCCATATCCTCTGCATATAAAGCTCCCGTCAACGCCAGAAAAGCCTTTCCTGCTGCATAATCATCCCTCTGTTCCTGTCCGTACACTGCCGCATGGCACATCAGCAACACTGCAGCTGCCGCGATATTCATACTCCTTTTCATACCCTCCGGAAATTTTGTTCCGCAAGATATTCCAACGGATTTTCCGATAAAACAGGCTGGAGAATGTTTTTATCTTTTTTAATAAGATTTTTTCCTTTTTTATATTTTTCTATCAATTTTAACTAATTTTGCGCTCGGTAAAACTGGTTTCACATGGATAAAGTCAGATTATTCGACAAGACATTCAGGCCTTTCATCCCATACGAAAAGATAATGAAAGCCATTGATGATGTCGCGGAAAAAATCAACGGAGATTTCAGAGGCTGCAAGGATATTCCGGTTCTTCTATGCGTCCTTAACGGCTCCATAATGTTTACCGCCGAGCTCATGAAAAGACTTGAATTCAACTGTGAAACAGTGTCCGTGAAGCTCACGTCATACGAAGGTACGAGTTCTTCCGGCAAGGTACGGCAGGCAATGGGACTGACGGCGGACATAAAGGGAAGACGCGTAATCATAGTCGAAGATATCGTAGATACCGGGAATACAATCGTAGAATTGAAAAAGATACTCAAGGATGCCGGAGCATCGGAAAGCGTTGTCTGCACCCTACTTTTCAAACCGGACTCATACACCAAAGACATTCCTCTGGAATATGTCGCAATGCAGATTCCGAACGATTTCATAGTAGGTTTCGGCCTGGACTATAACGAGATCGGCAGAAACCTCAAAGACATCTACATTTTGGACGAATAATTCCTAATAATTATTGAAATAATGAAATACTACATTCTTTTCGGCCCTCCGGGCGCTGGCAAAGGCACCCAGGCTTCAGCCATGGTAGAAAAATACAACCTCCACCATATCTCCACAGGAGAGCTTCTCCGCAAGGAAATAGCTGCAGGAAGTGAACTCGGACTCAAAGCCAAATCACTCATTGATGCAGGGGCCCTTGTTCCGGATGAGGTAGTCGAGGGCATGATAGAATCCGAATTCAGGACTGTCAAGGGTGTGGACGGATTCCTTCTGGACGGATTCCCACGCACGACAGCACAGGCAGAAGCACTTGACAGGATTCTTGAAAAATGCAATGAGTCCGTAACGTCCGTTGTCTCTATCATGATTCCTGACGAAATGATCAAAGAAAGGATCCGCCACCGGGCTTCCATTGAAGGACGCGCCGACGATGCCAGGGAAGAGACCATCAACAACAGGATAAAGACATACCATGACAAGACCGAGCCTCTCGTAACATTCTATTCCGCTCAGGGGAAATACCGTGAGATAGACGGGACAGGCACAATCGAGCAGGTAAGACAGGCCATCTTCGATATGATGGACAAACTCTGAATACATCAGGAAACCATAGATCCCCAATGGCTGACAGCAATTTCATAGACTATGTGAAGATATTCTGCGCTTCCGGAAACGGGGGCGCAGGTTCTATGCATCTGCGCAGGGAAAAATACGTTCCGAAAGGAGGCCCTGACGGAGGTGACGGAGGCAGAGGAGGACATGTCATTCTCAGGGCAAACCCACAGTTCTGGACCCTGATCCACCTTAAATACCGCAAACATATACGGGCCGAGCACGGAGGGGCCGGAAGCGGACAGCTCTGCAAAGGCAAGAACGGAGCTGACGTCATACTCGACGTTCCGCTGGGCACCGTTGCCAAAGACGCTGAAAGCGGTGAAATCCTGTGTGAACTGATTGAGCCTGGAGAGGAGAAAATACTGGTCAAAGGCGGCCGGGGAGGATTGGGTAACAACAATTTCAAGTCCGCCACCAACCAGACGCCTCGTTATGCCCAACCAGGCGAACCGGGACGTGAAGGATGGTTCATCCTCGAATTGAAAATCCTGGCAGACGTGGGCCTAGTAGGATTCCCGAATGCAGGAAAATCGACCCTGCTGGCCACTGTCACTGCCGCAAAGCCGAAAATAGCCGACTATGCTTTCACTACACTTGAGCCTAATCTCGGTATAGTAAGCTACAGGGATGACAAATCCTTCGTAATGGCGGACATTCCCGGTATAATAGAAGGAGCTCACGAAGGGAAAGGAATCGGACTGCGGTTCCTGAGGCATATTGAAAGGAATTCGATACTTCTGTTCATGGTTCCGGCGGATGCGGACGACATAAGGCAAGGATATGAAATCCTGCTTAACGAACTCAAGGAGTACAATCCGGAACTTCTGGTAAAAGGCCGGGTGCTCGCCATCACCAAATCCGACATGCTGGACAGCCGGATGTCTGCTGAAATAGAAGCGACACTTCCAGAAGGCATACCGCATATATTCATTTCATCAATAACAGGAGAAGGTATCCAGCAGTTGAAAGATCTGCTGTGGAGAGTACTCAATGAAAACTAAGACATCATGAACAGTTTCTGGCAGGAGATACACCGGTTCGATCAGGAAGTTTCACTCAGCATCAACGGTCTGCATACAGGTTTCACGGATGAGATAATGAAAACATTTTCGGATATCCGGATTTGGATTCCGATGTATGTTCTGGTAGTGGCATTCCTTTTCATGAGACTGGGATGGAAAAAAGCCTTGATTGTCACAGCTTCAGCAGCCCTCGCTTTCGGGATGTGCGATCAGTTCAGCAACCTCATAAAAGATGCTGTCGGCAGGGTCAGGCCATGCAGCGATGACTTCATGCTCCAGAACGGGATATGGCTTCTTGAAAATCCAAGCAGAAGTTTCGGTTTCTTCTCGGCGCATGCAGCCAATTCTTTCAGTTTCGCCGTATCCACATTCATAGGACTCCGCAATGACAAACGTATGAAATACCGTGGCTATGCAGCCTGGATATTCTTCTGGGCAACCATGGTAAGCATAAGCCGTGTCTTTGTAGGCAAACACTATCTCGGAGATGTCCTTGTCGGGGTTATTGTCGGTATCGTCTTCGGCCTGTTTACAGCATGGCTGGCAAGACTCGTCATCAGAAGACTCCGGTAGGAAGACCAGGGTCTCAATCTTCGAATTTCTGTGCTTCATCCGGTCCCGGGACCGCATACGCAGGATCCAAAGCCCGTATATACACATCTCCATCCGGAAGGATCCTCACATCGACCGGCACTATTGTAGTGCCGCAAGGATTGATTGTATATGCATTGTCAGACAGGTCCCTGTCTTGTATTCCCTCTTTGGAGATCGGAGGGACATTGGCATTTGCAAAGGCCGTACACCACCATTTCCCGTCATGGGTCCGGAAAATATTGCCATGACCAAGGAAGCGGCCTAAAAAGCGACGCGGACCGTAAGGCCCCGTTATTTTGTCTGCAGTAGCATAATAGAGGTTATATGACCCCCTTCTACCCTGATCGGTAGACCACCCTGTACCATAGTAGACATATTTGTTCCCTATTTTGAGTATCCCGGCTCCTTCATGGCCCATTGAAGTCATAGTCTTTCCCAGTGCCTTGCTGTAACGCTCTCCGGCAGGAAAGATTGTGACGGGATCATCCGCCCAGCCTGTCATCGTGGAATCCAGCGGAGCGACAGTCGCATTTTTCAGCCCGACAGTCCATATCATCCACAACGTTCCGTTCTCAAGGAACAGCGAAGGATCATGTTTTGCGCCAAGGACACGGGCATCCATCGGCTCCGTCCAAGGCCCTTTGGGCTCGGTCTCCCCTACAGGACCAAGTGCAAAATGGGAGTTGTGCCCAGGGCAATGTACAAGCGCCCAGCGGTTGCCTAACCAGTGCAGTTCCGGAGCCCACACCTGATTCTTTTTCGCTGCATCACGCGGCTTCGCAGAAAAAATCTTGCCCCTGTACTCCCAATCGATCAGATCCTTGCTCCTCCATAGACGGACACCCGGTTCTGAATCTGCATCTTTTGCCCGCGTCTCATCATTCGGTCCGATTGTTCCTGTCAGGTAATAATAACCATCAGGGCCGGACACAATATAAGGGTCACGTATCCAGAAAGTGGAAATCAACAGAGCCCTGTCATGTGACTTCAGGCCTTTTTCTATTTCGGCACGGGACATTGGAGTCGAGGGAGGAGGTACAATCGATTCGTTCAAGTTCGGCACATATTCTGGCTTTGTCTGGGCCTCTGCCGCCATCATTGACAGGCAGACTGAAATTCCCAGGAACAGCATACGGGATCCAGCAATGAATTTCATAGCTTATTTAATATTCTTCTTTTAACAGATGTATTTAGACATTTTGCGCAAATATAACCTTTTTATCGGTATTCCCAAATACGAAATCAGGCAGTTACATTTCTGTAACTGCCTGATTATAAGGAGTGGAGATAGTCGGAGTCGAACCGACGACCCTCTGCTTGCAAAGCAGATGCTCTAGCCAACTGAGCTATACCCCCTTTTTCGTTTCTTTTTGATGATTACTGCGTCAGACTTCGTATCGTCAGTCAGTCATTTACATGAGTAAACTCCTTCCTTCCTCACTCGTCTTCCTTGTACTGATCAAAAATAAACTTCAAAAAAACAGTCTGTTCTGACACAACTCAGACCGGAATCGGATCAGTCATTTACATGAGTAAACTCCTTCCTTCCTCACTCGTCTTCCTTGTACTGATCAAAAACAAACTTCAAAAAACTAGTCTTCAAGACCTTGGTCTGAAGTGACGGCAAAGGTAGGAATTTTATTTTAATTTGCAATATTTTATAGTTACTTTTGTCCGTTTTCAGGTCATCGGACATGACATTCCGGATTATAAAACAAACTATACCTCAGATTATGAAAGTCAAGATTATCAACAAGTCAGCTTTTCCCGTACCGGCGTACGCCACAGACATGTCCGCCGGAATGGATCTGAAAGCCGATTTACAGGAGCCTGTGGAACTTGCTCCGCTGCAGAGGGCAATGATCCCTACAGGTCTTTACATAGCTTTGCCAGAAGGGACGGAAGCACAGATAAGACCACGCAGCGGGCTTGCCGCAAAACACGGTATAACAGTACTCAATTCACCGGGCACCATTGATGCGGACTACAGGGGGGAGATCAGGGTCATCCTTGTCAATCTGTCCGATACAACATTCGTAATCAACCCTGGGGAAAGAATCGCCCAGATGGTAATTGCCCGTTATGAAAAGGCAGAATGGGAAGAAACCGACACTCTTGATGCAACAGAAAGAGGGGAAGGAGGATTCGGAAGTACAGGCAAGTAAACAATACCATGAATATCGATATAAATCATCTGCACGGACTATTCATGCGCAGTGCAGGCGTCAATACAGACACAAGGACGATAAAGCCCGGTGAAATGTTTTTCGCTCTCAAAGGAGAGAATTTCGACGGCAACGAATATGCAGGGAAAGCCCTTGAAGCAGGTGCCGCCTACGCAGTGGTATCATCAGGCTCTGAAGCTGCAGGACTCGCAGGAAAAGACGCCCGAATCATACCTGTAGACGACACTCTCGCCACTTTGAAGGCACTGGCCCGCACCCACAGATGCGCCATGACATATAACGGGAAACGGCTGACTGTCATAGGCCTTACCGGCACAAACGGAAAGACCACCACAAAGGAACTGATCAGGGCTGTCCTGGAAAAGAAGTATAAAGTAGCCGCGACCAAAGGAAACCTGAATAACGAAATAGGAGTCCCTCTCTCCATCCTGTCGATAGCGTCAGATACGCAAATCGCCGTCATAGAGATGGGAGCCAGCCATCCCGGTGACATAAAAAGCCTTGTAAATGTATCAATGCCCGACTACGGACTGATAACCAATGTAGGCAAAGGCCACCTTTCAGGATTCGGGAGCTACGAAGGGGTAAAAAAAACCAAAGGCGAACTGTTCGACTATATTCGTGACAACGGGGGCAAGATATTCCTTAACGAAGGCCTTCCATACCTTAATGAAATGGCGTCCGAACGTGGAATAGAAGATATCATACCGTACGGTGTGGAATACGACGGGGCAAGGATTCTCCCTCCCGTTCCCGAGAAGCCTTTCCTCAGGATGGAAATCCCTGTATCATGTACCGGAACATATATCCTGGAAACCAATCTTGTAGGAAAATACAACGCGGATAACATAATGGCGGCGCTTTCTGTCGGGAAATACTTCAATGTACCCGTTACGGATGCCCTTGAGGCAATAAAAGGCTATATTCCGTCCAACAACAGGTCCCAGCTGACGGAAACGGGCAGGAATACTCTCATTGTAGATGCCTACAATGCAAATCCGGTAAGCATGGAAGCAGCACTTGACAGTCTGGAGGCTATCCCGTCCGGAAAGAAAATCGCAATGCTCGGAGACATGCTGGAACTCGGGAAAGACTCGGCCGCCGAACACGACAAAGTGCTCGACCGCATAGCCGGAATGGAACTGCAAGAGTCATACTTCGTAGGCGATGAATTCGGTGCCGCCTTTTCCCGCTGCGGGGCACCGGAGGGAAGCAGGCATTTCAGTACTTCGGAACTCCTTGCAGAATATCTTAAAGAGTCTGCGCCGTCAGGGTGCACCATACTCATAAAAGGTTCTCGCGGGACACACATGGAAAATGTAATTCCGATGCTATAATGGCTCCGTGACTTTAACTGCGGCACAGTACAGGTCGGAAGAACTGTCTGTCGCCGCTTTTTTCCATGTTTTCCCATTGTCCGAAAACATAAGCAGTCCGGCTTTCCCCGGCATCAGAAAAAATCCGTTGCTATAGAAGATACCTGAAAATCCGTCTTCCCCCGTTTCCGTCTTGATCCAGTCCAGGCCTCCGGCTGAATATACCACATTTCCGTAAATATCAGGTCCCGCATAAGTTCCGGCCCCGTAAGCCAGATTATAAACAAGCCTGTAACCTATATTCTCCTTATCGGTCCAGTAGATGCCGTCTGAAGAATATACGACATCACCGTCATCTATGGCGACAAACCTGTCTTTACCGTAGATCAGACACGGAAAATCCGAAGCAAATCCCAGGTAAGTCTTCCATGTCTCCCCGTCAGATGACTTCATGAATCTCCCCGCCTTGACTCCTCCCCCTGCTGTCATATAATACCCTGTGGCTACAAACAAGCCTTTCCCGTAAGCCACATCTTCCATGCAATACCTTTTCATTTCCGACACCTTCCATGAAACTCCGTCTTCAGAAACGGCAGAATATCCGGTCACCTGTTTCGGGTACGCTTTCCCTCTGAGCGGAGTCATCCTGTACCCTACTGCGACATATTTCCCGTCCCCATAGGCTATCCCCATCCAATCCGCATCACCGGCATCCGCCACCTGCCATGATTCTCCGTCCGAAGAACAGGCCAGACTGCCCTCATCCCCAACCATGACATATCGCCCGCCGGCATAGACCATATCCCTCCAGGTGCAATCGCCCACCTTGATGCCTATCAGTTCGCCCTGCCTGTCCGAATACGAGACGGTCCCTGATTCTCCGGCAGCTATGAAACCTATTTCCGGAGCCTTGACCCCGTTTCTGACATTCCACTCATAATCTGTCATGGAATCCCCTGTAAGACGCAGAGTGATTCTGGAGTATGTATTCCTCACTATATTACAGTCTGATACGGCATCGCCCCCTATACAGAACCTGTACACAGACTCCCCTGAACCGTCTCCGCTTCCTATACACACCGCCGTGATCTCCAGCCAGGTACACATGGAGCTGTATTCGGAAGAAAGCCTGTCCGGAGTCTTGTTGCGGGAATCAGTATTGCCAGGAAACAGCTCCCCCTGACAATTTTCCAGAACCGGAACATATATGATTTTTCCGGCACTGACAGCGCTGATTTCTTCTTGTGAAGCGGAAAAATCCTCAGGCAACATCGTTCTCGCCTTATACGCATCCGAGAAAGGACTGTATTCGGCCGCAAGATTGACAATCCTTATCGACTTCAGGTGGAATCCGTTGCGTTCCGCGGCTTCAACCTTCAATCCAAGTTTCGCGGCCACCGGAACAAGGGAAAGGGAAACACTGCAATGAGTGCCGGCTACAACCGCAGACGAGGAGGCAGACATGGGAAGATCATCCGACTGCAGCACCGGCAGACCGGCTATATCATATCTGCTGCTTTTCAAAAGACGCTCCTCAGCAGGGGGATACATCAGCCCGACATTGGACAGCGCATAGAATCTGTATTCCCTGCCGGACTCAAGCTGCATGCCTATCTTGTCCGTTTTCCCGGAAAATACAGAGCCCTCAAGCTTTCCGTCTCTATAGACATATATGTTCACATCGTTTATACCGACTCCGCCTGAAGGCCAGACCGTATCACCGTTCCTGACAGTGATGTTAAAACTTACAGATGTCATTCTTGCCTGATCCTCGGTACCGGCCCCACCCGGCATTTTCGCACATCCCCACAAAAACTGAAGCTGTAATCCGACGGCCATACATCCGACATAAAACATAATCTTGCCCATAACCATAATTTTTCCGGAGGGCAAATATATCGCTCCAGACATCACTCAGCAAAAGGTCCGATGCATGTTTTTCTTTTTTTTTAATGTTTTTTTTCTTTTTTTATGTTCTGGAAAACCGTCATATAAGCAGAGGCCGGTCAGGGAAATCCCAGACCGGCCTCACCGATATCCTATACCTTAAACTGATACTTGTCATTCAGAATCAGCAGGATCATCATCACCTGTAGCATATTGGGCGATATTGTCATCAGGAAGATCCTCTCCTTCGCTGTTGTCGCCTGCTCCCTCTGCATCATCGTCATCTCCGTCCAGCCATCTTTCTATATCGTCCGCGTCGTCCGTCTTGACCTTGATCTTCACCAGATATATGGCATCCGGTATCTCAAGTGTGACAGCATAGAAACTCGTACCGTCCGGCTTGTCATATTTCTGCAGGTCCGGGAAATAGTCATTGAACCCTTTGGGATACTTCTCGGCGAATGCTGCTGCCAGTTCTTCCGACATATTCTCGAAGCTTACTACCGCCCTCTTCTTCTGATTTGTTGACTTGCTATCCATATTATCGCTCTTCTTTCTTTATACTGAAATAACGTTTTCTAAAAATCGGGTGCAAGTATAGGACATTTTTCTGAATCAAGTATGCATTTTTCAAAAAAAATCACCTACATTCTTTCCGGAAGATCGATTCCCAATATTGACATTGCTTTTACAAGCACGCCTGCAACCTTGCCTATAAGGGCCAGCCTGTACTTCAGCAAAGCATTGTCCTCTTCTTTAAGAATAGGAGTATCATGGTAATACTGGTTGAATTCCTTGGCAAGATCGTATGCATAGTTAGCGATGACAGCCGGAGAATACGCGGCTCCTGCCTCGGAAATTCTGGCAGGGAACTGATCCAGCATCTTTATTATGCGGATTTCTTTCGCCGAGAGCCGTGCGTCTTCCGCCAGTTCGCCGGCACCGTACGTAATGCCTGACGCTTCGGCTTTTCTGAGTATCGACTTTATCCTTGCGTGAGTATACTGGATAAACGGTCCCGTATTGCCGTTGAAGTCAATTGATTCCTTAGGATCGAACAACATGGTCTTCTTAGGGTCGACTTTGATGATGAAATATTTCAAAGCGCCAAGACCGATCATGTGGAACAGCCGCTCCTGCTCGTCGGCATCCATATCGCTGAGTTTCCCGAGTTCAAGAGAAGTCTCCTTTGCCGTAGAATACATCTTCTCTATAAGGTCATCGGCATCCACGACAGTTCCTTCCCTGGACTTCATCTTGCCTTCAGGAAGCTCCACCATACCGTATGAAAGGTGGTAGATATTGTCGGCCCAGGCAAAGCCGAGTTTTTTGAGTATCAGCTTGAGTACCTGGAAATGATAGTTCTGCTCGTTGCCGACAACATATACGTGTTCGTCAAGGTTGTATTCCGAGAACCGCTGCTCGGCAGTCCCGAGGTCCTGGGTCATATAGACAGATGTCCCGTCACCACGCAGCAAGAGTTTCCTGTCAAGACCGTCGGCAGTGAGATCGCACCATACTGACCCGTCGGCCTCTTTTTCGAATATTCCCATTTCCAGTCCCTTCTGTACAAGGGCCTTCCCGAACAGATAAGTCTGGGATTCATAATATGTCCTGTCAAAGGAAATTCCGAGATCCCTGTAAGTCCTGTCAAATCCTTCATACACCCATCCGTTCATCTTCTTCCAGAGGTCAACCACCTCCTTGTCTCCCTGCTCCCACCTGCGAAGCATATCCTGGGCCTCTTTGAGAGACGGTGCATTCTTCTCGGCTTCTTCCTTCGGCATGCCACCGGCCACCAGCCTGTCGACTTCTTCCTTGTAGATATTGTTGAAAGCCACATAATAGTCGCCTACCAGGTGGTCTCCCTTCTTTCCGGAAGACTCCGGAGTCTCTCCGTTGCCGGTCCTGAGCCACGCAAGCATGGACTTGCATATATGGATCCCACGGTCGTTTACCAGATTAACCTTCAAGACTTTATGTCCGTTGGCCTCAAGAAGTTTAGATACGGACCAGCCCAAAAGATTGTTTCTGATATGACCGAGATGAAGGGGCTTGTTGGTATTCGGAGAAGAATACTCGACCATCACTGTCCTGCCTGTAGGGGCATGCTGGCCGAAGTCTTCAGCAGCTGCAATCCCGGCAAACAGACGGTTCCAGAAAGAAACCGAAAACGAAATGTTCAGGAAACCTTTGACTACATTATATCCTGCTATTTCCGCACAACTGTCTTTAAGACAGGATCCTATCGCATTTCCTGTGGCCTCCGGCCCCGACTTTGAAACCTTGAGAAGAGGAAATACCACCAAGGTATAATCTCCTTCAAACTCTTTTCTTGTCACCTGAACCTGAAAAGAAGACGGATCCATCTCCGCTCCATACAGTTTCTTCACTGCTTCTGCCGCTTTCTCCGCAACAAATTTTTCCGGACTTATGTTCATGATATTCTGCTTCGTTTCGATGTAAGACTTATATAAACAACGATAAGAGGCTGTCAAAACAACCTCTTATCTTCATACGCTAACCGAGATAACTCTTGAGCAGCTTGCTTCTGGAATTGCTTCTTAGTTTCCTGATCGCCTTCTCCTTGATCTGGCGGACACGCTCTCTGGTCAGACCGAACCGTTCCCCTATCTCCTCCAGAGTCATCTCCTGACATCCTATGCCGAAAAACGACTTCACGATCTCACGCTCTCTGGTTGCAAGGGTAGAAAGGGCCCTTTCTATTTCACGGTTGAGAGATTCGTTGACAAGCCCCTTGTCCGCATTCGGAGAATCATTGTTCACCAGCACATCAAGCAGGCTGTTGTCCTCGCCTTCCACGAAAGGGGCGTCGACAGAGACATGGCGTCCGGATACTCTCAGGGTATCCGCGATCTTGTCCTTCGGGACATCTATCATCTCCGAAAGCTCCTCGGTGGACGGCATGCGTTCATGCTCCTGTTCAAATCTCGAAAGAGCCTTGTTTATCTTGTTCAGTGAACCGACCTGATTCAGCGGAAGCCTTACAATCCTCGACTGTTCCGCAAGAGCCTGCAGGATAGACTGACGGATCCACCATACCGCGTAGGATATGAACTTGAATCCTCTGGTCTCGTCGAATTTCTCAGCCGCCTTGATCAGTCCGAGGTTTCCCTCATTGATAAGGTCGGGCAGGCTTAATCCCTGATTCTGATACTGTTTCGCAACGGATACCACGAATCTGAGGTTGGCTCTTGTAAGTTTTTCCAGTGCCTTCTGGTCCCCTTTACGGATTCTCTGTGCGAGTTCGACTTCCTCCTCTACTGTAATCAGCTCCTCCCGGCCGATCTCCTGCAGATACTTGTCCAGTGAGGCACTCTCACGGTTAGTAATCGATTTTGTAATCTTAAGCTGTCTCATATATAAATCTGTCTCCTATATCCCGAAGCCGAAATAGGAAGGTTTGCCATACGAGGTGACGCCCTCGATAAACACCGACCTCTTCTGCTTCTTCACGATATCCAATACATCCTGAGGCTTGCTTACCGGCTGATCGTTGACATAAAGTATGATGAATCCGTCTGAAACGCCTGCATCCATTACTTTTCCCGGACCGACAGAGACAATCTCCACACCATGCTTGAGTCCGAGTCTCTCCAGATCCTCTTCAGGGGCTTCCTTGATACGGGCGCCGTAGAATGCCACTCCGCCTTCTTCATCAACAGATCCGTTCTCTGCCGCAGTACCCTTGAAAGTCACTTCTACCGTCTTCTCTTTCCCGTCCCTGATGATGGTCATTTCCGCCTTGTCTCCCGGACGGAAATTATTGACCGTTTCCTGGACGGCGGCACCGTTGACAACCTTAGCTGAATCTATGGCGATAAGCACGTCACCGGCCTTGATTCCGGCCTCATCGGCGGCACTTCCTTTCAAAACCTCAGTAATATATACGCCCTCTGCAGAAGAAAGTTTCAATTCTTTTGCAATTTTATCATTTACAGGAGTCATGGTTACACCGAGCAAAGCTCTCTTGACGCTTCCGTATTCTATCAGATCGGAAGCAATCTTCTTTACTATATTGGAAGGAATGGCAAAAGAATAACCTGTATACGACCCTGTCTGGGAAATGATGGCAGTATTGACACCCACCAGATTACCGGCCTTGTCCACCAGAGCGCCACCGCTGTTTCCCGGGTTGACGGCCGCGTCTGTCTGGATGAAAGACTCGATCTTGAATTCTCCATCATAGTTCGGCATAGACCTGCCTTTGGCACTTACGATACCGGCCGTAATCGTAGACCTGAGGTCATACGGGCTTCCTATGGCCAGTACCCACTCCCCGAGACGGAGCTGGTCAGAATCACCGAAAGGAATAATCGGAAGTCCTTGTGCGTCAATCTTTATAAGAGCTACATCCGTTGCAGGATCGGCACCTATCAGGGTCGCCTCGAAAGTTTTGTTGTTATTAAGTGTCACTTCTATTTTGGAAGCGCCTTCGACTACATGATTATTGGTGACAATATATCCGTCAGGCCTGATTATTACGCCAGAGCCGCTTCCGACCCTCTCCCTCTTTTCCGGAGTCCCTTCATAGCCGAAGAAAAAGTCGAAAATGGAACTCGGAGCCGACCTCCTGACATCCACCGCAGTCACTTTGACATATACGACTGCGTCCACGGCAGATTCTGCAGCGTATGTAAAATCCGGATAGTCAGTCTGTGCCAGATTGACAGTCCTGTAGGCAGCACCGTCAGATGAAACGACGACCTGCTTCACGTCCCTGTCCGCAGTCCTGACAACAGCAAATGCTGTCAGGCCGCCGACAAGTGCTGATAACAGCACGATAACAATACCTTTTTTCATATCTTCAATAATTGATTATTCAATGACATCGGCATCCTTGACGCCGAAACCGGGGCTGAAAAAGTCAAATAATATGCCAAACATCTCAAAAAACTTTTATACATTTGTGATTGGAACTTTTTGAAAAAGAAAGAAAACTCACATTATGAAATTCATAGTCTCAAGCGCAGAATTGCTCAAAGGTATTCTTGCAGTTTCAAAGGCCATACCGGCCAAGTCATCTCAGCCCATTCTTGAAAACTACCTGTTCGTATTGGAAGGCAACCAACTGGAAATCACGGCTTCCGATACGGAACTTACTTTGAGGACCCAGGTCGAGGTGGAGAGTTCCGAGGAAAACGGACAGATCGCCGTACCGGCAAGGCATATAACCGACCTTCTTAAAGAGCTGCCAGACCAGCCGCTGTCAATAGTGACGACCGGTGACAGTTCTTTCGAGTGCAGATGGGCAAGCGGGACATCCACCCTTCCATATTTTCCTGCGGCCGACTATCCGTCGATCACCACTACGGACGACTCGGCGGTTACGCTTGCATTCCCCGCACAGAGTCTTGTAGACGGTATCGCGGGAACCATATACGCTACCGCGGATGACGAAATCAGACCGGCAATGAACGGTATCCTGTTCGATATAGACACGGACTCCACCACATTGGTCGCATCTGACTCACATAAGCTCGTGTGCTACACTACAAAAGATGTAAGCGCATCGGAAAAGGCCTCTTTCATTCTCCACAAGAAACCGGCAGCAGTACTCAGATCAATAATAGGAAAAGACGTAGAAAACGTCGAAATCTCCTTTGACAGCAAGAACGCAGTATTCAAATTCGACAAGACCATGGTAGTATGCCGGCTTGTCGTCGGGAAATATCCGAAATACAGGGATGTCATTCCGCAGAACAACTCAAACATACTGCGCATAGACAGGCTGCAGTTCCTCAATACCGTAAAGCGCGTGTCCGTCTGCACCAACAAGGCTTCCAACCTCATCAAATTCGACATGACGCATGATTCGCTCGAACTTTCAGCGCAGGATCTCGGATTCTCCATTGCGGCTTACGAAAAAATCCCTTGCCAGTATGACGGTGAAGACCTGACAATAGGCTTCAAGTCAACTTTCGTAACGGAAATACTCAGCAACATGACCTGCAATGAAATCGTCATGAAGTTTGCCGACAGCAGGAGGGCCGCCCTTGTCGTTCCGTCGGAAGACGAGGCTGAAAGCGAGAAGATATGCGGCATTCTCATGCCTATCATGATATCGTAATGACAAGATAAAACCGGAACAACAAAATGGA
>JADILV010000069.1 GCA_017695115.1 Candidatus Cryptobacteroides avicola | reverse complement strand
TCGTATCGGGATTTTCAAACAACTCTTGTGGTAGCATATCAATAATCTTGTTAGCCAATTCCGGTGGGGTAAACACCTCATCATTGCTAAGATTTGCAATACAAGACAGCACATCAGGATTATATACATTTTGAAACAAACTATTCTCCATACTCCTGAACCTTTTTATAGTGAGTGATATATCTGCTTAAGAATATGCCGCCCTCTTCTTTTTGATCTTCTGTTAGGGCAAAGAGGTTTCCTTCACTATTATCGTTGTAAAGAAGAAGATCTGACATAGTATAGTCAGAGCGCTGCATCTGAGTACCACCGATCAGTGTCCATTCTGAAAAGACTATGGGGGCTGTAGTATCGTTGCCATCAGCATCGACACACATCAGTGTTAGCGCATTTCCGTTGATGATATTTCGGCTGATAATAAACTTAGCCGCTTGACGAGCTTCGTCCGAAGCCTCGGCTTTACAATGGTCGGTGTATTCTTCATTCCAAATTGAGAATAAGCGTTCACGACAAGCATATACATTGTCGTTCATTATATCTACACCGTACAAACTGCCTATGGCTACGATCGCTTGCTTTTCGTAGTCACGGGGGCTTTTCTTATATTTTCTTCTTAACTCTGCGAGTTTACGTCTGAGTATGGCAGAAAGGAAGTTCCCGTCACCACAAGCTGGTTCCAGAAATCGGGAATCCGGTCTCAAACATTCATTTTTTACAAGGTCCAACATTGCGTTAACCTCACGCTCTGCTGTGAATACTTCACCTCGTTGTGCAACTCTTTCTTTAGACTTTATCTGATTCATATTCCATCTTACTAAATCCCTCTACGTAAGAGGTAGTATGACAGATGGAATATCCTGGTTATCAGTTGTTATTTAAGTCTCAAAACTCAAATCTGATAAACAATTCTATGTTTTTGAACATTGCAATATGCTTTTATTGGTTCTTAAATAGTAACAGTTGCTATATTTTGAGTAATTTCGCAGTAAATTATGTCTCTCTTACGTAGAATGTGATTGTTTTACTAAACACTTCATATGGTTCTACAAATCATTTAATATCTGTGCGTTAGCTTTGTCCACTACGGAATTGTCCAATGAAGCCAGATAAATTTGTGTGGTCGCTTCGGAATCATGACCCATTCCTTCACTGATAACCGAAATCGGAATGTTCTTGCCTTTGGCTGCGCTTGCCCATGAATGACGGGCACAGTACATACTAAGAGGAACGGATATATCGGCCAGTCTGGCTATTTCTTTCAGGTTTCGGTTTATTCCGGACATGACATTCCTGTAATGCTTGTGCGTATCCTTAAAAGAATATTTCAATACCGGCAAAAGATAAGGACTGAGGCTGTCTTCCGGGTATTTGCCGACAATCTCCTGCATACATTTTTCCCACCTGATAACCAGCTGCTGCCCGGTCTTTCGTCTGCGATACGATAAAAAGCCGTTCTGAAGATCTTTCTTTTTCAGGTGAGCCATATCTATGAACGACATGCCACGGGTATAGAAGCTGAACAGGAACATGTCCCTTGCAAATTCCAGATTAGGCTGTAAAGACAGGTCCAGATTCTTCATACGCTTGATGGCGGATAAGGGAACTGCACGCTTGACGGTCTTGTCCACTCCCGTATAGACATGCCTGAAAGGATTACGCTGTTCCATCAGTTCCTTTTCCAAGGCACGGTTATATACTGCCCGAAGAATACGCATGTAGAATGAACTGGTATTCCGTACTGCACCTTTTCCATGAAGGTAGGCTTCATAAAGTTGCATCAAGTCCGAATCAATTTCGGACAGCAGAATGTCCCTGTCCCCTCTGAACTGCATGAAACTTTTCAGGGTGCAGGAATAATTTTCAGCCGTGCGTATCTTGCCCATCTGTTTGAGACGGGCTATGATACTCTGCATAAAGTTGAAAAGCGACTGTCCCTCTGTATTGCTTTGAAAAGAAGCGACAATATCATCTGCCGTATATGCAGCTTTCCGGTTATCCAGTTGTCGGATAATCATGTCCAGCCGTTTCAGGTCCCACTCCATGCGTTCCTGCAAGGAAAGGAGCCGATTGCTTCGCTCCGAACTACCGACAATGATACAGTTTCCAGCTTCGTTCCATTCGTTCGTAAATATCCGGTAATCCGTCTTTAACTGACGGATTACGCGGTTCTGGATTATCTGATAATAGACGGTACCTTCTTTTCCCTCTATGGTGGAAGGTCTGAATTTCACTTTCACACTGGGCATAGGCTTATTTTTTAGGTTTGTCCGTAATTGACTTGTCCTTGATGGATTTCGCCTTGCTGTCCAGTTTCCTCGCGGCCTGTTCTTTCTGCCGTGCCTGTTCGGTAAGAGCGGCCTGCCTCTGTATCGCTTTCTCGTAGGCTTCCACATCCTCATGCATCTGCCTGATCCGTTCGTTGTCCCGATTCAGTCCAAAGAGGTTTTCAAGTTCTACAAGTTGCTCTGGGGTAGCCTCTCCTTTCATCTTGACATAACGGTACTTCAGATCATTATCGGACTGTTCGTTATCTGTCCTCACCGAAAAATAGAGAGCCACGGACAGAATCACGATTGTCACGAACATCACGAAAAAACTCCCA
>JADILV010000068.1 GCA_017695115.1 Candidatus Cryptobacteroides avicola | reverse complement strand
ATTAGGTCTTCCTCCGTATCGAACTTCTTGGCATTCAGATCCAAATGGATGACCGGATACTGCTTCCACTCCTTTTCCAGTTCATGAATGTCCAGCCCCTCGAAAAGCTCCTTCTTTCCTTGAAAGTATGCCTCTAATGTACTGATAAGCAGACTTTTCCCGAACCGTCGCGGCCGGCTCAGGAAATAGTAACTCCCTGTCTTGACAAGTTCGTATATCTTGGCTGTCTTGTCTATATAGCAGTATCCATCCTTGCGGATCTTCTCGAAATTCTGAATACCTACCGGATATAACTTCCCCATATCGGATATGATTGTTTGTTACTTCTGACAAAAATACAAATTTATTCAACATATAGTAAAGGTCCCATCGCGCGGATAGGGACCGTCATAACATAATATATTCTGAACCGAATCGTTGATACAAACCGTTGTGCCCGCCTGATTATTTGGAAGGCAGGTGGTTCTACTTCAGGCCGACGCATTTGTCCAGCGGTTTCACGAAGAGGTCCAGCTCCACAAAGCGAAATACTTTCATCAGGTACTTCTCCCGTCTGTTTTTCCCGGAAAGTGTATTCGGATATGTACCTGTCTTTTCATTCCGGCCCACACCTCTTGAAAAAGTGCCGCTGGCCCGACTGCTGCATCTCCACTATGAACCTCCTCCCGTCATCTCCCTCGCAGCGAAGGTCCAGCCGCACGATCTTCGTCTCCATAATGATATTTTCGTTTAATGGTTACTCCGCATATTCTCCGGCTACGCCCTGGATGGCAACGCAGGGACTGCCCCGGCGGATGCAAAGATAACAGCATGCCAACGACAAAAACAAGCCCCGGACGCATCCCCGGGGCCTGTTTTTCTTTTTCTTTATGAAATTTTTCTTTTTTTTATCTGAATTTCTTTTTCTTTATGTTTTTATGAAATTCTTTAACGGCATCTTCGATTCAGACAACTGCGCCAGACCGCAGAATACGAATATGAAAAACATGGTTATCCGGAAAATGTTTTATTTTTCCGAATCAGGTTCCTCATCCACACCGTTGGCATATTTCACACAACGCACCGGAGAGGCGGAACTGCGGTTGGCATAGTCCTGTGTCAGGCCATCCTCATAATTACGTTCAGTCTCTCCCGCGATAACAATGGAGAATGTCTCGTCTGTGATAAGTACTCTTCCCCTGTGGTTCATCATCTCCCCGGAAGTCTTGCTGATACGGGCATCCTGGTAATCACCTGCCTGACCTACCTTGAACCAAGAATAAGTCTTGTCCGTAAACCCTCTGTCCCTGCCTTTCCATCCGGTGTAAGGAAAATAGTTGACCGTACCTTTGAGTTCTATAACATAACCTAAATCCTGGCAGGCGTCATGCGGTCCACGCGATGTATTACGCACCTGATAGAACAATGCCTGAAGTTCATCTGAAGGCACCCTGTAACCGTACGGACACGGATCATAGATAGTCTTCCTGACCGTACCGCTGGTCCAGCCCCATAGCCTGTCATCAGTAGCGGAAAGCCAGTCGTTGGGATAAATGGAAGAAACCCCGGAAGTCTGGATCAGGGCCAGAGGATTCTGCACCGAATTTTCTATCGTGGCGTCCTGTGACACTTCCACTGTATTCCTCGTTCCCTCATCAAGATAGTAATACTGGACCGTGCGCATGTCTACAGTACTGTAATCATATGACATAGGCCCCGGAGACGGGTCCTTTCGGCCCCACTGGTAATAAAAGCCATAAGTATCCAGTACATCCGAATCCCCGCTCCATGAAGCAGCCTTTGCCCCCAAATTCATGTTCATCATACAGACATCCGCACTGGAAGACACCCCGTCAAGTACATAGTTAAGGCTACTGTAATCGATATCCTTCAGCTGGCTCGTTATCCAGATATGCCATGACCATAGAATATTCGAGTTCTCGTCATAAACAGCCAGCACGGCACTTCCTTCTTTAAGGTTACGGCCTGACGTGCCTCCCGGTATGGTACAGTCCTCATTGATCACGAATCTCACATGTCCGTGCACCAATTCAGCATGCGTAATCAAGGACTGGTCAGTCTGCCACAGGATTTTAACGGATTCGGGATCAAGTTCCTGACCAGAAGGATAGAAGGATGAACTGGCCCAGTATCCCCGCTTTCCGTTGCCTGGTACCATGGCATTGAAATAGTAGCCGTCATAAAATCCGTCTTTCCCCTCGACCCCATCCTCCGAAGGGTTGCGCATTAGTTCAGGGGTAATGACATAACAGTTTGAATATTCGTAATCATTTATTACCGGATTGTACGGTGAAAGGTTAAGGAATGACATATCATCCTCATTGTCAATGACCACGTCCATGCCTTCGGCATCTATATTAAGCACGATATTGTATATATATCCCGGGAGGAAAATCTCATCATCGCCGATTACATGGGGCAGGGATACGGAAAAGACCCCGACATCCGTGTGAAGCTCGACCGGGACATCCTCGCCAGGCTTGACAAGGGCATAGCCGAGATAGGCCTTGTCAAGAGAAGCTCCCTGGTGCAGGGTGACAGGCAGCTCCGATGCCAGATTAAGAGAATCCATCGCAAAATCATTCTCGACAATATTCCCCCTCTCAATGCTGAAGCCTGTCCTCCCTTCCCATAGAGTATTGGTACCAAAGACAGGAGACACTCCCTCTACAGGCAGGGTGGCGGAAGTCCCTTCCACTATCCCCGGTCCTGTACCCATAGCCTGCTCCACGGGAAGCTCCACCATGAGGGTATGTGGCTGGTCTACAAACACAATATCGTTGATGGTCCTCCACGAAAGCATGTCGTATGCGGACTCATCCGCCTTAATGAACAGCCGTATGGCGGTAAGGTAATGGTTGAAAGTAAAGTAGTTGATATGCTCATATCCGGCCGACGGGTCGAGAGGGTCACTGAACTGGTGCCCGAAAGGCTGGACCGGATAATCGGTGTCATTGTTCCTGAACCCGGTGCTGCTTTTGTCGATTCTTCCCTCCCGCATATCGCTCACCATGACATCGGTCCTCCCGTCGAGCTTGTGGTCGAACCTGACATATACACGTCCTTCCGCATCAGTGTATTTCCCTGTCGTCTCATCAAATACCCAGTCTGCATACTCCCCGTCCACTTCCGGCACAGAGAATGTTGAAGGATACCAGCCCACCATGCGTGTAATATAACCGACGGCATAGGAAAGGTCATCGTTCTCGAATGTCCCGTACTGGTACGTCTGACGAGGGGAAAACCTCACGGAGCGGAAATTTATGGCATCCCCGCCATAAGATGTATTGTCAGGAGCGGACATGACTGCATTCACGATGACTGTGGAGGAGTTGTTCCACGAAAAAGGATTGTCATCTCCGTATTCCGGAGTGTAGTCAGCCGGTGTCAAGGCATCATTCCTGGTCTCATGGAGACGGATGAAGTTCCCTTCGAAAGATACATTGCCGGACTGGCCGATAATGGACTTCGTCGGCGTACCGGCACCCTGTTCTTTCACGACGGACGGATTCATGACACACGATACGTCTATGCCAGTCACGTCACCGGACCCATACGTAAATTCCGGACTATCGTCAGGCCCCGACACGGTACAGGAATACTGCGACAGGACACATGCGGACGCCAGGAGTATATATAATATTCTTCTCATAATCACAGCAGTTTATTCCATCTGGCAGCGGACAGGTCGGCCGTTGGCGGTATAGGCAGAAGAGTTTCTTTGGGATATGCCATAAAAATAATCACGACGGATAAAACCGGTATACACCGCATCCTTTTCCCACCAGATTTCACGGCATGTCCGTCCACCCATAGGTGTAGATGTCGATAAATAGCCATCATTTCCCATATCATGGAATCCTCCGTCGCTACTGTCCGCATAACCGGTATTCGGCAGCCAGATATTGCCATCTAGCACCATCTCACCTGGAGAATATACTATTTCAGGATTCCACCATTCTCCTTCTATTACATTTTCTCCGCCGGACTTATCACCCGGACTTATCATAAGGCCGTATGGATAATACGCTTCTGTGTTTTTATAATCATCCATTCTAAAGCCGTTAGGATTTTCGTTATTCTCCTCTGTATAACAGATCCTTGCCGTCATGAACACATCATACTGCATGACCCTGTACCCAGGAGGACACGGGTCCCACATGGTCTTGACGAAAGCGAGGCCTTCGGCGGTACTTCCCGTATAGCCCCACAGATGGTTTACAGGACCGTTACCCCCGTTTGTATCCATTGTCGTCTGCCATGGTCTGTTCCCCTCTGAGGATGTGTAAAACGTAAGCGGATACTCGCGTGACGAATCTATCGTGGATGCCCCGGACGTACCTTTGATGCCTGATCTGCGCGTCCATTGCCCGTTCTCCTTTTCAAACCACACAGTACCGTTCCCGAAGAACGGGTCTTTCCTTCCCCACTGGTAATAGAAACCGTATGTAGCCCCGACATTGCCATTAGTAAGGTCTCCGGACTCGTTTTCCGGAGCATACGTAGCCCCGAGGTTCCTGTCGATCATGGAGTATGAGCCCACAGTCTGGACTTTTACCGATGGCTGCAGCCATATATGCCACGTCCATAGGATATCGCCGACTGCGTTATAGGCGGCCAGGCCGACATTGCCATAGTCATCTTCCCCGTCGATTCTGGTATAGAACATGACATTGCCGTCGATGTCTGGTTTTCCTCCGTCCATCATAGTTATCGGGCAGGCCTCGGCTATATCCCCGGAGGACGGGCCGGCTTCCGCGAATGAACGGAATGCACTGCCTTCTGATATATCGCCCTGCCACCAAAGGATATCCACATGGTCGAGATCTCCTACCGAAGCCCCGACACCTCCATCTATATCAAATACTTCCGTTCCGCCGCTATCTGTAAATACAGTCACTGACGTAGTACCGTTCCCGCATACGTCGGCCCTGAACGAATAGAATCCCGTTTTCTGTACCACATAGCAGTTGGCCGTCTGGGAGGCACTCAGGTCGTTCACCACAGGGGCGGAATCTTCGAACACGCATCTTACCGGATATGCGGAAGAACGCTGGGTGCTGTATTTCTCGCCGGTGTTGGTGAAATCCGGCACCATGGCATTGTAGTCGGCATTCGGATTTGACATCGCACCGGCTACTCCGATATTGTATCTGAAATGATATGCAAGGGCGTCAGAGCCTTCCGGAGAGACATCATGCATCTCCTCTTCGTAAGGTGTTGCGGACAACTGATAGACGTATGCATGACCGGAACCGGACGGTTCTTCTACACTGCTGTCGCTTTCTCTTACCTCACCCCCGACGATGCTCTTGGACGCCGGGTAATATATCCTGGTGGTGCCCCCGATTGTAAAATAATACCCTTTCCTGTCCGACAGTTCTTCCGCCCCGACAGCCTCGCTCTGGTCCTGCCAGATAGGATTTCCGGACACCCTGTATCCGGGAGGACACGGATCGTACATCGTCTTGCCTATATCATCCCATGCCGAGATATATCCCCAAAGATGGTCTTTCACACCGTCATCCTCCGTCGTCCAGTCGTTCCCGCCTGAAGCATCGTAGTAATATACCGTAGGAGTCCTGTGCGCTTCCGCCACCTGGACAGGAGTGCCGGAAACTTCATTCACCAGTTCCCCGCCCCGTATCATCATAGGGTCCTTCCTTCCCCACTGGTAATACAGTCCGGTACAGAACGACTCTCCTGCGGAGAAATCAGCCGGGTCAGAAGACACGGCACCCAGATTACGGTCCAGGGCGACATATCCGTTGAGGTATCCCTGGTTCTGGGGAGGATCCGTCACCCATATATGCCAGGTCCAGAGTGGCGTATCATCGGTTTCCGAAGCATAGACCCCGAGCAGGACATTGCCCTTTACCGTAAGCCGGTAATCGCTTTTATCATCCATACCGGGCACCTTGAAAAGGACACGGCCTCCGGAGAGAGTGAGGGAAGACTTGTCTATGACAGGGGTTTCGGTCCTGTCCTCTACCGGTACGGGTTCGAAATTTCCCGTACTCTCATTTAGCTTCATCAGGGCATCGCTTTTCAATATCCTGACATCCGCAGGAGCCGGGGAAAGAGCCGTAGACAAGTCCGGCAGCTGGATAGTCTCCCCCGTACGGCTTGTAAGAGTGTTCACACCGTTCCCCTTGACAGTGGCATCAAATGAGTACCCCATGTTTCCGGATGATACAATATAGCAGTTTGCATTACCGTATCTGGAAAGGTCGGAATAAAGCGTAAAGGTTTCTTCAACCTCATATTCTCCTCCATACTCCCATTCACCCACGGACACATCGGCATCGATAATCCCTACGGAAGAAAAACGCAGAAAAATGTTATAAGTGTAGCCAGCCCTGAAGTTCCTGGCTATGGAGACGGAGTTTTCCCCGCTCGAATTCGAAGTCTGTACGGAAATCCCGAGAAGACTGTTGTCTGCATCTCCCGATGTGCCGTACGGGACACCGGCAAGCAATACAGCACAAGGGGCATCAGTTCCGGGTACAGGAACTTCCACCGGCATGACAAGCCCCCCATCGAAGGTTCTGGTCAGGCCGTTCTGATCCGGTCCTCCGGAATATGAGAAAGACGGTTCCTCATCGACGGAGGCAGGCAGCATCACATCCACCGCATCTGGAAGATTCCGGAAAGTGACGCCGGTCAGCTCACCCCATTCTTCCCTGATGTCAGCATTCACTGCGTAGGCATATACCCTGAACTGGCACAGGGCATGACGGAAAGTAAGCGGGGCGACCTTGGTACTGTAATTCCCTTTTGCGAAACCGCTGACCATGACATCAGTCTCACCGTCGATTGTATAGGACAATGTCCTTCCTGAAAGGCTTCCCCCGGAAATACCTCCCGACCAGCTGTCCCGGGACGGATAAATACCGACAAAGCCCACTTCAGAGGTCCTGTCCCGATAATATTCCGGGCTCTCGCACGATATGTCCCTTACCCAGCCGTTCCTGGCATCCGGAATACCGGACATGGAAGCATTCCCGACAGCCGTCCCTGCCGGGAAGACATCCCCTCCTTCATCCCATCTTACATAAGATATCGCAAGCGGATCACCGGTATAATCAGTCGATATGGCTGTCTTGGAGGACACGGAAGATGAAGTGAGCCTCGACCCGAGGGCTATCTCCATATCCGGATTCCCGGTCTCGTCATAAATGTCGGTACAGCCCTGCAGTATCGCTGTCAGGGACATGGCAAGAAGGATATGTCTGTAAAGAACTTTCATTTCGCTATATAGCTGTATTTTAGACTAATCGTTACCAGGGAGGAATGTACTTTCTATGAATCCTACTTCTTTCCAGTCTTCTATAATCCCCTGAAGATGTATTTCGCTGTCTATAGTCATCGAATAGCGCACTCTGTGCCCCGGCTGCCATTCGGATGGTCCGGACTCCGACAGGTCGAACTCCGCAGTATTCTCAACCCCGTTTACCTCATACTTCACAGTCAGATGCTTTACCAGACCATCCCTTGAGACTGGCTGGTACACGGTCATGAAATTCATGCACCTGTATTTGCTGTCATATCTCGAACTCTCTCCCTCGAAAGGAAGAAGATCCTTCAACCCGCTCCATGTATAATCCACATAGTTCCCGTCTGATTCATCCAGAGCTACATTCCACAGGTTTCTCATTCCGAACTGTCCTGTGGCATCATCCGGAGTACCGTGTCTCGATATCTGGAAAGTCGCTTTCCTGCACACATTCGAAAAGGTAACTTCCTTAAGGACAATCTTGTCAAGACTGCCACCCGCCATATAGAACTCCACGGCGGTAGTGATGCGCTCAAACTGCAGCCTGACAGGCGCTTTCTCCGCCCCATGGGCAGAAACCCTGTACGACAGGAGATAATCAGCCCAGTCTGCAGTCTCTGAATATGAGCCTGGCTGTACCATCGTAACCTGCGTAGGAGAAGACACAGTTCCACCGTTTCCCTTTACGGATGACTCAATATAGGCATAGAAGAGATATTCCTTGTCTTCCCATTGCATGGAGCTGTCATACCACAGACCGTTGCCCTGATAGTCTATATCACCGAAATGCTGTGTCGACGGGACGGCATTATATACATGGATAGGCAAGGCATTATCCAAAAGGTAATCCGTATCCTCTATGACCGCTTTTGAATACATTTCCGCATCCAGGCCGGAATCTATATAGAATACAATGCTGTTGTCTCCGTCCGGACTGTACCCGCCGTCCTCTGCCTCCGTGCATGAATGGAAAAGCACAACGCATGGCAGCACCAGTACAGGAATCAAGACACTCTCCGGTATATTTCTGTAAAATTTCATTCCAGTATCACATCATCGTTTATCCACTCGACAACCTCAGCCTCAAAGACAATAGTATTGTCCTGGATACTGAGCGTATATGAATACCTGTGGCCGCTTTCCCATGAATTAAAGGATGTTGCAGCTTCGTAAACAGGTATGTCTTTCGTGTACCGGTGCCCGTTCACCGTATACTCTATATGCAGCGCCACACCCTGCAGCTGCGGAGTCCCATGAGGCCATACGAGGAAAAATCCGTCTTCACCCACTTCGCCCTTTAAAGAATATACGTTCGTCTCGCCGACATTCTGCGGTATCGTCATACCGGACACCTCAAACTGGGGTGACTCGCCGGCAGATGTCTCCGGTCCCGAAAGATTCCCTTCAAAATCAAGTCCGGCAGATCCTTCCGTCTGCAATCCCGTGAAATAGCATTTGAAACCTTCAATATCAGACCCGGGTACTGTATAGAGATTCCTTACATGGAGACTGACCGCAGTAAAAAAATGGTTGAACTGCAGCTCTACCGCCCTGTACGGATTCCTTCCCTCCTCTTTTTCCATGTCGAGGTCGCGGACAGAGGAAGCATACATCAGGTCAAACTGATTGTCAAGAGAACAGTTCCAGCCAACACTCATGCCGTCCACATCTACATCTACGCTTACGCCCGACAGTCCGCCTCCCGAAGTGTGGGACAGGAAAGAATGGATGCCGGAATAAGTCCAGTAGTATGACTTTTCAAGCGTCCATAATCCGGAAGCATTGCACACAGCATCCGCCCCGTCAATATAAATAGAAGAATGCGTTCCGGCTGTGTATAAATCGTATACTTCAATTGTATTTCCGGCTGTATTAAAATTCTCCGGCGTAAAAAGACCTTTGGTCTGCTCCACACCGGCTGAAAATGATATGCCTACAGTGGCCTCCTCCTGCGGAATGGATGTCTTCCTGCAGGAGGCGGACGCTGCGGCGATAAGGGTTAAAAGTATGAATGCTGTGTTTTTAAGCATTGCAGGCAATAAAGATTATACTACAGGCCTGGAACGGTCACTTCCTTTTCCGCCCAAATTCCTACAGACGGAGAGATAAGGATTTCTTGAGGTGAAGTGAATGTCAGGGAATAAATATATTTTGTTCCTGCAACCCATGACGATGCAAATTCCGACTGTAATGGAATAGTTGCCGTTACGGCATTCATTGTTACACCATTGTATTTTACATCATAAACCAATTCAAGCTCAACGTCCTCACCTACTGTATTCGGTACAACAAGGACACCTTTCGCATCCACAATTTCAGCTGGAGTAGTCGGCAGAGTTGTTGAATTCTCCGGATTATTGTAGATAGTAATATCATTTTGATTCCCTTGATCACTCCAGGTAAATGTCACCTTTTCTTCTGCATCCGGATCAGCTGAAAGAGTTCCTGACTGATAGCTGCCCTTGAGAGTTATACTTTTTACCTTTATCTGAAGCCCTTCAGCATCTACACCAGCTTTAACAGCCACCTGAGCCAAAGCATGGTCGAATACCACTGATACTGCATCGGATGTTTTAGCGGATACTTTTGTCCTGGCTACAAGCACATCTGTCTGAGTAGTACTGTTGTCCGCCATGGATGCCTTTACTGATGTCACATTTGCACTGCTTCCATCGTAGTCGAAGAAATCAGTATCCGGAGAAACATAAGTAAGAAAAACTACATCTGAAGTCGGTGACACAGGAGCGATAGCGTTGAATGTCAGAGTCCCGGTTGTCGGCCAGTACTGAGCCGGGTCTGCAGCCCAATTATCACCGTCTTTTGCAAACACGACACCAGCAGCGTCAAAATACTCTTTTCCTGCTGACACACCGTCATAAATCGCATGTACCCGCATTGACCATGTTTCAAGGAAAGCAGTACCATCAATAGGAGCCTTTGTCGAAACATTTGTGTACGCTTCAAAAGCGATTTCCTGAGGCTCGCCTGTGTCTACCGTAGTGACCTTTGCACAGCCGGCTATCATAGCCGCGGCAGTTGCGATGAATAGAATTTTTTTCATAATACCTTGAATAAAAGTTAATAAATAATTGTCATATTATTATATCTATATCCTCGTCGTCCCAGTCCCCAACACCGGGATCCAAGCCACCCCCTGAAGGTTTTGTCACCTCGAAATCCCCGATGACCTCGAGAGTCTGGTCCTCATTGTCCTTGAACTGGTCAGTCAGGTCGAAGGTGAAGATGTGCTCGCCTCCCCCGGTATCCCTGACTAGAAGGTCAAGTGTAAGGACACTCTCCACTCCGGGATGCTTCCCGAAAGTATTGAAAGATCCGCTGAGCACGGTCTTGGTGTCATCCATCTGCATATCGAAATATATGGTCGCAGGAGTATCCGAATCTTCTCCGGCCCCTATGTAATGCGCCCTGACCATTCCGCTGATAAGAGCACTGACCGAACTGATATACTGACCTCCCCTTATCTCCCTCACTGTGATATTATAAGTCTCGACCACGGTTTCCGCCCTGGCGGATATCACATACTGCCCGGACTCTCCAGCCACCTGCGCAGGAATGTCGACACCGTACCCGCTCGCGACGAACAGATGGTCCGGGGCGTTGACGATCTTTTCGTCCGGGGAATCCTCGTTTTTAGAGACATGCATGGACGCCCTGGCGGCAAGGAAGGTACGGAGCTGTCCTTTCAGATAGTCCGGAATCTCGTTGGTATATGCCACTGCCTGTGAATGGTGCGACTCCCCACCGATTATTGTGCTTTCTGTCCCGAAATTATATACCACCATATGATATGTACCTGGGGCCACCCAGATGTCACCTCCGTGCGGACCGACGAAATCCTCATAAAGAAGTTCTTCTGTATCCGGATGATAGAAATTGACTTTCATCACGTCGGGAAGGCCGGTCACTTCGTAGTTGACTATGTCGGTGTCGAGTTCAAGGTCCAGATAAACATTGTTGCTCTGCTCCATCAGCGGTCTGCGCTCGCAGGACGCGGGCAGAAGAAGGAGAAGCATGAATGATGCAGCAGGCAGGAAAGCGCGGCAGGAGCGGACGATGCGGCTCCGGGAGATGGCAAGGGTCTTCATCGCGCACCTCCTTTCTTGTCTTTCATATAGATCGGCACGACGAAAGAGACGGCCAGCTTTGTGGGGCCGAACCAGTTCACACGCTTTTCCTGTGTGTCCTTTATCAGGTCCCCGTACTCATGCTTCACTTCGTACGGACGCACCCAGGAGCGTATATATCCCACCCCGAGAGTGAACTCGAAGCGCAGGTTCTTTTTCCTTCCGACAGGCAGGGCATAGAGATAGTCCACGCCCACGTTCATGTATTCTCCCTGGACTCCTTTCCAGTCCTTCTCGAAATCGTAGTAGCCTCCTCCGGCATACAGTCCCACGGAATGTCCGCTGAGGCGGTCCTCCGCAGTCCGGTCCCGTCCGAACCAGTAGCGTCCTTCGAGACTCCAGCCCAGAAGTTCCACGCACCATCTGTTCTGTTTCGGAGGCCATATCCACGGGAAATAGTAGTCCGCGGCGACAGACCAGCTGTTGCCTATAGGGACTTCAAGCCCGGCATTCATGGCAGGCACCAGAAGGTTCGTCCTGAAAGCCGCGACGAGTTTCCTGATTTCAGGCTCTGCCGGGGCGGGATATGCTACGCTGCCCCCCCCTGCGGGGATTTCGACATAAGGCGGAAGCGTCACAGAGCCCGGAATGGAGTCGAAAGGCGGACGGACCGGTATGGCAAGTGTCGCCGAACGAAGATAATAAAGATGGTTCTTGATAAGGTAGCCGAATACTCCGGGTATGGCCCTGAGGGACATTTCCTTCGTATCATCGCGATGGTCCGAGTCGATTATATCCAGGACAATCTCCCTGTTCGGAAAACGGGAATCCTTGAGCACCAGACTTTTAAGTCCCGCCCAGTCCTCTCCGACGGCATCAATGCGTATCCTGTCCGCCGTAAGTCCGGGAACCGATCTGAGCAGATAGTCGCGGACGGATTCGGCACGGCGGCGCGAAAGGATGAGGTTGTAGCCGCTCTTTCCGTCAGGAGAGGCGGCTGCCGTGATTGTCAGCGTATCGTGTGTGAAGTATGGTTTGGAAAGCAGAGCCAGAACAGTATCGAGAGTGACACCGTTCTCCATATATGAAGTATCTATTTTGGCGCTGTCAAAACGGAAATAGACCGAAAGCGCAGAAGTATCCCTGACACTCCCGGTTTCGACTGTACCTGTATTCACCGCGCAGAAAAGAGATGCGGGAAAGGCAACAGCCGCCAGCAACACTACAACCACTTTATTCATAAAACCCGCGTACAGCTTTATCCCGATACTGATTTGCTAAAACTAGATTTTCGACCACCATAAATACGCTGCAAATATAGTGATTTTTTCTTTTTATCTTCACCCCCCCCGATTTTTCCACACTGAATGTCAATAAATTACATAAAGCACTTTAGAATTAATCTAAAATTACAATCTGTAAGCAGACATTATTCACCCTCTCAATGCATCCAGTGCCGCAAAACGACAGAATTCCGGTTCCCGGGCCAGGGACTTCTGTTTCGGATGACAATCAGGCCGTGTCATCAGCCTTCTGAAATTCGACTTTCAGGCACTATTGTACGACTTTAAGACAATTTCACGGCCGCTTACGATTTGTAGCTGCACGATTCTCCGGCGACTCGGCAAAAAGGGTCAGGGAAATACATGGGCAGTCAAAAAAAAATCGTGAAAAGGCAGCCATTGAAAAAGAAAGTTGTAATTTTGTGGCCGTAAAAGATTTCAAATACACACAGCACATGATACAGTCAATGACCGGATACGGAAAGGCAGAGACTATGCTCGAATCCGGAAAAATAAGCGTGGAAATAAGGTCCCTCAACGGGAAGAATGCGGATATAAGCATCAAGACGACACTCCTTCCTAAAGACAAGGAACTGTATGTCAGGCAGCTCGTGGCGGAGGGGCTGAAGCGCGGCAGCATAGATGTATTCGTGAATTTCGAGGCCAACGCCGCCGAAAGCGCAAAACAGATAAACCAGGAACTTGTGATGGAGTATTTCCGCCAGATAAACGAACTTTCCGGTAAGCTCTGCAGCGAGTTTCCGAACATTGACATGACAGATTACTCCTTTTTGCTCCCGACGATACTCCGCATGCCGGATGTCATCGATGCCAAAAAGACCGACGTCATCAATGATGACAACTGGCCGGCCGTAGAGGCCTGCATACGCGAGGCGATAGACAGGGTGAACGAATTCCGCTCCCGCGAGGGCGAAATCCTATATAAGGACGTGACGGCAAAGGTCGCCAGCATCCTTTCATACGTGGACCAGGTGGAGGCCCATGAGAAAGAGCGCACCGAAGCCATCCGGGAGAAGATCCTGGGCCGTTTCGAGGAGCTCAAGCTGGAACCTGACCAGAGCCGTCTGGAACAGGAGATGATCTACTATATCGAAAAACTCGACATCAATGAAGAGAAAGTAAGGCTGCGCCAGCACTGCCGCTATTTTATGGATACGATAGACTCGGATCCGCAGCCAGGCAAGAAACTGGGCTTCATCGCACAGGAAATGGGAAGGGAGATAAACACCACCGGATCCAAAGCGAACAACACCGACATCCAGCGGATCGTGGTCCGGATGAAAGACGAGCTCGAGAAAATCAAGGAACAGAGCCTCAATATCCTGTAGCCGGAAAAAGCCCACCGCCTGATCAGGCGGAAACGACAGTGACCTCTATGCCGAGTTCCTCGAGATTTTCAAGGTATACCTGAGGGATCTTGTCATCCGTGATGATCTGGTCTATCTTGTCCAGATCGCAGATTTTGCTGAAGCCTTTCTTTCCGAACTTGGAACTGTCCACCAGCAGGACCGTCTTCTGGGCCGAAGCCATCATCATACGGTTAAGGTTGGCCTCCATCATGTTGGTGGTCGTGACACCGAATTCGAGGTCGACTCCGTCCGCTCCCATGAAAAGCTTGCTGCAGTTGAAATATCCGAGCATGTCCTCGGCAAAGGATCCGACTACGGAGACCGAACTCTCGCGGACCAGCCCGCCGAGCTGGATCACATCTATGTATTTGTTCTGAGAAAGGATGGACGATACTGACACCGAGGCGGTTATGACCGTAAGGTTCCGGGCGGAGACCATTTCCCTGGCGGCATAAAGGATCGTAGTTCCCGAAGCTATCAGAATGGAATCATTGTCCTCAAGCATCGAAGCGGCCCTCCGGCCTATGATACGCTTTTCCTGGACATTCTGCTTTTCCTTTTCATTGATATGCCTGTCTCCTATATAGGGGCTGATGGGAATGGCCTTGCCGTGAGTCCTGTAGAGCTTGTTCTGGGTCTCGAGAGCCGTAAGGTCTTTCCTTATCGTCACCTCTGAAACGTTCAGCCGCTCCGAAAGGTCGGTCACGGAAATGCTGCCCTGCAGCTGGAGTATCTCAAGGATATTTTTGTGACGTTCTGTCATGGAAGACATGATGTCGGAGGTCTTGTCCTTGCCGTTCATATATTATGTGATTGGTTATCCGTTGCGAATTTAATTATTTTTCCTGACTTTGAGCCGCAAACTTGAAAGGCATGCCCCGCAAAGGGCAAGGAGGGCCCCCAGCAGAAGCGACTTGTGAGGCGCGGAAGCATCGAAGAAATTGAACATCATGGCCACAAGGGCTGCCCCGGTAGTCTGGCCGATAAGCCTGGCGGATGCCAGCATGCCCCCGGCGCTTCCCGACCTGTGAGGCGGGGCGGAAGACAGGAGTATGTGGTTGTTAGGAGACTGGAAAAGCCCGAAACCGACTCCGAAAAGCATTATCCTCCAGACAAATCCGAAATGCTGTACATCCTGCGGCATGAATGCGAGCAGGAAACAGGATATGCTCATCAGCGAGATGCCCACCCCTCCCAGCAGGCCCGGATGGACCTTTCCTATCATCCAGCCTGCTATCGGGGCGACAAACATTATCGCCACCGGCGAAGCCGTCATGATAAGTCCCGTTCCGACAGCATCATAGCCGTAATTGTGCATCAGGAGGAAAGGCAGGGAGACCATCATCAGCTGCTGGACGGTAAATGACAGGATGCTTGTCCCCACAGACATGGAAAACATGGGGATCCTCAGCAGATCGAACGGGAGCATGGGATACTCTTTTCCGAGCTGCGTGCGGACATAGACAGCCCCGACCAGAAAGAAGGCCGCCACGGCAATCAGTATCTTATGCCAGTCGAGGCCATGCGAATATGCCTCTATACAGCCTATCATCAGGCCGAACGTGGCTGCGTTGAGAAGGGTATCCGCCCAGTCGAAATGCCTGCCGGCGACTTTGGTAGGATTGTCAGGCAGGAATTTCCTTCCCATGAACCACGTAACGATGCCTATAGGGACATTGATGGCGAAAAGCCATTCCCAGGTGGTCACGGAAAGGATGGCGGCGGCAAGGGACGGACCCGTCACCGAAGCTATGGCGACGACGGTCGCGTTCAGCCCGACACCTTTGCCGAGGTGCCTTTTCGGATAGATGATCTTTATCAGCGAGGTATTCACACTCATAATCATGGCGGCGCCGATACCCTGAATGACTCTGGAGGCTACCAGAACATGGAAAGTATGTGACAGGGCGCAGAAAAGCGACCCGAATGTGAATACAGCCACTCCTGTCAGATACACTTTCCTGTAGCCGAACAGTTCTCCGAGGGAGGAGAATGGGAGCAGAAGCATCATGATCACCAGCTGGAAAGCATTGACGATCCAGATGGAGTCGGACGGGGATACGCCGAGACGCAGGGCAATGGTCGGCAGGGCGACATTGCAGATGGTGCCGTCCATAACCGAAAGGAAAAGACCGCAGAATGTCGTTATTACCGCATAGTAAATCTCCGGGCGGTGCAGGCCGTCCCATTCGAGGTTCCCTATTACCGTTCCTTTTTCCTGCATTACTGTTTTCATTCCGGCTGTCCCGGACTGCAGCTTTCCGTCAGCGCCCGACTTTCAGGTTTCCGACATACAGGCCCCAGCAGCCGTCGGTCACGATTGTCACCGGTTTCCCGTCAAGGTCAGGGACTTCTACGGACGATTCGAGAAAAGTGTGCGAGTGCCCGCCGATTATCAGGTCCACGTTCCTTGTCCTTGCAGCCAGACGGACATCGGAGTCCGGACCGCTATCATACCCCAAGTGACTGAGACACATCACTATATCGCACTTCTTTACATCTTTCAGATAAGCAGCATACCTGTTGGTGACTTCCACAGGATCGATATACCTGATCTTGTCTGCTATATGCTTCTCGACTACTCTCGAAACATCCGTCAGCAGCCCTATCACGCCTATTCTGAATCCTCCACGGCGTATGATCGTATACGGGCGGACAATCCTGGAAAGGTCGCTGCCGCTGAATTCATAGTTGGCGCAGACAGCGGGACAACGGAGATTACGCAGGCGGCGCGAGAGTTCCTCCAGTCCGTTGTCGAATTCGTGGTTCCCGAGGGCGGTCACATCATACCCCATCGCGTTCATCAGGTCCACCTCGACATCTCCTTTCAGGATAGTGAAATAGGATGATCCCTGGCTGAAATCTCCGGCATCCACCAGAAGGACATTGCGCCTGCCGTCGGCCGCCCTGACGCTGTCGATATAGGCGGCACGCTCGACCACACCGCCCAGACCGGCATCCGCTCCGGATCTCACGGGATCGACGTGGCTGTGGGTGTCATTGGTATGTAGAATCGTAAGTCTCTGTGCGGCAAGGGCCAGAGACAGTGTCATGGATATGAATAAAAGTATCGTCTTTTTCATCGTTCCGATAAATGATTTGCCGGCCGGCACTAAAGTATCTGTACCCGGCCGTCCTTATGGTATTCGACAGGGCGGCCTGCGGCGGTCTCTGCCTTGACATAGTCCATCATCACATCATATATTTCTTTTCCGCATACGATCACCTCCAGCGCGTTCTTCGCCACATGGACATCATCCCCTCCGTCAAGAAGGAACGTGATGGTAGCCACGCCATAGACCTTTTCGTCATCCAGAGGTTCCCCTCCTATCTCAGCGGAAACGATCTTCCCGTCTTCGGCCACGACCCTCACCCCACCGAGGACTTCGAAGCGGCCGGCAGCCATCCTGTCCAGAATCGCCCGGACATCCCTGCCCTTGAGAGCCACGTACACTATGTCATTCTTGAACGGGAACATAGACATGATGTCATCCTGGAGTATGTCGCCTGCCGGCATATCCACCCTGATGCCTCCGAAATTGCCTATGCCCACATCCACCTTTCTGCCGGATTCTTTCTCCACCGCCGCCATTATCGTATCGATGAACAGGTTGGAGAGTTCGCACTCGGGATATGTCCTTATCATTTCCCTGGCCGAATGACCTACGACTTTTTTGACCGGAGCCATTGCCGGCTGCGCCCCTATGAGGACCGACGCCACTTCAGGGACGCTTCCGCCCTTGAACGTCTTTCCGTTGGGAGCACAGTACAGTCTGCCGTCCACCCGGCCCAGAGCTTCATTGACATTGTCCGCCCCCGGGCAGGTGACCCCGGTCCTTGATCCGTCCATTCTGGACCTTGTCCAGGAAAATGTGATTTTGCCGGACTCCTGTTTTCCCGCCCCCCGGCCGTCGGCCTGCACGGCCGGGATCAGGGCCGCAAGAAGCAGCATTGCCGCGATTTTTCCGAACATCATACGATTATTTCTGTTTCAGCCACTTGTAAAGATCTTTGAACGAAGTCTTCTTCCCGAACATCAGGATGCCGATCTTGTATATCTTGGCCGAGAGATAGGCAATCAGCATGAATGTCAGGACAAGAAGCACGATGGACAGGGCCAGTTCCCACGCAGGGACTCCGAACGGAATCCTTGCCAGCATCACGATAGGCGAAGTGAACGGGATAATGGACCCCCAGAACACCACCTGGCTGTCAGGCGACTTGAACGCATAGAATGCTATGAAGAACGCCAGCAGCAAAGGAATCGTCACAGGCAGCTGGAGCTGCTGGGTGTCGGCCTCGTTCTCCACTGCAGAGCCGATGGCCGCGAACAACGATGCATACAGCAGGTATCCCAGCACGAAATACACCACGAACGAGACAAGTATCAGCGGATAGTTGATATCCTTTACAGTCTCGATGACGGCAGCCATCTCGTTGGAACCTTCTTCCGGCATGGTCACCTGCATGTTCATTCCGGTAGCATCCAGGGCAGCAGGATCCACTCCCATGCCTTCTGTCATCTGGGCCATCTGCTCTGTCTGGACATTGGCGGACTCGGTAATGGCGTCGAATCCCACGAAAGAGCCGAAAGCCACTACAAGCACAGCAGTAAGCACCACCCACAGGAAGAACTGCGTAAGTGCCACGCAGGCCACTCCTATTATCTTGCCGAACATCAGTTCCGTAGCCTTCACGGACGAAACCAGCACCTCGACCACGCGGCTCGACTTCTCTTCGATGACGCTCTGCATGACCATGGCGGAGAACATCGCGATGAACATGTAGATTATGATCGAAAGCACCAGAGAGATTATCATGTAGACCTCTGAGGAAGTGATCTTCTCCTCTCCCGAGTCATCAAGAGTGAATGTAGACACGGAGACATCGGCCTTCACGTCCTCTATTATCTGTTTGAGCCCCTCTATCCGGTATGATTCAAGTCGGTATTCCTCGACAGCCTCGTTCACCCTTGCGCTTATTGACTCTTTCATGTCCATGCTCATCGGCTTGCCCGAATAGGCGTCTACCGTAACTGTCCTGTTCACCGAATCAAGCGGAGAAACTACCACCAGAGCATCGAGTCCGAGCTCGTTGCATACGGCCTTCGCGCTGTCTACCGGCATTCCGGTATAGTCGGTATACGTGGTGGTCTCGTTACTGGTCATGTACGGCATCACGATGCCTGAGCGGTCGATTACGGCCACTTCCTTGCCTTTGTCAGTAGTCATGAACATTATCACGCTCGGCAGGATACACATCGCGGCAAAAAAGACAGGCCCCAGGAACGTGGTCAGAAGAAATGATTTCTTCTTCACGCGGGTCATGTATTCACGGCCTATAATGACATTGATTATATGCAGGTTCATAGTTTATTCCTCCTCGGTTACAAGTTTTATGAAAATATCGTTCATTCTCGGCACCAGTTCCCTGAAAGAATTGACCGTCAGGGACTGGGAAATGACATGCCTGAGCACGTCGTTGGCATCCGCACCTTTCTCGATGGAAAGCACGGCCGTGTGGCGGCCCGTATCGTCATTGTCCGAAAGTATCCGGAACAGGCCCGGCACGGACTCGAGCGAAGAGGATGAGGTGTAGATGAGCTCTACATTGTTGTTGCCGTACTGGTGGCGGATTTCATTCACACCTCCGGTAATCACCAGACGGGACTTGTTGATGAGGGCGATGTTGTCGCAAAGCTCCTCGACAGATTCCATATTGTGGGTGGAAAGGACGATTGTAGAACCTTCTGCCTTGAGTTTCAGTATCTCATCCCTGATGAGCTGGGCATTAACCGGGTCGAATCCGGAGAACGGTTCATCGAGAATCAGCAGCGAAGGCCTGTGCACCACAGTGGTGATGAACTGGACTTTCTGCGCCATTCCCTTGGAAAGTTCCTCTACTTTCTTGTTCCACCAGCTCTGGATGCCGAATTTCACGAACCATGATCTGAGGGCGTCACCGGCGTCCTTTGCGCTCATGCCTTTGAGCTGTGCCAGGTACATGGCCTGGTCCCCTACCTTCATCTTGCGGTAAAGTCCGCGCTCCTCAGGGAGATAACCTATCCTCTCCACATCGGACTGGGTGATAGGGTGACCGTCGAAAAGTATAGTGCCCCCGCTCGGGATTGTAATCCTGTTTATGATACGGATAAGAGTAGTCTTTCCGGCTCCGTTAGGTCCGAGCAGCCCGAAAATCATTCCTTTCGGGATGTTCACAGTTACGCGGTCAAGAGCCACTTTCTCGCCGAAGCTCTTGCT
>JADILV010000067.1 GCA_017695115.1 Candidatus Cryptobacteroides avicola | reverse complement strand
TCTTTGTATAGTTCTTAAGTTTCTAGCTTCCTGGCATCCGTTTCATTCCTGCGTGTCCGGCACGGCATCACTGCCCCGCCCGACACGGAATTGACGCTCTCGAATTCCTTGTTTTTCGGTACTTGCTGTACTGTTTCTCCAGTCTTGTCAATGATCTTTCCATGTCCATCCGGGAACCTCTCTCAGTCTCTCTCTGACCCCCATTTCCCGAACGGGATTGCAAAGGTACACCTTTTTTCTTTCCCTCCAAACTTTTTCGAGACTTTTTTGCATATTTTTTTTGCCCGCGCCGGCCCCGGAATCCTCAAACACCTGTAAACCACCGAATTCCACGGGAAAGATTTTTTCACCAAAAAAGATGACGTTTCTTCTCTTTTTACATTGAATCGGGATTGACTCTGTCTTGGCTCGGGATACCATACAAAAATTGGTTTTTTATTGGAATATATTTAAATTTGTAAGATTGTTGGCCTGTCCCGGACAGGCTTTTAACATGTTTACTATTATATATAGGTATTAGTTAATTACTTTTATATGAAAAAAATTCTTATGACCATTTCAGCCATGCTCCTTGCAGGGAGTATGTTCGCGGCTGAAGACTCCCCACTGTGGTTAAGAAGGAATTGTATCTCCCCTGACGGGAGCAAAATCGCTTTCTGCTATAAAGGGGACATCTATGTAGTAAGTGCAGACGGAGGAAAGGCGCTGCAGATTACAAGTAATCCGGCCTATGATTCCGACCCTATCTGGACACCGGACGGGAAGAGCATCGTTTTCAGCTCTTTCAGAGATGCTGACAAAGACATTTACATCACCTCGGCAGAGGGCGGGACTCCTGAAAGGGTGACGGACTATCCCGGAAGAGAGACACCGATGGCAGTGCTTGAAGACGGAAGGATAGTATTCTCGGCAAACCTGCAGCAGGATGCCGTCTATGACGGATTTCCAGGAAACGCCGCCCAGCTGTATACTGTCGGCAGACAGGGAGGCCGGCCGGAGTTTGTCACATCACTTCCTGTTTCCGGCTTGAGTGTCAACAAAGAAGGTACGGTCCTTTATGAAGACTGGAAAGGCTATGAAGATCCTTTCAGAAAACACCATACATCATCCGTTACACGCGATATCTGGGTGTACAGACCTGCGCCGGGCCAGACCGGTTTCGGGATCAACGGGCAAGGCACGTTCGAAAAACTTTCCTCGTTCAAAGGGGAAGACAGGAATCCGGTTTTCGCCTCTGACGGAGACACTTTCTATTATCTCAGCGAGAAAGACGGCTCCTTTAATATATACAGAAGCTCTCTGTCGAATCCCGGCGAATCCGTACAGATTACCCGCAACACAGACCATCCTGTAAGGTACATCTCCGTTGCAGACAACGGCACGCTCTCTTTTTCCTATAATGGCGAACTTTATACAGTCAAGGAAGGACAGGAGCCTGAGAAAGTGGAAATCAGTATAGTTTCAGACCAGATAGAAAGAGACAACATCATCAGGAACATTTCAAGCGGAGCATCGGATCTGGCCGTATCGCCAAACGGGAAGGAGGTAGCCGTTATTCTCAGAGGCGATGTATTCGTGACTTCAATAGACTATAATACCACCAGGCGCATAACTGACACACCTGAGCAGGAAAGAGACCTGAGCTTCTCCGAAGACGGCAGGACGCTGTACTACTCTTCCGAGAGGAACGGCCACTGGGGCATCTATTCGACTTCCCTTACGGATAAGGATGACAAATATTTCACTTACAGTGTGAAAATGGAGGAAAAAATGGTAACTGACCCGGCCCAGACCTGCTTCCAGCCGATGGTATCCCCTGACGGGAAATGGCTCGGTTTCCTCCGCGACAGGACAGAACTGGTGGTAAAGGAGATAAAGACCGGGAAGGAAAAATCACTTCATAAGAATGTAAATTATTCATACTCAGATGGTGACCAGAGTTTCGCCTGGAGCCCGGACAGCAAGTACATACTCTGCAACTGGCAGGCGAACGGCGGATGGAACAACGAGGACATCGCCATCGTGGATATCGAGACAGGCGAAATTACCGATCTTACTGAAAGCGGATATACGGACGGAGGATTCAGGTGGGCCCTCAAAGGCAAGGCAATGACCTGGATGTCTGACCGTGCAGGATACCGCAGCCATGGAAGCTGGGGCTCCGAATACGACGTATATGCGATGTTCTTCGACGGTAAGGAGTTCTACAAGTTCACCCGCGACAAAGAGAGCGACGCCATGGAAGACCTTCTTGCAGACGAAAAAGAAGTGAAGAAAGAGGAAAAGAAAGAAGAGAAGGAAGCCAAGGATTCCGCCAAGGTGGACAAGAAAGTGGAGAAACTTGTCCTTGATCTGGAGAACAGGGAAGACAGGATCATCAGGCTGACCAGGTTCTCAGGCAGGCTCGGAGATCATTACCTCAATCCTGAAGGGACCAAGCTCTATTATATGACACGACTCGAGAAAAGTTACGACCTCTGTGTCCTGGACATAAAGGAAGGGGACATAAGTGTGATGGCAAGAGGCGTCATGGGCTCCATCTACCCTACAAAAGACGGTAATTCCTTCTATGTCCTCAGCGGGAACGGCATTACCAGATTTGATCTGAACTCAGGGGCCCAGAAACATATTTCGTTCTCAGGAGAATTCAATTACAGACCGGCCAAAGAACGTGAATATATTTTCAACCACGTTTGGAAGCAGGTTGCAGAGAAATTCTATGACAAGGATATACACGGTATCGACTGGGCCATGTATAAAGAAGCATACGGACGCTTCCTGCCTTACATCGACAACAACTACGATTTCCAGGAAATGCTGTCCGAACTGCTGGGAGAACTGAACGGCTCACACACAGGGGCCAGGTATTATGGGGCGCCGTCAAAGAGCATGGGTAAACTGGGATTCATACCCGATTACAGCTATCAGGGTGACGGACTGAAGATTGCAGAAGTGCTCAAAGGCGGACCGCTTTCCATCACCGATCCTGAGATAAAGGCCGGAGACATAATCGAGGCCATAGACGGACAGAAGATTACAGCCGGAATGGACTGGTTCCCTCTCCTGACCATGAAAGGAGGGGACAAAGTGCTGCTGAACGTAAAGAAAGGCAAGAAAAGTGAGGAAATCTATGTTGAAGCAGGCTACAGCGACTATTCACAGCTGTACAACAGATGGGTAAAACAGCGTGAAGAAATGGTCGAGAAACTCTCCGGAGGCAGAGTAGGATATGTACATGTGGCAGGTATGGATTCCGACAGCTTCAGAGAAGTATACTCGAAACTTCTGGGCAAATACAGGACAGCCGAAGCTGTCATCGTGGATACCAGAAACAACGGAGGCGGATGGCTGCACGATGATCTTGCCACACTGCTCGACGGCAAGGCATACATCAAGTTCGAGCCGAGGGGACAGTATATCGGCACGGAACCGTACAACAAGTGGACAAAGCCTTCATGCGTGCTTATCGGAGAGAACAACTATTCCGACGCCTGCGGTTTCCCGTATGTGTATAAGACACTCGGCATAGGCAAGCTCATCGGAGCGCCTGTCCCTGGAACAATGACAGCCGTATGGTGGGAGCAGCAGATCGACCCGACCATCATCTTCGGAATTCCTCAGGTAGGTGCAATAGGACTCAAAGAGGGAAGATACCTCGAGAATCTCCAGATCGAGCCTGACATTCTTGTCTACAATGATCCTGCATCTGTTCTCAACGGTGAAGACAAACAGCTGGAAGCAGCCGTAAAAGAGATGCTGAAAGAGATCGGAGCCGAATAGGACCAGGCAGGCATTATAAAAAGAGGATGAAAAGTGCCATCACGACGAAATGGAGCGGATGCGTTGCTTTTCATCCACTTTTTGTATATTTGACTTTAAAATAAAATCGTATGGACAGCAAGGTCGTTATCATACCGACTTACAATGAAAAGGAAAACATCGAAAAGATCATCCGCGCAGTGTTTTCCCTTGAAGGCGATTACCATATCCTGGTAATAGAAGACGGATCCCCGGACGGAACTGCCGGAATAGTGAAAAGACTGCAGACAGAATTTCCGGAAAGACTTTTCATGATAGAGAGAGCCGGCAAGCAGGGCCTCGGGACAGCATATATTACGGGATTCAAATGGTCAATAGCGCATGGTTATGATTTCATCTTCGAGATGGACGCGGACTTTTCTCACAACCCTGATGACCTTCCGAAACTCTACAGAACGTGCAAAGAGGGCGCTGATCTTGCCATAGGCTCAAGATACTGCGACGGAATCAGTGTCATAAACTGGCCGATTGGCAGGGTCATCATGTCCTATTATGCTTCAGTCTATGTAAGGAAAGTCCTCGGCATGAAAGTGTACGACACCACCGCCGGCTTCAAGTGCTACAAAAGGAAAGTCCTTGAGACCATCGACCTGGACAATGTAAAGATGAAAGGCTACGGATTCCAGATAGAGATGAAATATTCCACCTACAAGCTCGGATTCCGGATCACGGAGGTACCTATCATTTTCGTCGACAGGAAAGAAGGGACCTCAAAAATGAGCAGCGGCATTTTCGGAGAGGCTTTCTGGGGGGTCCTTAAAATGAGATTGCGAAAAATCAAACCGAGAAAAATATGATTCAGGAAAACTGCGTGCTTTTGCACAATGCCGTTATCGCCACGTCGGAAGGAGTCAGGACAGGGTCTGCAGGCATCCGTGGGGAAAGAATATGCGGAGTATGGTATGCCGGGAAGGACGGTATGACAGAATATGACGGGCGGCACATCACCTTTGATTCGTTGCCGGCCGCTTTTCTGGAGAAAAACCCAGGAGCAGAAATCGTGGATATCGGAGGCAAGGTCATGATGGCCGGAGGAATAGATGCCCATGTCCATTTCAGGGAACCGGGAATGACATCCAAGGCCGATATCTCCACTGAATCTCTGGCAGCGCTTCTCGGAGGCGTGACTTCGTTCATTGATATGCCAAACACCACACCGCCGACAGTTTCCGAGGCAAGGCTAAGGGAGAAACTCGGATATGCAGAAGGACGGTCATACGCCAACTACGGATTCCACATCGGAGCTACAAACGGCAATGCCGGTGAAATCAAAGCACTTTCCGGTTCAGAAGATTTCGGAGGCATTAAAGTTTTCATGGGTTCCTCGACAGGCAACATGCTTGTGGATGATGATTCCGCTCTTGAAGAAATATTCCGCATAAAGGACAAAAGGATACTGGTCCACTGCGAAGACGAAAAGATCATCCGGGAGAACCTTCTCAAAGCCCGGGATAAGTACGGAGATGATATTCCTTTCCGGGCACATGAAGAAATACGCAGCAGGAAAGCCTGCATAAGGTCATCCGTCAAGGCTCTGGAAATGGCCATGAAATACGGGACCCGACTGCACCTTCTGCATATAAGCACCGCTGAAGAAATCGAAATGGTCCGTGCGGCCAAACAGATCAACAAGGAAATAACAGCCGAAACTTCACCGAATTACCTATGGTTCTGCGACAGCGATTATGATTCATTCGGAAGCAAGATCAAATGCAATCCGTCCATAAAGACAGCCCATGACAGGGAGGCACTGCGTGAAGCGTTGAAAAACGGGACAATAGATACAATAGGCACGGACCATGCGCCGCATCTGGAAAGCGAAAAACAGAGACCGTACCTTACTGCGCCATCAGGAATCCCGTCCATCCAGCACAGTCTTCCTGTTTTGCTGACCGTTGCCGGCCAGGAAGGAATGGCATTGGACAGGGTAGCTTCCGTATTTTCTGAAAAGGCGGCCGAAATGTTCGGTATAAAAGACAGAGGACGGATAAAGGAAGGCTTTTATGCAGATATAGTAATAGCCGACCCGGAATGTGAATTCGTTCCCGAAAAGGAAGACCTAAAATACAAGTGCGGCTGGACTCCTTATGAAGGGATAAGACTGAAAGGACGGATAGACACAGTTTTCGTCAACGGGATTAAATCCGTCTGCGGAGGAAAGGTAATATCGGAAATCCCGGCCGGAAAAAAACTTGTTTTTAAAGATTAATACATGAAATACAGATCTATCAAGAACGAACTCGGCAAGAACTCCAAAATACTGGTCTATACTGTCTCCCTGTTTGCCATCATACTATGGGGCATATCATATATCTGGACCAACCAGCTGATATCTTTAGACATTCCTGTGACATATTTCGTCTTCATCAGGATACTGATAGCCGGTTTCGTCCTTTTCCTGCTGAACGCGGCGAGCGGCAGGATAGCGAGAATAAAACGGAAAGACCTTCCGAAATTCCTGCTGCTGGCACTGTTCGAGCCGTTTATCTATTTCATTTGCGAGTCATACGGAGTCAAGGAAACGGGCTCCCCTACTCTGAGCGCCATGATCATCGCCACGATTCCTATCTTTTCCGTAGGTGCAGGCATGATTTTCTTCAAGGAAAAAGTGAATTTCGTGAATATCATCGGCATACTGCTCTGCCTGACAGGCATAATGCTGGTAGTCATGAGCAAAGGCGAACTGGGACGACACTTCATGCTGGGCGTCGTTCTGCTTTTGATAGCGGTCGTCAGTGAAGTCGGACACGCGTCAGTGACCAAAAGCCTGTCCGGAAACTATTCCAGCCAGGTAATAGTCATGTACCAGTTCCTGATCGGCTCCGTATATCTGCTGCCGCTGTTCATTTTCAAGGGAATCAGCGACTTCTCTCCACGGTATCTGAGCGCTGACGTATGGTATCCGATAATCTGTCTCTCCGTACTGTGCTCCAGTCTTGCATTTTCTTTATGGGTAAGTACCATCAAAAGTCTCGGAGTCGCCAAATCAAGCATTTTTTCAGCCCTGATTCCGGTAGTGGCAGCCGTAGTTGCATGGATGCTCGGTCATGAATCATTGAATCTGAGACAGTTCATAGGCATAGCTGTCTCTGCTGCGGGAGTTGTTCTGTCACAATATTCAAAAAAAAGCAGGTCATGAAACTTTCGTTCAGGACCTGCTTATAATCATCTGCGGGGCGGCGGTCCCATCGGACCACGTCCTCCCGGGCCTCCGCCCGGACCTCCGAATGTTCCGAACCGGTAAGTAAGAGAAAGAATGATATACCGGCCGAGAGTATTGTTTCTTGTTTCCAGATGGTAGTTGGATGCATCCGATACCGAAAGGTTCTTGGACTGGTTCAGGATATCGTAGGCTTTGAGTGAAAGCGTGAACTTGTTCTTGAAAAGAAGTTTGGTGATTTCGGCATTGAGGACGAATTCATCTTCCTGCGGAGTCGTATAGCCGTCATACCAGTTATAATCCAGATCTGAAACCACCCCGAATCCGCCGGGAAGAGTCCAGTTCATTGAAAAGTCAACCTGATTGTTCCATGTAGCAGGCTTGTTGGACGAAGATATGGTGTACCACGATTTCGAGAAGCGTGTCCTTCCTCCTACATTCAGCTCCACCAGATCACAACGGAAAGTAAAGCGCAGGCGCTGCGTAAAGCTCACGGACTGGGTCTTGTTCTTGGTGAACATGTCCGCCCCGTGGTCGAGAAAATCCTCATGGAAGAGGGCATAGTCAAACTCCGCATTGTCCGGGTCATAATATTTCGCGGTATCGAAAGCCCCTGTCTTGCCGATATATGAAGACGATTCATTGTATCTGGCATAGGTCATCGAAAATATGGAGAACTTGGAATTCCTTCCGAAAGGACTGTTTATCATAAGATTGGCATCGGCTGAGCCCGAAACAGGGCCGTTGACAGGGATCGAATACTGCGCCCCGTTCTCATCGTACCACTGCGCATTGACTATCCCGTCCTGGACAAGACTTCCGCCTACCCTTCCGTGAATGGACGTGAAGGTCTCCCTGTTGGTATATCCGAACATTCCCCTGATGTTATGGTTGAAGTATGGAAGCAGGTAAGGGTTACCGAGAGAGACATTCAGAGGGTCCGAGTTGTCCGGAACAGGCATCAGCTGGGATGTCGACGGCTGGGACGAACGTCCGAAATAGAACATGCGGACCATTGTATTGTCATCTATATCATAGCTGAGCATTGCTTCCGGAGACCAGTTGAGCACCTTGCTGTCGTATGACTCGCCGTTGGTCTCATTGTGAGTATTCGTCGGACGGACGGAAGCTCCGAGCTGGGCTCTCAGTTTCTCTTTCTGATACATGAAGGTAAGTCCTGCACTCTGATTGATATAGCGGTTAAGGATATTGTTGGAGTATGTCGGATCATAGACTTCTCCGGCAGAGTTGTAGGAAAGGATATTGTTGGCCCGGTCAAGATTGCTGACAGGCTCCCCGCCACTGTTGTATGTATCTTTGATCGACCTGCTTATGTTATAGCTGTATGAATAATTGGCTTCCAGATAGAAATCATGCCCGAGAGGCTCCGTATAGACGACTCTGGCAGAGAATGACGAGTTTCTGGAGTCCTGGTCATATCTCTGGTTGATTATGGAGTCCAGAGGAGAGTCCTGCTCATCGAATGTGGTTGTAAGCGACTGGTTCAGACCGTTCAGAATGTTGTTGCTGAAATTGTAATTGAGCATTGCTGAAAGTGTGCGGCCCGGCTTTCCGAGTCTTTGTCTGAACAGGAGGAAACCGCTGGCCGTCCAGTTTTTGTTGTACCCGGTGTTGTTGTTGAAACCGACATTGGTAGTATCAGTATCCGAGCCGGTCCTGCTCAATGTGATGAAATCAGAATATTCCTGAAAGTCACCGGTACCGAAATTGAATCTCGGCTCGAAAAGGATAGAAGTGTTCTCAGAAAACTTATGGTCTATCCTGACACCGAACCTATGGCCGTCACTGTTGGAAATATTATAACCGTTATTGTCATATATAAGGGAGCTGCCGTCGTCAAGGTAAGTCGTCCTTGAACTCTGTTCTTCGACATAACGCTGCGAGCCGCCGTACATGTAATTGGCATTAAGCTCCATCTTGTCATCAAGAAGGTCGAATGCACCGTTGGCGCCGGCCATCCAGGATGTCGTGATACCGTTCCTGCCCCAGCCGCCTACTCCACGGCCCATTCCACGGGCCCCTCTCATTGTCTGCATCATGCTGGAAGACATGTCGTTGAATCCACGGTTATTGGTATTGTTGGCATTAAGGATTATGCTGATCTGGCTTTTCTGCTTAAACTGCCCCAACATTCCGGCCGCCTGGTATCTCCATCCGTCCTTTGCAGGTGTCAGCCCGTCGGTATAATACCCTTTGTCCGGGACATCGTGACCGCCGCCGGCCATAAGGTTGCCGAACCATCCGTCCATCATTCCAGGCTTGATGGAGAGGTCGATCACATGCTCTTCTTCGCCGTCATCGATGCCTGTAAATTCGGCCTGTTCTGATTTTTTCTCTACAACTTTGATCTTGTTGATAATCTTGGCAGGAATGTTCTTTGTAGCCAGCTGGGGATCATCAAGGAAGAACTCCTTGCCGTCGATCATTATCTTGGAAATAGTCTGGCCGTTTGCCGTGATCGTCCCGTCAGAATCGACCTCGACTCCCGGAAGCTTCTTTAGAAGTTCTTCAAGCATGTCATTATCAGAGGTCTTGAATGAAGAAGCGCTGTATTCGATAGTATCTTTCTTTACGATGATAGGGTTGCCGATCGCCTCTACGGTAGCGGCTTCGAGGACTTCATTGTCCTGATCCATTTTTACCGTTCCCAGATCGACATTCTTGTCGACGGTCAGCTCAAGAGTATAGGATTTGTATCCGAGAAGATCCGCCCTGAGGGTATAATTGCCTTTAGGCAAAGGGGAAAGAACCGCGTCACCGCCTTCTGTACTCAAGACATACTTAAGAGGTTTGGAACCGCCTTTCGCTGTAAGCGATACTGTAGCGAACGGTACTGCCTCTCCCGTCTTGGCATCAGAAAGCCTGATCTTGACGGAGAACCCGGACTGTGCATATACAGGCAAAGTCAATGCAGCCAGAGTCAATACAATAGCACATCCGCTGAGAATAAATCCCAATACTCTTTTCATTTGTAAATCCGTTTTATTTCTTTTGCTACAAAAAACCGTGCAATTAGACACGGCGTCTGTCTATAAGTTTAACGGCCCGTGTCATTTTTTCACCCTGTCCGGATTGTCTTCAATGAATTTCTTCCATCCGGATGTAGATCTGACCTCTGTAAGGGGACTGGTCAGCTGGTAGTAATGACATAAGGCAATGGCCAGGGCGTCCGTCGCATCAAGGTGCTCGGGAGCAAGGTCCACATTGAGGATTTTGTGTATCATGTTGCATACCTGCTCTTTAGATGCAGAGCCGATACCGGTGATAGCGACCTTGGCCTTTCTTGGAGCGTACTCCTCTACCGGAATCCCCCTGTGGAGAGCCGCAGTTATTGCAGCCCCCTGGGCTCTTCCCAGCTTGAGGATCACCTGGGCGTTTTTTCCGTAAAACGGGGACTCGATAGCCACAAAATCAGGATGGTACAGATCCATAATCCGTCCTGTGCCGGTAAAGATCGTGTCAAGTTTCTTGAAAGGATCCTTCTCTTTCCTCATGTCGATGGTTCCCATCGTCATATACTCGGGGCCTTTCAAGCCAATGGAAATGACCCCGTAACCCAATATGTTGGTTCCGGGGTCAATACCCAGTATGACTTTATCCTGAAGTCTGGCTTTCATGTACTTAAATAATGTCGAAGCCCGTATAAGGTCTGAGCGCTTCAGGAATAATTATGTGTCCGTCCTTCTGGCAATCCTCCAGCAAGGCCGCCACTACGCGCGGCAAGGCAAGGGAACTTCCGTTCAGCGTATGCGCGAGCTGCGTCTTGCCTTCTGCGTCCTTGTATCTGAGTTTCAGACGGTTGGCCTGGTAGGATTCAAAGTTGGATACTGAACTGATCTCAAGCCAGCGACCCTGAGCTGCGGAATACACCTCGAAATCGTATGTGATAGCAGATGTGAAACTAAGATCCCCGCCGCACAGTCTGAGAATCCTGTATGGCAGACCGAGACTGTTGACTATTCCCTCTACGTGGGCTACCATATCATCAAGGGCGGCGTATGAGTTCTCCGGTTTCTCGATTCTGACGATCTCCACCTTGTCGAACTGATGGAGCCGGTTAAGTCCGCGCACGTCTTTTCCGTACGACCCGGCTTCCCTGCGGAAACAAGGGGTATAGGCGGTCATCTTTACAGGGAAATCGTTCTCTGAAAGGATTACATCCCTGTAGATGTTGGTAACAGGCACTTCTGCGGTAGGGACCAGGTAGAAATTGTCCAGAGTGGCATGGTACATCTGGCCTTCCTTGTCAGGCAGCTGGCCCGTGCCGAAACCGGAGGCCTCGTTGACCATCACAGGCGGCTCGACTTCCAGGTATCCTGCCTTTGTGTTTATGTCAAGGAACATGTTTATGAGGGCCCTCTGAAGTCTGGCTCCTTTGCCCTTATACACCGGAAAGCCGGCGCCGGTCAGCTTGACACCGAGGTCGAAATCGATGATGTCCAGTTTCTTGGCCAGATCCCAGTGCGGAAGCGCGTCCGGACCGAGCTCTGGTGTATGCCCGCCAGTCTTTACTACAAGGTTGTCATTGGAATCCTTTCCTTCGGGAACCAGATCGCAAGGTATGTTCGGAAGGAGGACAATCAGGGACATGAGTTCTTCGTTGTTCTTTTCCGAAGCCGCTTCAAGCTCCTTCGAATGTTCTTTCAATGAAGCCACCTCGCTTTTGGCAGCCTCGGCCTCGGCCTTTTTGCCTTCTTTCATCAGACCACCTATCAGGGCAGCTTTCTGTTTCTGCTCAGCAAGGCAGGAATCCAGCTCTTTCTGCAGGTCCCTGCGGTTCTTGTCGAGCCCGACTATTTTTCCGACTATTTCGCGTGCATCGAAATGCTTGACAGCCAATTTCCTGATCACAAACTCAGGATCATCGCGCAACAATTTTAATGTTAACATGATATAATGCTTTTTTCTTCGTTCAGTGCCTATAAAAACAAAGAGGGCTGAACTCACCCGGAGCTGCAGTCCTCTTCATGATTTTCATAAATCTCCGAGTCTTAGTTCTCAAATGGAACGACCGAGACGTAAGATTTGTTTTCAGCTTTCTTGCAGAATGTCACTGTACCGTCCACAAGAGCGTAAAGGGTGTGATCCCTGCCCATTCCTACATTCGCTCCCGGATTGTGTACTGTGCCTCTCTGACGCACAAGGATGTTACCGGCCTTTACTGCCTGACCACCGAACTTCTTGAGACCAAGACGTTTGCTATGTGATTCACGACCGTTCTTGGAACTACCGACGCCTTTTTTATGTGCCATAATTCAATTCCTCCTCTTAAACGTTAATTAAGCGATCTCGTTGATCTGAAGTTTTGTAAGATCCTGACGATGTCCGTTCAGTTTCTGGTATCCTTTACGACGTTTCTTCTTGAAAACCAGAACTTTCTTTCCTCTGCAAGTGTCATCAAGGACAGTAGCCTTCACAACAGCACCCTCTACATA
>JADILV010000066.1 GCA_017695115.1 Candidatus Cryptobacteroides avicola | reverse complement strand
CTGCGTCAAATTTCTCTCCTCATGTCCTCACAACCGGTTCGGCGTCAAGGTAGTCAGGGGTATGAAGGAACCGTTTCCCCTTGTTTTCCGGTTCCTGAAGACCCCTGACTGCAGGCAGTTGCTTCGGCTTCCTCCCGGAAGCCTCGCTGACGCTCCGGTGCGGCCCTGACGGGCCCTGTTGCTCAGTAGGTACCGGCCTGTCATTTCGACCGGGCGAAGCGAGTGGCGAAATCCGCGTGGAGAGTTCAGCAGATCCCTCGGCTGCGCTCGGGATGACAGGGAAAGCGTGGTCTTGTCTATCCTTGAAGATAGGGGCAGGCCCTGTTGATTTCTGCTTGCGGGCCGGCGGATTCCGAACCCAAGCGCACGCCATGATTTTGTAATTGATTGATAATGAACATAATTTAAAAAATGTGCGTGCTTTAGCCCTTGTTTTTAATGGGTCTGAAGCACAGGTTTGTTTTATATTTCTTTTATAACCAATGTGTTATGAAAAATAACCGTGCGCTTGGGTTCCAAATTCCATTTCCCTTTTCCACCACCCGTTTTAATGTAGTCAGGGGTATGAGGAAACCATTCTCCCTTGTTTTCAAGTCTCTCACCCGCGTCAAGGTAGAGTGATGTCAGAGGAAACCATTTCCCTTTCACCATTCGCGTAAGGTAGACTGGGGTTTTCAGACCGACTTTTCCCTAAATTTCGGAGGTCTGGGAACCCCAGTCTACCGCCCCTCTGCAAGGGCCAGACTCACTTCCGTCACCTGCATTTCCACGCCCGCATCTATATACTCCGAATGCGCCTGCATCCATGCTGTCTGTGCTGCCATCAGCGTATTGGCCGGTATGATACCTTCAGTATAGCCGACCGTAGCGGTCCGCAGATTCTCCTCGGCACTGGCCAGATTGCTCTCGGCCATGTTCAGTTTCTCTACCGCTTCCCCCTCCTGCTTGCGGAGCTGTGCCACCTGAAGGGAAATCATTTCCTTGGCATCCTCAAGCCGGTAGCCGGTCAGGACAGCTTCAGCCTTTGCCTTGCGTACTTTCTGCATGGCCTCGCAACCATGTATTATAGGTATGTTGACAGCAACCCCGACATTGAATATTCCGCCGAAATTGTTCCGGTACCCGTGGTAGACATTCGGATTGGTAAGCAGGTAGTTGGCCGTCAGAGCTATCCGGGGCATCATGTCGGCGCGGGCCATCGCCACCTTCCTGTCATAGATCTGCCGTGCCAGGTCCAGACTGCGGATTTCCGGCCTTGCGGCATAGACTTCCTCGTCGCTTACCTGCGGGCCTATCTGCGGCACTGGTATCCTGTCCAGCTTTTCATCAGCCAGTTCCAGATCCGTATCCAGGGGAAGACCGCAGAGCTTGCACAGCAGCATCTTGCTCAAAGCCAGACCGTTGGTCGCCTTGGTCAGCAACATGGCGGCTTCATTCGCTTTCACCTTGACAGAAAGCAGGTCCGCCTGCGTCGCCACACCCTCGGCAACCATCACTTCCGTATCGTGCAGCATCATTTCCAGCAGCCCGGAATACTCCTGCGCAAGTTTCTGCTTGTTCGCGATGGAGACAATCTGCCAGTATGCGTTGTCGACCTCTGAAACTACGGTCCTGTACTGCGTATCGTACTGTGATTGCGCCAGCTCTTCGGCGAGTCTGGCCATCTTGTTCGCATTCACTATCTTTCCGCCCATGAACACAGGCTGCTGTAGCGAGACCGCCCCGACAAACATATTCTTGATATCCAGTTCGAAAGCCTTGTCTATTTCCGCTCCTATCGCATTGACCGGACCGGAAATGTCTATGCTTGAAAGGCTTCCGAGCAGCTGCAGGAGTTCCGGGTTTTTCTGTATTATCTGCAGAATTGACGGGTCGGACAAGAGTCCGCCGAGCCCGGACTGCAGCGATCCCTGCAGTGACGTGCCGAGGTTTGTCAGCATGTCGGACTGTTCCCGTGTGAGCAGGTCGATGTTCCTGCTGTTGTACATATAGGCCGCGGAAGCGGAGATGTTCGGGAAGTAGTTGGCCAGGGCTATCTTCCTGTCATGCCCTGCGATCTCCACTTTCTGGGCGGCGATTTTCAGGTTCTTGTTGTTTGCGATGGCAGAGTCCCTGCATTGCTCCAGCGTCATCACTTCCTTCGCCACGGCGGTTGCCGGCAGCATGCACAGGATAACGGCCATCATGATTGTTCGTGTTTTCATTTTCATATCCGATTTTAACGCGATGGCTGGATTATACGAAAAAAGTGCCCGGACAGGCTGAAAAAGCATCTGTTGGAGGTGTAAAATTGTCAAAAGGTAGAAATTTTATACCTTTGTTCTTGTTTTGGCAAAATTCTGGCTGGGCGGGCGGCCGTTTCAAATAATATTAAAATGACAAAAAGCACAACACACACTATCAGCATGACGCAGTTCCGTCAGCTGTTCCCTGTTTCAGACTGTATCAATGTCGGAGATGATGTCTGTGTCATTGACATGAAGTATGACAGGAATCTGGATATATTGAAGCATCCTTGCCGGTTTGACGGATATCTGGTCTTTTTCTGCATTTCCGGCCAAGTAAGGATTACTATCAACCTTACCGATTTCGATGTTGTCGAAGATTCCCTTTTCATCAATTTTCCGGGAGATATCATTACCGTTCCGGAACTTGACGAATCGCAGAAGTCCTCATTGCATTTCATCGTCATGGCGATGACGAAAGACTATATGTCGGGACTTAAGGTGAATATGCCGCAGCTTATGGCCAGAGGCGTCGCGCTGTTGAACAACCCTTGCATTATCCTGACAGGGGAGGAAAGGGCCATTGCGAAAAAATACCTTGACCTGGCCTCGGATATCCTCAAGTCCAATCTGATGTACAAAAGGGAATGCATCTCGTCGCTTCTGTCGTCACTGTTCTATCTGGACGGAGGTGTGATCGAGAAGCGAATGAAAGACGCCCAGGCGAGGAAAGACGTTTCAAAACTGGACAGGAGCAAGGTCATATTCGACCGCTTCATCAGTGTGGTTTCAGAATACCATACACAGGAAAGGGGTGTGGCATTCTATGCAGACAAGCTGTGCCTCACCCCGAAATATCTTTCAAAACTGGTGAAATCCGCTTCCGGGCGTTCGGCTCCGGACTGGATCGATGCTTATGTCATGCTGGAGGCCAAGAACATGCTCAAATATTCGGATATCCCGATAAAGGAAATAGTCTCCAGACTCAATTTCCCTAACCCTTCCACTTTCCACAAGTTCTTCAAGGCCAAGACCGGCATCACTCCGCTGCAGTACAGGAAGATGTAGGGGGCTTTTTCCGGCTTCAGTCCCCTCAGACTGCAATGTCGGGAATGCTGCATCCGAATGCGTTGAATTTGGTAACGGCCCGGTTTGTGTCAGGCTTGACAAAAATGTAATACACATATTCCCTGCCGTCGGAAGAAAACCTTACGGAAAAGACATGGTCTCCCACACTGACGAAATGAGCCATGAGCGCTTCCGCTGCAAACCTGCGGTCGCCGGCCTTTTTCCGGAGAGGCTCTCCTGTCGCTATGTGCGGTGCATTTTCTCCTGAGGCCGAAGATGAATAACCCCAGTATGGCATTCCCGCACTGTGATTGTGGCTCACATATTTCCAGAGCTGTTTCCTGTCCTTTGCAGGACCTTCGTAGTTGTATGACAATAGTCGTATGTCGCTGTCTGTTACGAGCTTTGACCAGTTGCTGAACAGGTTCTTGATATTGTCCTCAGGACACTTTACCGGAGAACCGTATCTGAAGATATCCGTCATCGGCATCACCTGCCCCGTACTTTTTTCCGGATTCTCCAGATATTCTTTCTTTGCCGACCCGAACATTTCCTCCAGTGAAGCGCCGGACTTTAAAGCAGGATTCTGCCTGAGAATTTTCCGGTAGTTGCGGAGCTCCTGCCTCATGTTGCGTTTCAGCCACTTGCAGTACTTTTCCGAAATTCCGAGTCTGTTGAAGTCGTCCTTTGTGAAATGGAATACATATCTGTCATCCTTTACCGAGATACCGGTATAGATTATATTTTCAAGGGCTTTCTTCACCTTTATCTGCGAACCGGTGGCCATGCTGTCAGGTATGGCGGATATGTACGGGTCGAATCCGTCCGGATATTCATGCCCTTCAGGCACATACGAACATCCTGATACCGACAGGATCAAGAGCAATGAAAGTAAATGATGGCGTTTCATATCGTAAGTGATCGGTTATCAGTAAATTAATCCGTGGTTTGCAGAGTATCCTGTCTGAGGTTCTCTATGTACCTGTCAATCTTGTGCAGCTCGTGAGGGATGTCGATACTCTGGGGGCAGTGGTCGTTGCACTGGCCGCATCCGGTACAGTGGTCAGCCTGGCGCAGTGCCGGGACCGCGCGGTCATAGCTGACCAGGTATGCGCGGCGGGCCTTGCGGTAGTTCTCCGATTCCCTGCTGTTTGCGACCTTGCCTTCATTCACGCACTTGTTGTAATGCAGGAGAATGGCCGGGATGTCGATGCCGTAAGGACATGGCATGCAGTATTTGCAGTCATTGCACGGGATTGTAGGGTATGTCATCATGAGCTGCGCCGTTTCTTCCAGGAAATCAAGTTCTTCCTGATTGAGCGGCACCAGCGGCGAATAGGTCTTCACGTTGTCAATCAGATGTTCCATATATGTCATTCCGCTCAGGACCGTCAGCACTCCGGAAGGAGTACCTGCGAATCTGAACGCCCATGAGGCGACGCTTCCGTCAGGGTTGCGCTCCAGGAGTCTGTCGGCCACATGCTGGGGCACTTTGGAGAGCCGGCCTCCGAGCAACGGCTCCATTATGACTGCAGGAATGCCGCGCTTTTCGAGTTCGCTGTAGAGGTAGTCCGCATTTACGTTGCGGCCCGAGGCATGTTTCCAGTCGACATAGTTGAGCTGTATCTGCACGAAGTCCCAGTGTACCTTGTCATGCAGGCTTAGAGCGTAGTCGAATGTCTCCTGCGTGCCGTGGAACGAGAATCCGAGGTTCCTTATGCGGCCTGCCTCGCGCTCCTTCATCAGGAAGTCCGCCATCCCGTTGTCGAAATACCTTTCCTCGAACATCTTCGTGCCGCCGTTCCCGATAGAGTGCAGGAGATAGTAGTCGAAATAGTCCGTCTCCATGTTCTCGAACGACTTGCGGTACATCAGCATGGAGTTCTCTCGGCTCCAGTTGCTGAAATTCGAGAGTTTGGTAGCCAGATAGTATGACTTGCGGGGATGCCTGTTGAGGGCTATTGCGGAGGCTTTTTCGGACTGACCCTGCACATAGACCGGAGATGTGTCATAGTAGTTCACCCCGTGCTCCATGGCATAGTCGACAAGTCCGTTTACGGTCTCCTGGTCTATGACGTCCCTGCCTTCCTCATCCTTGGTCATCGGCCATCTCATGCAGCCGTATCCGAGCAGGGAGACCTTGTCTCCGTTGCCTGGGTTGGTACGGTATGTCATTTCTCCGGCAGGGGCGTCGGAGACGGTGTTTTTATTGCCGGCAGGAGTGCATCCGAGCGCAGTCGCACCCGCGAGGGCGGATCCTGTCCCCGCTATTTTCAGGAAATCCCTTCTGGTATATCTCTTATCCATTGCTTTCGTCGTTAGATGGTTTTATGTATCTGGTGTCCTTCCACATAGATGGCGCTGAACGGCCGCGCCGGGCAGAGGTTCTCGCATGCTCCGCACCCGATGCACCTTTCTACATTCACTACAGGGATACGGAGTTCGCGTCCGTGCTTGAATTGTCTTTCTCCTTCCAGAGAAACCATTGAAATGGCCCCTGACGGGCAATGCCTGGCGCAGTTGCCGCAGCTTACACCATCCCTTTCCACGATACAGTTTTCGCGTATGACTACGGCATGGCCTATCTGGATGGACGACTTTTCTTCGACCGTTACCGGTGAAATGGCCCCGGCCGGGCAGGCATCGGAGCATTTCGTGCATTCCGGACGGCAGTAGCCGCGCTCGTAGGACATTTCAGGCTGCATCAGGTTCAGAAGCGATGTCGATGGTCTCAGAACCTGGCTCGGACAAACGGACACGCATAGCTGGCATGCCGTACAATGCTGTGCGAAGTGACTGATTCCCAATGCCCCTGCAGGGACAATCCGGGTCTGTCTGTCCGGTATCTTCTTGTCCTGGATTTCGGCGAGCCCTCCGTCCAGTTTCATTTCCTGTGCCTTGAGTGTGGCGGCCGATGCTGCCATTACCGCCGACGCGATGAATGTCCGGCGGGAGGTCCCTGTCTCTTTTTCCCCCGCGCCTGTCTCCGGAGCCTTCGGTGCGGAAGGTCCCGCAGCGGCTTTTTTCTTCCCGTATGCGAACCTGTAGCTGATAGCCCCGTCCTTGCATGTGTCTATGCAGTCCATGCAGTCCACACAGCGGCTGTAGTCTATACTGTGGTTCTTATAGTCGATGCATGATGCCTTGCATCCGCGCGAGCACAGGCTGCAGCTGCGGCATTTGTCCGCATTGATTACAGGGCGGAACATGGCGAAGCGGGAGAGGAACCCCAGGACTGTGCCTACAGGGCATACGGTGTTGCAGTATGTCCTGCCTCCGCGCCATGCAAGTAGCGCTATTATAATAAAGGTGACAACGGCTATGATGAATGTCGGGAGGCTCTTCAGCCATACGTCCGTGCTGTAGAAAGCATAGCTGTCCACCCTTTCGGCTATCCATGCCAGAAAGTTGTTCCCCAGCTGCCAGAGGGGTGCGAAAAGATTGCTTGCGATGCGCCCGTATGAGGCGTAAGGGTCAAGCAACGCCGCCAGCGACCCGATACCGGCCACCAGAGCCACGATGAAAATGGCCAGGAACGTGTACCGTAGCCATGATTTCGCAGGGGAATATGAAAACCTGTTCTTCTGTTTCTTCCCGCGCTTTCCGTTGATCCAGGAAACTATGTCCTGGAAAATTCCGAGCGGGCAGATGACAGAGCAGTACACCCTGCCGAGAACCAGCATCAGAAGAACCAGCAGCACGATGACCGCCAGATTTAGTGCGAGGACGGCGGGAATGAACTGTATTTTCGCCATCCATCCCAGCCATGCGTGCAGTGTCCCCGTGAAATCAAGGAAGAGCAGTGTTATGCAAATGAAGAATATGGCGGCAAGGGTCACCCTGAGTTTTTTCAGCATATAGTCAGACCTTTTATAGAATGATTATCCGATACCACGGGCAAAATTACTACAAAAAATCATTATTCCTGTATATAAGTTTAAAGGAAAAATACCCTGATTACTGTTTTTCCGTCCACTTTATTTGTTAGGCAGACAGTTAATCATATCGCTGATTGATAGCGGATTGATATTTTGACCAGTCATTGTTTGTCCACTTATTGTCTGTATGGGGCTTCCGGAGGCTATCCGGAGATTCGCCGATTCTTTAATTTTGTATTTGATATGGCAGTCCGGGTGAACTATTTTAACCCAAAACCATATAAAACAATTTAACACTAACTAATTATCAGCTGTATGAGGAAAATTTTAACTGCTGCGTTGCTGCTGCTGGGAATTACCGCCTTTGCACAGCAACATTCTGTTAAAGGTACAGTGACAGACCAGAACGGCTATCCCGTCATCGGTATGGCGGTGCAGGAACAAGGCACTTCAAACG
>JADILV010000065.1 GCA_017695115.1 Candidatus Cryptobacteroides avicola | reverse complement strand
TTCCCTGATTTTATGAAAAGTATAGGGGCTGCACAGGAAGACTCATCAACAATGGAGAATTAATATTCTATAATGCCACCTCCGCTTCTTACCCATATATAGGTAGGTCAAAAGGGGAAATAATTACATATTGCGATTGTCTGCCACATATACGGGAAATATCTTTGTTGCCGTTTGTATAAACTGAAACACTATCAATGAAAAATCTTATTGCAGCAGCGGTGCTTGCGATTTTCAATATTATGTCAATTCATGCACAGAACAGGATTTACGGGACCGTGACAGACAGGAACGGTGAGCCACTGGCAGGAGTGAACATACGGGAGAAAGGGACCGGGAACGGCACTGTCTCGGACAAGGACGGCAGATACTCGTTTGTTCTGAAAGGAGTTTCCGGAGGTAATCCGCTAATAATGTTTTCGTTCATCGGAATGGAACAGAAGACTGTCAGGGCAAAAGTTTCAGACGGGGGCGAGACAAGGATTGACGCAGTCCTTGAAGAAAGTCTTGACGAGATAGCCGGAGTCGAAGTGGTCGGAATCGGCGAGCGCAAGGAAATCCGTGATGTCAAGCAGCAGGGAGTGCCGGTATCTGTCATAGACGGCAGGATGCTGTCAGGACGGGGTACTTCATTGAGCGAAGTACTCAACCATCAGACGGGGGTGAAACTCCGTCAGACAGGAGGGGCCGGAAGCCAGACCAAGATAAATGTGCGCGGACTTGAAGGCAACAGGGTGCAGATTTATATGGACGGCTACGCCCTGAACACCCCTGACGGCAATTTTTCGATAAACGACATCCCTCTCCAGTTCATCGACAGGATAGAGATATACAAGGGAATAGTGCCTGCGGAATTCGGAGGGGACGGGCTCGGTAGCGCGATAAATGTCGTCACAATCGATGCCGACAAGGATTTCTACGATGCCGGCTACCGCTATCAGAGTTACGGAGTCCATGACGCATCCGCAACGGTCAGACATTTCTTCAAGAGGTCCAAAGTGGCAATGACCCTTTACGCTTCAGGCATGTATGCGGAGAATGACTACACCATAGATTCGCCATACGAAGAAGGTCTGCGTATAAAACGGGACCATGACAGACTGAAGATGATTAATTTCTCCGTCGGCCTCGACTTCATGGACAACTGGTTTGACAAGAGTGAGATTGAACTGCTCGGCTACCTGAACAATAAACAGATACAGGGGATACAAAGTAATATACAGCATACATTTACACATGGGCAGACCTACGGGGCCAACGTCCATCTGGAAAAAACTGGGTTTTTCGCCGAAAAACTCGACATGAAATTCAATGGCGGCTATCTGTTCATCAATTCCGGGCAGGTGGACACAAGTTCGGTGCTGTATGATTTCCACGGGAATGAATATGTAAACAGTTCGGGAGGAGAAGTGGGAAGCATACCTAACCTTTCGGATGACTACACGCACGATGTCAGATACAATCTTAACCTGAAATACCGGATCCTGCCTGAAACGATGTCAGTCAACCTGAACAATGACTACAGAATCGTGCTCCAGAATTCAAGCGACCCGGTAGCCGGAGCCTTTCTTGGCAGGGATCTGGACAATATGAAGGCCCGGGTGTCAGGGATGATCACTTCCCTTTCTGTTGAGAACAAGTGGTTCAAGAAGAAACTGACCTCAGTACTTACCGGAAGGCACTACTTCTATAAGATCAAGGGTGAAACCGTCGACCTCACGTTTCCAGGATCGGGGGACACGCCGCAGTTCACAGACCGTTCAGGGAACAATTTCGGGTACAGTCTCGCGCTGAAATATGATCTTCCACGCCACTGGCATCTCAAGGTCGCCTTTGAGCACAATTACCGTCTTCCTCGCTCAGAGGAGCTGCTCGGGGACAGGATGAACGTGATGACCAACCCCTCACTGCTGCCAGAAAACGCCAACAATATTAATTTCGGGACATTCTATGACCACTACTATGGCAATGAATCCAGGCTCCAGGTCGAGATGAATGTATATGCCATGAAAGTGAACAACATGATGTACTCCACGGCACAGTACAATTTCCTAAAATATGCAAATCTCGGGCAGGCGCTCCTGTACGGGGCGGATGCCGAAGTGAAATGGGACATAGACCGGCACTGGTTCGTGTCGCTGAACGGGACATGGCAGAAATCCCTGGACAATTCGAAATATGTACCCGGCACCAACACAGTCAGCCAGACATACATGATGCAGCTTCCGCACATCCCCGTGCTTTATTTCAACTGGATGGCAGACTACCGGAAAGACAATCTTTTCGGAGGACGCGGGCAATACACGAGAATATATTACGAAGGCGGTTTTACCGGGCAGTACTACTATGGATTCGAACTGAGCAAGAAGCAGGACTACAAGATACCGGCAAGCTGCATACATACGGTAGGTATAGAATACGGCATACTTGACAGAAAGATAATTCTCGGTGTGGAATGCCATAACGTGCTTGATTCGCCTGAAATGACGAATTTCAACTATCCTCTTGCAGGCAGGACCCTGACGGCAAAGGTAAGGTTCACGACTCTGGAATGGTAGAAAGAATTTAAAAAAAACAATATCGCAATGAAGACAAGAAATTTGATTATGGCGGCATGTGCAGTATCGGCACTGGCAGCATCCTGTGAAAAGACAGGAGGCGGAAATGACACTGGAACAACCTCTGGGGAGAAACCGAAAATCCTGGCTACAATAGACATGAGCCCTAAGGCGTCCAACGGATACCTTGTACCGGTCTATGACCTGACTTCGGACGGGGCGTCCATGGATGAAGCCTATGAAGTCAAGACATCGAATTACGTCATCACATACAACGACTGGGCTTTCATAGTCGAGGGCACTTCAGGAGGAAACATACGAAAATTCAATATAAACAATGACGGGACACTTTCCGAAGCGGGGCAGCTTACAGTTGACGGCGCAGGGTACGGAGCGGCGCATATTCTTGTAATAAGCGAGACCAAGGCATACGCCTCCGCGATGATGGCAAACAAGATAGTGATTTTCAATCCTTCCGATATGACGAAGACAGGAGAAATCGATCTTATGAAAGACGGAAGCACTGAATTTGTCGCCACGGACAAAGGAGCAAAAACCCCGAACCCGCTCGGGATGTTCCTCCGCGACGGGAAAGTATATGTCGGACTCGGCCAGTTCATACAGATGCCTACAACGGTACAGGGGGCATACATGCTGATAATAGACGAAAAGACCGACACTCCGGAAAAAATGATTTCGGATGACCGTCTTACTTCCGCAACGGCAATCGGAGAAGGCGGGATGTTCATTGATGAAAACAATGACCTCTACATTCCGTGCTGGGGCTCGTATGGATTCGACCCTGCTCACCACAGCGGACTTTTACGTATAAAGTCCGGAGAGGACGTGTTCGACAAGGACTACTGCTTCGACATGTCTGAAATGACCTTCGATGGTGTGGAGGGAGGAAAATTTCAGTATGTGCTTACTTATCATTATGCAGGAGACGGGGAAATCTATTTCTTCGGCTACTGTCCTGCTTTTGCATCACAAAGCGCGAATACATTCTATGAAGACCATACGAACTACGCCATGAAAGGAGACCTATATGGGCGCACTGCTGAAGCGCTGCCTTTGCCACGGACGAATGCCATCAGCTGCGCAATAAACCATATCGGGGACGAAGTCCTGTTCGGCCTGACCACTGAAAGCAACGGCGTAGGGATTTTCAGCTATGACCGCAGGACCGGGGAATGCAGTGGTGCGCCTATAGTAAACATGCAAGGAACGATGCTCAAGATGCAGGTGCTTTAGGGCAGATCTTCCGGAACTCTACGGGAAAGGCGGGACAAGCGCC
>JADILV010000064.1 GCA_017695115.1 Candidatus Cryptobacteroides avicola | reverse complement strand
ATTATATATAGTCCTGTAGCTCAGTTGGTTAGAGCACTACACTGATAATGTAGGGGTCAGCAGTTCAAGTCTGCTCAGGACTACAGTTCTTTATATAAAGGGGGTATAGCTCAGTTGGCTAGAGCATCTGCTTTGCAAGCAGAGGGTCGTCGGTTCGACTCCGACTATCTCCACTCCTTTTAATCAGGCAGTTACAGAAATGTAGCTGCCTTTTTTTATGCTGAAATCCGGCGGTTTTTTTGGGGGGGGCTTCTGATGCATTCATGACCTCGAAGACCCCGTAAAGTTGTCATCCCGAGCGGAGGCACCTTTTGTGAGGATGCAGCCCTCCGGTGATCATTAAAATCTTTGCACCCTGGCGCCAGGGGTAAATTCTGTCATAGAAAAAGGTCATATACAAAAGTTTAAGCCTTCAATATTTTTGCTACCTTTGATACCAGGTCCGTGAGTCCCTGCCTTAAAGACCTTGTAGAGTTGTCATCCCGAGCGGAGGGCACAGCCCGCAGCCGAGGGATCTGAGGGACGGGGAAGCAGATTTCTCCGCTCCCTCCGGTCAGTCGAAATGACAACTACGCAGTTGGTTGAAATGACAAAAAGTTACGGACAGAATGACAACTACGAGGCCGGTCGGCAGAAAGACATCGGACTGGCGTTAATAGTATGAAGGCTATGCAATCCTATAGAGATCTGATCGGAGATACATACAAGGGCTGTCCTGCCAGGGAGCCTGTAGAATGGAGCAATTTCTGGTACGACGGGGCGGACTGCCGTGCCGGGCGGCGTTGTCTGCTTATCGGCGACAGCACCATCAGGATGGTAAGGAGCACATTCGCGAAGGTAGCGGGTTGCCCTGTAGATATGTTCGGGACATCATCGGCGCTGGATGATGAACTGTTTGTCAGTCAGATCGACGCCTTTTTCGGTTGTATAGACTACAGATATGACGCGATCTTCGTACAGACAGGCCATCATGGCCGGATCGGAAAAGACGGAGGCAGGTATGGAGAAGACGATTTCCTGAAATTCGGAAGAGATTACAGGTGCCTTCTTTCATTTTTAAGACAATACTCGGATAAAATAATAATCGAAACCATATACGATTCCGTCATTCCTACGAAAATCCTTAAGGCGGACAAGTATCTGTTCAAAGGAAAGATACACCGTTGTCTGGTCAGGCTCGGCCTTGAAAAAGAAATCCCGGACGATACGATAAACGGCGTCACCCGTCGTAAAAACGATATTGTCATGTCGCTGGCGGCATCGGAGCCGTATCCGGTCATCTTGCTGGATATAAACGGAATCATGAACAGGACGGGGTATGTCCACATAGACCACATTCATTTTGAAGATGCCGCGAAGATGTTCATAGCGCACAGAATGCAGGAAATGCTGTAATTAAATTCATATATTATGAAAACTGTAGGATTGTCTTTGATCGTTGCCGTTATGACGGCCATGATGGTTGCACTTCCAGGGTGCAGCAAAATCTATATTATCGAATGGACGGAAAACTCCGGCGCAGGCAGTCAGGAGACGGATGATTCCGGGGACGGCACACAGGACGACGGGTCCGGACTGGGAACTAATCTGGTCGCCTTCCATGCTTCTGTCGAGAGTCTGAACATGACCAAATCGATGTCTCCGATAAGTGCGGATACGAGAGTCCTTGTATTTGCCTATCACGGTTCCACTGACAATGCCACATCTACGTCTGCAGTGGCACGCGGGACATATATCGCACAGCAGGCCGGTACACTCACCGGTGACAGCGGCTACAAGATGCTGTTGAGCAACGGAACTTTTGACTTTTATGCCGTTTCCACCAATACGTCCGGCATACCGCCCGTATTTTCTAACGGCATATCGGCAAAACTTGTGAACGGGGTAGACTACCTGTGGTGGAATCTTGACAATTATGACATTAACGGACCGCAGATCACCGTCCCTATCGTCCTGAACCATTCCGCAACCCAGATTTCATTTGAAATCGATCATGGGGAAGGCATGTATGTACAGGATATAGTATCAGCCACCATTACAGTTTCAAAACCGGGGGCCCAGATGGATCTCTCCACCGGCGTCATCCCTCCTGCAACGGAATATGATTCTACCCCTGCACAGATGGGTATCAACGGACTCAAGCTCCAGTATACGATGCTTCCTCTCAAGACCGACCAGCCGATGAAACTGGTGCTGAAACTCCATGCCAACGGGGAGCCTGACGTCAAGACATACGAAGTGGATGTACCTGTCCCTGACGGAGAACTGGCAGCAGGGAACTCATACAGGTTCCGTGCGGTCATCGATGCGGACAATGTTTCATTCCCTCAGGTGGGAGTCTCCGACTGGGTTGATGTTGACGAGACAGGGAATCCGTTGTATCCTCATTAGGAACAATCCTTTTTCAGCCATTTTCTTTTTTTACCATTCCTGCGCAGGACAGTAGCAGAAGAAGCAGGAGAGTGATCGAGGATGCCCTGGACAGCTTTTCTCCGATGGCGTATGACGGCGGGTCGAAGCGCATGACGATTTCGTGTTCTCCGGCCGGGATAAAGGCTCCGCGCAGTATCCAGTCCGCCCTGAAAAGTTCCAGAGGCTTCCCGTCCACTTCCGCATGCCATCCTTCCGGATAGTAGATTTCACTGAATATGACTGCCTGCCCCGATGCGGATCTGTACTTGTATCTCAGCTCATTCGGAGCATAAGAAGTCATCCATACCGAGTCGGCCGGGGCCATGTCGTACATTGCCAGCCGGCCAAGCGAGTCAATCCGTTCGCGTGCCCAGGCGAAGTCGTCCCCGATGACTGCAGTGTCATGCAGGTCTACAGTGCCGATAAGCCCGATTTCCTCGTCAGGTGTAGCTGCAGGAACGGCAGAGCGGACAAACCAGCAGTTGCCCATCGCATTGCGGTTGACAACAGGAGGATAATCGCTTCCTATGATAATGTATTTTCCGTTCAGGGCCGATGTCAGAGGCAGGGACGGAAGGCTGTCTTCGACTTCCTGTATGGTGGCGGAAGAATTGACCGTTCTTATTATCCTGTTGATTTCAGGGTTGAGGTACTTTTCTATCAGGTCCTGGTATCTCTGGAGCTTCGCAGGGCTGTATCCTCCTATGCATTTGTGATGATAGCTCGGATGCGAATCGTTGAAAGTATTGACACTTATGTCCAGCACCCTGTAATCCGGGGAGGTGTCCTGCAGGATGATTTCATCCACCGGTCTGGTATTGAACTGGCCGGAGAAATCGCGCTTGCTCACGAAGTCGTCGTTGTCCAGATATCTTTTGCCCGTCGGAAGCAGGTCAAGGGCGACCAGGAAAACGATTCCGAGGCTGACCAGCGCCGACCGTTTGAGCCAGGGCCTGTCCTGGGCCTTCTTCGGATCTTCCGGCAGTTTCATCACTATCCAGCAGATCAGGGCGCAGGTGGCGGTTATGAGAATGAGGCTGCGCATGGCGTCTTTGCCCAGCATTGCCCTCCGGTCATCCGCCAGGGCCCTGGCAAGGACATCCGGCTGTCCTGCATCGGCAGCTCCTGTGAATGACCCGGCAAGGGACGGGAAAAGCCAGAACAGCAGGCAGAACCCTCCGGTGATCGCGAGAGATATGAGTGCGGCTCCGGATACTTTCCTGCGTCCGAAATCCCCGCGCAGAATCCTGTCCAGAACGAGGAATCCGAGCATCGGTACGGTTACCTGCAGTATGGTCAGGGCCATGGAGACAGTCCTGAACTTGTTGTAGAGCGGAGCGTACTCAAACCACAGTTTCGTGAACCACATGAAGTGGCTTCCCCACGCGAGCAGTATCGCCAGGACGGTAGCCGCAAGCAGCCACCATTTTTCTTTCCGGTCAAAAAGGCAGAGTCCCAGGACGAAAAGGAATATGGAAACTGCTCCGACATACATAGGACCTGCTGTAAACGGCTGCGGCCCCCAATAAAGCGGAAGGGCTTTCATCACCTCATTGATGTTGGGCTGTCCGGCCTGGCGGAGAAGATTTTCGGTTTCCGAGTCTTTTATGGTCATCTCTCCGGCGGAGGAGCCTCCGTTGAAATTGGGAATCAGGAGATTGGGAGTTTCTTCGATGCCGTATGACCATGCGGTAGCATAGTCGAGGTCCAGTCCTTCATTGTTGTCATGTTCGGTGGCCAGTGTCAGTTCCGAGCCTCCGCGCATGGTGTACGGGGTGTATCTGTAAGTGGGAATCAGCTTGTTGAGGTTGGTAGCTATGCCGATCCCTCCGATTACCAGCAGCATCGCCGAGACTATGAAAAACCGTCCGGCGAGCTTCTTTTGCCTCATGCATGTGTGCACCAGCATGACTATGGCGTAGATGAAAATGATGATGGCCAGATAGTACGTTATCTGCGGGTGGTTCGCCTTTATCTGCATGCTGAGGGCCAGTGCGAACAGCACCGCTCCGAGGAGGGCCGCAGGCAGCCACGATTTCCATGTCCCGTCTTTATGCTTTTCGAGTGCGCTCCGGTAGGTGAAGACCAGTGCGGCAAGTACCCAGGGCATAAAGGCGATAGCCTGCATCTTCGTATTGTGCCCGACCTGGATGATCTGCAGGTTATAGGAGCAGAATGTGACGGCAATGGCACCTCCGATCGCCAGCAGCCAGTTCACGCCCATCGACAGCATGAGCAGGAAAGCGCCCATGAGGGAGACGAACAGGAAGTTTGCCGGTCTGGCCCCGGACATCAGGATTTTATAGACAGGTTTGGTCCAGTCTCCCTTGAAGTCATCGTACATGGCGACATTGGGCATGCCTCCGAACATGGAATTGGTCCAATAGGTCGGGTCATCGGGATGCTGTGCATTGTGCTCCATGGTTTCCTGTGCCATGCCTCTCCATCCGGAGAAGTCCGACTGGTTTACGATCTTTCCGCCAAGGACTTCAGGCACGAAGCCGTATGCGAGGACCAGAAAAAGGACTGCCGCTCCGATGAAGATCAATATCCTGTTTGTAAATTTCCTGTTCATTTGTCATTTCTTTTTATTGATGAGGGAATCCATCAGGGCGGCCATTCTGGAAGTCAGTGCCCTGCGTGAAAATTGCTCTATGTTTTCAGTGTCTGCTTTCAGGGTGCCGTCCTTGAAACTCCGCCAGCATAAGTCCAGATATTTCCTGACGGAAGCCTCATCGTCCCAGTTGAAGACGACCCCTGCTTTTGTGGAATTGATTATCCTGGCCATCGCCCCGTCAGTCTGTCCGATCCCGAGTACGGGACGTCCCGAGGCCAGATATTCGAACAGCTTGCCCGGAAGCGTGGCCCTGTATTCCGGTTCCTTCCGGAGAGGAAGTATCAGGACAGAAGCGTTTTTCTGCTCCCGTACCGCACGCTGGTGATCCACGTATCCTACATCACGCAGATTGGCGGCAAGCCCGGCGCTTTCAATGGAGGCGGTTATCTCCTTGTCATTCTTTCCCGCGAGTCTTATTCTGAGCATCCTGGCAAATTCGCTGTCCGAGGCGCATCTGTCCGCAAGTACTTTCCACAGGATTTCCGGATTGCCGTCCGAAGCGAAAAGACCGGTGTGCGTGATGTTGAAATACCCGTCCGGTTCCACTATCTGCTCGAAATCGTCATCGTCATATCCGTTGGTGATGAGTTCGACCGGAGTGGCGGTCATTGCCTGGAACTCCTCCTGCACAAGCGGGGATACGGCCACCACGGTATCCGCGTTGTCAAGTACTGTCTTTTCAAGATGCCTGTGTCTGTCCTCCGCCCATTTGCTCAGCCCCAGATGCTTGAAATAGAACATCCTGGTCCACGGGTCCCTGAAATCCGCTATCCATGGTATCCCTGTCCTGCGGGCCACTTTCTCTGCTATCAGGTGCATAGAGTGGGGAGGACCTGTGCTGATGATTATGTCTACAGGGTGCTCCTTGAGATATTTCACGAGATATTTCGCCGATGGCGAAATCCACAGGCACCTCGGGTCAGGGATAAAAAGGTTCCCCCTTATGAACATCGACACTTTCTGCCTGAAACTCTTTTTCTGGCCGTTTATCGGGTTGACCTCACCCTCTGATGCCTTTCTCCCTCCTCCGAATATTTTCCTGTATAGCCCGTAAGGTTCTATGATACGGGTTTTTATTATTTCCGCCTCCGCCGGAATCTCTTCCTCTAAAGTATGGTCGACGGTTGTGAGCTCCGGATTTTCCGGGGTATAGATGACCGGCTGCCACCCCTGTCCGGGGAGGTATTTAGCGAATTTCACCCATCTCTGCACACCCGACCCTCCGGAAGGGGGCCAGTAGTAGGATATTATCAGTGCACGTTTCATAATAAGACGCACAAATATACTCCGTTTTTGCCGAATTTAGTTGTAAATTTGCATGCTTATGCGATTTTGAATGACAATGAAAGAAAAGATAGTCGAGACCCCCCTGATGAAGCAGTATTTCCAGGTGAAGGCCCAGCATCCTGAAGCCGTGCTGCTTTTCCGGGTAGGGGATTTTTATGAGACATTCGCCGATGATGCGCTGATTGCCAGCAAGGTACTGGGAATTGTGCTTACAAAGAGGGCCAACGGTTCCGCCCAGTCGGTCCCTCTCGCAGGCTTCCCGCACCACTCTATAGACATTTATCTTCCGCGTCTCGTGCGGGCCGGTTACAAAGTCGCCGTCTGCGACCAGCTTGAAGACCCGAAACTCACCAAAAAGATCGTGAAGAGGGGGGTGACTGAGCTTGTGACGCCCGGCATAGCCTTCAGCGACCAGCTGCTTGAACAGAAGGAGCACAATTTCCTTGCAGGCCTTACATTCGAGAAGGACAAGTGCGGGGTGGCCTTCCTGGATGTCTCCACCGGGACTTTCCAGCTGGCTGAAGGCACCCTGGACTATGTGGATACGCTGCTCTCCTCATTCGCCCCGAAGGAGCTTGTTGTCCCGAAGGGATATGAAAAGGGGGTGAAAGACCGTTTCGGGGACAGCTACTATATCTCCACGCTTGAAGAATGGGCGTTTGTCTATGATTCTTCGGTGGAGAAACTGAAAAAACAGCTCGGGGTGGATTCGCTGAAGGGCTTTGCGATAGATGTCTACCCTCTCGGGGTGATATCGGCGGGGGCCCTTCTTGTCTATCTGGAGCAGACCCAGCATTCCGGACTGAAGAACATATGCTCCATATCGCGTATCGACGAGACCGACTTTGTCTGGATGGACCGCTTCACTTTCAGGAACCTGGAGATATTTTCCGCGGCAGGCGGAGGTGAGGGCGTATCTTTGGTGTCTGTGATAGACCGCTGCTCGTCCCCTATGGGGGCCCGCCTTCTGCGCAGCTGGCTGATGATGCCGTCAATGGACATAACGGAGCTGAACACCAGATATGACGTGGTGCAGCATTTCGTGGAAAACAGGCATGAACTGTCTGAACTTCAGGACTATATAGGCAACGTCGGTGACCTTGAAAGGATAATATCACGGGCTGCGGCGGGGAAAATCGCCCCGCGCGAGGTCATGCAGCTCAAGAGGGGCCTCTCCCAGATGGGCCCGATAGTCTCGCTCTGTTCCGGTAAGGGCTGTGAGCCTCTTGAAAGGATGATGTCTGCGCTTGACGGCTGTACCGGCCTTCTTGATACTCTGGAAAGGACAATGGCGCCGGACCCTGCCGCTGCGGTAGGCAAAGGTGATGTCATAGCTTCCGGCTTCAACGCCGAACTCGATGAACTGCGCAATCTGGCGCACAACAGCAAGGAAGTCCTTCTGAATATCCAGCAGAGGGAAATGGAAAAGACCGGAATCGCTTCATTGAAAATAAGTTACAATTCGGTTTTCGGCTACTATCTCGAAGTGCGCAACGCCCACAAGGACAAGGTCCCTGCAGACTGGATCCGGAAGCAGACTCTTGTCAATGCGGAGCGTTATATTACCCAGGAACTTAAAGAATACGAAGAAAAAATCCTCGGGGCCGAGGAAAAAATATATGTCCTTGAAAGCCGGCTGTATGCCGACCTTGTGGCCACAATCCAGCAGAATATCTCCGTTATCCAGGCCAACTGCCGTGTAATGGCACGTCTTGATGTCCTGTCCGGGTTCGCCGACCTGGCTTTGACCAACAGGTACTGCCGGCCGGAGATGAACGACGGTTATGCCATAGACATAAAGGCAGGCAGGCATCCTGTCATAGAGACTCTTATGCCGCGTGGCGAGGAGTTCGTGGCCAATGATGTGTATCTGGACAACAGCACGCAGCAGATCATCATCCTGACCGGTCCGAACATGGCAGGAAAGTCCGCTCTGCTGCGCCAGACGGCACTGATTGTACTGCTTGCGCAGATAGGGTCGTTCGTTCCGGCGGATTCTGCCAGGATAGGGTACTGCGACAAGCTGTTCACCCGTGTGGGGGCATCGGACAACATTTCCCGGGGAGAGTCCACTTTCATGGTGGAAATGCTCGAGACTTCGATGATCCTGCACAACCTCTCACCCCGTTCCCTGGTCCTTCTGGACGAGATAGGCCGGGGGACTTCGACTTATGACGGCATGTCCATCGCCAGGGCGATAGTAGAGTATATCCATGAGTACGGGGACGGGGCCAAGACGCTTTTCGCTACCCATTACCATGAACTCAATGACCTGGAAAGCATCTATCCCCGTGTGAAGAATTATCATATCGCCGTCAAGGAAGTGGACAAGAAGGTGATTTTCCTGCGTAAATTGAAAGAGGGAGGCGTCGCCCACAGTTTCGGTCTGCATGTGGCCAGGATGGCCGGGATGCCGCATCAGGTGATAGAATCTGCCGAAAAGACTCTCGAGGCACTTGAAAAGGGGGTGGACGGGAAAGCGAAAGCATTGCCTTCAAAGAAGATAAAGCCTCATAATGTCAAGGAAGGACGTATCGAGAGCGACGGCTCTCTGCAGCTGTCGTTCTTCCAGCTTGAGGATCCGCTGCTTATGTCCCTGCGGGACGAGCTCAATTCCGCAGACCTGGACAATATGACCCCTATGCAGGCTTTTGACCTGCTGCGCAGCATGAAGTCCCAGATGAAGGGATGAGGCCGGAGTATAGGAATGGAAAATACTGTAACTATTAACTATAAGTCTTTATGAACAAAAAAATCGTAGCGGCTGTGGCCGCATTCGGGATCGCCGCCGGAGCGGTAGCGGCCCCAAAAGAATTCGGATTGTCCTCACCTGACGGGAAACTTGATGTCACAGTGACTGTCGGAGAGACTGTGACCTATTCCCTTTCACATGACGGTACGCTTCTTCTGTCTCCGTCCCAGGTGTCAATGACGCTGGATAACGGGACTGTGTATGGTGTGGATTCTCGTTTTCTGGGCAAGAAGTCACGCAGCGTCGATGCGCAGATAGAAGCGCTCAACTACAAGAAGAAGACCGTTGAGGACCATTTCAATGAACTGACTCTCAGGTTCAAGGGTTTCAATCTGATCTTCAGGGCGTATGATGACGGTATGGCCTACAGGTTCGTTTCTCTCTCTGACAGCCCTTTCAAGGTAAAATCGGAACTGGCTGAATTCGCCTTCCCGGAAGACTGGAAAGCCTATGTCCCTTATGTCCGGGATTTCGACCGGAATGACTTTTCCCGTCAGTTCTATAATTCTTTTGAAAACAGGTATTCGCATATCGCGCTTTCCGAATGGGACAGAGACCGTCTGTGCTTCCTTCCGATGGTAGTCGAGGCTCCGCAAGGAAAGAAAGTATGCATAACCGAGGCCGACCTTCTGGATTATCCTGGCATGTATCTTTATAACGGTGACGGCGGGCACGGGTTGAAAGGCGTTTTCGCCCCATATCCTGACAAGGTCGAACAGGGCGGGCACAACATGCTCCAGATGGTGGTCCGGTCAAGAAAGGATTATATCGCTGAATACGAGAGTGGTACATCATTCCCTTGGAGGGTCGTGTCAGTTTCTGTGAAAGACAGCCAGCTCGCTGACAACGATATGGTCTACCGTCTTGCGACTCCGGCTGCCGAAGGTTCTGATTTCAGCTGGGTGAAGCCAGGCAAGGTAGCCTGGGACTGGTGGAACGACTGGAATCTTTACGGAGTGGATTTCCGCGCCGGAATCAACAACGATACCTATAAATATTATATAGATTTTGCTGCGGACCATGGGATTGAGTATGTGATTCTGGATGAAGGCTGGGCCGTGAATCTGAAAGCGGATCTGATGCAGGTGATCCCGGAAATCGATCTGAAGATGCTGTCCGATTACGCTGCATCTAAAAATGTCGGACTGATTCTTTGGGCCGGATACTGGGCTTTCGACCGCGATATGGAGAATGTCTGCAAGTATTTTTCAGAGATGGGTATCAAAGGCTTCAAAGTGGATTTCATGGACAGGGACGACCAGGTGATGGTGGATTTCCACCGCCGCGCTGCTGAAATGACTGCAAAATACGGTCTGATGGTTGACTTCCACGGTACATACAAGCCTACGGGACTCCACAGGACATATCCTAACGTGATCAATTATGAAGGTGTACACGGCCTCGAGCAGATGAAATGGTCCGGGACGGATGTCGACCAGGTGACTTATGATGTCACTATACCGTTTGTGCGTATGATGGCAGGCCCTATGGATTATACCCAGGGCGCTATGCGCAATGCCGCACGAGGCAATTACCGTCCTGTCAATTCCGAAGCCATGAGCCAGGGTACACGCTGCCGCCAGCTGGCCGAATATGTGGTTTTCGAGTCTCCTCTCAATATGCTTTGCGACTCGCCTTCAAACTATATGCAGGAGCAGGAATGTACGGAATTCATAGCGGAAATACCTACAGTATGGGATGAGACATCCGTTCTTGACGGCCGTATCGCCGAATATATAGCTACTGCCCGCCGCAGCGGTGATACTTGGTACCTCGGTGTGATGACAGACTGGAATGCCAGGGATATCACTGTCGATCTTTCTTTCCTCGGCGAGGGGGACTATGAAATGACAGTCTATCGTGACGGTATCAATGCAGATCGGGCAGGCCGCGACTATGTCAAAGAGACAATTTCTGTCCCGGCATCCCGGAAAGTGGCCATCCACATGGCCCCAGGTGGTGGATATGCAGCGAAAATTGTAAAGAAATAACAAATTTCGTGTAAAAAGCCACAAAAAATTTGCAAGTCAAGAAAAAATACCTACCTTTGCAATCCCGTTACCAAAATAGCGGGATTGCTCTTTAAAAAGAAAAATGCGGAAAATTTGTGCAAGGTGAGTGTAATCGAAAACTTGTTTGCGATTACCGAACCGTAGCCAAATTTAGCGCAGATTCTTCGAGTCTGCGGAAATAGCTCAGTTGGTAGAGCACAACCTTGCCAAGGTTGGGGTCGCGAGTTCGAGTCTCGT
>JADILV010000063.1 GCA_017695115.1 Candidatus Cryptobacteroides avicola | reverse complement strand
GGACATAATGCCAACACCGACCGGCCTGAAACAGTGAACAGACTCATAGAGACTTTCGTAAATACATTTACCGACAACTCCAATGAAATCTCCGGAGCAGTTTTATAAAGACGAAATAGCATCCCTGACTTCCAAGGAAAAGGCACTTCAAAGGAAGAGCAACATTTATGTAGCATGCAAACTGATCCTTTTCTGCTGCATAATAGCCTCGATATGGTATACCGTAGGGAATAAAGGTAATGTGCCAGGATTCATATCGATTGCGATATCCGTGATTCTGTATGTCGCTGCATTGAAAGCCGATGCGATCCTCAATAGGAAAATCAGGGATCTCCAGTCCAGGAGAAAGGTGTGCGAAAATGAACTCTCGTACTTCCGTAATGATTTCTCCCCGTTTGAGGACGGAACGGAATTCATAGATCCGCATCATAAATACTCATACGACCTCGATGTTTTCGGTCCGGAATCACTGTTCAACAGGATAAACAGGACCGTCACTCTCAAAGGGAAAGAAATGCTGGCCAGAAAACTGACTGATCTCCCTTCGGATACAGACATTATTCATAAAAGGCAGGAAGCAGTAAAAGAACTTGCCGCACTTCCGCAATGGAGGATAAAATTCCACTCGAACAGACATATCGGTAAAGAACTGGACAGACTGGCAGATGTAATAGCAAAGCCGATACAAGGAAATCTATTTATGAAAGATCCTGTTCCGCAGATACTCTCCATTGTAACTGTCCTGTCTCTCGCCGGGTGGTTAACTGGTTTTGTCTCACCGATAGTATTCTGTTCCTTATTTGTGCTTCAACATCTTATCACTTTCTTTTCCGGAAGACGGACTGACAGAATGATACAGTTTACCGACAGCCTGTATAAAGAATGCAGGAGATATACGGATATATTGAAGGACATAGAAACTGCCGGTTTCAAATCCGAACTTCTGATCAAGTCCAGACAATGCCTTTTCGATGACGGGACTGGAAGCCTCAAGGCATTCGACCATCTTTCAAGGATACTGAACCTTTATGACCAGCGAGGAAATTTCCTGCTGTATCTTCTTTTCAACGGGACCATAATGTATGATATCATGGTTTCGAAAATGTTCTTCAAATGGATATCTAAATACGGTTCTCACATAACAGGTTGGACCGACAGCATAGCTGAAATCGACGCTCTTGCAAGTTTCGGCACTTATGTTTTCAATAACCCGGACAATACATATGGAGAAATTCTCGCCGCCCCGTCCGGGACAATCATTGAAACATCGGACATAGTTCATCCGTTCCTGTCGGGCAGGAACGGTGTTCCAAACAGCTTCACTTTGAAAAGGGACAATCTCGCCATTGTCACAGGTGCAAATATGGCCGGCAAGAGCACATTTCTAAGGACGATAGGCGTATCATTCATCCTTGCCACCAATGGTGCCGCAGTCTGTGCCAGAAAATTTGCCTTTGTCCCGGTATCCTTGTTTTCAAGTATGCGTACTGCGGACAATCTTTCCAAAGACACATCATATTTCCAGGCAGAGCTCTCAAGGCTAAGACTGATGCTGGAATATGTCAAGTCACACACTTACACCCTGGTCATACTTGATGAGATTCTGAAAGGGACCAATTCGAGTGATAAGCTCAAAGGGTCAATGATCATCCTTGAAGAACTTTCCAGACATGAAGTATCAGGAATAATCGCCACCCATGATCTGGGAATAACGGATCTGGAAAACCGGTATCCGGACAAGTTCCTGAATTATTGTTTTGAAATCGAACTGTCAGATACAATCCGATTTTCATACAAAATCAGCCGAGGTGTCGCCCGCAATATGAACGCCTCACATCTTATCGAGATAATGCTGGATAAAATATAAACTGCCGTCCAATGAACATTCTGAAATCACTTATAATCTGGATATGTTTCATTCCTGCAGCTATTCTCAATGGAGGGCTGAGGGAGTATGTATTGGCTCCTGCCATCGGGCAGAAATGGGCCTTGCCTGCGAGCGGAATCATTTTAAGTGGTCTTATCTTCCTGATTACGTGGCTTATGTATCCACGACTGACAAAAAACAGTACCCGTAAGGGGAAATGGCTTACAGGCATAGTATGGATATTGCTGACCGTTATTTTTGAGTTTGCCACAGGACTCTCCGGCGGCAACAGCATTGCGGAACTTCTCGCCGCCTATAACCCTTTGACAGGAAATCTTTGGCTCCTTGTTCTGGCAACAACCCTTTTTTCTCCGGTTGTGGCGAAGACAAATACAACACTTCAAATTTCGGAAGAACAGGCTACTCTGTCAAATAATTATCATCCACGCAATAGCGGATAACGACGGCTTCTACTCCGGCTTCCGGATATTTTTTCTTGTACACTTCTGTCAGATCCTTATAAAGCCAGAGCCGGAAAGAATGCGGTATCGGCTGGTCAGCCTTTGATCTCGCCGAGGGAGCGAAAAATATGTCGAACTGCATCAGGCTGTTGTCGTCATCTCCCAACTCCATAAATTCGAGACGGCCGTAACCTCTTATGCTGCCTGCATCCTCAGGAGGGAAAATCCGGTATATGTCAGGCATTTCATCGGCACTCATTGATACGCGCTTCAGCTGCCCCCATTTTTCAACATTATTATCCGGGTCAAGCAGGAGCCATTGGCCAAGGCCGACCATGCAGAGTTTGCCGCCATTGAAGGAAAATGCAGGATCATTCTCTATGTCGGTCGCTATTGTCTCCGGATGCTCCGCTTCCACTTTATATGCAAAATCATCCAAATCGGTACAATATTGCTCGAAATACCATTCCGGGATGAAGTTGTCCGGAACATTCTCCGACGCCTTTGCCTCCTTAGAAATTTCTTCTATCAGGGCATATTCCGTCCAGGCCGGCTCACCCATACTGTAATCCAGATAATCCGTCCTGCTTATGCGCAAAGTGTATTCATAGCCGCTCTCATATTCGAAGCCCTCTATTGAGGCAAGCATCTTCCAGTCATCCTCTCCTGCATATCTGACCGCATATACATCAGTCAGGATATTGTTACCGCAAGACATATATACGCCAGGAATCTTTTCCGATGCTACAGTCACTTCATATTCCTGATAATCCGTAACCTGTCTGCCTTCCGGTTCGCCGTTGATAGTGCAGCTTACTATAATTGCAGTTGTCAGACTTGCTGAAATCGTCCTTATAATACCTGTCTCTTATACACATCTCCGAGCCCACGAGACGATCAGCATA
>JADILV010000062.1 GCA_017695115.1 Candidatus Cryptobacteroides avicola | reverse complement strand
GTCCCTGCGTTGCCATTCCGGGCATAGCCGGAGAATATGCGGAGTAACCATTAAACGAAAATATCATTATGGAGACTAAGAGCGTGCGGCTGGACCTTCGCTGCGAGGGAGATGACGGGACGAGGTTCATAGTTGAGATGCAGCAGTCGGGCCAGCGGCACTTTTTCAAGAGGTGTGGACCTGAATGGACAGGCCGTTACATATCCGAATACACTTTCCGGGAAAAACAGACGGGAGAAGTACCTGATGAAAGTATTTCGCTAAGGTTTGTAGAGCTGGACCGCTTCGTGAAACCGCTTGACGAATGTGTCGGCCTGAAGGAGAACCACCTGCCTTCCAAATAATCAGGCGGGCACAACGGTTTGTGTCAACGATTCGGTTCAGAATATATTAGGGCGATCCCTATCCGCGTGACGGGACTTTACTATATGTTGAATAAATTTGTATTTTTGTCAGAAGTAACAAACAATCATATCCGATATGGGGAAGTTATATCCGGTAGGGATACAGAATTTCGAGAGTCTGCGCAGAGACGGTTATTTTTATGTGGACAAGACAGCAAAGATATATGAGCTGGCAAAGACAGGCCGCTACTATTTTCTTAGCCGTCCGCGGCGTTTCGGTAAGAGCCTTCTTGTGAGCACATTGGAGGCATATTTCCAGGGAAAGAAGGACCTCTTCGAGGGTCTTGCCATGCAGGAAGTGGAAAAGGAGTGGAAACAATACCCTGTCTTGTATCTTGACTTGAATACCAGGAAATATGAATCAGAAGATTCTCTGTCTGAACTGCTGGACGAGTACCTGATCGGGTGGGAGAATATCTACGGAAAGAATGAAGCAGAAAAGGGGCTTGAGCGTCGCTTCGCCGGAGTGATACGTCGGGCACACGAGAAAACCGGCGAGCGTGTCGCCATCCTGATAGACGAGTATGACAAGCCGATGCTGCAGGCAATAGGAGACCAGAAAAGACAGGATTCCTTCCGGAGTACGCTGAAAGCGTTCTATGGGGCACTGAAGTCAGAAGACGGGCATATCAAGTTTGCTCTCCTGACAGGGGTGACTAAGTTCGGGAAGGTGAGCGTATTCAGCGACTTGAACAACCTGGAGGACATTTCCAGAGACGAGACATATTATGACATCTGCGGGATAAGTGAAAAAGAACTTATTGACAACTTCAGCGAAGACATACAGGATCTTGCCACTGCCAACGGACAGACCTTCGGGCAGGCCTGCGAGCAACTCAGGACTGACTATGACGGCTACCATTTCTATCCTGACAGTCCTGGAATATACAACCCTTTCAGTCTGCTCAATACTTTCAAGAAAAAACAATACGGACACTACTGGTTCGAGACAGGCACTCCGACCTACCTGGTGGAGCTACTGAAACTTCACAAGTACGACCTGTACAGGATGGCGCACGAGAAGACCACCTCAAATGTGCTTGACAGCATCGACGCAGCATCAACGAACCCTATTCCGGTCATCTACCAGAGCGGTTATCTGACGATTAAGGGGTATATCCCGGAGCCACGCATATATGAGCTCGGATTTCCCAACCGGGAAGTAGAGGAAGGCTTTATGAACTTTCTTCTGCCATACTATACCCCGATCCAGGAGTCTGAGAGCGGCTTCGCAATCTGGGACTTCATATCTGATGTCAAATCCGGTGACATTGACGGGTTCATGGAGCGTCTGCAGTCGTTCCTTGCGGACTGTCCGTATGAACTGGCGAAAGACATCGAGCTTCATTACCAGAACGTCCTTTTCATAGTGTTCCGTCTGGCAGGACTGTACACGAAAGTGGAATACCACACCTCACGCGGCAGGATAGACCTGGTGCTGCAGACCGACAGCTATGTGTATGTGATGGAGTTCAAGCTGGACGGGAGCGCGGAGCAGGCCTTGCAGCAGATCGAGGAGAAGCAGTACGCCCTTCCATTCGCGAAGGACAGCCGTAAAGTCTACACGATAGGTGTGAACTTCAGCAGCGAGACCAGGAACATAGACAAATGGGTTGTAAAATAATATAGCCCATTCTATCTTTGCACCGCAAATCAATAGCGACGTATTGAAAATGAATACAAGAGAAGAAAAACTGGCGGCATTCGGCCGTATTCTGGACATAATGGACGAGTTGCGTGTCAAATGCCCGTGGGACAGGGAACAGACATCCGAATCCCTCAGGCCGCAGACCATAGAGGAAGTCTATGAACTCAGTGATGCCATTCTCAAAAATGACGGCAAGAATATTTCCAAGGAACTGGGCGATGTCCTCCTGCATGTAATATTCTATTCCAAAATAGGGGAGGAGAAAGGGCAGTTCGATATTGCTGATGTCATCAATCTGTTGTGTGACAAACTGATATACCGCCATCCGCATGTGTTCTCCACTGTTCAGGTGGAAAATTCCGCGCAGGTGATGCAGAACTGGGAAATGCTCAAAGCCAAGGAAAAGGACGGCAACAAGCGCATACTTTCCGGGGTTCCTGATGCCCTTCCGCCGCTTCTGAAAGCGTACAGGATGCAGGACAAGGCCCGCGGAGTCGGATTCGACTGGGAGAAAAAAGAGGATGTCTGGGACAAGGTGAAAGAGGAACTGGGTGAATATCAGACAGAACTGGACTGTATGGAGAAGGCGTCTTCCGAGCAGGAGAGGAAAGATGCATACGACAGGGCCGAAGGAGAGCTTGGCGACTATCTTTTCGCCGTTGTGAATGCTGCAAGACTCTACGGCCTTAACCCTGATACCGCACTGGAACGCACCTGTGCCAAATTCAAGAGACGCTTCACCTATCTGGAAGAGCATACCATCCGCCAGGGACGCGACCTGCATGATATGACCCTTGAAGAGATGGATGCCATCTGGGACGAGGCCAAGGCGAAAGGACTTTGAAAAATGGAAATCTGGAAAGAACGTACAGCGATGCTTATAGGAGAAGAAGGCCTGAAAAGGCTTTCGGAATCTTGTGTAGCTGTAATCGGAGTCGGCGGAGTCGGTGGCTATGCCGCTGAAATGGTAGTGCGTGCAGGTGTCGGCCGCCTTATAATCATGGACAGCGACGATGTTTCCGTGTCCAACAAGAACCGTCAGCTTCTGGCGCTGGATTCGACAGTAGGAAGGCCCAAGTGTGATGTCCTGAAAGAAAGACTGCTTGACATCAATCCGCAGCTGGACATCACTGTGATAAAAGAGTATCTGGAAGCGGATGCAGCAGAGTCCGTTCTGGGGGGCTGTCAGGTAGATTTTCTGGTGGATGCCATAGATACCCTGTCACCGAAAATGGCTCTTATAAAATATTGTATGGACAGGCACATACCGCTGGTATCATCCATGGGGGCCGGTGCCAAGACCGATGCTACCAAAGTGAGGCTCACTGACATATCCAAGTCTTTCAACTGCCCTCTGGCTTTCGTCGTGCGTAAGAGGCTCAGAAGGATGGGGATAAGGAAGGGATTCCAGGTAGTGTTTTCCGAAGAGCTCCCGAAAAAGGAGGCGATTGTCGAGTGCGACGACCGCAACAAGAAGTCCCTTGTCGGGACCATATCCTATATTCCTGCGGTATTCGGCTGTGTCTGCGCCCAGGCCGCCATTGAATCCCTGTTACAGAAAGTGTAAACCTTTTTCAGGGAAAGTCACAGAAAGACAGTCAATATGTATTAAGTGTTTTCTGTAAAAAACATTTTAATACATATTTTATTTTCTATAGAAAACGCCTATCTTTGGCAAAAAATCAGGATTATGGAAAAACTTTTTGAACGCCACGATGAATATCTGAATGTTGTCCCTATGGATTTCATTCGGAGTTTCATGTACACCATAAACTGGAATAGCAGGCTTGTTTGCATAAAGGGACCGAAGGGCGTTGGAAAATCCACTTTAATCCTGCAGAAAATCAAAAAAGACTTTGCCGCCGGGGACAGACATGTGCTATATTGCGCTGCAGATACAGGCTATTTTTCCACCCATACTCTGGTTGATACGGTTGACCGGTTTGTCAAATTGGGAGGGAGATATATCTTTATTGATGAAATTCACAAATATGATGGATGGAGTCAAGAATTGAAAGAAATATATGATCTGCACAAGGAACTGCATATTGTTGTCAGCGGCAGTTCATTGCTGGAAATAAACAATGGGAAGGCGGATCTGTCAAGAAGAATGGTGGAGTATGAAATGCCTGGAATGTCTTTCCGGGAGTACCTGTGCTTCACGACAGGTCTGGATTTCGTTCCTACAAGTCTTGACAATCTTCTGGAAAATGCATCTTTCTTCTGCAATGAAATAAAAAAGAAGTGTTATCCGTTAGAACATTTCAGCCAATATCTCAGAACCGGGTACTACCCTTTCTATTTTGAAGATAGGTTTACATATAATTTCCGCATTGAAAATATTATCAATTACACTGTTGACACGGAATTGACGGCTCAAAGAAATATTGAACCCGGAAATACCAGAAAAGTAAAGGCGCTGCTCCAGATTATTTCCGGGTTGGTCCCGTTTGAAGTGGATATAGCAAAAATTTCAAGAAATATCGGCATCCAGCGTCTGACAACACTGAAATATCTCAAAAGTCTGGAAGAGGCCAGGATCATAAGAAGACTGTTTACGGATCTGTCATCTACGGGAGATTTACAGAAACCGGATAAAATTCTTCTGGATAATACCAACCTTCTATATATCCTTTCACTGGAAATGCCTGAAAAGGGAACTGTGCGGGAGACTTTTTTCTGTAACCAGCTTGCCTCTGCCGGGCATACGGTGGAGTACGGGGGAATGAAAACAGGTGATTTTCGTATAGACAGAAAATATATAATTGAGGTCGGAGGCCGGGACAAGGATTTCAGTCAGATAAAGGATGCGGAAAACGGGTATGTGGCGGCGGATGATATCGATGCCGGAATATTCAGAAAAATCCCTCTGTGGGCTTTCGGATTCCTGTATTGACCTGAGCCCCGGATTATCGGAACAATTTCGTCACAAGGACCGAATTTACCTTTGCTCATCGCGACCTCCTGCCAGGACCTTATCTGCATGCAAACAGGACTTGTATTGTATAATTTTTACTACCTTTGCATCCGGTAATTTGGCGGAAGCCATGCCGGATACGTTTATTGTATTAAAATACAGAGATTTATGTCTGACTATCGTATCGTAGAGGTCAAGTCGAAAAAAGACCTCAAGAGATTCATCGGATTTCCTGACAGATTGTACAAGGACTGCCCGCAGTATGTGCCGGCACTCCATTCGGATCAGGTGAAGTCGCTGACCAGTGTTTCTACATTGAGCTACTGTTCGCACAAGATGTGGATGGTGCTGGACGGAGACAAGGTGGCAGGACGTATCTGCGGCATGATAAATCCGAGGTACAACGAGCGTTACGGCAAGAAAAGGGCCCGTTTCGGATGGTTTGATACCATAAATGACATTGAGGTGGCCCGCCTGCTTATATCCACTGCCGAGGCGTGGGCGAAGGAGCACGGAATGAACGAGATTCACGGGCCGCTGTATTACAATACATTGGGCAAGCAGGGCATGCTGGTGGAGGGCTATGAGAACATACCTCCGTTCAACTGCCTGTACAACTACCCTTATTACAACGACTTGGTGACAGCTCTCGGATTTGAAAAGGAGTGCGACTGGGTGCAGTACAAGCTTCGCGCTGACCAGCCTGTCCCTGACAAAATGACGGCTATAGCTGACCGCCTGATGGAGAGGTACAAACTCGTGGAAGGGGACATAGATTCTCTGAAGCATGACAAGGCTCTGGTACGCAAGTTTTTCCAGATATACAACGAGAGTTTTGCGGAAGCGGTCTACAACTTCATCCCGTTCACGGATGAGGAAATCGCGGAAGAGGCGGAGCAGACCATCGGCCTGCTGGACAAGCGTCTGTGCTGCTTCCTGCTGGATGAGGACAAGGAGATAGCGGCATTCGGCATTTCTTTCCCGAGCATATCGAAGGCTCTCCAGAAAGCAAAAGGATCGATGTTCCCATTCGGATGGATACATTTTCTGAAGGCCCTCAAGAATGTCGAGACGATTGACCTGATGATCAACGGAGCCGCGCCGAAATGGCAGAATACCGGAGTGTCATCCGTATTCCATAGCATAATGGCCCGCCAGTACCGCGAATGCGGGGCGAAGTGGGCTATCACAAATCCTCAGATTGACACCAATTCCGCATCGTTCGTCTGGAACAAATACGGTGACTGCGAGCTTTATATGAGACGCAGATGCTATATAAAGGCGATAGAGTAGCATTGGATCCCGGGTATGGCCGGGGAGGGTATATAATCAGACATAATAAAGCATAAGGACAAAAAGAATATATGGCAGAAAATTCATTATTGGAGAAGATCCTGGGACTGCAGGACAAGTATGATTCGCTTCAGGCACAGTTGTCTGACCCTGAAGTGATTTCCGACATGAAGAAATACGTGCAGCTCAACAAGGAGTACAAGGAGCTGGCACCTATCATCCAGGCGGGTCAGGAATATAAGAAAATGATAGAAGACTATGATGCTGCGAAAGACATCATAGCAAACGAGAAGGACGAAGAGCTCCGCGAGATGGCCAAGGAAGAGATGGCTGAGATAGAACCGAAGCTTCCGGAGATGGAGCAGAACATCAAGCTGCTGCTTATCCCGGCCGATCCGCAGGACAGCAAGAATGCCATTGTGGAGATACGTGGAGGTACAGGCGGGGACGAGGCGGCGATTTTTGCCGGAGACCTTTTCCGCATGTATTCCAAATATATAGAGAAACGCGGCTGGAAAATGGAGGTCACCAACCAATCCGAAGGTGCCGCCGGCGGATTCAAGGAGATAGTCTTCAAGGTGATAGGGGACGGGGTCTACGGTGTCCTCAAATATGAGTCGGGCGTACACCGTGTGCAGCGTGTGCCGCAGACCGAGACACAGGGCAGGGTGCATACCTCAGCAGCATCAGTAGCAGTGCTTCCGGAAGCTGATGAGTTTGACATCGAGCTGAATATGAACGATATCCGTAAGGATACATTCTGTTCTTCCGGTCCTGGCGGACAGTCCGTGAACACGACATATTCAGCTATCCGCCTTACCCACATCCCTTCAGGTATCGTGGTGCAGTGCCAGGATGAAAAATCACAGCTGAAGAACTTTGACAAGGCGCTTGCCGAGCTCCGTACAAGACTGTACAACATGGAGTACGAGAAATATCTGAACGAGATATCGGCAAAACGCAAGACGATGGTCTCTACAGGTGACCGTTCTGCAAAAATCCGTACCTACAACTATCCTCAGTCCCGTGTGACAGACCACCGTATCAACTATACGATGTACAACCTTCCTGTCTTCATGGACGGTGATATCCAGGAAGTTCTTGACCAGCTTCAGATTGCCGAGAACGCAGAACGTCTGAAGGCTGCGGAATAACCGATATAGTGTGCTTGTTAACCACTTTAAAAACAAGAAAATGAAAGACAATCCCATTCCCGGGCCCCAGGCCCGGCGGCAGCGTGTCACGCTGTCCGTTCCGTTCGTGCTGATGGCCATACTGTTCAATGTATGCCTGATAGCATCCAACCTTTTCGAGACAAAGATATTCACGGCCGGTATGCTCACGCTTACCGGCGGCGTGATTATTTTTCCGGTATCGTATATCCTGAATGACTGCATAGTAGAAGTCTGGGGATACAAGAAAGCGAGGCTGGTCATCTGGACAGGCTTTGCAATGAATTTTTTCGTAGTGGCCATGGCGCAGATTGTAAGGATTCTTCCTGCGGCTGACTTCTGGGACGGCGGTGCTCACTTTGACTATATCTTCGGACTTGCACCGAGGGTTACACTGGCGTCCTTGCTGGCATTCCTGTCAGGGTCTACCGTCAACGCCTACATCATGAGCAAGATGAAAATCGCCTCGCACGGCAAGCGGTTCTCCCTCAGGGCAGTAGTGTCTTCCATCGGAGGGGAGACCGTCGATTCCCTGGTTTTCTTCCCTATAGCATTCTGGGGGCTGGCGGGGAACGAGATGCTTAAGCTGATGCTGTTGCAGATTTTTCTCAAGACGGCGTATGAGGTGATTATCCTTCCTGTGACGAACATCGTCGTAAAGGCTGTCAAAAAATATGAAGGCGCGGATGCATTTGACACCGGCATCTCTTACAACCCATTTAAAATAACCGACATACAGTAATGAATAAGATGAACAATGATGAAGCTCTGGTCGTATTCAGCGGCGGCCAGGACTCCAGTACATGCCTGTTCTGGGCGAAGAAGAAATTCAGTAAGGTCCATGCCCTGACATTCATTTACGGACAGAAGCATAGCCTTGAAGTGGAAATGGCCGGGAAGCTGGCGGAAAAGGCAGGCGTGGACTTCCATCTTATGGACGTGTCGTTCATCGGACAGCTCGGCAGGAATTCCCTGACGGATCCTTCCATGGCCATGGACCAGGAGAAGCCGGAAGACTCGTGCCCCAACACTTTTGTACCTGGAAGGAACCTGTTTTTCCTGAGTATAGCGGCTGTCATGGCCCGGGAGCATGGGATAAACCATATAGTGACCGGAGTCTCGCAGACCGATTTCAGTGGTTATCCAGACTGCCGCGATGCCTTTATCAAATCCTTGAACGTCACCCTGAACCTTGCTATGGACGAGCAGTTCGTAATCCATACCCCTTTGATGTGGATTGACAAGGCACAGACATGGGCACTCGCCGATGAGCTCGGTGTGCTGGACATTATCCGGAACGAGACTCTTACCTGCTATAACGGTGTTCCCGGTGACGGGTGCGGACATTGCCCTGCCTGCAGGCTCCGCAGAGCCGGCCTGGAAAAATACCTGGCATCCCGGAGTGAAAAATGATTATCTGCCGATTTCCCGGTTTCGCCTTCTATGAAATGGCAGACATGAATCTATAAAAATCAACATATCATATGGAAAACAGAGAAAATGAAGGCCTCAAATCATTGGGCCGCAAGACGGAATACAAGAGTGACTATGCTCCTGAAGTTCTCGAGACATTCGAGAACCGGCATCAGGACAACGATTATTGGGTCAGGTTCAACTGTCCCGAGTTCACGAGCCTCTGCCCTATAACCGGGCAGCCTGACTTCGCGGAGATACGTATCAGCTATATCCCTGACGTGAAAATGGTGGAGAGCAAGAGTCTTAAGCTTTATCTTTTCAGTTTCAGGAACCATGGCGATTTCCATGAGGACTGCGTGAATAAAATCATGAAGGACCTCATAAAGCTGATGGACCCTAAATACATCGAAGTTACAGGCTTCTTTACACCGCGTGGGGGCATTTCCATCTATCCGTACGCAAATTACGGCCGTCCGGGTACCAGATATGAAGCTCTTGCGGAAAAACGGATGGCAGAGCACGAATAGTCAGGAAAAACAGTATTTTTGTCTCCGGCAGATTCAAATATGTTCAACATGAAGAAAATCATAAATCCGTGGCTTGGTCTTATAAAGGACGGCTACAACTGTTTCGGATGCGCCCCTGCCAATCCTCTGGGGCTTAAAATGGAATTTTATGAGGACGGGGATGAAATCGTGTCCTTCTGGCATTCGGATGACAATTATCAGGGGTGGCTCCATACTCTTCATGGAGGTATCCAGGCTACATTGATGGATGAAATAGCGGCATGGGTCATAGCCAGGAAGCTACAGTGCGCCGGAATGACTACCAACCTTGACATCAAGTTCAAGAAGCCGGTCCCGACAGGGGCGGGTATAACGCTTGAAATCCGCGCCGGTATCAAAGAGATGAAAAGGAACTTCGCATTTATTTCAGCACGCATCATGTATGATGGCCAGATATGCTCCGAAGCGGAAATGACCTATTACTGTTTTTCTGCGGAAAAATCAGCGGAAGATTTTTATTTCAGAGGCTGTGAAACCGAAGAATAGCTTCCTGTCATTCTTTTCCCTCATCCGGTTTGAGGATGATTAATGTAGAGTCGTCTATGATGCCGTCGAAGCCTCCGGGCGAAGTTACGGTAACGTCGGACATGTCGTCAAGATGTCCTCTTACATGTTCGCAGTACAGGTCAGGGCAGATGAATTCGCTCATCCCGGAACTTGTGATGTCCAGGATATTGCACCTCCCGCTGACAACCATTTCCGCAAGGCCGTCCAGTTTTACTGTCAGGATGTTGAAATCCACATTGTCACAGAACATTTCAGAACTGTCATCCAGATCTACAGAGAAGTCTTTTGTTTCGGGTTTTCCTGTGATGGTGACCAGGTCATATACGGCTATATCGGAGAACTGTTCTGACGGGATGTGGGCCTCGACGGTCATTCCGTCGTATGATTTCTTCCCGTCATCGTACCAGAGCTCAACCGACTCTCCGTGATTGCGGAAATATACGTACTTGTGCAAGTCGGAATTGGCATATACCACGATTTTCCCTTTTGGCAACTGGCTGTCGAATACCACATTCATCTGGTCATGGGCTATCACGGAAGTAATGTTGCTGTTGATGTCGAATTCCTGCCCTGTGATTTCACTGCTCGGTGTCAGATTCCTGGAACATGAGGCTGAGGCAAGAATGACAGCCGCATACAAGATCCTGTAAGACAATTCCATTTCGTATCAGTTTGAAGGTTATACGCATATTCAGATGCAATATTTTTTTTAATGTTGCATCCCACCCGTTTCATTGATAATGCAGATAAAAATACCATTCTTCTCCGAAAATTATTAAATTTGCAGGATTTGACGAATTAAACCAATACAACATATGTACAGGACTCATACTTGCGGAGAACTCCGCATCGCAAATGCCGGACAGACAGTGACTCTGGCCGGATGGGTACAGAGAACAAGGAAACTCGGGGGAATGACTTTCATCGACCTGCGTGACAGGTACGGGATCACACAGCTGGCAGTCGATGCATCCGCTCCGGCCGACCTTATCGAGACCGCAGGGTCTCTTGGCCGTGAATTCGTGATCCAGGCTACAGGGGAGGTGATCGAGCGTCAGAGCAAGAACCCGAAGATGCCTACAGGCGACATCGAAATCAGACTTTCTTCAATCAATATACTGAACAAGGCGCAGACTCCTCCGTTTACCATCGAGGATGTCAGCGACGGCGGAGAGGAACTCAGGGCCAAATACAGGTATCTCGACCTTCGAAGGAATCCTCTGAAAAAGGCTCTCGAACTCCGACACAGACTTGCGCATGAAGTCCGCAATTATCTGGACAGCAAGGGTTTCCTTGAAATCGAGACTCCGTATCTCATCAAATCCACTCCGGAAGGGGCACGTGATTTCGTGGTGCCTTCACGTATGAATCCGGGACAGTTCTATGCACTTCCGCAGTCTCCCCAGACATTCAAGCAGCTGCTGATGGTGGCAGGCTATGACCGTTACTTCCAGATAGTAAGGTGTTTCCGTGACGAGGACCTGAGGGCTGACCGGCAGCCGGAATTCACCCAGATCGACTGCGAAATGTCTTTTGTCGAGAGAGACGATGTCATTGACATGTTCGAAGGCATGATGCGTACCATGTTCAAGAATGTTCTGAATGTGGATATCCCGGATCCGCTTCCTCGCATGAGCTGGTTCGATGCCATGGACAATTACGGATCGGACAAGCCTGATATCCGCTTCGGCATGAAGATTCATGAGATCACTTCTGATGTCCAGGGACATGGTTTTTCGGTATTCGACTCAGTGGAATATGTCGGAGCCATCTGTGTTCCGGGCCTTGCAGGCTATACCCGCAAGCAGCTGGACGAGCTGACAGAGTGGGTGAAGAGGCCTCAGGTAGGAGCCAAAGGTCTGGTCTACATCAAGATAAACGAAGACGGTTCCATCAAGTCGTCTGTCGACAAATTCTATACACAGGAGCAGCTTCAGTCCATTGCAGCCAGAATGGAGGCTGGCAAGGGCGATCTTATCCTCGTTCTCTGCGGTCAGAAGAGAAAGACCCAGACCATGCTGGGAGTCCTGCGCATAGAGATGGGAAACCGTCTGGGACTGCGCGACCCTCACACATTTGCGCCGCTGTGGGTAATTGATTTCCCTCTCCTTGAATGGGACGACGAGACTCAGCGTTTCTATGCGATGCACCATCCGTTCACCGCGCCTAAGCCCGAGCATCTCGACCTGTTCTACAGCGACAGAAAAGAGGATCTTGAGAAGGTCTGCGCCAATGCATACGATTTTGTCCTTAACGGTACCGAACTCGGCGGCGGTTCCATCAGGATCCACGACTCCAAGGTGCAGCAGAGGATGTTCGAAGTCCTCGGTTTCTCTGATGAGGATGCACAGTACAAGTTCGGCTTCATAATCAATGCCTTCAAGTTCGGAGCTCCGCCTCACGGAGGTCTTGCGTTCGGTTTCGACCGCGTGTGCGCACTGTTCGGAGGTCAGGAGACCATCAGGGACTATATCGCGTTCCCTAAGAACAACCAGGGCCGTGACGTGATGATTGATTCTCCGTCTTATATCGACCAGATCCAGATGGACGAACTTTTCCTCACTTCGACGGCAAAAAAGGAAGAATAATACAGGAAAATGATAGATTTGCTTGCAATACACTGGCACATGAACCCCGATATCATCCATATCGGGGGTTTTGTGTTGCGATGGTACTCGGTGCTTTTCCTTGCAGGTTTTGTACTGGGATGGTTCATATTCAAAGGCTTCCTCAAGAGGGAAGGGCTTCCTCTCAGTCTTCTGGATCCGCTTCTTTTCACATTGCTGGTCGCTACGATAGTCGGGGCCCGTCTCGGCCACTGCATATTCTACCAGCCTGATTACTATTTCGGAAGCTGGCAGGGATTCTGGGAGATCTTCATGCCGTGGAAAGGCGGTCTGGCAAGTCATGGAGGTACGATAGCGATAATCCTTGCCATGTGGTGGTATGCGCACCATTACGGACGCAAATATGATTTCGACCTGCTCTGGATGCTTGACCACCTGTGTATCCCGGTATGTTTCGCAGGAATGTTCATCCGTCTTGGAAATCTCTGCAACTCTGAAATATACGGTGATGTTACCAGTCTTCCGTGGGGATTCATTTTCGACCTCAGGGGCGAGACTCTTCCGAAACATCCCACCCAGCTTTATGAGGCTCTAAGCTATCTGATTCTGGGTCTGATACTTATGGGATTGTACAAATACCGTCTGCCGAAACTCAAAAGAGGGACTCTTCTCGGTATTTTCTTCATAGTGCTTTTCGGTATGCGTTTCCTTATCGAGTTCATCAAGGAACCTCAGGTAGGATTCGAGGAAAATATGGTCCTGAATATGGGCCAGATACTCAGCATCCCGTTCATTATTGCGGGTATATGTCTGATTGTCTACAGCTTGAAGTGGGGCAAGCCAGCCATGGTAGTGCATCCTGAAAAGCCGAAACCTGCGCCTACCCATTACGCCAAGGCAAAGTGATCCGGCAGCGGATGTCATGTCAGTAAGCTGTGCCGGCATTGTCATTTCGAGCGAAGTCGAGAAATCTGTTTATAGCATTATGTTGTCTCCTACTGATCCGCAAACAGTTGAAAACCAAAAGATAAGGAATGTGCTTGATTTCATGGACAGACATGGGATCAAGTACGTTTTATATACCCATCCGTCACTTTATACAATAGATGAGGCTCTGAAATATTGGGACGGGATAGAATCCGTTCACTGCAAGAACCTGTTTTTCCGCAATCATAAGGGCAACAGGCACTATCTCGTTGTCATCGAATGTCATAAGGATTTCGATATCCATTCGTTCGAGCACAGGATGAAGGAGGGGAAGATGTCTTTCGCTTCTGCCGGGCGCATGGAACGCTGCCTGGGCCTTTTGCCCGGCTCGGTATCTCCGCTCGGTCTGATCCATGACATGATTCCTGCAGAAGGGGCGCAGGAAGTAGAACTGGCCGGAAGTGACGGAAGTACGCATGCGGTGAAGGCAGTTCCCGGTGCCTCCCCGAAAGAATTGTTCCCCAACGGCCACAGGGTCAAGCTGTTTCTTGACAAGGACCTGCAGAACGCCCCGAAACTGAGTTTCCATCCATGCGACAATACGGCGAGTGTAATTGTCCCCAACGGGGATTTCATGCGCTTTCTTTCCATTTGGGGCGGTGACTATGAGTGGATTGATGTTGAATGACAAATAAAAATGATAAAAGCGATATTCTTTGACATAGACGGAACCCTTGTGAGTTTCAAGACCCATGTGATTTCACCGCAGGTGATCAGTGACCTTTATGCCCTTCGGGAAAAGGGGATAAGGCTGTTTATCGCCAGCGGACGTCACTACATGGTGATGGACAACCTTCAGGATTTCCCGTTTGACGGTTACATAAGCATGAACGGGGCTCTGGTGAATGTCGGAGGCAGGATCGTTGCCTGCCGGACGCTCGGAGCCGGTATCGCACGAGAGGTCGGCCGCAGATGCCGGGAACTTGATATCCCTGCAGTGGCGTTCTGCAAGAAGAGCTACGGTATAAGCATGCAGAATGATTTCACCCGCCGTACTTTTGAAATGATCAAGCTCCACAATGTGCCCATTTATTCCTGGGATGATCTCGTTTATGAGGACGTCTGCCAGTTTACTGTTTTCGCTGATGAATCCCAGGAGAGAAGATATTTTACGGAAGGACTCGAAGAAGTGACAGTCTCCAGATGGTATCCGGCTTTCTTTGACATGAATTCCAAAGGACTGTCCAAGGCTGATGGAATAGCCGCTGCGATAGCTGAATTCGGTATCGCACGTGAGGAGACCATGGCTTTCGGGGACGGCGGCAACGATTCCGAAATGCTCAGGTACGCCGGCACGGGAGTGGCTATGGGTAATTCGGATGACTCCGTGAAATCATGTGCGGATTATGTCACCCTTTCTGTTGATGAAGACGGTATTTCTCATGCTGTCAGACACTTCGGCTTGCTTTAAACGAAATTTTCCATAATTATATGCCGTTTTATCGAAAATAAACGATATGAAAAAATTTGTCTATATCATAATATGTGTTCCGGCAGTCCTTGCCTTATCTCCGGTCTGTGCGTCGGCACAGTACCGTACCGATATAAAGGCGGAAGAAAATGCCGGGGCGGAGAATATCCTGCAGGCAGCGGATACTTCAGATGTCCCTGTGGTCATAACCCTGGAGCAGGCCCTTCAGATAGCCCTCAGCGAGAATGTTTCCGTAAAGGTAGCCGATCAGGAGATACAGAGGACGGACTATGCGAAGAAAGGGACTTACGCTTCACTGTTTCCACAGATAGACCTTTCGGGATCTTATCAGAGGACCATCAAGAAGCAGGTCATGTATATGGATCTTGACATGGGGAGCGGCGCTTCCGGTGAGGGAGGTTCCGCTGGAGACGGCTCGGGAGACAGCGCATTGGCGGGCTTCGACACTAGCGAAGGCCTGGAAGTCGGCCGTTGGAACACGTGGGCGGCAGGCCTGAACGCGACGATGCCGCTTGTCAATACCCAGCTCTGGAAAAGTCTGAAAGTCTCCGGTCTCGAGGTGGAGCTGGCCATAGAGAAGGCCCGTTCATCCAGACTTGATATGGTGACCCAGGTCAAGCAGGCCTTTTTCGCCACCCTGCTGGCCAAGGAGTCTTTCCAGGTATATAAGGATGTCTACGAAAACGCAGTGACCAACTGTCAGGAGACAGAAAAGAAGTTCAGGGCCCAGAAGGCTACAGAATACGACCTTACAAGAGCGAAGACCAATGTGGCCAATGCCGTTCCGAACGTCTACGACGCGGAAAGTTCCGTCATCCTTTCCCTGTGGCAGCTGAAAGCCGTAATGGGGGTGGACCTGGACATGAACATAGATGTGGCCGGCACCCTGGACGACTATTCGCAGCAGCTTTTCTATGAACCGTCCCAGGCGGATTCCCTGAGTCTGGAGAACAATACTACGATGCGTCAGCTCGCCATTCAGGCCGAGCAGCTGGCGCATACGATAAAAATGCAGAAGTATGCGTACATTCCTACGCTTTCTGCTGCTTTTTCATTCAGTATCAATGCGATGACGAATGATTTCAAATTCTCCCAGTACCGTTGGACCCCTTATTCGTATGTCGGGGTCAGCCTTGCCATTCCGATTTTCTCCGGAGGCAAGAGATACAATGACGTGCGCCAGGCGAAGACCCAGGCTACGCAGTTGAAGCTCCAGACTATGGATACGGAGAGGAATCTGAAGATAAGCATCCGCCAGAGTCTGGTGACAATGGAGACGAACATCAAGACCTACAATGCCGCCAGGGAAGCTGTCGCTTCCGCCCGGAAAGGCTACAGCATAGCGGAAAAGACCTATCAGGTAGGCAAGAACACTCTTCTGGAACTGAATGATGCGCAGCTGGCGCTGACCCAGGCAGAATTGAGTGCCTCCCAGGCAATCTATAACTTCCTGATAGCCAAATCACAGCTCGAGCAGACACTCGGGCAGGACTTTATCCGGTAGCGGCGCGTTCAAACATCCCTGCCGACAGGAAAGGGGCAAGGAGGCCCGAACCTGAGGATATGCAGGACAACAAAACGAAAAACAATTATGAAAAACATGAATAAAATCATCAGAACAGCCTCTCTGGTTGCCGTTGCCCTTACGGTGGCATCGTGCGGAGGAGGAAACAGGAATACAGGACCGGCAGCCGTGCAGGATGAAATCCCGGTAGTGGCAGTAAAACAGGTCTTTGCCGAAGATGTCCCGCAGATAGGGGTGTACACATCCACTGTCCAGGCCTATGTCAAGAACAACATCGCCCCTCAGGCATCCATGAGGATCAAGGATATAAAGGTAGAGATAGGTGATTTCGTGAAAGCCGGACAGGTGGTGGCGGAGATGGACGCGATCAACCTCCAGCAGGCCAGGCTCCAGATGGTGAACGATTCCACTGAATATTCAAGGCTTGAAGGCCTCTATGAGGCCGGCGGGCTGTCAAAGTCCGACCTCGATGCCATGGAACTGAAATACAATGTTTCCAGAAGTTCATACGAAAACCTTCTGGAGAATACCGTGCTTCTCAGCCCTGTGGACGGAGTCATTTCCGCGAGGAATTATGACAAGGGTGACATGTTCTCGTTGGGGCAGCCGATTTATACAGTGGAGCAGATTACCCCTGTCAAGCTTCTTGTCGGCATATCGGAGGTCGACTATACCAAGGTCCATGTCGGTGACAAGGTGGATATAGCCGTGGATGCTTTCCCGGGGAAGACGTTCCAGGGGAGCATCAGCAGGCTCTACCCTACGATAGACCCTGCCACACATACCTTTACGGTCGAGATTGTCGTTGGGAATGCGGACAGGATGCTGCGTCCGGGGATGTACGCCAAAGTGACTGTCCTGTTCGGGGTGAACCGCAGTGTCGTGGTTCCGGACGAGGCTATCGTCAAGCAGGTGGGGTCAGGTGACCGTTTCGTATATGTCCTCAATGCGGACAGCACCGTCACTTACACAAAGGTCATCCCGGGCCGCCGCATGAATTATACCTATGAGATACTTTCCGGTCTGGATGACGGGGCTACGGTCGTCACCGAAGGCCAGGTCCGTCTGAAATCCGGCATAAAGGTGAAGGTGGAGTAACGGAAGCGGAACTGATTTTTTTGAACTGAAAAACAAAATCTTATGAGCATATACCGTAAAGCCGTCAACAACCCGGTCACTACGGCGCTGGTTTTTGCCGCCTGCGCCATATTCGGAGTATTCTCCCTGATGAATATTTCCATAGACCAGCTGCCGGAGTTTGACGCCAATGTCATCATGGTCATGTCCTCATATCCCGGCGCCAGCGCGGAAGATATAGAGACCAACCTTTCCAAGGTGCTGGAAAACGCGCTGAACGGGGTCAGTGACCTGAAGGACATCACATCGCAGTCCAAGGAGAATATCTGCCTTATCATGCTGGAATTCGAGTGGGGAGTAGACATAGACGTCGCGACAAACGATGTGAGGGACAAGCTTGACCTGGTCAATTCGGAGCTTCCGGACGGGGCTTCGATTCCGGTCATTTTCAAGTTCAGTGCGGATGACCTGCCTATCATGATCCTGTCCGCGACAGCCGGGGAAAGCCTGCCTGCCCTGGAAAAGATACTGGATGACAAAGTCACGACTCCGCTTGCAAGGGTGTCCGGCGTGGGTACAGTCTCTGTCACCGGTGCCCCGCAAAGGGAGATACAGGTCTTCTGCGACCCGAACAAGCTTGAAGCCTACGGTCTGTCTATCAGCACCATATCAAGCGTGCTGGCTGCCGAGAACAGGAATGTGCCGAGCGGCAGCATAGATATCGGTTCCGATACATATTCCGTAAGGGTGGAAAAGGAGTTCGAAAGTGCGGAAGAAATGCTCGATATAGTAGTAGGGTATTCAAACGGCCAGGCCGTCTATCTGAAAGACGTGGCGAGAGTCAATGACGGGGAAGAGGAGCGTGCGCAGGAAGCCTACACCGACGGTGTCCAGGGGGCGCAGATCGTGATACAGAAGCAGACAGGGGCCAACTCTGTCGATGTGATCAAAGGGGTGAAAAAAGCCATGGTCTCCATCCGGGAGTCATTGCCTTCAGATGTGAAGATAACTACCGTGATCGACAATTCCAGGAACATCATCAACAGTATCAACAGCCTGAAAGAGACCATCATCATTACCTTCCTTGTGGTGATGCTCGTCGTGTATGTGTTCCTCGGGAGATGGAGGGCCACCTTTATCATCGTCCTTGCGATCCCTATTTCACTCCTGGCCTCGCTCGTATATCTTTACGCTACAGGGAATACCCTGAATGTCATATCGTTGTCGGCCCTTTCCATCGCCATAGGAATGGTCGTGGACGATGCCATCGTGGTCCTTGAAAACATCTCCACCCATCTGGAGCGCGGAGAAAAGCCGAAGGAGGCCGCCGTCCATGCGACCCAGGAGGTGGGAATCTCAGTCATCGCGTCCACACTTACCATGCTGGCCGTATTCTTCCCTCTGACACTCATCCAGGGAATATCCGGAGTGATGTTCAAGCAGCTGGGATGGATAGTCTGCATCATCATGATAGTCTCTACCGTAGGTGCGCTTACTCTCGTGCCTATGCTCTGCTCGAGGTTCTTGAGGTTCAAGCCCAAGACAGGAAGGTTCCATAGGGCCATTTTCGGCCCGATAAACCGTTTCATCGACTGGATAACAAGAGGTTACGGCCATATTATCGCATGGGCCGTAAGGCACAGGACATGGGTGGTCTGCATTGCGATGGGTGTCTTTGTCGCATCTATGGTTTTCCTCGGGCCGTTCATAAAGTCGGAATATTTCCCGAAGTCGGATTCCGGCCGTATATCCGCGACCGTCGAGCTTCCGGTCGGTACGGCGCAGTATATAACGAGGGACTTTGCCGAGAATCTGTACAACCGTTTCATGAGCGAGATTCCAGAGATGGAAGTCTGCAGTTATACTCTCGGCCAGGCGGACACCGACAATGCGTGGGGCTCCATGCAGAATACCGGGACCCATATCATTTCTTTCAGTTTCAATATCGGCAGTATGGAGCTGCGCGAGCGGTCATGTACAGAAATCGCCGATATAATCCGTTCCGACCTGGCAAGCTATCCTGAAATCAAGAAATACGAAGTGACAGAAGGTGAAGGCGGAATGGGAGGCCAGAGCTCTGTCGATATCGAGATATACGGGTATGACTTCGATTCGACCGACCGTCTTGCCGGGATCATAGCCGGGAAGATGAGGGAGGAAGGAAACTCTTCCCAGGTGACAATCAGCCGGGACGAGTACACACCTGAATACGAGGTGGATTTCGACAGGACCAAACTGGCTGTCAACGGCCTGAACAGCACCACGGCGGCTTCGTATGTCAATGCGGCCATCAACGGTTCCACCCAGTCTTTCTACCGTGAGGACGGTGACGAGTACAATATCCGCGTGCGTTACGCCCCTGAGTTCAGGACAAGCGTGGAGGATATCGAGAACATTCTCGTGTATAATTCCGCCGGTCGGGGAATCAGGGTCAAGGACCTCGGCACAGTGGTAGAAGACATGACCCCTCCTACCATCGAAAGGAAGAACCGCGAGAGGACCATTACCGTAAGCGCGGTTGTCGGGAACGGATACGCACTGAGCGATGTTTACGCCTCCGCACAGAAAGTCATCAGAGAAACGGACATACCTTCGGAACTTTCAGTGGTGATAGCCGGAGATGTCGAGGACCAGCAGGATACGTTCTCGGATCTGTTTGTGCTGCTCATCCTTATCGTGATTCTGGTCTATATGGTAATGGCTTCGCAGTTCGAGTCGTTCATGAGCCCGTTCGTGATAATGTTCTCCATCCCGTTCGCCCTTACCGGTGTCATCCTCGGACTGACCATTACGGGGACTGCTCTCGGCCTGATGGCCATGATCGGGATCATCATCCTTATGGGTATAGTGGTGAAAAACGGCATTGTGCTTATCGACTATACTATCCTGTTGAGGGAGAGGGGTATGAGCATAGCCGATGCCGTAGTCCTTGCAGGAAAATCCCGTCTCCGCCCTATCCTGATGACGACCCTTACCACGGTGATAGGTATGGTGCCTATGGCCGTAGGGCAGGGTGAAGGCTCGGAGATGTGGCGCTCGCTTGGTATGACCGTCTGCTGGGGACTTTCGGTCTCGACGCTTGTGACGCTGGTGCTGATTCCTACTATCTACTGCTCGTTCGCCACCATGCAGGAGAAACGCAAACTTAAAAAACTCAGATCATGAAAGCGGTATTCATAGCATACAACCAGGCCTACTATACTGAAATAGTGGAACTTCTCGAAGCCAACGGCTGCCGGGGATACACCATGTGGGAGGATATCCAGGGCCGCGGCTCGGAAACCGGAGAGCCGCATCTTGGAAACCATGCATGGCCGACGTTGAACAACGCTGTCCTGACCTTTGTCGACGATGGCAAGGTCGACGCTATCCTGGACGGAATCAGGGAGAAAGATGCCCTTACTCCGGAGCTCGGCATAAAGGCTTTCGTATGGGCTGCCGAACGCTCCTTGTAAAAACAGTTTTTTTTAATATCTTTGCAAGTTGAGTGATTGTTCCTTTAAGGAGCAGGACAAGGTCCTGCGACAGGGCCCCCGGAGAGGGGGCGGTCGGGGGTGACGCCCCTTAAATAAGGGGCTGTCGCTTCAGCGACTGGGGTTTAAGACAACCGGATTTCGGAGAAATCCTTTACGTCAGTCCGACGGGTTCCGGTTGTTAAATGATAGAATATTGAATATTAGGATAATATAATTAAATAGATCCGTCGAACTGACGTTAAATGATTTTATGAAAAAGATTTACATCATACTTGCAGCGGCGGTACTGTTCATGTGCCTGCCGACACGGGCTGACGCCCAGCATTTCGGAGTAAAGGCCGGGGTCAATTTTTCCGATCCTAAGGCTGATGTCAAGACAAATATGGGGTATCAGGCTGGAATCGCCGTACAGTGCGACCTTCCTTTGTGGTTTTCCATCCAGCCGGAGCTTCTTTTCCACGTGAAAGGAGGCCAGGCTTCGGCATCCTCGGACGCAGGTTCCCGGGCTTTCGGTCTCGGATACCTTGAAATCCCGGTAAACATACAGTGGGGCCCGCGTTTCAGCGATGACCGTTTCCGCATCTTTGTCCAGGGTTCTCCTTTTATCGGATATGCCATTTCCAAGGACATGAAGAATGCAAAAGGGGAGGCGTATGACTGGAAGAACATCAACCGTTTCGAATACGGGTTGGGAGCCGGTCTCGGAATCCAGCTGTGGCGCCATTTTCAGATAACCGGACAGTACAACTGGAGTCTCGGGAATCTGGTCAATTCCGGTTTTGCGGAAGATGAATTCAAGAAGGTCTTCGATGAATCCAACTTCAGCGGCTACACCATTTCACTGGCCATTATTTTTTAATGAAACCTTAATAATATCAAAAGTTATGGAAATTACAGTTACAGACACCAATTTCAGCGATATACTTGCTACCGACAAGCTTGTCATGGTCGATTTCTGGGCTACGTGGTGCGGTCCGTGCCGTGCGATTGCCCCTGTCGTAGAAGAGCTTGCAAATGAGTACGAAGGCCGTGCCGTCATAGCGAAATGCAACGTTGACGAGTGTCAGGACATCCCTATGCAGTACGGAATAAGGAATATCCCTACGCTGCTGTTCTTCAAGAACGGACAGCTTGTTGACAGGATGGTCGGAGCGGCCCCGAAATCAGAGCTCGCGAAGAAAATCGATTCCCTCCTTTAAACAATATCCTGACGGAACATGAAAAAGCTTTCAATATTCCTTGTGTCGCTGGCGGCCGTCATTCTCCTGTCGGGCGGACAGGCTTTCGCCCAGGGAAGGTTCGGGGTGATAGGCGGAATGACTTTCTCCAACGCGGAGCAGCAGTCTCTGAACAGGAGCACGATGAACAAATACCATGTAGGAGTGACGTTCCAGCTCAAGCTTCCGTTGGGATTTTCGATACAGCCTGCGCTGCAGTATCATGTCAAAGGGGCGAAGCTCGGCAATGTGATACCCGGTCTGGAAGAAAACAACACATGCGATCTTACCGTAGGCTATCTTGAACTTCCGGTTTCATTGCAGTGGGGACCGGATCTTCTGCTTTTCAGGCCTTTTCTGGACGTGACACCGTATATCGGGTGCGGACTCAACAACAGGATGGACGCCTATATAGACGGCATACTGCCGTCGGTACAGGTCAAGAATGAATGGTCCGAACTCAACAGGTTCGAATACGGATTGGGAGTGGGAGTCGGCATCGAAGTCTGGAAATTCCAGGTCATCGGCAGATACAACTGGAATTTCGGTTCCCTCTACGCCAGGGATGACGCTTCAGAACCGGACACCTACCTGGTAGGGATGATGAGGAATGCGTTCTCGAACGGTCACAATCTCGGAGGATTCACACTTTCACTGTCGTTGCTTTTCTAAAACGGTAACAGATGCATGGAAAAATAGCCGTGTTTTGCTCGGCAAGCAATAATATAGATCCTGAGTTCAACAAAGTCGCACGTGATTTCGTCCGTGCGGCTTCGTTGCGTGGATATGCCATAGTTTCCGGAGGTACCGTTAAAGGGACTATGGGGCAGATAGACAGCGAACTGTCCGGGTGCGGGGGCTATCACATAGGGATCATTCCGGAATTCATGAAGGACATTGTCGCTCCGGGACTGTCCGAGACGCACTGGACCGACACTATGGCCGCACGTCAGGCCATGATGCGCAAGGGGACGCTTGCCGCCGTTGCATTGCCGGGCGGTATAGGTACGCTTGATGAAGTGATAGAGACCCTTACGCAGAAGAAGCTCGGGTTTTACGACGGCCTTGTTTTCGTGCTTGACTGGAACGGTTTCTACAGGCCTCTGGAAGTACTGCTCGACCATTATGTGGAAACCGGCATGCTGGAGCAGCGGCACAGGGATATGATTTCTTTCTGCAGGACGCCGGAGGAAATCCTAACGGAAATAAATGATCACTGCGTATGAATCCGGAAGATATAAAGGCATCCATGGGAGACAGATGGAGTATCGTGGAATCTTATATCAAGGATTCCCTTGCGAGCGATATAGATCTGCTCCAGACACTTAACGACAATATACTTTCCCATAGCGGAAAGCAGCTCAGACCGTTGGTCTCCATGCTGGTGGCGATGGCATGCTCTGGTGGGAAGGCGACAGACGACAGCTGCCGCTATGCCGCTGCGGCGGAATTGCTGCACAATGCGACGCTCCTGCATGATGATGTGGCTGACAGCAGCGACCAGCGTCGCGGATTCCCTACCATACGTTCTCTCATGGGACCGTCAGTGTCCGTGCTTGTCGGGGACTATTGGCTTGTCAAGGCCATGAAGCTCATCCTGTCCGCTTCCAACCACAGCGACCGGGTGATACAGATTTTTTCCAAGACACTGTCGGATCTGGCGGAAGGCGAGATGCTGCAGTTGCAGAAGGCCGATACGGGTGATACGGGAACGGATGACTATATACGCATAATATATAACAAGACTGCTTCTCTCTTTGTCGCGGCGTGCCTGTCGGCGGCGATATCGGTCAATGCTTCGGAGGAGATGGAGCAGGCGGTGAAAAAGTTTTCGACGGCTCTCGGACTGGCGTTCCAGATCAGGGATGATATTTTCGACTATTCGCAGGATCAGGGGATAGGCAAGCCGGTGGGAGTCGATGTGATGGAGCAGAAGATCACCCTTCCTTTGCTGGGAGCGCTGGATGACGTTTCCGAAGAAGAGGCTTCGGAGGTCCGTGCCAGGGTATCGGCGATTCACGAGCATCCGGAAAACAGGGAGTTCATCATGGATTTCGTGAAGCTGCACGGCGGTGTCCGTTATGCTGAAAAGGAACTGGAAGGATATATAGAAGAGGCTGTAAATGCCATAAATGTGCTTCCGGAGTCCGGTTACAGGCAGATGCTGGCTGACCTTGCCCGCTATGTAGGCACCCGCTCCAAATAGCCGAGCTCTGCGGGATACCGTCGGATTGCCGGTATGACCTGCCGGACGGTGCGGCCCTTTGCGGAAAAAGATGATTGAAAAATACGGTTGATGAAATTTTCTGATATTACAGGCAATGACGATGTGAAGAAGGCTCTGGTGTCTATGGCTGACACCGGAAAGGTGGCCCATGCCATGCTCCTGTACGAGAATGAAGGATGCGGAGCCCTCGCCCTTGCCCTTGCGTATATCCAGTATCTCAACTGCCCGCACCGTCATGACGGTGATTCATGCGGGGAATGCCCTACTTGCGGAAAGATATCCAGGCTCATCCATCAGGATCTGCACTTCATCTTTCCGGTCAATTCAGGATCCAAGGTATCCGCTTCTTCCAGACCGACCTCGGAAACCTACTTGCCGATATGGCGGGAACTGCTGCTCAAGAACCCGTATTTTACAGAAAGCCGGCTGTACGAGGCTTTGGGGATAGAAAACAAATCAGGCAATATTGCCGTTGCCGAAGCCAGGTATATTCTGGAGAAACTTTCCTTTACGTCGGTCGAGGACGGATACAAGAGCGTGGTGGTGTGGCTTCCGGAGAAGATGAATGCCGAGGCGGCCAACAGGCTGCTGAAGATCGTTGAAGAGCCGCCGGCAAAGACAGTCTTCATTTTCATTACCCATTCTCCCGAAAAAGTGTTGCCGACCATTTCATCAAGATGCCAGAGTTTCAGGGTGCTCCCGTCCTCAAAGGAGGAAGTGGGCGATGTCCTCTGCAGGCAATTCTCTTTCAGCAGGGATGAGGCGGACGTGCTCGCCAATGTTTCAGGCGGCAGTGTCGGTGTGGCTCTGCATGAGGCGGAAGGGACTCAGGAGTACAACCTTTATATGGACATGTTCTCCGATCTTCTGCGCGGTGCCAGGGAAAAGAATCTTCTTTCCGTACTTGAAGTCTCCGAGCAGATGGCGGCTTTGGACTCGCGGGAAAAACAGAAAGCATTCTGCAGTTTCGCCGGAGACTGTCTCCGGAAAATATATATGGTTCAGCAGGGGATGGCTTCCATTGCCAATCTGAGACCTCGGGAGACGGATTTTTTCACTTCCGCCTCGGAGTGGTGCAGCCCGTCTTTCTGCGAGAAGATAATGGGTCAGCTGGACAGAAGCGTTTCGCTCATTGACCGGAATGTCAATGCCAAGATAGTCTTCTGCGACCTTGCTGACAGGATATTTTTAAGTATTTGATTTATGGACACAGATAACGAGATCAAGAAATTCGATTGTTCCAGAGGGTGTACTGTAGAAAGGGACGATGAAGGTTCCCTGCATTGCACATACCGACAGGGCTGCTGCAAGCTGGAAGTGTACGACTGGCTTCCGGGTGTAGCCCAGGAACAGTATAAAGACTATTTTGAAGTCCGTTTCAAAAACACTCGCAAAGGCATTTATGTCAACAGGTCCGGCCAGACCATCAAGACCGGGGACATGGTAATCGTGGAGACTGCCAACGGGCATGATCTGGGTATAGTGACTCTGGAAGGTCCGATGGTGGCCCGGCAGATGTCGTGCAGGAAAATAGACCCGCAGACAACGGAATTCAAGCGCATATACCGCAAGGCCAAGATGTTCGACCTCGAAAAGTGGCAGGAGGCCATTGCCCGTGAACACGAGACCATGATACGGGCACGCCAGATAGCCGAAGAACTGGGCCTGGATATGAAGATAGGAGACGTGGAGTTCCAGGGGGACGGGACCAAGGCCATTTTCTATTATATAGCGGACGGTCGTGTGGATTTCAGACAGCTTATCAAAGTGTTCGCTGACGAGTTCCGTATCAGGATAGAGATGAAGCAGATAGGAGCCCGCCAGGAGGCCGGCCTTATCGGAGGGCTGGGAGTATGCGGCCGTGAGCTCTGCTGCTCCAACTATATTTCCACATTCCAGTCGATATCCACGACGGCGGCAAGGTGCCAGGACCTGTCCCTGAATCCGCAGAAGCTGGCAGGCCAGTGCGGAAAACTGAAATGCTGCCTGAATTATGAAACGGCATCCTATATCGACGCCCAGTCCCGTATACCTAAGGTGACTGCGCCGCTTGAGTTCCAGGACGGTCAGGCCTTCCTTATGAAGACCGACATCCTTAAAGAGACCATGTATTTCTCGTATGACCCCAATTCCTTTGCCAACCTGTTCGCCCTTCCGGCAGCGGATGTCAAGGACATTATAAGGATGAACAGGAACGGTGAAAAACCCGAATCCCTTAAGTCAGAGCCGGATGTGGTGGCTCCGGAGTTTGTGTCGGCAGTGGGGGACGACAGTATCACCCGTTTTGACGAAACACGCAAGAAGAGAAAGAAGAGATCCGGAAAGCAGGGGAAAGGCGGTGCCCGTCAGCCCCGCCCTTCCAAGTCCGAACGTCAATCATAGATAAATGGATACAAGGCTGTTACATAAGATAATGTTTGTCTGGACGGCTTTTTTCCTGTCTGTTTCCGCCGTATCATGCGGAGCTCCGGAGGAAACAGGGGCCTTTGTCCGCAGCACGGGAAAGGATGATGGAGGAAACTACCGGTTTTCAGTTGATTTCGGTGACAGCCTGTGCCGCTATTCACTGTATTTCTATACGGTGATTGACGCTTCCACGGACGATTTTGACGCCATGCCACGGATTATACCTTTGGAAGTGGAGGCCATTTCTCCTTCCGGGCGGCTGTACGGTGAGACTGTAGGTATTGACAAGGACAGCTGCATGCGCCGTTCTTCCTACTCGAGGCAATATGAGTCTCTTTACAGGAACGGATTTGTCCCGGTTGAATACGGCCAATGGACTTTCCGTGTCAAGGTAATAGGGGAAGAAAAGTTTCCCGGACTTCGCGGTCTCGGCCTGAAATCGGTTCCAGTCCCGGTTGAGGGATCCTGATCTCGCCAGGAGGATGTGGACACAGGATATAGAACAATATATAATTGGAAAACAAGTCAGTCTGACATTGGAATAATGGGAAAAGACAAACTACGCAAATTCAAGGAAAACGAGACTTTTCGCTGCCTTCTCCAGCCTTCCACCGCTGAAGTGTTGGGCAAGGACCACCCCATAAAAGGCAACTGGTGCGAAAGGATGTTCGGCAACTCCAATCCCATAGTGGTAGAACTCGGGTGCGGCAAAGGCGAATATACGGTGGATCTGGCGCAGCGTAACCCTGCGTTTGACTATGTCGGAGTCGATATAAAGGGCGCAAGGCTTTGGAAAGGAGCCAAATACGCTACGGAGTACAATCTGGGGAACGTCGCATTCCTGAGGACGAGGATAGAATTCATCGGGTCGCTTTTCGCTCCTGACGAGGTATCGGAAATATGGATAACATTCGCCGATCCGCAGTTGAAGAAACCGAAGAAACGGCTTACTTCGCCTCTTTTTCTGGAACGCTACCGGAATCTTCTTAAAAAAGGGGGAATTGTCCATCTGAAGACGGACAGCCGTCTGCTGCATGAATATACAAGGGCCGTGGTGGAGCAGAACGGACTGAAAATGCTTGCATGCGCTACAGATATATACGGTGCCGACAGGGAAAAGCTTTACGGGACCCCTCTTGAGTCCATTTGCGGACGCGATGCGGTAGATGCGCTTTTCCAGGTGCAGACTTTCTATGAATCGCAGTATCTTGCCCAGGGGATACCCATTACCTACATGTCGTTCCTGATCGACCATGAAGGTCCGTATGCCGCGCCTGATTTTGATGAAGACAGCTGGGAACGGTAGCCTGTCATTCCGGAGTGAACGGTCATGATGCGGCCCCCGGAATCTTCCTACATCCTTTCCATCTCGCGTTTCAGGTCTTTCTCTTTGATCGACTGTCGTTTGTCGAACTGCTTTTTGCCTCTGGCGAGAGCGATAAGGAGTTTGGCGTAACCGTTGTCCGCGATGAAGAGCTTTACCGCTACTATGGTAAGGCCCTTTTCTTTTACAGACCTCTGCAGTTTTGAAAGTTCTTTGCCTGTAAGCAGCAGTTTGCGGTCCCTGCGCGGATCCTGTTTGCCCCAGCTGCCCCAGAAATATTCCGCTACGTGCATGTTCTTGACATACAGTTCCCCGTTGTTGAAATAGCAGAATGCGTCTACAAGAGAGGCTTTGCCTGCCCTTATGGACTTGATTTCGGACCCGCTCAGCACTATGCCGGCAGTATAAGTCTCTATGAACTCATAGTCAAATGAGGCTCTTCTGTTCTTTATTTCGACTTTACTTTTCGCTTTCGGCATGGCCTTTCTCCTTGTTTCCTTAAAATCCGGACAGCAAAGATAGGTATTTTTCATATAAAATTGCAAAGGGCGCCGATTCTCATTACATTTGCAGGATGACATCACCGGCCCGGCCGGAAATCTGCAAACCGACACTTAAAACATTCTTGCCATGCCAAGCGAAATCCGTGATATTGACCTGTGGCCTGACGGCCGGCTGAAAATCGACTGGGTACGTCACCACATGCCTCTCCTTAACGGTCTGGAGAAGGAATTCTCAATGGAAAAACCTTTCAAGGGATTGAAGATCGCCCTTTCCGTCCATCTTGAAGCAAAGACGGCATATCTGTGCGAGACTCTTGCTGCCGGAGGGGCGGACATGTATGTTACTGGGAGCAACCCGCTTTCCACCCAGGATGATGTGGCTGCCGCCCTGGCCCATGAGGGACTGAACGTATTCGCCTGGTACGGGGCTACCCATGAGGAATATGAGTCCCATATAAGGAAAGTCCTTGCCTCCGGGCCGAATATAATCATCGATGACGGAGGGGATCTCGTGCATCTGATGCATACGGAATTTTCGCATCTCATTCCCGGAGTCATAGGGGGCTGTGAAGAAACGACGACGGGTATACTGAGGCTTCAGGCCATGGACAAGGCCGGCGAACTCCAGTTCCCGATGATGCTGGTAAACAATGCGGACTGCAAGCATCTTTTCGACAACAGGTACGGGACCGGCCAGTCCGTATGGGACGGAATCAACAGGACCACGAACCTCATCGTGGCCGGAAAGAATGTTGTCGTTGCCGGCTACGGATGGTGCGGCAAGGGCGTTGCGATGAGAGCCAAAGGTCTCGGAGCCAAAGTGATCGTCACTGAGGTGGATCCGGTCAAGGCAATGGAGGCTGTCATGGACGGTTTTACCGTCATGAAAATGGAGCAGGCCGCTCCGCTCGGAGACATATTCGTTACAGTGACGGGATGCGACCGGGTGATTGCAGAAGAACATTTTCGCCTGATGAAGGACGGAGCCATCTGCTGCAATGCAGGACATTTCGATGTCGAGGTGGATGTCCGCGCTCTGGCCTCAATGGCCGTCGAGGCAAAGCCGGCAAGAAAGAATATCACCGGTTACCTGCTTGATAATGGCAGGAGGATATATGTACTTGCCGAAGGTCGTCTGGTGAATCTTGCGGCCGGAGACGGTCATCCTGCGGAGATTATGGACATGTCGTTTGCCATCCAGGCGCTGAGTGCAAGATATCTTGTCATGAACAGCTACAAGATAGAAAGGAAAGTCTGGCACATGCTCAACAATGTGCCTCACAGCATTGACCAGGAGGTTGCCGGCCGTATCCTGAAATCCTGGAACTGTGAAATCGACACCCTCACGGCCGGGCAGAGGAAATATCTTTACGGGGAATAAGAAGATCCGCGGCGTTTCCGTTCCCTACAGAGCGGGGATGCCGGTTTTTGTCATTCCGGCCGGGAGGTGCCCGCGGGTCGGGAAATCTATGATTATGCCAGATATCGTCAAGAATAAAGGTGTTCCGCCGATGGCGGAACTTCCCGAACCGGAGATTGTGGATATTGCAGGGGTATTGCAGTCCTATGCGGACGGCGATATCGATCTTATATGCGTGCTCGGGCCTACGGCTTCAGGAAAGACGCGGTATGCCGTGCGTCTTGCAAAGGAGATAGACAGGCTTCTCACCTGCGGATGTCTCCGGCGTAGTCCCGGCGGAAGCCCCGTGAAGTACGGTCATGCGGAAATCCTGTCGGCGGATTCGCGTCAGGTGTACAGGGGCATGGATATCGGTACAGGGAAAGATCTGTCCGAGTATGACGGAGTGCCGTACCATCTCATTGATATTGCAGAAGCCGGGGCCAAATACAACATCTACGAATACCAGAAAGATTTTGAGAAAGCGTACAGGGATATAGTTTCACGCGGGTGTGTCCCTATACTTTGCGGAGGGTCAGGTCTTTATATTGAGGCCGCTACTTGCGGGTATTCTCTCCCGGACGTACCTGCCGATCCCCGGCTGCGGGCTGAACTGGAGAAAGAGGACACTCCTGCCTTGATTGCCCGTCTGGCGGCCCTGAAACCGTTGCATAATTCTACTGACTATGATACCCGCAAACGTCTGATCCGTGCTCTCGAAATAGCTCTCTATGAAGCCTCGCATCCGGTTGGCAGGACGCATTTCCTTCCAAAGAAAACGTATTATATAGGGACGCTCGTCAGCCGCGAAGAACGCAATGCGAAAATTGACCGCAGGCTTGAAGCCCGGCTGCAGGAAGGGATGACGGAGGAGGTGCAGAGACTTCTGGATACCGGTGTTCCGGCAGAAGATCTTATATACTACGGACTTGAATATAAGTTCGTTACCCTCTACCTGACCGGACGTCTCGGTTATCAGGACATGAAAGGACAGCTTGCCATAGCCATCCACCAGTTCGCCAAGCGGCAGATGACCTGGTTCCGCGGGATGGAACGGCGCGGTATAAAAATCCATTGGGTGAAGCCGGTTTAAAATAAACTTTAAAAATTCCCGGAATTCCAATCTTCTGCGTATCTTTGTAGGATATGATTACTACAGAACAGATAAAAAGTCTCCAGGCCAGGGTGGATACCCTGAAAAAGTGCCTGGATATAGATACCAAAAGGACCGAAGTGGACCGGAAGCAGTCCCGTACTCTCGAGCCGGGTTTCTGGGATGATCCCAAGGAAGCCGAAAAGTTTCTGAAAGAGCTTGCCGCCGTGAAATTCTGGGTGAGCGGATATGACAAGGTGGCTTCCGAGACGGCCGACCTTGATGTCCTATATGATTTTGCAAAAGAAAGCGCATCCGGGAGTGCCGAGGAACTGTCCACTCCAGAGGAAGAGGAGCTTGAAAAAGCCTTCAGGACAGCTGAGTCCGACATAGAAGCCCTTGAACTCCGTAACATGCTCGGAGAAGAAGGCGACAGCCTGGGGGCGATACTTACCATCAATTCCGGGGCAGGCGGCACCGAAGCCAATGACTGGTCTTCGATGCTTATGCGTATGTACATGCGTTGGGGAGAGAGGAACGGTTACAAAGTGACGGTAACTGATGTCCTCGAAGGGGAGGACGCCGGAATCAAGTCTGCCACCATACAGTTCGAGGGAGACTATGCGTTCGGATACCTCAAGGCGGAGAGCGGAGTCCACAGGCTTGTCCGCATATCCCCGTTCAATGCCCAGGGCAAGAGACAGACAACTTTTTCTTCTGTCTTCGTTTATCCTCTTGTAGATGACACTATCGAGATAGAAATCAATCCTGCCGATCTGGAGTGGGATACCTACCGTTCAAGCGGAGCCGGCGGACAGAACGTCAACAAAGTGGAGACGGGAGTCCGTGTAAGGCATATCCCTACAGGCATTGTGGTAGAGAACACCGAGACCCGTTCCCAGCTGGACAACAGGCAGAACGCCCTGCGCATACTGAAATCCAGACTGTATGACCTCGAGCTGAAGAAGCGTCAGGCCAAGCAGGCGGAACTGGAAGGCCAGAAAAAGAAAATAGAGTGGGGCTCGCAGATACGCAGCTATGTCCTGCATCCGTACAAGATGGTCAAGGATCTTCGTACCGGATGCGAGACGACTGATACACAGGGTGTCCTGGATGGCGATCTTAATGAATTCATGAAGGTCTATCTTATGGGGAATCACTAAATACCAACAACTATATGGAATTCAAATATGCACCGATGTTTCAGCTTGGCGAGGACAAGACTGAATACTATCTTCTTACGAAGGATTATGTATCCGTAGGGGAATTTGAAGGGAAGCCGATCCTTAAAGTGGCCAAGGAAGGACTTACGGCAATGGCCAACGCCGCTTTCCACGATGTGTCCTTCATGCTCCGTCCTGCACATAACGAGCAGGTAGCCAAGATCCTGCATGATCCTGAGGCCAGCGAGAACGACAAATATGTAGCCCTGACTTTCCTGCGTAATGCCGAGGTGGCTTGCAAAGGCAAGCTCCCGTTCTGCCAGGATACCGGAACAGCCATTGTCCATGGAGAGAAAGGACAGCAGGTATGGACCGGCTACTGTGACGAAGAGGCTCTTTCACTGGGTGTCTACAAGACCTATACTGAGGAGAACCTCCGTTATTCGCAGAACGCCCCTCTTTCAATGTATGAGGAGGTCAACACCAAGTGCAACCTGCCTGCCCAGATAGATATCGAGGCAACCGAAGGCATGGAATACAGATTCCTTTGTGTGGCAAAAGGCGGCGGTTCCGCCAACAAGACATATCTTTACCAGGAGACAAAGGCCATCCTGAATCCTCAGACTCTGGTGCCTTTCCTTGTCGCCAAGATGAAGACTCTCGGCACGGCGGCATGTCCTCCTTATCATATAGCATTCGTAATCGGCGGCACATCAGCCGAGAAGAACCTGCTCACGGTCAAACTCGCTTCCACGCACTATTATGATTCTCTTCCTACCACGGGAGACGAGACAGGACGTGCCTTCAGGGATGTGGAACTCGAGAAACAGGTACTTGAGGAGGCGCACAAGATAGGACTCGGAGCGCAGTTCGGCGGTAAATACTATGCCCATGATGTCCGTATCATCAGGCTTCCTCGTCACGGTGCAAGCTGTCCTGTCGGACTGGGCGTAAGCTGCTCCGCAGACAGGAATATAAAGGCGAAAATCAACAAGGACGGTATCTGGATCGAGAAGATGGATGACAATCCTGGCCGTCTCATACCTGAGGAACTCCGCAATGCCGGCGAAGGCAACGCCGTGAAGATCGACCTCGACCGTCCTATGTCTGAAATCCTTAAGGAACTGACCAAATATCCGGTATCTACCCGTCTGAGCCTCAACGGCACGATCATCGTGGCACGTGATATAGCCCATGCGAAAATCAAGGAGCGTCTTGACAGGGGAGAGGAGATGCCGCAGTATCTGAAAGACCATCCTGTATATTATGCAGGACCGGCCAAGACCCCTGCCGGGATGGCTTGCGGTTCAATGGGCCCGACGACTGCCGGCCGTATGGACCCTTACGTAGATCTGTTCCAGAGTCATGGCGGAAGCATGGTAATGCTTGCCAAAGGCAACAGAAGCCAGCAGGTTACTGACGCCTGCAAGAAACACGGCGGTTTCTACCTCGGCTCTATCGGAGGACCTGCCGCTATCCTTGCGCAGAACAATATCAAGTCCATCGAGTGTGTCGAATATCCTGAACTGGGTATGGAGGCTATCTGGAAGATCAGGGTTGAGGACTTCCCTGCATTCATACTTGTCGATGACAAGGGCAACGATTTCTTCAAGATGATTTAGCTGATTGCCGTTCTTTTGCTATCCCGAGGATGCGGTTGAAGCCCGGAACCGAAGGATAGGCGTAAAATCAGGCCAGGTGTTTTCCTGAACCCCTCCCCTGTGCGGGGTGCAACGGTTCAGGAAAACACCTGGCTTGTTATCGCTATATTCCGGAACTACAGCATAATGCTGTGAGCCACTTTCTCTGCAGCGTCCTCGCCTTTAAGGTATGCTACTATGGCGAGGCCGAAGTCGACTGCGAAACCGGCTCCTCTGGCAGTAATGATATTGCCGTCCACGGTCACTCCCTCTGCAGTGAAGTCGACGCCTTTTTCAATGAGGGCAGGCTCGAAGCCGTCATAGCATGTCATCTTCTTGCCTTTAAGTCCCGGCAGCAGTCCGAGGACCACGCTCGGTGCGGCGCAGATGGCGGCTACGCATCCACCGTCTGCATAGTGTTTCTGCATCATGTCCATAAGCTCCTTGCATTCTGCGAGATTTGTTGAGCCGGGCATTCCTCCGGGGAAAATCATGACATCTGAAGCTCCGGTGCCGTCGAGCTCCACACTGTTCTTGAACTCCCCGAAAGTCATGTCAGTCAGGACATGGACTCCGTGCGAACTTTTCACTCCGAGACTTCCGTTGATGGAAACCATCTTGAAATCCACACCTCCGCGGTGCAGCATATCGCCTGCAGCCAATGCCTCGGTTTCCTCGAAACCGTCGGCAAAAAACATGTAAACTCCTTTCATGATAATATAAATGTTATTGGATCAGTCTGCCTGGTGTCCGTCCCTGTAGAGAACGTCACTGACAAATATAACATTTATTCCGATAAACTGTCATAAAGATTCCTGCAGGCTTCTTCGAGAAGGTCGAGCACCAGTTCGAAGCCTTCGGCTCCCATATAGTAAGGATCCGGGATATAGGAAATGGAGTGCGTGGTCAGATAGCCGGCCATTTTTACCACTTTACGCGAGTCTTCTACTGAAGGGGCCAGATGCATGAGGTCTTCATAGTTGGCATCGTCCATAGCCACTATGACATCGGAATCCAGGAAGTCCGTCATTTCCACGGGCCTTGCCCTGTGGGTAAGCATGTAGCCGCGCCTTGACGCAGCTTCCCTCATACGCCTGTCCGGAAGCTGGCCCTGGTGCCCGGAGTATGTTCCGGCAGAGTCCACTTCAAATCCGGCAGCCGCACCTTCCTTGTCCACGATTGATTGGAATACGCCCTGCGCCGCCGGAGACCTGCATATATTCCCGAGGCACACGAAGAGTATTTTGTATTTTTTATTTGTATTCAAACCGTAAAGTTTTTATTGTTGGAAATGCAGCCTATCGGATTACGACCCTTTCTATCCTTCTCGGGACCGAGGTGAAGATCTCATAAGGGATAGTGTCAAGTATTCCGGCCAGTTCGGTGGCGGTAGGGTCTTCTCCGAATATGGTTACCGTATCTCCTACCTTTGCCTCCACTCCGGTAATGTCAAGCATACACATGTCCATGCAGATGTTCCCGATGGTAGGGACCCTGTGCCCGTTGAGGGAGAAAGAGCAGTTGCCCCTGCCCAGATGACGGTCAATCCCGTCCGCGTATCCGACAGGTATAGTGGCAATCACAGTCCCTTCAGGCGCGATATGCCCGTATCTTCCATATCCGACAGTCCCGTCCTCCGGCTTCAGATGCTTTATCTGCAATATGTTGCATTTGAATGAAGCCACATGCGCAAGCTTCACGTCAGGCAAGGCGCTGATACCGTATATTCCGATACCCAGCCTTACCATATCAAACTGGTACTGGGGGAATCTCTCTATCCCGGCTGAATTGAGTATATGATATATCGGCCTGTATCCTATGCCAGACGAGATCCTGTCGGCATTCTCCCGGAACATCCGTATCTGCCCAAGGGTGAAATCGTCGCTTCCGGGATCTTCAGCGGCCGCCAAATGTGAATATATTGACTTGACCTGCACGATGCTGTTACCGTGCAGGAAAGCAAGGAGTTCATCTATCTCGCTGGTCATGAAGCCCAGCCTGTGCATCCCGGTATCCAGTTTAATGTGCACAGGGAATCCGCTGATGCCCCTTGAGGAGAGTTCCGCGCACAGCGCCTTCAATGTGCAAAGGTTGGGTATCCCTGGTTCAAGCCTGTTCTCAATGATTTCAGGGAAGAAGTCCGTCCCGGCTGTCAGCACCAGGACCGGGACTTTGATCCCGGCCTGCCTGAGTTCGACACCCTCTACCGGATAGGCCACCGCCAGATAGTCGGCGCCGGCGTCCTCGAGCATCCTGGCAAACTCCACAGCCCCGTGACCATAGGCATTGGCCTTGACAAGCACAAGAAGCCTTGTGGAAGGCTCAAGCCTGGACCTGAAATACCTGTAATTCTCCATGCAGCCGGGAAGATTGATCTCCAGCCTTGAAAAATCGTTTTCCTTTCCCATCTTATCTTAACGTCAGTTCGACGAATTTAATATTATCAAAAATCAACATTTTATCTTCCTGTCCACCCCAGTCACTTCGTGGCAGCCCTGACGGGCCTTTCCATCCTGGATTTGGAACAAGGGTGCAAAAATACTGAATATTATCCATAATAAGAGTGGCTGCCTGAATTTTATGACTGCTATTTTGTCAGTAATCGGCCGAAGGACGGACATTAATGAGTGACGGCTTGCTTTTTGCTGAAGCGTGTCCCCGTGTATTTACGTGACGCCCGGCAGGGCATATTTATTTGCTCTGCTCACGGCTTCTTCGTATTTTTGTATGATTGAGCCATATAGGCATATTGACAGATGTTGAAATACAGGCCTGGCGCATAGGACGGACCCTTCCGGACGGTGCCGGGGCATAGCATGATTGTAAACGGAGTTTCACTCGTGTCCGGTAAAATTCCGGACTAGTTATTAAAAAGTTTAACAATTAAAACAAAGTAGGTTCGGTAGAACCATCCAGTTCATTGACAATATTGCAGTTAGGTTTTGCAAAGAGGTCTTTTAGGCAG
>JADILV010000061.1 GCA_017695115.1 Candidatus Cryptobacteroides avicola | reverse complement strand
GGAAGGACAGATTGTCTCCTTTGAAGGAAACCCGGCCTTCATCCCGCAGGAGGACATACAGAGCATCGACCTGTTTGTCCTGGCGACCGAGACCGTGGAGAACGGATATGACCTGCGCAACGCCGTCCTCGACGCCACCGACTGGGGCGTGCCGAAGGAGAAGATGCTGCTCGCCGCCGATTTCGGAGGGGTCTACTATGACAGCGACAACGCCGAGACTCCCGTACTCGAGGCAATGGCCGACAATGTCATCTCATTCGGCCCGATGGCCGGTCTCGCACTCTACGGCATAGAGTCCGACTACTACCACTACGACGGAGACTGGCTCACCCTCCGATCCCTCATCTCACGTATGAATCCCTAAATGAAGAAGACCATGATAAAGAAACTCTTATATATCGGATTTGCCCTGCTTGCAGCTGCATCCTGCAACAGGTTCGCCCCGGTGGAGCACGTCTTCCCCAACTCCATCTACCTTGACGTCAGCCAGATGGAGCAGGTCCAGGCCGCGAACTTCTCGAACCGAGTCCAGACAGCATCCCAGCAGCTCTCTGTCGTCATGGCGTACCCTGAGGACACCGACATCACGGCCACTGTGGCCGTAGACGAGTCACTCGTGGCTGAATACAACTCCCGCTACGGCACCGACTACGCGTTCCTCCCGGCACAGTACCTTGACTTCACGCCGCAGACAGTCACCATAGAGGCAGGAAGGACCACCTCAGAGACTGTAACCATCGGCTTCAAGGGACTTGCCGGCGAGGGCGAGGACCAGGCCGGAGCTCTCGAGATTGACAAGACCTGGCTCCTGCCCGTGAAAGTCACATCCGATGACATGGCCACGATGGACGGCTCCTCCGTGGCGTACTACCTTGTGAAGCGCACATCGGCAATCACCGTGGCAGCACAGCTCACCGACAACTGGATAAACTTCCCTCTCCTCGACCAGCCTGGGCCTCTCGCCGACGTCTACAACGACCTTACGGCCGTGACCTACGAGGCCCTGATCAACATCGACAGGTTCGACACCTCCAACGACTTCGGCGAGTGCAACATATCCACCGTAATGGGCGTGGAGCAGTACCTCCTCCTTCGAATCGGCGACGCCAGCTTCGAGAGGCAGCAGCTCCAGTTCGACGGCAGCGGAAACGGATCCCAGTTCGGGAAGCTCCCGTCCAAGTCAGACCCTTCAAAGAAGCTCGAGGCGGGGCTGTGGTACCATGTAGCCTGCACATACGACCAGGCCACCCGCACCGCCCGCATCTATGTGAACGGGCAGCTCACGGACGAGGCCAAGGATGTCGGTGTGACCGGCTCCAGCGCCGACAACCGCATCACGCTCGCAATGCAGGCCCTCGGGATGACGGAGGCATACCGCTTCTGCATCGGATGGTCGTACAACGACTTCCGTCCGCTCCAGGGCAAGATTGCCGAGGCCCGTGTATGGAGGGTCGCCCGCACACAGCAGGAGATATGGGACAACATGTACCGTCTCCCTGACTATGCCGCGGAGGACTACCCGGACCTCATCGGCTACTGGAAGTTCGACGAGGGGTCCGGAAACACCATCCACGACTACTCCATGTACGGAAACGACGGGCAGGCCCAGTCAGACATCATCTGGCCGTCCGGCATCGAAATCCCTGAAATCAATAAAACAGAATAGGCCATGAAACACAAAATCCATAATATTGTAATTCTGGGGACTTTACTATTGGCATCCTGCACCGACCTCGGAGTGAATGAAGACACGGGAAGCATGCCTGATTCAGATGAATTCAATGCGGAATCCGTTCTCGCCCTCCGGGCGGAGCAGTCCCCGGACAATGTCGTTTCCATGGCCTTCACCTACGGGGAAGGCCAGCAGACAAGTAAAATATACCTGCAGGCGACAAGACCTGCAGAAAACAATATCATAGTCGACTTCTCCTGCACAGACAATGACATTGTAAAGCAATACTCCGAACAGACAGGCATAGAATACAAACTGCTTCCGGCAGCATACTACAGCTTCGGAAATGGAAACTACATCAATATGCAGCGGGGCGCAGTTCAAAGCGAAGTGAACACACTTACCGTCTCCGCCAGGACGTCCATCGGTGACATACTGGAGCCAGGCCGCTACCTGCTCCCGGTTGTCGGGACTTCCCTTACGCAGGAGCTTTCTGACAGCACTGTCCTTGTGGATGTCACTGTCAGGGAATCATATACTGACCCGGACGGGTATGAACTCTACACCGGAGAGGACATGTTCACGGTGTTCTACCTGAACACTACCGAATACGACCCGAGACTGGCAAATGATATGATTCTTGAAATATATGATTCAAAGTCCAACTCATATTCCCATTCAGGGATTGGCAATATAGTGAATCTGCGTACAGCATCAGTCGGCTATGACAGTTCCACCGGCAAGGTATCCGTTACCCCAAGTGCCGATCTCCGGTACGTCCTTGAGCACTATGCAGAGCGTATCCAGCCTGTCCAGGACAGCGGACGGAAAGTCTGCATCTGCATCGAAGGAGGAGGACAGGGAATAGGGTTCTGTAACTTCACTGACGCGCAGATAGACGATTTCGTGGCGTCCGTTAAAAGGCTGGTGGATACATACCCGTTGGACGGCATCAACCTCTGGGACCGTAACTCGGGATATGACAAGGCCGAGGAGAACGGCTTCCCAACAATGAATACTACTTCGTACCCGAAACTCATCACAGCTCTTCGCGAAGCCCTCGGGCCGGACAAGCTGCTGACGGTCGTCGACTACGAGGAGCCTACGGAATACTTTCATGACATTCAGGCAACCGGAGGAGTTGAAGTCGGTCAGTACATCGACTATGCCTGGTCCGGCTACTGCAACGGAAGCGAACCGGTCCAGATAGTGGACCCGTGGCATCAGGGAATGTCTCCTGTGTCTGACCTTCACCCGCGCAAGCCGATAGCGGGTCTCGATGCGAAATATTACGGCTGCATCCATGCCACATGGTACACGGGGGAAGATACTGCACAGAGTGAAAAGATATCAGACTGGGTTCAGAATGGATACAGACAGAGCGGTATATCTGTCTTTTACGATATACGTTCAATCCGTCAGGACAAGTTTGAAGGAAGTATATGGGCGTGGCCGTCTTATATACTTGAAAGACTGGCCAATAATAATACTTTATCTTTCTCAGTATTTGCAGGAAGATTGAGGCCTGATTATGATCCTAGTAATCCAAATTATAATCAATATGACAAATGGGTAAAGGATTGGTAAGTATGGAAATTTACTGCATAGCAGTATTTGGTACATCATTATTAACAATTAAAACATTTTCTGTTATGAAAAAAATTTTTTCGTTTGTAGCTTTAATAGCTGCGCTCGCAGGCGTTTTTGCTTGCAACAAGGTGGAAGCACCTCAGCCTAACGAGGCCAACCAGTTAACAAGACCCGTTACCAAAGGCTATGGAGATGTCATCATGGCTTGTTATGTGGAAACGAATGACGTTAACCCTCTCAATGCTGGAGACTATGTGTTAGAGGATGGTGAAACGCCTTTCTTCGACATCGTGGAGCTTTTCGCTGCAAACATCCACAAGGATGACGCAGGCAATCCTACGCTTTACTTAAACGACAAGCTCGCCCCTGTGCTTGAAGATGGTGGTGTAAACACGTATGTCAGACCGCTTCAGGACAAAGGTATTAAAGTCCTCCTGACCGTCCTCGGTGACTGGCAGCATATCGGTGTTGCCAATATGACAAGTGCCCAGACTACACAGTTTGCGGAGATTCTCGCTTACGCCGTTGAAAAATATGGCCTTGACGGAATCGGTTTCGATGACGAGTATGCGGACTACTACAGCACCAACAGCACCTCATACTCTGAAATCATCAGCAAACTCCATGCTCTGATGCCATCAAACAAGATTATCACTGTATTCGACTGGGGAAATACCCATACGATTAATTCAGCTGCTGCCGCATGCATTGATTATGCTTATCACGGATATTTCGGCAGCTATATGGGTCTGGAATATTGTAATATTACTGGCATGACCAATGAAAGGTGGTCCGCATCATCGCTTAATCTTGGTAATTACAATTCAACATCTATAGCTAGTGATTATGCATCCAGAACAATGAATGATGGCTATGGTGCTATGATGTTCTTCAACTTAAGAACCCGCAATGATAGAGATCCTCTCGCTTTATTCGATGCTGTTTCTGAGGTAATTTGGTTAGAGTCTGTTTCTTGTGATAATGGGAATAGATCAAGGGATGCTGGTTCCGATCCAGACGGTTATACCATCACTTACGATATGGCTACAAACAACTAATATCATTAAATGTCACTATGCCGGAATCCGGCATAGTGACTTAAATTACGTTAAAAATGAAAATAACACTTAAAGCGATAGCTTCACTCGTTTGTGCCGGCATGATGCTGTTTACTTCATGCCAGAAATACGATGACTCCAGCATAAGTGGCAGGGTAGATGATCTTGAGAATAGGGTCACTGAACTGGAAAAACTTGTATCGGATCTCAATACTACGGTACAGTCCCTCTCGACTCTCGTAAGGGATCTTCAGGATGACATACGTGTGGTTAGTATGACCACTTTAGAGACTGGCGGCTACGAACTCACTCTTTCTAACGGCCAGACCCTCACCATAAAGGACGGCGAAGACGGCAAGGAGCCTTCAATCGGTGTCAAGGAAGACGAGAACGGCATCCTGTGCTGGACAGTGAACGGGGATTTCCTAAAAAACGAGGGTGCCAATGTCCCTGTGTCTGTAGCACCTGAATTTGAAATCCGTGAAGGTCAGCTCTATTATAAAGTAGGTGATGGAGAATGGCAACTGATAGAGGGTAGCGCCAACATAGGTGTGGTTAAAGATGTAAGGAAGTCTGAAGATGGAACTAAGGTAATCATTGAACTTGCAGACGGCACTATTGAAATACCTATAGTCCAGACACAGACATTCTCTTTGAATATAGAGAACACTGAAGTAGCTGTCTCTGCCGGGGCAACTACTCAAGTAAACTATACCATCACTTCAGCTGATGATGCTACCAAGGTTACGGCCATTCCGGTGAACGGATACTCTGTGACTGTTTCAAGTGTTTCTGTTTCAGAAGGTACACTGAATGTTACCGCTCCGGACCCTGTTGTTGATGCAGATATATATATAGTTGCAGTTAACGGTGCCGGACTGACCTCGGCAAAGATTCTTTCTTTCGCTGAAGGGCAGTTGAATCTGGTCAAAGAAGTTGAAAATATAGATGCGAATGGAGGTGAAATCAGCCTTACTATAGAAACCAATCTCAATTATGGAGAGCCTATGATAGTGCCACCAGCTGAACAATGGATAAGACCTGCACCGGATACGAAAACCCTTAGGACTGATGTTCTAAAATATATTGTAGATCCGAACGATACCGGAACCGAGCGCCAGGGTGAAATTCGAATTATTAGCGACGCCGGAATCAAAGTCTTTACTATTATACAGTCTGCAACAGCTGAGGTAAGCGGGGGAAAAGCAGATTTTGAAACGTTGGAAACAAGTGCCAATGCAAATGTTCCAAGAGAAGGAGTAACAACAAGCGGTTGGCAATTAACGAATATGTTAGCTTTGACAACTGCCAATTGGACTGAAATACCAGCTGACAATACTCGCCCTGCGCTTGCAGGAGCGAACGATCCTAACAACACAAAAATAGGTGTAGCGCAGTCTCCAAGTCTATCTGGCGGATGTGGCACATTATCAATCAGATATGGTACTGTATCACCAGTTTCTCAGCTGACAAATGGCCTTGCTTTTAGAGTGGAAATTAAAAGTGTTGATGGCAGCACTGTACTGAAGAGTGAAGATATTATCCAAAATCCTGTTACGCCGCAAACTGTATACGATGCCAAAATTGAATTTAATATTGCAGGAGACTTTATCATAGTTATCACAAATCTTTGCCCTTTAGACAGTAGGATGCCTCGTGCAAGTGCTGTTTGTCTGTTGGATATCTCCTGGACAGGGTACTCAAACTAAGGCTGGTTAGTATACTCTATAACGATTGATTCCAGTATGTAAAATCAATCAACACTTTATCGGCCTCCAGAGGTTTTCTGCTTCTGGAGGTTTTATTTACCGATATAAAATTTACCGGATATGGCTAATTTTCAAAATTGCAGGCTGCTTGACACAGCCATGCAGTGCATCAGCCTCGACAGGGAGGAGACGGATCCCGTGCTGGAGGAATACCGGCAGATGCTCCATGACATCCTTTATGGAGAGTATGACCACCTGGAGGCGGAAAGGATACTCCGGGAGAACATCTTTATCTTCCGTGAGGCTGCCGCCATCGAAAAGGAGCCTGAGCAGGCACGCCTTTACAGGTTTGCCTGTCATCTTACGGAAATTGTCCTGCAGCAGAACCGGAAAAGGGAATCCGCTCCCGCCCTGTTCTCCGGCAAAAGACCTTCTGCGGCTACGCCCTCTCTTGTCTGGTCCGGAACCAAGGCGGAACTCTACGAACTGATTGTAGCCCTGTATGGATCCGGCGTTGTCTCTGACGTTTCCGGACAACAACTGTCTTTCGCCAGATTCGTCGATGTCATCTGCATGATTTTCAATGTGGACGGCGGTTCCCCTATGGACATCAAGCGCAGCATCCTCTCAAGGAAGACCCGCCTGACCGCATTCATCGACCGTCTGAAGAACATCCTCGAAACGACAAAATAGTACCCACGTGGGTACCCATATGGTATATTCCTGACGATTCTGATGACTATATTTGCAGAAATTAAGTATCAGAAAAAGTAATGAAGGAAAGTACAAAGGAAAGATGGGACAGCATCCCGTCGGAGATGGGGGACGCCATCATGAGATGCGCGGAGGCGTATAAGGCCATAAGGGCCATAGATGTTCAGGAGGGCTGCGGACAGAAGGAGCTTCTTGCCCATGCGGCGGCGGACACCCTGGTCTATGCGCTCGGGCTCGCGTTCCCGGACGGCGGCAGCGGGTCTTGTGAGCAGGGCTGTATTCTTTTTGCCGATATTCTCGGCTGGCTCGGGTGCGGGGATGTCGCGGAGTATCTGGATGACGGTGGTCTTGCATGGACGGAATAATATCCGTATCTTTCGGAAAAATTTGAATCATGGGAACAATATTAGATATCACCTGGGCTGTGACGAAATTCACACTGAAGGCCGCCTTCGGGATTTTCCTGTTCATATTCGGGTGTCTGCTTGACTCGACCCCGAGGTAGTCCAGGAGGCGGTATCGCCGTTCCCCGTATGGTATAGGAAAAAGGCTGGAGATCCGTGGCGGATCCCAGCCTTTTCTCCGTTGCTGCGGGGTCACTCCATGAAGCATATCCCGTTGACCTGCAGGTCGCGGCCCGCGCTTGTGAGGTCCGGGGCGACCCACTTCGAACCGTTCATCGAGAAGAAGATGTGCGGCGAGCCGGATCTGCTGTTCCCCGCCGTGACAAATGTTTTGCCGGAGGCGCAGATGTCCCTGCACACGGACATCATCGGATAAAAATCCATTTCCCATTCTACTCCGTCGGTTGAAATGATGCTTTCGTTCATGCCGATGCCTATAAACATCCCGTTACCGTATGCTATTGCCTCATGCTGGACGGCTCCTACTTTAGTGTCAGTATGCCATGTCTGTCCGTCAGTCGAATAACCGGCTGTCCCAGTATAGGTAGAACTGGCTCCCACAGCGACGAAACGGCCATCCCCGAAGGTAACGCTATTGCAGACACTCCTGTAGAGGGTACCGGACTTGCTGCTCCATGCGTTGCCGTCATTGGACCATGCAACAGATCCCGAATAGTTGTCCTTGCTGCCTACAGCTACAAACATCCCGTTACCGTACGCCACACTTTCCCATGTCGAGCTACCGGTGCTTGATACAGTCCATGAGCTGCCGTTTGTCGATCTGGCGACAGCTCCGGATTCGCCCACAGCGACATACACCCCGTTGCCGTATGTTACTGAATGCAGGTCAGCTGTGCCGGCGGACTTTTTTGTCCATATCACACCGTCGGAGGACAGTGCCACGGAACCTGACACTCCTACGGCCACATATCTTCCTCCGGCATGTATTACATCATACCAGTCCCCTGTACCCACACGGGCTCTGGTCAGTCCGCCGTCGCTCTCCGTATATAGAAGTATCCCGTCGGAACATGCTACCACGACCGGCTCACATATCGGGGTTAGTTCGCCGTTGCTTATTTTCCACGACACCCTGTTAATCCCTTCTTCTGTGGCTATGAGTGTAATGATATTGTCGGTATTCCTGAATATGCTGAAATCCGACGTGACATCCTGGCCGAGATAGAAGCGGTATGTCACAGGGCCCTGCAGGCCTGAGGATCCGTCCAGTTCAGCCTCGACCTCCATGTATGTGCAGAGCCCTGCCTTTCCGCCGGGGATGTTCTCCGGGACTTTCTTCCAGGGGTCGTTGTTGCCGGGGAGTAGCACCCCCTGGCAGTTCTCCAGCATATAGAAATATGCGGACTTCCCGGAGTTGATTGCCGCGATATCGGAATTTGTCGCATAGTCTCCGGACAATGTCTCCGATGCAGCGCTGTTCTCCGCGAACGGGGCCACATCCTTGGGCGTGTTCATCAGGCGGACGGAGCGTACAGTGAATCCGGGAAGATCCGTGACATCGACTTTGAGGCGAACTTTCGCGACAAGCCTCCTCAGAATTATCTCGACGGTCGTATTGCCCTTGCCAATAGCTACTTCCGTAAGTCCCGACATGGGGAACCCGTCCAGTTCTACCATCATGATGTCGTCGAGACTGAATCTGTAAGTCAGCAGGTCCTGCTCATCAAGAGGGGCCTCGACCTCGCCAGTGTTGGCCATTGCGTAGAACCTGTATGTATTGCCGGAGAGCAGTGTCATTTCCGACCGGCCCCCGCCATGCGAATATACGCTGCCCTCAAGCCGTCCGTCGCGGTATGCGTAAATATTAATGTCCTTTATCTCCGACTCGTCAGCGGAAACGCTGCTTCTCGTCCCGAAATCGGATAAGTCGTCACCGAACCTGAAGTCCACTGTGACTGTGGCATCCGTCCCGTGAATGCCTTCTCCTCCATCTGCCGGATCCTGTGCCGGATCCTGGCAAGACAAAGCGGCCATGAAAATGAATGGAATCGTGAATGTGTTTATGCGCATGTTTAAAACGTATTTGTAAAAAAAGATGATGGCGGGCCGCCTTGACATGTGACACTGCCGCATCAGATTATGCAGTCCTGTTCCTTTCCGGTCTCCCAGTCCCGTACAGTGACCGTGACCTGCCCGGATGCATAGTCTATCCGGATTGTGATGTCATCAAGGCTCGGGGTCGTCCATGAATAGCCCGACCGGTTTATATATTCTCCGATGTGGAGTACCTTCTCTGCATCATGATTCTTTCCGTACAGCGTCAGCATAAGGGAATTGTCCGTCTGGCGTGGCAGTACCGTCCTGTACGTATCTTCCTCTATCTGCTCCGGGCAGCAATGGAAATGCCCCTGGATGCCAGAAAGGCTGAATATGTCCATAGCGGAAGTGTTGGATTCGAGCTCCAGGGTGTATCCGTACTGGTCTTCACCTGGGTTCAGCATAACGAGGTCCAGCACGCAGAACTGCTTGGTCATATTTAGCGTATCGAAGGCGTGTTCTCCCGTGCACTCCACGTTTTTTACGTGGGCGAATATCCGGTCGAAGTCTTTGCCTTCGGGAATGGTCAGGAATCTCTGCCGGTCAAGACTGGTATTGAATTTTCCGCACAGGGCACTTACGGTGTTGTACCCTTTGTCCACTGGCTTTTCGTACCCTTCGGGAAAATCCAGGGGGAGAACAGTCTCCTGTGAAAGGAGCCGCGAGCCCCATATTGACAGGACCGCGGCCTCGTCGGCCTCGATTCCGCCCATGTCAATCTCCAGTATGCACGGGCAGCCTGTCCTGTCCTCCTTGACAGAGCAGGACAGGAGCAGCTGTGTACATATAAGTATGAGGGTGGCATGTTTCATCGTTTGTCCCTGCCTTAAATCTGGTCCTCCTTGGAAAAACCCAGCTCCCAGTCGCCGACTTCAATGCCGAATGTGCATTCGTATGAGGTGACAGGCGTATCAGGGTCAAGGGACCCGGGCCTTGTTATCGTCAGGTTCGTGACAGTGTATGTCTTGTTACGCTCGATGCCCTGGATGTCGATGGGGTAGTAGTATGTCTTGCCTTCCAGTGTCGCCTCCACCACAAGTCTCGTGTGCCGCGGAGTCCAGTCCCCTCCATTCGAGTCCTTCGAGGTGGGGTTCGGATAGCAATAGTAGTAATGCGGACCGGACATGCCTTCATTGTATGCAATGGATTTGTTGACCTGCTCGTCCGCTGTCAGAGCCGGAAGCTCGGCTTTATACTCCTTTGGGTTATACCATTTGGCCGGGGAGGTGGTCAGACCGTAATTGATGTCCCCGGCGACATTGACGATGTATATACGTTTTACAATGAACTCCGCATCCTGATACGCAGGCGAGCTGAACCTGTTGGTGATCTTGTCGATGCCGACACGTGCGACAATGCGCTTCACCGGGACTGTGACACTGACCGAAGCCGATATCTCCTTGCTGACATTCCCGACCATCTCGAAGTTAGTGAGACTGTTTGCGGACAGTTCGGAGACGGATGCGAGCAGTTCCTCCTTTTTTGAGACTGTGGACAGGTCAGGTGCATTTACAAGTGCGTATATGTCCTTCATGCCTGTAGTCGTTGAGACCTTCACACTGCCGCTTTCCGCTTTGCCGTACGCGTCAAGGTCTCCGTCCTGCCGGAATAGGAACACCTGCAGACTGTTGATTTTCGTTTCCCCTGCCGTGCTGGTGGTCTTGGTATTCCTGGCCATACCCTCAAGTCCGACATGCAGTTCCACTTTTTCACCGGTCAGGCCCTCCTCGGGGACCGGGACATTGGACTTGGTACATGACATAATCATGAATGACGCTGCGGCTGCAGCCATTGGAAATAAATTTCTCATCATGTTAAATTAATTTGATTGGTTTAACTGGAAAATCATTGGTTTCACTCCTCGTTCAGACTATAAGCCTTTATGAGGGCCGCGATCTCGGGGTCGAGTTTTCCGCGGTGGACAAATGCCGGGTTCTGTTCGCATGAATGCAGATAGCACTGTACGGCTTTCTCCACATCTCCCGTCCTGCTGTAGACGACCGCAAGCATGTAGTTTACTTCCGCAGTGCGTTCCAGGTGTTCGAGGATTGATAGAGCGTTGGCGTTATAGCCCATGGCGCTGTATGCGACCGCGGCGTTGTAGTCCCGGTATGGGGCCAGCAGCGCTATGGCTGTCTTGTAGTCCCTGTCGCGGATGGCCTGTACTCCGTTCATGTAGGCCGTATCTATGACCGTTGTGTGGACTGTGTCCTTGACCATCCCCTTGCGGTGCAGGTGGAAATCAAACCTGACTGTCCTCAGTCTGGGATACAGGACTTCCCTCATGTATTTGTAGCATGTCTCTTTCTGCAGTCTCATTTCCCGCCTGTCGGGATCGGGAATCTCCGCCGCTTCCCGGTATGCCTCTTTCTGCAGACCGGTAAGCACGGTGTCCAGTTCTATGGCACTATCCAGCATTTCCCAGTTCTCTGCAATGCTTTTTGATATGAAGTCCACTTCAGGAATGGTGTCTTTCTTTTCACTGTAGGTCCCGTCGAGATTGTATGTCAGGCCTTCGTCCATGCTGGATTGTTCAAGGGAGTCACGGTATGCGGTTATGTAGTCATGGAAGTATTCTGCAACTGACTCGGACCGTTTCTGCGAGAGTGCCTTGTTGTAGGAGTAGCTTCCTTCCGGCGAGGATGAAGCGGTGACTGCTATTGAGTCCAGGTCGAATTCCCGGTTCTCGAGCAGGGAGGCGATGTTTCCCTTTATCCTTCGTATCTCTTCCCGGTTGTTCGCAAGATTCTCGTCGATTAAGGCATCTGCCGCATGGAAATCGATATAGCATGCCGTATTCGCCTCTGCCCTGCGCTCGATTACTTTTGTCAGGTATTTTTCTGTCTCGTCAGCAAACGCTGAGAGGGAGCTGATATAAAATGTCAGGGGCTCGCTGGCAGGGATTGTGTATATTTTCCTGTCCTGCTCGAATATTTCACCGGAAAGGACGACATCGGCTTTCCTGAGCCCCGGCCTGGTGTTTATGGTCTGCCGGTAGTTGTATATGAAATCCCCGTTTACTGCCTGCATCACGGTGTCGAGTTTCAGCCCGTCAGTCACTATCGGGACCGGTACGTACCGCGCATACATTTTCTCTCTGCGGGCTTTCCTGCGGTTATTCATGCTTGCCCGCAGCTTGTTTGTGTAATGCCTGACCGCATCCTTTTCTGTGACGCCGAACCTGGACATGAATGCCTCGTCCGTCACATAGCTGGAGTCTGCCTTGAAGGCATATACCTCCGGGAGGTTCCTTTCAATGAATATCTCCAGCTGGAACATGTCAATGAACTTTGTTGTGTCTGCCACGATCCGTGAAAGGAATCGTTCGTACTGCTGGTATCCCCTTAGCTGCCCTTTCCTGTATTCGCTGCCTGTTATGAGCACCGGTTTGAGCCTGGTGCTGTCTCCCATCACGAACAGGTCTGGATAGAACCGGAGCTGCCACTTCGAGTGCTGCAGCTTTTCAGGGACGATGACCTGGAACTCGATATCCACCTTCCCGTTCCTTTCCGCTACGTGCCGGAACCTTGCCGTCACGGTGGCCGCATCCAGAATGTCCGTAGCCACCATTTCTCCGTCGTCGTCCCGGACAGCCTTCATTATAAGCATCTGGTGACCTTCGAGATCGACGACCTGCAATGTGTCTTTCTTGACGGCGGAGGTGCTGATCTTGTCCCCGATAGGTTCTTCATCAGGGATGGCGAGTTTGGCGGACAGCGAATCCTGCTTGATCTCCCTTATCTTCCTCTGCATGGAACAGGACGGCACTAATAATGGCGCTACAAGAGCTATCAGTAGTGGTATGGCTTCTTTTTTCATCTTCGGATTCCTTTGTTTGATATGGAATTTGCCTGGCTGTTACGGCAGCGCTCTGCTGCCTTTGCCCTCACGGCATCCCTGCTGCCTGGTCCCTTGCGGGCCAGCTTCTGAAATTCATCATAGATCCTGTCGAGGGAATCAGCGTTGCGGATGCCGTCCCCGGGGAGAAGGACGGCATTGCCCTTGATGCTGAAAATTACATATTCCACAGGTGTGCGAGAGGAATATGCGCATTTGACGGCATAATGCGTGATGCCGTTCAGTTTTCCCAGGACCTGCATATCCAGTATAAACTCATAGTCGGAAATGCTTGTGTCGAGAGTCTGTCCGAGGGCGTTGACCAGCACCCCTGAATAGTCGTCGAACTGATAGAAGTATATCCCGCTGTCAATCTCCTCAAAGCGCCTGACGCATGCCCTGGACGCGAAACCCTCTGGGCTCCACACTTTCCCGCGTGGATGTGACCTGCGGTATTCCGCAGCCTGTCTTGCAGCGTCCGCAAATTGCGCGGCCATCTCTTCATCCGCATATTCAGCAGCGGGATATGCCTCTCCTCCATGGGTGATGACATACATGCCCGTATAATCTGCGGATGAGAGGAAACGTAGCCCTTTTATGTCATGGTGTCCCCTGACTGGACGGTGGAAATCCACTGCCCTTGTCCATGATATGCTGCCTGTGAGACCTTCTGCCAGTCGGCCAGTTACCGGTTCTCTGCTGTCAGCCGATGCCTTCCACGCCGCGTCGTACAATTTGGCGTATGACTCTGCCGTTATCCTTTTCATGACCCCGTTCCAATAATGTCAGAATATATATGCAATCGAAATTGCGATACTGTCCGGCATAAGGAAGAACCTCGTGCCGCTGCCGGTTAGGAGTCCGCACCTGGGGCAGGAGTATCGTGTGTACGATTTCACTCCACCCCAGACCCCGAGGCCGAACTCTATATTGACATGGGGGTGCAGCATATACGAATAGCCTGCCTCGAGCCCGAGACCGAAGGCGTCGCCTTCTTCCGTTTCCCTTTTGAGGATTCCGCCTCTGTTGTACTCCTGGTACTGCAGGTGGCTCCCGAACCACCATCCGCTGTAAATGTGCCACGGATAGGCCCTGACACCGGCAGAATAGGCCTGCTGCCGGTTCTGACGCTGGATATTCCCGTCCTTCGAGTTGAATGTCCAGGGGTTGAACTTCGTGTTCACATTCACTGTCCAGTGTTTTGCGACAGCGGCTGACCCCGCCACGTTCAGTGTCCCGAAATTCAGGTAGTCTATTATGTTGGTGCTTATTGACCATTTCTGGGCATGTGCTGCCGTTGCAGCCACAGTCAGCGCCAAGATTACCGCTATTGTCTTCTTTCCCATATGCTGAATCCGTTTTCTGATTAAAAAGGAGGAGCCTGGTTCTCCTCCCGTAACAATGTGTAAGTGTGTAGTGTGTGAAGAATGGTGTAGGTGTAATTATTTAGAAGAATAAAACCCAGGTTGTTTTTCAATGTATTCCCCAAACCAGTAGTTTTCGGGGGTTTTTTTATATTGTTCCTTGAATGTCAGACCGAGACCGTCTAGTTCAGGCTCCGCAGTAATAATGATTTCCATATGGTATACAGAATAGAACTCTTTCCTGTCTGGAACCAGAATCCATGACCCTTCATTTGAACTGTCCCACTCCTTACGGTGGGTTATCTCGTATTTGGATTCTATTTTCTCTTTGAGGCGCCAGATATCCATGAGTTTGAATGGGGCCTCTCCCGGCACAAATTCATATTCTTCTGTCTTTGTCTCTTCCGTATATGCCGTTTCAGTTCGCCCGCCACGACCATCCGGTATGTATGTGACTCGGCCCTTCATCGTTACTATTATGCGCATCGTTATTCCGGATTCATATGGATTCTCCATGGAATAGCATGTCAGGTAGTCATCTTCCGCGTCCATCACTAATTTCAGCTCGGGATACCTCATCGGTTCCGCAAATTCGATATCCCGCTCCGAACTGCGCATCTCGTCGGACAGTTCTACTGTCATGGTATGGCTGCCCGGACGCAGCACCGGAAGCGTGGCTGACAGGAACCCCCCGTCGGCCCTCACTTTCCGGCACGGGAGGGAGTCGCTGCCGTCGATTATTCCGGATAGTTCATAAATGCCGCCCATTTCTCCGTTTATGATATTAACAAGCAGCCGTGTTGAACTTCCCTCCGTGTCTGCTCTGGCGGAGAATTCCAGGGCTGGGGCTTCGTTTTCTGCCACATCTTCTGCCACATCGAACCGGCACTCGTGCCTCTCGCTGTAGTCTGGTGTCGAGACACTCAGGCTGACGCTGTGTTCCCCGGAATCCGGCGTGGGGAGAATGAACGTCTGTATCCTCGATACGGAGAAGTCCGCGTTGAAGGGGTGCGGCAGCGCATTGCCGCTGCCGTCCAGCAGCGTCCCGGACCGCTGTCCGTCCAGTTCGTATTCGACCTGATATTCCCTGTCCGCATCCCCGCGCACAAGCTCGAGCGTGAGCCGCCACGGGTCTGTGCCGCTGCTGTCGGCGTGGACGGCCGCCTCGCATCTGAACGACCTGTCAGTCACCTGCAGCACGGATTCCTGGCATGACTGGGCCAGCAGAGCCACGGCGGCTATCGCCTGATATTTCCCGATAAGATTCATAGCATTATCCTTATTCCTATTTGTGCATTGCATGAAAACCTGTCCAGCCTGGAGCCGAATACCGCGGCAGGCGTGATACCCAGGGTGACTGCCGCGGTGCGGATGACGAATATCTCCGATTCCAGCCTGGCCCGCGCCCCGTATATGAACGCGCCTGCACCGGTGCCTGTCTCTATGTATCCCGGCAGCCTCCTCCGCGGGTCATATGCCTCGTAGCCGAGGAACAGCCCCGCGCCGGCGTACAGGGACAGGCTCCTGTCCCTTGTCCCCGCGAGACGCCACATCCAGTCCCCGTACGCGGAGATTCTCAGATATTCCATCCTGTCGCCGGAGGACAGACCCTGCCCGCTCACGGAGGCGGCGGCACCGGCCGCCCAGTACGCCCCGGACAGGTACTGCCCGGCCCTGACTCCGCCTGCGGCGATGTCCCCGGGAAGAATGCCTGCCCCTCCTTCAGCTGCGGCGAAGAACTGTCCCCGCATGGTCCTCTGCGCCGACGCCTCGGTGCAGAGGAGCGAGATCAGGGCCGATGCCGCCATACATATTATCCCTTTTACCCCACGCATGATTTTTTCCCGCGCAAAGATATGGCTTTTTTGATGAATGTTGCAATATTTTATACTATTTGTTTTAAGATTTTATATTGTAAAATTTTGTAGATGTTGCTTAATATATTCATTGCCATATATATACGGATAATATGGTGCCATGGGATTGCAATGAAAATGAAGTGAAGGGCACCGGCGAGTGCCGGGCTCCTCATAGATTAGGTCCCAGGATGCACATATGGCAATGGGCCTTGCGTTTGCCCCGTCCTTTGTTTTCACTGCAGTGATATGATAAATATTATAGAATGTTGGCCGGAAAATATGGCTGATGGCCAAAATATGGCGCTGGACAGTGTTCAGGACATGATTCTGCATTGATTCCGTATGTACATAATTCTGGTATGTATATGTGCATTTCTTTTGAGGTGTACGGATGATTTTTCCATGTCAAGCGAAATTCCGGTTTTCAAGTGCATGTCGGGCCTGAAGTGATTGATGGGTTCTATATCACGGCATATGTCTGTTTGAAAAGACGGTAAACTTTAATGTCGGATTCCAGTTTGCAGCTACGGGGAAAATTGATAGATTTGCAGACTGTAATATATTGGTAGTCAATATATTACTTTAAAATGAAGTATATTACTTGTACTTATTGGAACATGATTGTCAAATTCAGGTAAAACAGGGTAACAATGGGTAATGTAAGCAAGCCGATGAATCTCAAGACGGATCTGCGCACGGCGGATAACCTCTATGAGGAGAACCCGTTCATAATCGAGGTAGGGAACAGCATTCTGTGTCAGAGGAACAGGAATACGTTCATAGTGCAGGGGAAAGATGTGTTCAATGCCAAGACCGGGGAGGTTATTCCCGGAGAGAAGCTCATGTACAACAGGAAGGTGGTAGACAGGCGCGAGTTCGTCCAATACTATGTGTCCGCCATCGGCATGGGCCTGGAGCTCTCCCACAGGGGAAAGGCCCTGCTGATGTACATAATAAACAACATTGACTACGAGAACAAGGTCTATATAAACGCGGCCCACAGGAAATGCTGCGAGTCCATAGGCTACAAGGCCGCGACCCTCCGCCTCGCCATCAAGGAGCTGCTTGAGCATGATGTCATCGCAAGGACATACGGCGACTGCTACTGGGTGAACCCGTCGATCCTGTGCAAGGGCAGGCGGTACAGGATGCTGATAGAGGTGGCGTCAGACGACGCCGCGGCATACGACGGGGAATGGCAGGACAGCCAGCAGCTGCCGCCGCACGGCAGGCAGGAAATCCTATGACGGCCGTACCGCCGGACAGGAGGCGCTCCATAATAGCGGAGGACAACCCTTTCGGGCATGGCCGCGGGAGGGACGCATCCCCGCTCTGGCATAATATACTGCTGGACTATTCCCTGCTGGACAGGCTGCCGGCCCCGGCACGCAGGCTGCTCGTATATATTCTGGCGCGGATGAAATCCGATTACTCGATAACCCTCAGGACGCGCAGCCCTTTACTGAAGCGGTGTTCGGCCTCCACGGAGAGGACGCTGAGAAGGGCCATAAGGGAACTCGAGAGTCAGGAGGTCCTCTCGCCCAGGAAGACCCCCGACGTGTTCTGGGTGAACCCGGAAATCATAGCAAGACGCAAGATATTCGTATGACATGGACTTGAATATAAATATTCGACTGCATTGCCATGACCTATGCAGACAAGTTGAATTTGAAAATTCAAGAAGACCTGTAAGACAGGCATGCATGCCCCCTGCCCGCCCGTCGAGACCCTCGGGAGGCACGCCCTCCTCGAGCCTTGGAGGCCTGGGCCGCCGCCACTCATCCCGGGGATGAGGCCCGTCACCGGCCCGCACTCCCTCCGTGCCTCCCCTGGAATTCCCTGACGCCGCCTTAACTCAGGGGGCGTCAGGGAATTCCTTCCGCGCCTGGGGTATCCCCGTGATATTCATGGTTCAGAAAGAGTTCTCAGGGGCTTGCATTGTCATATTATTTTATATATACTTGTAATATATTGTGACAACAGGATGAAAATTAAACATATGTAATGATTGACCGTCATTCGTAAGAGCAAGATGTGCCGTTGTACTACAACGGCCTTGCCGGCACGGCGGTTTCCCTGGTGCACCGGTTACGCTCCGTAGTCGCACCGGACAAGGAGAGGCAGATGAATTATGGGCACTTACGCGGATGAACCAAGGATACATAAGATACAGGTCCGGCTGACGGAGGCCGAGATGGATGAACTGAGGGGGAGGATGAAGGAGGCGGACTATCTTTCCGTCTCCAAGTACGTAAGGGATGCCGTGTTCAGGAGGCGCATGCCGGTGCGGCGCAGGGAGGCCTGGTCCGGAGGCGGGCTTGCGGCAGCGGTGGAGGGCATGACCGGCCAGATCAGGAGGATCGGTGTCAACTACAACCAGGTCGTGGCCAGGTACGGCAGGTCATTGGGCATGACAAGAAAAGACGGTTCACCGGTCATCTCTGACAAGGTGACCATATTCTACATGGAAAAGCTTGCGGCATACACACGGAGGCTTGTATCCGCATTGGAGGATATGGAAAAAGAAATCGAACAGTACAATAACTCAAATAAAAACAGTATTACAGATATGCAGACAGCAGAAATAATCGGGAATGTTGTTGCGGACTGCGAGACAAGAACAGGCAGGAACGGAGAGTATGTGACTTTCACTGTGGCGGTAAACGAGATCCGCGGAGAGGAAAGGACCACGACATACTATGATGTCCGGTATGTCAAGAACGGATTGAGAGACTTTATCAGGAAAGGGACAAAGGTGTTTGTGAGAGGCAGTCTCTCCATAAGCACGAACATCCGGGACGGAAAGACGTTCGTCAATGTCAACATAGGGGCCAGGGAGATAGAACTGCTCTCATCTCCTGCCAGGGCAGAATAGTCAGTGCCAGACAGCCGGCCATGGTGGTGAAGATACATAAGTCCTCATGCTCCATGAAGGGGGTGCTGGACTACAACATCAGGAAAACGGAAGGGCGTGTGGCGCATGTGATCGGTACAGCCAATATCGGGAGCGATGACGAGGAAGCCATACGGGAGGTCTTCTCCCGCTATGAAAGGCTTAACATCCGCTCCAGGAATGTCTCGTTCCATATGTCGATCAACCCGTCCGAGGGCGAGGCCATGGATGACGGCACGGCATTCAGCCTTGTCACGGATATCATGGCCGGGCTCGGATATTCCGGGCAGCCGTTGGCGGTGTTCCGGCACGAGGATACAGGCAGGGTACACTATCACTGCATATCTATCCGGACAAGGCCGGACGGCAGAAAAATCAGGGACACATACGAGAGGAGAAAATGCCAGGAAATCCTTGCCGGGCTCAGCATTAAATACGGTTTCACGGTAGGGAAGGGGCAGGGCATGAAACAGGGACATACGGCACCCGGGAAACCTGCAGCAAGGTTCAATCGGGCGCTCGGAGACGTTACGCGCCAGATGACGGATATTTTCACCGAATGCCTGGAATACAGGTTCACTACCGAAGCGCAATTCATTGTGCTGTTGAATATGCACGGGATATCGGCTGTAAGCCGAAAGTCCTCCGACGGCAGGCCTGTATTCGTGCTGCAGGGGCTTGACAGGAAAGGTACCCCTTGCACTGGTACTATACGGACTGATGCATTGGATAGCGGACTATATGACAAGTTCGCCATCAGAATGGCCCGGTGCCGGATGCGCACGGAAAATCTACGGGCAGTGAAAGGCAGAGTGTCCGGGATTATCACATGGGGGGCTGGAAAGGCCAGGGATCTTACCCATCTTGAAAGGATGCTCGCCAGGCAGGGAATAATACTGCATGTGTCCAGGACCTCTGCAGGGGAGATATTCGGTACAACATTTATCGACCTTCTGTCCAGATCAGTATTCAAAGGCTCTGAACTTTCCATACCGGGGATTTCGTCATTCAGGAATCTGGACAAGGCTGTTGCACAGTCCAATATAAAAAGGGTGCATATAAAAAGGAAAAGACCTTCTGCGGGATACGGCCAGGCCGGGCAGTCAAAAGAGAAGGATATCGATACGGAAGAGATAGAGTGGATGCTCCGCCACGGTATGACAAGAAATTAGATATGGCACGTAAGGACTATGACAAAGTGTATTTCATGCTCAGCACCACAAGCCTGTGCATGCTGCTGGTGAACATATACTACTTTTCATTCCCCGTGTTCTATTCTCTCGGTGTGAGCCATGACATAGCAGTGTCATTCTTTCACAGGCTGTCTGCAGACGGGTGGTTTGCATCACGGGCAAAACTCAAACTCATATCTGCCGGGCTTCTTGTGATGAGCATGGCCGTACGCACAGGCAGGGGTACGGACAAGGGCTGGCCGGTCATTTCATCGCTTTCGGCCGTAGGGATTACGGCAATGTTCCTGCCTGTAGAGTCTCCGGTATGGTACATTGTGACATCTCTTGCCGGATATGCCCTGTCTGCATGGGGATTTTCCCAGGCCGGGCGGAAAATCAGCGGCTTCAGGAAAGCGGACAATGATATCCTTGAGACATTTGTCCAGTGCGACAGGCTGATCAGGACAGCAGATTCCATCAATATACCGACATTGTACCAGTACAACAAGAGGATGAGGCACGGATGGATCAATGTCGTATCCCCTGCACGTGCTACACTTGTGCTTGGCACGCCCGGGTCCGGGAAATCGTATTCCGTATATGGCCCGTTCATAGAGCAGATGATAGAGAAGCATTATACGATGTTCGTGTATGACTACAAGTATCCGAGCCTGACGGAGAAGGTTTACAACGAAATGCTTGCCAACTACGGATCGTATCCTGTGCTCCCGGAGTTCGTGGTCATAAACTTTAAGGATCCCCGCTATTCAAACCGGTGCAATCCTATCCATCCGAGATATATAACCGATCCGGCAGATACCACGGAAATCGCAGACCTTGTGATGCTCAATGTAAACAAGGCTGCTGTCGAGAAGGAGGACTTCTTCTCAATGTCCGCAAAGGTATATCTGGATGCGCTTATATGGTTCCTCCGGATATACGAGGACGGGAGATACTGCACATTCCCGCATGTCATAGAGCTGATGGGGCAGGACTATCAGAAAGTATTCAGGATACTGTCAGCCGAGCCTCAGCTTGAGGTGAAGATCAAGCCGTTTGTAAACGCCCTTGAAGGAGGGGCTCAGGAACAGCTGCAGGGCCAGATAGCCTCGGCCCAGATACCGATGAACAAGTTCGTGTCCCCGAGCCTGTACTGGGTGCTGTCAGGGGATGATTTCTCCCTTGACATCAACAATCCGGAATCCCCCAAGATCCTGTGTGTCGGGAATGATCCCGACCGGCAGAACATATATGGTACAAGTCTGGCGCTGCTGACATCCCGGATGTTCAAGCTTATCAACCACAAGGGGAAGCAACGCTGCGGCGTACTGCTGGACGAACTGCCTACGATTTTCCTTAAGGGGCTTGACAATCTGATTGCCACCGCACGAGAAAATAGGGTGGCGATTGTCCTTGGTGCACAGGACAAGACGCAGCTGATCCGGGATTACACCGAAAAGGAGGCGAATGTGATTTTCAACACCGTAGGAAACATATTCTCCGGGCAGGTCAACGGCAGGACAGCGGAGGAGCTGAGCCGGTCTTTCGGAAAGGAGTTCCGGGAACAGCAGAGCCAGACAAGAAGCGTGGACTCCGAATCCCTGAACATATCATACGGCCTTTTCGACATCATGCCGGCCTCGAAGATTGAGACATTGTCCCAGGGCTACTTCTTCGGCAAGGTTGCGGACAGCTTCTCGGCACCGATAGAAAGGAAATTCTTCTGCGGGCAGATAGTCATTGACGAAAAGAGGCAGAAGGAGAAGCGGAGGTACTGGAAACCGTTGCCGCTGATGACAGACTTTGGGACCCGCACTGTGGACGGCCTTGACGACGGGGAGCGCAGCAGAATTATCCTTGAACATTGTGAAAAGTCCTTGGGCAGTGGTCATCTGTTGGGCAAAGACAAGGAGGCCGCCGCCCGTCAGATGGCTTCTTCAATGAGTGCAAAAGACCGGCAGAAGATCCTTGAAACATACATTGAAGATGAATCTAAACGTATTGTCAATGATGTCATAGAAGCCAACTTCAGAAAAATCCGCCGAGAAATTGCCGAACTTGTTGAGAAACGGATCCGGGAACTGGATTGGCTGGAGGGGTAGCTCGGCAATGGTTGTTTAAAGATAAACTTTGATGCATCTATGTTTACATTCTATTAACTGTGTTATATTTAATTTCCTGATTTTGATAGTGCAAAATAGCCTATAGTTTGTAATCCGAATGTTTTTAAATTAATTTTGTATTTGTATATTACTATATTACTATATTACTATATTACTATATAAATTAGTGGGTATAATGTAGTTTGGCATCAAAAAACAATAAATTATGGAAAAATCAGGAAATTCTGAACTTAATACCTCTAATGGAGATCTAATTTCAAAAATTGTAAAGTGGGCTCAACTGGTTCTAGTATTGGTATGTGCAAGTGCAGTTATCGCAGCATTGATAATTTATAGTTTAAAAATAAAGAATGAAACAATACATTACACATTTAATCATACTATTTGTACAGATTCTTTAGGGGTCATCTCTGCTGAGTCCAGAGCTCTGGCGGATAGTATTTTCAATGAGATACAGAAACATGAAAAAATATTAGAAGATAAGTATCAATATTTTATAGAGCAAAAATCAAACACCCAAGATCTATTGACAATTGGAAGTATAATAATGGGCATTATTGTTTCTATGGTAGGTTTTTTCGGATACAGCACAATTCAATCAATAGAGGAAAAAGCAAAAAAGATAGGAGAAGATGCTGCAAAGGATAAATTTAACGATACAAATAGAGAACTTATTAATAAGAGATTTGCAGAACTTAAAACAGAAAAGCTTTGGCCAGAATTCAATAAAAGAATAGATGATAAATTAAATAAGTTCGAAAATAAGAAGATGTCTGATATTGATGACTTGAGAATTCAAATAGATTCTATTCAAGATGATTTAAAGAAAAATTATCAACAATCAGATAAAATTCAGAAACCATCCACTGATGATATCGGAGCAGAAGAGGTTAAACCTGAACCAAATGAATTCTAAAGAGACAATAATATGATAGTAAATACATTGATACAACATAATCATAGTAATTCAGGAAAAATGGTGCTTCAGGCACTTATCCGATTTATTGATTTGAAAGATATTGTATTATTCACATGTAAAGCCAATCCAGGAAATACCTCTTTTGATGACGATTATTCTGAAATTGTAAAAGAAAATTTTGACTATTACCAGAGGCGAATAGACATTAAACGCTTGAATCAGATTGAATCATTTATTCGGCAATGTATTCTATCTGAAAGTAAGCAGTATTCTATAACAGCATTATTCCCTACCTCTCTCATATTAGCAGTCAATGAGGAGGACGGAAATACTATTATAGAGCAAACAGATTCCTCATGTGAAATTAAATTAGAAGATAATATCTTCATAGTTGATGGCCAACATAGAATGATGGCTATGAAGTCTTTATATGAAAGACTTTTAGATTCTACCTCTCTAACCAATGATGACAGGACAATTGTAAAATACTTACAAGAATATAAGTTTAATTGTGTTCTTCTTGTTAACTATGATCTTTGGGAACAAGGGCAAGTATTTGTCAACGTTAATTTCAAGCAGAAACCTGTCAATAAATCACTTTATTATGAAATCTTCGGTTCTCATTATAATGATGATCCGAATATGTGGAAGCAGAATCATATCTTCCTTGCTCATAATTTAACAAGAGTATTAAACGAGAATGAAGAATCGCCATATTTTCAAAAAATTAAAATGATAGGGACTGGTAGTGGATATATTTCGCAGGCATCTTTTGTTGAGTCACTTATTCGCCAATTTTCTTTAAACGGGATATGGTCAATTTATGATAATAATAGAAATTCAGATGGCAATGTTAGATATATGGCAGTCGAACTTTTAAGCTATTTTGTTGCAGTGAAAGATGCATTCAAAAAGTATTGGCCGGATAAAAACAATGTAAAGGGGACTATTATCTGTAAGACAACTGGAACTGGTGCTTTCGTTAGATTGATGTCCGATATAAGAAACGAAGCTCCCAAGAATGTGATAGACTCTTTATATAAAGAGTATAAAAAAAATGAAGTCTATATTTCAGAAGAATATAGGTTATTTGCATATAAAAAATTTAAACAAATTGATGATAAAAAGGCTGAATCCCTTTTTGGGAGCCAATCCACATTTTCTGGTATCAGTGGAAAAGGATCTGAAGTGAAGATGTATAAAGAACTCAGGTCTGCAATTTTTTCAGATAGACAAATGCAAAGCAATACTGATTTGCCATTTTCTCCTGATGATGTAGCTGAACAGCTTCAAGAATTTTTATGGGTAAATATAATGGATGATTTGGATTGTCTTGCCTATCATTATGAGTATGAAGAACTCTCAGATCTGAATATAGAAAGTTATACAGAAAATGAAAAAAAATATTTTCTAAAGGTCTCTTTCACTAGCGGATTGACGATTTATATTGACAATGAGGATCAAACCGGTTTTGCCATGAGCTTCCCTTCTCGCGCTTCATTGGTAATGGAAAAAGTTGGTGATAAATGGGAAATGGATAAGAAATCTGTCAAAGCGTCGTTTGATACTACGAAATACTATGAATAATTAAATTAGCCTGGTAGTGTAAACTGAACACAGTTCAGTTTACACTACCATCTTCGGTATAACAAATCCCTCTCCTTCATGGGAATGATCTATTTCAATAATAGGCAAGAAATACTTTGCAAATGGAGTATTCTCAGTTTTGACACATATTGCGCCTCTGATAGTCCCTATTGCAATCCTTGCAAGAGAATCCATCAAATCTTTTGGAAGAACAACGTCTTTCGTATATCCATCTGAGAGTTCATTCCAGCAATTTTCTTCTATCTCATAGTGGCAGAAGGCCTCTGCTGCCAAGAATGGCTTACCGTTCTCTATATACTGAATATTGGCACCAACTGCTAATGTCCTCTCGTTATAGTTAGTCTTGATTGGAATCAATACATTTAGTTCGATTTTGTCGCTCGATGGTTCAAAAAGTGTTGCGAACTGCTCCACTGAAACACCACGAAGTGTATATTTGATGTTAACCATGACTAATTAATTTGTTTAAATGGTTGTGTATCTACATGATTATATGTATAATATTGTGGTTTATATGTCGTAACAATATTAATTTTATACATCACGGTTTGAATATTAGGTATGTGATATGCACTATCCGGGATTTCTATAAGTTTCAAACCGAGGATATTCCCATATCTAATTGCTGTGGACACCTTGATGTCGCATTCCTGGCCGTGCAGGAATTTGTTGATGTATTGTGGCGAAACGCCAAGTTTCTCAGCCAGGTCTTTTTGTGACATGTGCTTTGATTCCATGTATCTGAGCACCTTGAGAACAATTCTTTTACCTGCAAGTATTCCCTCTTCATTGTTAATTGATCTGGCAGCATCAGACATCCATGAAGACACTTTCCTCATTCGTCTTTTTTTAGTATTCGCTTCCATTTTTGTTTCTCTTTAGTTTACAATACAAAATCAATGAACAATTCTTTCGTATTTATTCCATTTGAGGTTAGTTCTTCTAAGGCATACCTTATTTTGTTCTTTTCTATCTTAGTATTTGGTGCCTTTAACATATCCTTATGTATTTTTATCGCGGCACCCGTAATCAAATAGCATTTCTTTTCTTCAATTTCGATAGCATAAAATCGGAAGGCTAACCTGCTGTGAATCCATCCTCGCTTGATTTTCACTCCAATACTTTGACATAGACGCGCATTTTCTTCCTCAGGTCCAAGAGGCTCTACCACAGTATGTAATGTGTGGCTACTAAATAAATGAAAAAGCTCTTTCTTTATTATATTCAGCGATCTTACCACATCATTTACAAATTCATCTTCAGTAATGTCATCCCAATAATCTTGTTTAAAATAATCTATATGATCTGCAAAAAATTTTCTGAGATATAAAGGAGATTCCCATAATTTGAATATTTTTTCAAATTCATTGTCCTCTATAAAAGGATCGTTAACCTCAAATGCAGCTGGGTCAATGCCAAATCCAATCAGTTCCTCTGCATTAAAGTATGACGCGGCAATCACACACGGAACTTCCCACATCTGGTTAGGGTCTTCGGGATATATCAAATCATACTGCATTGTTTACTCATATTCGGGCACAAAGATAAAATTATTATTTTAAAAAATCAACTTATGGGTTTATTATAAGGGACACAATTTCGTACCCGCCAATTCATCCAGTTAGTAAGATGCATTCCTAGGATACTATTTCCTGAAAATGACACAGGTCTATAGAAAATTTTGTGCCTGATTTACGGGTAAGCCATCATGTCGTTATTACAGAATGTCTGCAAGGAGCACGGACTAATGTGTAGCCGATAGCAGACATCCTGGTAGCTATCTAACACTTGGCGTATCGACTAGTTATGTTATTCTGTTTGATTGGGAAACGGCATTGTGAGTTAGAGTCACTAAATGTCATAAATGAAGATTGAACATTATGAAACAAATAGAAGCATTTTAAGGTTTTGTTCAACAAAAAAGCTTAGCGATACATGAATGTGGTGGCAAATGGGTTGTGTGAGTGAAAGCGCCTCCAATGCTACTTTTACATGTTTGGAAGTAATATGTAAAAATGGGAACTTCTGCGAAATCAGAATGTGTTTTATTGTGGGATAAAGAACATAACTGAAAATCTTAATTCTAATTTATGTGATTTGGATTGTGTGAGTATAGCAGAAATAGATGGTGTAAACATTATATTTGTGATGAAAAAAATATCAGTTTTGTGAATTTTAAGTGTAACTTTTCTTGTATAGTTACTGTCTATAATTTAAGTGGTTTGTTCGTTATGTCTGCAAACGAGATGGATATGAAGTGGACTATCGCTATCTGTATTGTTGATATAGAATAAATTGTCTGACAATAAATGGAAACATTTGCCTAAATCATATTTTGAATCATATCCATTCAGCCAATACGATGTGTATTTTTCATTGCATTTGAATGAAATGGAGTTGCCATTCGGACCAGTAAAGCTCATCTCTTTCTTCACTGGATCAAAATGTCTGGTGCAGCATTCCCTCAATTCTTCCGCCTCAGACTCGGATGGCAGATTGTTTGGGAAGGATTGCATTGCCATGTGGATGGGAACCAATACATCTTCATCTTCCTTTGCCCACAATACACCTGAAGGAAGCCCGAGATCTACCCATTCAGTTTTTGCCAAGTCAACAGGCGGCATATCATACTGTGGAGTATGATTTCTTTTGACGGCTTGTTTACGCCTGATAAATCTCTGTTTGTAAATACGAGGAGGGTATATCTTCTGATCAGGACATTTTGCCGTCTCATGGCGGTCTTCCTTCAGGATGCTCTCGCCTGGGAATTGTTCATTGAAGATCCTTGCCTGACTGCCTTCCCCGGATACTATAATTCTATGCTCTCTGATTGGATTGAGATTAGCTTCAGAAGATACCTTGATTTCCAAGATACTCCCTTCAGCCCTTTTCTTCTCCTCCGTTTCGTGTTTGACCCATATTTCAACCCATAGATTGATGTCTTCAGCATCATGCCCCGGGGACAGGAGAATATCCGGAATCCTGAAATGGTCGCCAAATTTGACATGGCTTTCCTTTTCTATTCTCGTGAAGACCCTGGTGAGATCTACAGTCTTAGTGTTCTGGTATATACGGCAGATGCCATTTTGCTTATTCAAGCATTCAGAAGGACAAGTTACGGGAGAATGAATTTCAAGGATAAATGGTATACCGTTTTCAAGACAGTTCAGATATTCTTCCTCGAATATCTTCTCTGCTAGATCATGAAGATATTTGTCAGGCTTGCATTTTTCTCCATTATGCCTGAAATGAGGTACTTGTATTGGTCCGAATGTCGGATACATTTCTCCATGACAGCATGGACAAAAGAACTTATGTGACAGACTCGCCTCATGGGAAAGGTTGTCAATCCCGATAATCTTGCCGTTGTCGCTGTCCAACAGTGCAAAACCGTATGTAACAATATCCTGAGACATAGTCTACCATCTTAATGGTGGATATGAGAAAATCATCCTATGCATATTACTTTTAATTACAACCATTCTGAAGCTTTCCTCTTTCTCTGTAGAGGGATATACTACACAAACCGCGTTTTCCGTGTCTTTACATATACTTTTTTGTCAAGCCTTCTTTCTCGTATAGGGCAAGAAGCTTGGTCACATATTCCACATCGAATTAAGGAAATGAGGATACGAAAAACACTTCACCATATCCAGCATGGGTTATTCTTTCCCTAATGCGCTGCTCTGTCGTTTGTTGCATACAATTTTTATTTCATTCAAAGTCGGAATAAAAGTGTTTTTTCTCGACCTTAAAGGTATGAATAATTATTATAAAATAATATGATTAACACATGTATTACTTAAAAGAATGAATGGTTATAATATTATTTTCTCGACTAACAAGTGAATAATCTATGTTTGCCATTATATTTTATAATTGTTAATAATGTCTATGAACGACAATTTTATTTCATCCCAATCCTTGCCTTCAAGACAGACCGGGTCATCCATCAGGTTGGCTTCACTGAAATCTATCAATGAATCAAGGAGCTGATTTTCGTCGTGTTCCCATTCGTGTCTTTTCTTATGCAGATCAAGCATTTCTTTCAGAGAATATATCTCCAATAACTTATGGACATCCCAAAAATCTTTCTTACGGCCACCTCTTGATATTGCATTGATTTTCATCGCTGCAATGTCATCAAGAGAAGCCATTCGGATACCGTCAATTAGTTCGACATCATTAATGAATGGATCTGTGTACATAAGGTCGAGTTTGATACAGTCATCCTTTGATGGCCCGATATAATATCCGCGTCCTAAACCCACTATCGAAGTGGGATCAGTGTTATCGTAATAAGAGAAGTTGTTGTACAGGAAAATTTCATATTGACTGAAATCAAGGCTTCCATATTGGGCTTCCGTAAACAGATCAATGTCAATGGACTTTCTGTGTCCGAGACGAAGGCTGAGATTTGTACCTCCGACCAGTCTGAACGGATTGAACAGAGGTTCATCCATAAGCAGGGAAAGAATTTTTCTTAAGGTAGGGGTAACCGTATCGCAATGAAGTCCGTTTGTGGTCATGATTGCGATTCCTTATGAGAGTGAGACCCGTGCTTGTTTCTGAATTTCTCCAAGTCGGAAATCTGAAGACCGTAAAACCTTGCTATCTCCGCCTGCTCTTCCACATTTCCTCTTTCCAGTATGCGGGAGATAATGAAGTCCCGGTTCCTGCCCCAGTTGATACGGTCGAAATCTGTGTCCCAGAACAGGATCCGCCTTATGCGGGGGATACCGGAAACAGATTCTGAAGTTATCCTTGCATGATACTGCTCGATTTCATAGTATCCCTGCAGCATGTACAGGAAACCTTCCTCATACCCGAGGAAGTCATCTAACTTTACGGACATTTCTACAGTGAGATTTCTCCTGCCCTTTATTACGGCGTTCACTGTCTGATAGTGTTCGCCTATTCTTTCGGCCAGAAGCCTCTGGCTGATATCCCTTTTCTTGAGATCCCTCTCTATGAGTTTTCCGGGATGAATCCCTTTGAGTGCATTGATCAATTTTGTATCCATGGCATCGCAAAGATATAAATAAACAGATATGTTTACAACAATTTTACGGCAAAATGAATACTATTTAATCTCTATTTTCTTGAAATGACCAATTACAATAAGTGAAGTCAATAATTCAGTATATTAATATCGTTGCCACTCTTGGAAGGAGATTTATCCGTATTGACAGGTTCACTTGATAATCTTTTCTTTTTGGAACCAACCGATAGCCTCATCGACTGCCTCTCCAATTGGACGGCATGAGAATCCGAGCTCTTTAGCGGCCCTGTCGCTGCCGTAGTAATTCCCGATGCAGAGCATTTCCATGTTGGCTGCATTAAATTCGTTCGTGATATTGAATTTGTTTTCAATGAATGAGCCGAGTGTTCCTATGGCCTTAAGCATGCATTCAGGAATTTTGAACATAAGGCATTTATTGCCCGTACGCTCTGACAACAGTCTGAAAAAATCTTTATAGGACATGTTTTCTCCACCGATGATATAGGCCGTTCCTGGGACTCCCTTTGTCAGGGCAGAGACTGCACATCCGGCGACATCCTGGACCGCCACGAAATTCTTTCCTCCCGGCGGATAGAACATGAGCTTCCTTTTGTATCCCATCAGTATTATCCTTCCCGAGCTTGGTTTCGAGTCGTAGGGACCGAGCATGAAAGTGGGACATAATGTTATGGCTTCTAAGTATTTATTGTACTCTTTTAAGCACTCCTGTGCTGCAAGTTTGCTCAATACATATCCGGATTCCAAAAACGGGGGAACGGATTCTTTGGATTCATCTCCGGGATGTTCAAGGCTTCCGTAAGCGAATATGTTGGCGGTGGATATGGTGACTACCCGTCTGATACCTAGCGCCTTTGCGGCTTCAAGTATATTCATGGTGCCACCCATGTTGACATTATAGTATGTTTTCATGCCGGCCTTTTGCGAAGTACAGGCGGCGCAGTGGATTATGGCGTCGCATCCGGCTGCCGCACTCATGACATCGGTTTGGGATGTTATGTCGCCTTCCACCAGTTCCAGCGAGCCGGACAAAGCTCCTCTGAAAGAGTCTTTGCGACGTAGCAACCCGATTGCATTGTAGCCTGCTGCGACAAGGGCGTGGATGACATTTGTTCCGAGCAGCCCGTTTGCTCCGGTGACAAGTATTTTTTTCATATTTACCGTTATTTTTGAAGTTCCCTGGCGACGATTTTCGAAACCAGAGGTAGTCTTATTCTTGCAGGGACGATATCGGTCAGCATCTTGTTGAACTTGTTCACAAGTCCTGGAATGATCACGGCTTCCCTTTTGAACATCCCGTCGATACCTTTCCGTGCTACTTTTTCGGGAGTTAGCAGCCCAAGCCTTCCGAACTTCCCCTGTTTTTCGATCCTGTGCGTCACATCCGGGTTCGTCTTCATCGGTCCTGGATGAATCACGCTGACGGATATGCCGGATCCGCTGAATTCCTCGTGCAGTCCTCGGGTGAAATCATAGATGAAGCGTTTTGAAGCAGGATATACTGTCTTGTACCCTATCGGGGTGAATGCCGCCATACTTGATACATTGAGTATGTAAGCCTCATGTTGACGCTGCAGTGCCGGAAGGAGTCGGTGCGTCATGGTCGTCACGGCCATGACATTAAGGCCCAGTATTCTGTCTATGTAGTCCTCGTCACATTCTGCGAATTTCCGTGTTCCACCGCATCCTGCATTGTTTATCAGGATATTGACTGGATAGTGGCCAGTAATTTCCGTACATATGTCAAGTATGGCTCTCTTGTCAGTAAGGTCGGCTTCAAGCGCAATGCTGTCTGTTCCATATGATTTGGCTTCGAGAGTAACATCCTTTATTCCGGATCCCGGTAACGCTACAAGGATGGTATTGGATCCTCTCCTGGCAAGTTCGATGGCAAAGCATCTGCCGAGGCCGGAACTTGCTCCGGTGACGACTGCATAGCATCCGTGGTTTGTGGTCATTTGCGTCATTTCGATCTGGTTTGACTGTTTTATGAACACTGGCAAAGGAAGGTATAAAAAATGAAACCACAGTCAAATAAAATCTCGCATACCTTGATGTGGTCTGCCCTTGTAACCTGCGCTATGTCAATAGATTATCTTTAAAATGTCAGATTGTACAGCATTACATTTTATGACACTTTTGCCGTAAAGTATTGTATGTCAGAATTTTAACCTCAGTGAAAAATATGCTTCTGATAGAAGAAATGTCATATTGCTGATTATTAGGCGTTTATATGTTGGATGGCAATATGATGGACTGTGTTATCATTTCTAGTAAAGAATTCCTGTACACCATGATCCGGCACATCCACGGGTTGCCGCTGTTTGTATATTCCATTTCTATCTCATGGGAAGTTTTCAAGACTTCAGGCAATACTACAGTCACTTTACATGAATCGTTCCGACATTCGGCTTGCTTTATTTCAGCCTCGATTACTCCTGCGTTGGCAGGATATGGAATTACAATCACTTTGGCATTATCAGTGTCGCTGCATATTTCTCTATTGAAATAACATTCCCCTTGAAGAGTATCCCGCGTATGTGATATGGTCATCACGGCTGTTTCCGTCTCCGGACATGGTATGTGTGCACAGATTGCAATGAATATGGTAATCATCAAAAAAATCGCCATACCTCCGGCTATGATGCCCTTATTCCTGATCTTGCCTATTACCACATCAGAGTATGGATTCTGGCATTTTCTTCTGTGTCTCATAATCCGAGTTCAAGTTGGTTTTTTATAAGGCTGTAGTATTCCGCTTTCCTGTTGACAAGTTCCGTATGTGTCCCTTGTTCGACAATCATACCCTTGTCCAGAACAACGATATTATCTGCATTCCGGACCGTACTCAGCCTGTGGGCGACGATGACGGCAGTCCTGCCTTCCAAAAAGGAGGACAGGTTTTCCATAATGGTGCGCTCATTGTTTGCGTCAAGCGAGTTGGTCGCTTCGTCAAAAAGGATATAGGGTGCATCTTTGTATATCGCTCTTGCGATAAGTATCCGCTGCTTTTGTCCATTGCTCAGCCCGTTCCCTTCCATGCCGATCTGGGTGTTGTATCCCATAGGAAGGTTCGATATGAAGTCATCGAGATTGGCCAGCCTGGCGGCCTCCCTGACTTTATCCATATCTATTTCGTCATCACTTGCCGCGATGTTGCTGGCTATTGTATCTGAGAATATGAATCCGTCCTGCATCACGGCTCCGCATCTGCTTCTCCACGCCCTGTCGCTGTAATTTTTCAAAGGCTGGTCCCCGAGCAGGATGTCGCCGCCACTGGGCTGGTAGAATCCCAGAAGCAGTTTAAGTAATGTCGTTTTCCCGCTGCCGCTGACTCCGACTATGGCCGTTGTCTGTCCGGGACGGATCGATATGTTTATGTCTTTAAGGACTTTTGCCGATCTTGGTCCCCCATATTGGAAAGATACATTTTTGAAGCAGATGTCTGCATAATCCGGGATGTTCATGATTCTATTGTCCTTGGCGGATTCCTCGTCCTGTATTTGCTGGATTTCATTCAATCTTTCCAGGCTTATCCTGGTATCCTGGATTGATTCCATGAATGATACGAACTGGGATACAGGGGCGTTCATCTGGCCCACAATGTATTGCAGGGCTATCATCATTCCCAGTGTCATATTACCGCTTACTACAGAGTAAGCCGCGATAAATGAAATTATTACATTTTTACTCTGGTCGATAAGAAGCCCGCCAATCTGTTGAGCCTGCGACAGGGAAAGGCTTTTGATACTGATGTCGTAAAGCCGAGCCTGGATCTGTTCCCATTCCCATTGCTTCTTCCTTTCACTGTTATTGAGTTTGATTTCCTGCATCCCTGTTATCAGTTGGATGACATTGCTGTTGCTGCTTGCCGCCTGCTGGAATCTCATATAGTCCAGTTTCTTCCTTCTTTTCAGGAATATTGAGATCCATGCTATATACACGATACTGCCCCCGATAAATACGGAGAGGATGGGCAGACTGTATCCGGCCATGATGATCCCATAGACTATTATGGCAATCCCGGCCATAATTATGCTGATCAGGATTTCCGTGAGGAACTCCTGTATCCTGGTGAAGTCCCCGATCCTTTGCATAAGGTCCCCGACCCTTTTGGAATCGAAAAAAGAGATGGGTAGTCTCATGAGTTTCCCGAGAAAATCTGACACGAGCGACAGGTTCACCCTTACGGAGACATTCAGCATGATCCAGTTTTTGACGATTTCATTTGTAGCCTGCCCGAGAATCAGTACAAGCTGTGCGGCAAGCACCATTGCGATGAACCTCAGGTCGCTGTTCTCTATCCCTATATCCACGACAGACTGTGTGAGGGCGGGGAACACGAGACTTGCCGCACTGCCTAAGATTAGAGTGATTACGATGAAGGTTACATACTTGAGGTATGGACGGACATATCCTACGAGTCTTGCAAATCCGATTCTGTCGATTTTCCCTTTCGGGATGCTGTCTGCATTTGTGAATAATGCAGTGGGTTCAAAGGTCAGGGCGATGCCCATTTCTCCGCGAATAGGGTCACTTACTGAAATCCAACCCTTCAGAAAGTCATCGATATGGTATTTGAGGATTCCCTGTGCCGGATCTCCCACAGTGACCCTGCGACCTGAAATCCTATATACGACTATAAAGTGATTCTGGTTCCAGGATATTATGCAAGGCAGGGTGACATCAATTGAAAGTTGCTCGAAAGTAACTTTTACACCGTGTGTCCGGAACCCAATATTTTCGGCGGCGGAGCTCAAGTCCAGCATGGATGTCCCGCTTTTCCTTTGAAAACATTTCTCCTTGAGGTAATGTAAAGGGAAGTCCTTCCCATAGTATTTCGCTATCATTCTGAGACATGTCGGCCCGCAGTCTCTGGAGTCGTGCTGTATATAACAAGGGAAACGCATCACATTATCAAGGCTTTTCTTATGTAGTGTTCTGTACGTTCTATGATATATCTGCCAAAAAGGATTTCATATAAGTTGTTTATCCGGTTCTCGTTCCTGTCAAAATCAAAGGATATGTATTTGACAATGTTATTTAGATATGCCGTTTCAGCAAATTTCTTGAATATCAGACTCCATAGGTATGCCCCGGTCCCGTTGGTACGATATTCCGGTCTGACGAACGTGCTTCGTATGTGTATGTTGTCGTATTTAGTCCTGTCGGCGACAGACCATCCTATTAGGGTGTCATTGATAAAAGCAAAAACGGATATTTCTTTCACTATGAATCGGGATGTAGGCAACGGTAACAGGTAACTGGCCACCATATTCCGGGATTCCTTGTCTATACGAGAGACAATGTCACCGTCCAGTTCTTCAAGGTACTTTACAGATACCCGGTCCTGTCCTGTCACATTAAATTCAACTTCCGGGAAAAATCGCTTGATGAAATTCTTGCCGAAAGCTATTGTCGTTACCCGAAATGTTGAGTATTCATATTCCGATACGCCAGGGAGTGTCCTGTTCAAGAATCTTTCCAGCCGTTGTATGTCGAAGCCGGATGAATCATATTTGACTATAATTGAACTGATGCCCATGAGCTTGCAGTGTCCGGCCAAACTTTTTATCATGGAGGAACCTATACCGGAGTCCCTCATCACAGGAGTTACTGATATGAAGGATATGGAAAGAACGGATTCATTTACCACAGAGCCGGATATTAATCCTACCGGCTCATCCCCGGAGAACGCCCCGAATAAGAAAGAACCGCTCTGCAGCCCGTTAAGGTTGAAAGAGCTGCAGACGTATTCTTTGATGTCGTCAGGCACCATACTATATTTGATGTTCGGTTTCATCATAAGAGAATAATCCGACAAGGTCTTTGATTGTAGTATTTTGGGATATTCGCGACAGGTCGATTTCCTTGCCTGTGCTCTTTTCAATATGCATTACCATCTGGAAAAGATCGAGGGAGTCTTCGATGAGTTCAGAAATACGGGTGTCGTCATGTACTTCTGTCTCTAGACCGAGTTCATTCTTTATATATTCGTCAATTATATCAGCAATCATAATATGCATCTTTTTTTAAAGGTTCAGGAGCTCTGGGACACCGCGGATCAGGATAGAATGGATGTTCGTCCCCGTACATGCCGATGACCATTTTCCAGCACACACCTGCTCCGTGGCGGCATCTGTCGAAATCCTGACATTTTGCGCAGGCGCTGTCTTCAGGTATATTCTTTTGCTGGATATTCCACAGGTTGAAGGCCCTTTCGGAAGACCACATTTCCATTATCGACTGTTTTGTCAGGTCTCCAATGATAAAGTCCGGATTCCAGTACAGCTCCTCGCAGATTGTGACCTTGCCGTCAGGCAGGAGTACGAAACCGTCCATATTCCCGCTGCATATGCTTCTATTTTTGAATTCCTGATAGTTACATAGCGTGTTCTTGTAGGTGGCTTGGCAGTCAAATGTCAGGTCATATTCAAGATTCTTATCCATCTCGCTTATGAAATTTCCCATTTCTCTGATCTGCTCTGATGTGGGTCTTAAATCTACATAGTCAAGGCGCGGCTTGTACATTGGCTTGCCGATGGTGGATACCTGATACTGTTTTACATTCTTGAACTGTTGCAGGAAGTTGATGATTCCATGGACATTGCCAATCGTGCAGGTGTGTCTTGTCAGCGTACCCTTTATTGTCAGTTCTATTCCTTGCCTGTCTAAATATAGCAGGGCCTGCTTCATTTTCTCTATGTATGCAGGGGTGACTTTAATATTGTTTTTCTGAATTTCGGGGTCTAATGAGTCAAGAGACACCTGTATATGTGTTATCCCAATCTTTTTAAGGTAGTTAATGTCCTCTTCGCCTAACGGAACTTTCGTGGACGGGTCAGGGTCGAATCCATTATCAACAAGGGTTTTGGTGATAGTCTTCCAGTCTTTCTGCAGGAACAGTTCTCCTCCGGTAATGTCGAAACTTCTGACACCTACTTTTTTGGCTTCGTTGATGATCTCCACGATTTTTTCCGTCGTAAGAGGTAAAAAGCTGTGTGTCTTGTCTGCATAGCAATATATGCAGTCTGTCACACATGTCATGTTTATTATGAATACGACACTTTGAGGAATATAATGTCTGGATGTTACGAAATCGTATGGTCCGTTTATCATGTAATTGTCCGTTACAATATCAGAGCGTACCAGGCCATCACTGTTCTCAACAAGCATCTTCGGAGGGAATGTGAAAATATTCCCGTCGTATTTTAGCGTTACTGACTTCTCGTTTTCTATGAATACGCTAAGCATGCTGTATGCTGACTCTTCTGACAGCGAGAAATATTGTGCTATCTTCTTCACAGTCGTGCCTAACTGTTCCCCTCCTTTGAAGAAGGAAAATAGGACAGCATGCATCGGGTGTATCAGGAACAGTTGATATCTGTCTCCGGTATCGCAGACCAAAGTGATCCGTTTCGCGTCTGGATACATGGAATAGTGGGGATTAAGAATATATTTTTCCTGTTTCATATTTATGGTTGTTATTAAAGGGGAGGGCTACGCAACCAACAAGATAGCCACTCCCCGTGGTTGACTACAAAAATGATGTAGAAGAATATATCAGGTTAATATTCTAACCTTTCTTATTCTCCTTGCAGTTCTTTTTGCAGCTTTCCTCACATTTTTCTCCACACTCGATAGCGGAGAGCATCTCGTCAGAGAGAACTTGGCTCTGATCAAGAGGCATAGCGTCTTTAAGGAATTGTTCTTTTCCCATGACATTAAAAATTAAATAGTTAATGAATATGTTGCTGTTGGTTGCTTTCTTGTTTCTATTCTTGGAATCTGGAAATGTCTGTCTCATTGCTCCTGGCTCTGTCATAGACATTCTCTCCTGCTGCCAGTTTACAGTATATTGACAGTTTTATGAATCTGGTATTCATATATCTGTCGTTATGGCTGACATTCCCTCCGTAATAATATATGTATCTGTTGTTATATCTGTTAAAGATATCTTCAATATCAAGTGATATGATGGTTTTTTCGTCCTTTGTCATGAATGAGACCCCCGCATCAATGCTCCATCTATCCTTCATTATATATAGGGGAGTCCTTTTATATGGTTCATAATACCCATATATATTCACACTGAACTGTCTATGTATCTTGTAGTCGGCAAACAATTGGAATGACGAGCTCCAATAATTTCCTTTGCCAGCTGGTATTTCATATCCGTTTTTTGGATTTTTCAGCATTGTCCTGTATGCTGCGGCGGTCAGTTGCCCGCTGACTTTGTCTTTTGCAAACAGGAACGGTATGGACAGGAACGCATAGAACTGCTGTTGGTCTGCATAGTTCTGATATGAGCTGATCCTTATCCCGTTGCCATCCGTCAGCACATTCCCGATAAGGTCCCTGCTGAAGTCGTAACGCAGGGTAAGTGTTATAAAATCCAGTATATAGTTGTTCAGCCTGCAGCTGTAGGTGTAGGTCGGATCCAGCTCAGGGTTGCCATATACATGGCTGTAGTCATTGATATATCTCAGGCCGGGAAGCATAAATCTGTAATTTGGCCTGGTTATCTTGCTAGTGAATCCCAGTGTCCCTTTATAATTCCTGTCTCGGGTCATGAAGACAATCTTTGCGTAAGGGAAGATGTCGGTAAAGTGTTTGCCGCTTTGGCTTCCGTCACTTTTCAGGTTGATGTCATAGTCTGTATGCTCCGCCCTGGCGGCTGCGAGGAATGACCATTGCTCCGAAGGCTTCCACTCCACCTGCAGATAGCCTTGGTATATATTCTCCTTGCCTGTGAAGTGGCTGTCGGAACTGCTGCCCGGACTGAAGAGGACATCGTCGTTAAGTTTTCCGATCTCGGTCTTCACTCCTGCCGACAGGCTCCACCCTTTGGGAAAAGAATGGGTATAGTCAAACATGGCCGTATGTCTCGTTCCTGTCATGCATGCATCAGATGTGAGATAAGGTGCAGGGTCTTCGGCATTGCGGAATGAGTTTTCCAGCCGTATTCCACCGTAGCTGAAATCATAATATACCGAAAATCTGTTTTTGAGCGAGTCAGGGGAAGAATAATCTATGGTGGCGGTCCAGAGATCGTCATTCCCTCGGTTCCTGCTCAGTATTTTATCCGTCCCGGAACAGGATTTACGGTATTCCGTATCGTATGACTTGTCGAAGTCTTCGTATCCGAATACGTTAATATTCAATTTGTGCCCCTTCTTTATTTCCCAGTTTACATTGGCTTCGCCAATGTATGTGTTCAGCCTCCCCATAGAATACCTGTCCTGGACTAGAGACGGGATTCCGGCGGCATATAGGGTGCTGTCATAGTTATGGATGTCGTTGAAGTCGTTTCTGTATTGCAGGTATGTGTTGAATGTTATATTCTTTTTCTTCATGACAAACATTGCTGTCCCCCTGCCGTCTGCGTTTATTTCGTCGTATAGGTACATGTTTCCGGACCCGTTGGCCGAGAAGTAGTATCCATCGATAGCCTGTTTCTTGGTGATGATGTTGATCACGGCCCCGGCATCCGCTGCGCTGTCTGTCCCGTCGCCGACAGTAGTCAGTTCCACTTCTTCGACTGTAGAGGCGGACAGGGCTTGCAGGTATGCTTCTGTACCGGTGTCCCCGAGAGAGATTTTACGGCCGTCAATTTCGATCGATGCCGGTATTCCGTTAAGTGTTATCCCTTCTTTCTTTGCACTGCTGACTCCTGGCAGACGCTTGAGGACATACTGCATGTTCTGGGTCATGAAAGACGGGTTGTCGGCGATATTCACCACCATGTTCCCGTGTCTCATGTAGATCCTCGGTTTGTCGGCCGATACGGAAGCCCCGCTGATTGATGTGCTTTGTTCCGTCATCTGGATATATATGGTGGTATCTTTTACTATGTTGACGGTTAGACTTTGACTTTCATAAGACAGGTGGGATACTGTGATAAATACAGTGTCGCATGGTATGACATCCATTGAGAACAGTCCGTCCTTCGATGTGACGGCTACCAGACTGTCCCTGATATTGACAATGGCGTTCTCGATAGGACTGAGAGCCGTGTCCATCACTTTCCCTTCCAGATGCACATTATTCTGGGCATCTGCGAATGGCGACAAGACGATCGTCATGATGGACACTACAATAGTTATGTTGATTTTAGCCCTCATTCCGTATGATGGTTTAATGATTTCGCGTTAAATATTATTCGACAGTAAATTCTCCTTCATAACAGTCTCCGGATTCCGTCTCGATCTGGAGAAGGTAATCACCTGGTGTACCAGAAGTCTGGATTACTGCTTGACCATTTGATGAATCTGCTGAGTCATAAACGACTTCACCAGTTGAATAGTTTGTTATTATTATTTCAGTATTTCCTATGTTATGTGCGAAATTTATGTAAATTGAGTTATCGTCCCCATTATATAAGGCTTGAATTGGAATATTCCTTGGACTACTTGTCGTATGCTCATGTTTAATAAATTTAATGCTAACAATGTAACTTGATGAGTTAGCATTGCTAATTATAGCAGCGCTAAATAGCACAGTGATAAAAGTTAAAATTTTTCTTTTCATTCTCTGATGTTTTTAAGTTTTGCGATGCAAAGTTATGTGCACTATTAAGGCTTTCCCAAATTTTGGGAGAAATAAAAACTGATGAAATTTTATTAAATGCAATAGCTGTAATTGATTGTATATAAAACAATTAACCGCAAAGTGGCAGATTTGGCATACTGCCCTTTGCGGTTAATATGTTGATTGTTAAGTATTTAGTTTTCTGAAACGGGGGGGGGTAAAAGTCATATAATTGAAATTCAATTACTTCGGTAATTGGCTTATGAAAAAATCTTTGTTCGGGGACTCGGATTTTTCGATTCTGGCCTTCAATCGGGACTTTCGTTTGTAGATGTCGTTGATGTCATCCACCTTCATGAACACGCACATGGCGGTAGGGGAGAAACCGGCGTACCAGTAGCACATCACCTTGAAGTCCTCCTCCTTGAAGCGCGGGAACTCCTCGCGGAGTTTCTTCATCACTCCTCCCCTGAATGCGTCCACGATCTCCTCGAGGGCCATGATCTCCTTGTCGTCCGAGACCTCCACGATATTCTCCTCCACCACCTTGAAAATCTGCCTCTGCTTGGCTGTTGTCATCCCAAAAGAGTAATATTGCCTGCATATGTTGTCGAAAAATCTGAACCTTGTCTGATACAGGCTGTATATTTGCTCCCTGAACCCGGCCATAGCTTCCAGGTTTTCGGATTCCAAGGCTTTGGCCAAAGAGCTGATCTGTTCGTCCTTCTCCCTTTGCAGCGATATGAGTTCATTCCTGACCTCGCTGATCCTGTCCATGAGCCTTGTGGTCTCGAACTTCTTTTCCCTATCCTTGTCTTTCACTTTCCTGTACCAGAAGTATGAAATCGAGGCTAATGTAATGGCAGATGCGATGACAATGAGTAGGATGATCATGTTTTTCATACGAAGTCTTTCAGTGTCATACTCAGTCTGGCGCTTGAAATAGTCTTTTTGGGTGTTAATAACAGATTGGTTGAGAATATGGTAAAATAAGGAGTCTTGAATTTTTATGGTTTTCTGAAAATTGAGGAATGCGTTTTTATAATCTTTTTGAGAGAAATTTATTCTGGATTGCACGGAAGCAAGTGCACCATCGGCAATGCTGTTGTTTGATATACTATTTTTTATTTGTCTTATTATATCGTCTGCTGTATCGTATTGTTTGGTTTCTGCATATGCTTCTGCAATATCTGTCCACGCCTGGAAAGATGGTGTTTGATTTAAGGAGTCGACGATGAAATTGAATATTCCGATAGCTTTTTCTGGCTCATTATTCTTTTTATAGATAAGGGCTGATATCATCGTTTCAAGGGATGAGGCATATAATACTGTATCATTGATTTCGGAGACGATACGATTTATTGTATCACACATGGACAGGCATCTGTCAAATTCCTTTAAATTGTTGTAAGTTAGGGCAATATCGCGTAAACTGTAGTAGTAATGAAGATTATGTCCGGATTTTTTGAAATAGATTCGAGATAGTTCGGCATATTTCAATTCCTCATGATGATTGTATGTTCTATTATAAATGGCATACATTCCTCTGTAAATCATCCCTAAATAAAAATCATCCTCACAGGTTTTAGCATATTTCTCCGCATTCGAGAATGCAATTATCGCTTGGTTATAGTCTTCGGCATTCTGATAAACTCTGCCGTGGTAGTAGTATGCGAGCATGCGGTCTTTGTCACTTCCATGTCTTTCGTACCATAGCACAGCCGGTC
>JADILV010000004.1 GCA_017695115.1 Candidatus Cryptobacteroides avicola | reverse complement strand
CGCCTGAAAAAGTCAAATTATATGCCAAACATCTCGAAAAACTTTTATACATTTGTGATTGGAACTTTTCAGAAAGAAAGTAAAAATTAAATATATGAAATTCATAGTTTCAAGTGCAGAACTGCTTAAAGGCATTCTTGCAGTCTCAAAAGCCATCCCGGCGAAGTCAGCACAGCCGATACTCGAGAATTTCCTTTTTGTCCTCAACGGGAACCAGCTGGAAATAACAGCTTCCGATACAGAGCTTACGCTACGGACACAGCTAGAAGTGGAAAGCGCGGAGGAGGAGGGGCAGATTGCAGTACCGGCAAGGCACATCACGGATCTGTTGAAGGAGCTTCCTGACCAGCCTCTATCCATCTGCACGACGGGGGACAGCTCATTCGAGTGCAGGTGGTCGAGCGGAGCCTCCACACTGCCGTATTTCCCTGCAGCCGACTATCCTGCCATCACCACGACAGACGACACGGCAGTGACACTCTCCTTCCCTGCACAGAGCCTTGTGGACGGGATTGCAGGGACGATATACGCTACAGCAGACGATGAGATAAGGCCTGCCATGAACGGCATACTGTTCGACATCAATACAGACTCCACTACACTGGTAGCCTCAGACTCACACAAGCTCATCTGCTACACTACCAAGGATGTGAAGGCATCGGAGAAGGCATCGTTCATCCTCCACAAGAAACCGGCAGCCGTACTGCGCTCCATCATAAGCAAGGACACAGAAGACGTGGAAATCTCGTTCGACAGCAAGAACGCCGTATTCAAGTTTGACAAGACAATGGTCGTATGCCGGCTCGTCGTAGGCAAATATCCGAAATACCGTGATGTCATCCCGCAGAACAACTCCAACATCCTGCGCATAGACAGGGTACAGTTCCTCAATACCGTAAGGCGCGTGTCGGTCTGCACCAACAAGGCTTCGAACCTGATAAAATTCGACATGACGCACGATACACTGGAGCTTTCCGCACAGGATCTCGGCTTCTCCATCGCAGCATACGAGAAAGTTCCTTGCCAGTATGACGGCGAGGACCTTACGATAGGCTTCAAGTCCACTTTCGTGACCGAGATACTGAGCAACATGACCTGCAACGAGATCGTGATGAAGTTTGCCGACAGCAGGCGCGCAGCCCTCGTGGTCCCTTCCGAAGATGAGGCTGAAAGCGAGAGGATCTGCGGCATTCTCATGCCTATAATGATTTCATAACAAAACACATACAAAGCGACCATATATGGAATTGAATCTTCAGAGACCGATACTTTTTTTCGACATCGAAAGTACCGGTCTTAATATAGCTTCCGATGCTATAATCGAATTGAGTTTCGTAAAAGTACTGCCAGGCTCGGAGGAAAGGATAAAGACATGGAGGGTAAAGCCTTGGGACTATGCAGGAAACTGCCAGAAGAAGATCACTCCAAGCGCCCAGGCAATCCATGGGATCAGCGATGACGACCTTAAGGACTGCCCGAGATTTTCAGACATTGACGATGAAGTGGTGGCATGGCTCGAAGACAGTGACCTTGCAGGCTTCAACTCCACCAAATTCGACCTTCCGATGCTGGCTGAAGAGCTTGAACGGGTCAGACGCTACATGGGCAAGGACATTCCCGTCAATCTCCACGAGAAGAAGATGGTAGATGTACAGAACATATACCATGTGATGGAACCGCGCAATCTCAAGGCGGCATACAGATTCTACTGCGGACAGGAACTTGAAAACGCACATGCGGCCGAAGCTGACACTCTGGCCACATACGAAGTGCTCAAGTCTCAGCTTGACAGATATCCGGAAACTCTCAAGAACAGTGTCGACTTCCTGTCAAACTTCTCTGAAAGGCAGAAAATCGTTGACTACGCAGGCAGGCTTACGTTCAATGAAAACAAAGAGCCCATCATCAATTTCGGCAAACATAAAGGCAAGACGGCAAGGGAAGTATACTTCACGGAGCCTTCTTATTTCAGCTGGATAGACAACGGAGAGTTCACCCTCGACACCAAGAGACAGTTTTCCCTGCTGAAGCAGCAGTTCGAGAAAGAGAAGCGCGATGCAGCCATAGCCGCGAAAAAGGAACCTCTGACCGGAGAGAAATTCGATGCTTCGGTAAACCAGCTGAAAGAGAAATTCACCGGAAGACTGTTCTGAATACGGTAAGTATCCACAAGGCTGTGCATCAATGAACATCATAGTGAAAACACACGAGGGCAGGTGCTATTGCCGGCCCGATACGACTTGGGAGAGAGAAGACAAGGATCTTTTCTCTCCTGATTATGTAAACAGCTTCCTGTACACACCGGTGCTTTTTGCCAGAATCTGCAAAGCCGGGAAGTATGTAGGGCGGAAGTTTGCAGGAAGGTATTATGACTCCGCAGGTTATGGCATACTGCTTTATGCCGGGGACCTTTTCGACGCTTCGCCATTGTCATACGCTTCAGCGTCATGCCTTGACCATACATCCGTACTCCAGCTCCCGACGTGTGACATACAGGCCCCAGGAAAAGACGGAAATACTTTCAAAGTCTATAAAGACAACCTGGAGATTTTCAGCACTTCGGAGGAAAGCCACTGCCGTATAGAAGATGCAATATCGGAAACATCGGCAATAGTTTCGCTCCGTATTGGTGACATGATCGCTGTAGAGCTTGCCGGCCCCGCCCTTCTGGGCCGCAGAAACAGTCCTGAAACCGGAGAGGCCGGCGGTAAAAACGAAATAAGAGGCACATTCGGCGGGAATGACCTCTTCAATTTCAGGATAATATTTTAAGGATCGAGCCACTCATGGGATTCGAACCCACGACCTACGCGTTACGAATGCGTTGCTCTACCGACTGAGCTAAAGTGGCTTGCAAACGCCTTTCGGGGATATCTTTCCGAAAGGGACTGCAAATTTAGTAAAAATTTTCAATTCTGCTACAGATGGATGACATAATAATTATAGGTGGAGGAGCGGCAGGCATGGCGGCAGCATTCGGAGCCGCCGATTTTTTCAGGCAGAACGGCCTGCAAAAGCGGGTGACGGTACTGGAAAAGATGCCGCGTCCCGGCAGGAAAATAATGATAACCGGCAAAGGGAGATGCAACTTCACCAACATGAAAGACTGGAATGACTTTTCCGGCCATATCCATCCTAAAAGCAATCTGCTTAAACCGGCCTACTTTACATTGACTCCCGCAAAGACAGTAGAATGGCTTGAAGATGCGGGGCTTGAGAGCGTAGTTGAAAGAGGTGACAGGGTTTTCCCTGCATCACACAGGGCATCCGATGTAGTAGACACACTGCAACGTGCATTAAAGCAGGCCGGGGGCTGTCTTCTTACCGGTTATGAAGCGGACAACATTTCCATGCGCAACGATGAAGAAGAAGGGGATTATTATATGGTACGCTGCTCGTCCGGAGCCATATTCACGGGACGGAGGCTCATCATCGCCACAGGAGGACTCTCCTACCCTTCAACCGGCTCTACAGGAGACGGCTACAGATGGGCTTCAGAAACAGGACATAAGATAGGCAGATGCTTTCCTTCGCTGACCGCAATAGTGCCGAAAAGCTATAAATCGGTTCCACAGGGTGCATTGACAGGTGAAACGGATGACATGCTGCCAGGACATATTGACAGAAGCGTGCCATTGTCGGAAACCGGCTCTCTTCTCAACGGCAACTCGCTTGAAAACGTATCCCTGACCCTGTGGATTGACGGGAATCCCGTTCAGGAAGAGTTCGGCGACATGGATTTCACTGATGGCGGGATTGAAGGTCCGATAGGATTCAGAATCAGCCGCAAATGTGTCAATGCCATCATCAACGGGTCCAAAGTCCAGGTCTCTCTGGATCTGAAACCGGCAATAGAAAAAACTTCCCTGGAAGCAAGGATAAGCAGGCTATGGAAAGAAATCGCTGAAGACAGACGCAGCATGAACAGACAGTACCGGGACCGTTTCCGCATTCTGCTCGGAAAGCTCTTGCCTGCAGGACTGATACGCGGATTCCTGAAATGCAACCAGTCCGTCGATCACAAGACTCTTGGAAAAGCATTGAAATGCTGGAAGTTCGACATAGCCGGATATGTCGGCTATGAAAGATGCGTAATCACGGCAGGAGGGATATCTTCTGACAGCGTCACGGCGAAGACACTGGAGTCGAAACTCTGCAAGGGGATGTATTTCGCCGGGGAAATACTTGACCTGGACGGAGACACCGGAGGGTTCAACCTGCAGGTAGCCTTCTCCACCGGCATGCTTGCCGGTCAAAGTGCGGCAAAATCGCTGATACGGCAGTCGGAATCCGACTGATCCAACGGGAAGCCGTTTCCGACGGGCTATACCTTCCGGTTGGAATGACTGCAACAGAAAAACATCAGCCGATCACTCCGGAGCCGACCATTTCATCACGGTCGTACCATACTGCGAACTGGCCGGGCGTGATTCCTCGCTGCGGAGTATCGAAAAGGATGTAAAGCCCGTTGGAACGCATTATGAGTGTTGCATCCTGGAGCGGCTGACGGTAGCGAATCCGCACCCTATAGCGCCTGATCTCCCCTACTGTCATAGGTATATCCTCCCTTATCCAGTGGATATCCTCCGGAGCTATCCGCAGACAGCTGCGCGACAGCCCTTTATGCGTATGTCCCTCTCCCACATAGATAATATTTGAAGGTATGTCCGTCTCTATGACAAAGACAGAATCCTTGTGCCCGCCTATATTCAGACCTTTCCGCTGGCCTATGGTATAGAACTGCGCCCCGTCATGCCTCCCGACAATCTTCCCGTACGGATTTTCCTTGTATCTGGTCTTTTTTATATGCTTCTTACCGCTGCGGTAAGTCTCGGTCTCGAATCTTATATCATACCTTATCGGCGAAGCCAGTTTCATGAAGTCATCATCCGACAGGACCCTTATCTTTTCCTCTGAAAACGGAGACAAGGCGGAGCAGCCTCCTTCATTTGCCGGATCACCTTCTATGGAATGTTCATGCACAGGATCATTGACCTTGAGGGATCTGGTTTCCGATACATAGTCGGTTATCATCTGTACATCGCCTGACAAAGGGCCATTTTTCAGGGAAAGCAGGATGTCATGGATGAAACGGTACTGCTCATTATCCTGGAAATAAGCATCATAAACTTCCACCACATCACCCTCCACAGGAAGCAGTTTCTGCTGGAGGAAAGTCGGAAGATCCACCTTCCCGACAAAGCATATTCCCTGGGAATCCTTCTTGTCCGCAGACGGCAGGTCGGCTTCATGTGCAATGCGGCGGACTTCAGGCTTCGCCAGGTCCCCGATTGGGAACATGGCCCTGGAAAGCTGTGCCTGGGTGAGCTGACAGAGAAAATAGCTCTGGTCCTTGTTGGGATCCGAACCGGCAAAAATACGGTATACCGGCTTGCCGTCCGGCCCGGTGATTTCATCCTTGCGGCAATAGTGCCCAGTAGCCACATAGTCCGCACCGAGTTTCTGTGCGCATTTGAGGAAAGCATCGAACTTTATTTCCCTGTTGCACAGCACATCCGGATTCGGAGTCCGTCCTTTCGAGTATTCGTCGAACATATAGTCCACTACCCTCTCCCTGTACTCTTTGCTCAGGTCCACGAAATAGAACGGGATGCCGATCTTGCGTGCGACCATTTCCGCCACAAAACGGTCCTCCTCCCACTCGCAGTCCCCGTGGAGCGTTCCCGTAGTATCATGCCAGTTCTGCATGAAAAGCGCAAAGACATCATAACCGGCCTTTTTCAGAAGGTAAGCCGCAACGCTGGAATCAACTCCACCCGAAAGCCCGACACATATTTTCATAAAAATTCCTTATATTTGGCCGTGACACGGCCTGATTTGCCGATGCAAAGATAATCATAATCAAATACTGACGCATTATGAAGACCAGGGAAATAAATATCAGTTACACTGAATACGAAAACATGGACCAGCTGTCTTCAGCTGACCGCGAACTGGCCGAGGCCGCCATAAAGGCAATGTCGGGGGCCTACACTCCCTACTCGCATTTCAATGTCGGTGCTGCCGTCAGACTCTCAACCGGTGAAATCGTCACCGGAGCAAATCAGGAAAACATCGCATTTCCTTCCGGACTGTGCGCGGAAAGGACCGCGATGTTCCATGCAGGCGCTGCCCGTCCGGATGCGGCAATGGAAGAAATAGCCATAGCCGCAAGCCAGAACGGCAGGATATGCGCCTCACCGGCAACCCCTTGCGGAGCGTGCCGTCAGGTCATGGCCGAGTATCAGGGAAAATCCGGCAGGCCGATGTCAATCCTGCTTGTCGGCGGTGAAAAGATCTGGAAATTCTCCAGAGTGGACGACATCCTGCCGCTGATATTCGATTCTCTGAAGTAACCACGATAAAAGCATTTGAATCGAGGGATTTCAAGGAACACAAAAGTCCGAACACCGGAGTTACCTTCCGGTAATGAGGATGTAAGGAATGAAGTGTGACGACGAAAGCACCGGCTTCCACCATGTCTAAAGCACAGAAATGCCGCAGATACAAGGCCGATGAGACAGACTTGCCGCAGCAGAGGATAAGAAAACAACCACGGTAAAAGCATTTGAATCGAGGGATTTCAAGGAACACAAAAGTCCGAACACCGGAGTTACCTTCCGGTAATGAGGATGTGAGGAATGAAGTGTGACGACGAAAGCACCGATTCAAATGCTTTTAAAGAAAAAGGGTAAGCTTAATACATCGCACCGCTACAACCTCCTACCCTTGCTGCCTTCCGGCCCTGGGGGAATTCAGAGGGAGCTGGTCGTGTATGACTTACCCGTTGCAAAGGTAATCATTTTTTCATGATTGCCAAAAAAATCCTTTCGGCACAGTTGATTCCGTCAAGAGAGGACGAGACAATCCCTCCCGAATATCCTGCACCTTCACCGCAAGGATACAGCCCCTTTATCCCGATATGCTCGTATGTATCGGGATCGCGTGGGATACGCACCGGAGAAGATGTCCTGGACTCCACGCCAAGGAGAAGTGCCTCATTTGTATAATACCCGCGCATCTTCCTGTTACCGATTTCAGGGAAAGCATATTTCAGACGGAGAGCGACATGCCGCGGCAGAAGTTCATGCAGAGGCGCGGACACCACGCCGGGATGATAGGACGTAGCAGGAAGTCCGGAAGAAACCGTCCCACGGCAGAAGTCCATCATACGCTGGGCGGGAGCTTTCACAGATCCTGTAAAACGAAACATCGACTGCTCGACATCCCTCTGGAAATCAAGCAGAGACAGGGCACCGGACTTAGAATATCCAGGCAGATCCTGAGGCTCGACAGAGACAACCACGCCGGAGTTGGCCCAGCGGGAATTCCTGGCGGAGTTGGACATGCCGTTCAGCACCACTTCACCGGGAGCGGTCGCAGACGGCACCAGTATGCCGCCCGGGCACATACAGAAAGAAAACACGCCCCTGCCCTCTATCTGTGTAACGAACGAATATTCTGCCGCCGGCATGAACGACTGGTATTTGCCATGATACTGTATCCTGTTGATAAGGGACTGAGGATGCTCCACCCGGACTCCGAGGGCAAACCCTTTGGCCTGTATCTCCCACCCTTTACGGAAGAACATATCATAAATGTCCCTGGCAGAATGTCCTGTAGCAAGGATAACCGCTCCGGCGGAAAACTCCGAAACGGAAACCGGCGTCCCGTCATCCGGATGCCGCTCGGCAGTTACAATGAAATCCCCGTCCGGCCGCTTCCTTATGTCCGTAACCCTTGTACCGAAATGATACTCGCCTCCATGCCCGGTGATGCATTTGCGGATATTCTCCACTATGGCCGGCAACCTGTCGCTTCCGATATGCGGATGCGCATCTATAAGGATAGAAGGATCTGCGCCGAAATCCACCAGCTGATACAGGACTTCACGGATATCGCCACGTTTTGACGACCTCGTAAACAGCTTGCCGTCGGAAAAAGTCCCGGCCCCGCCTTCACCGAAGCAGTAGTTCGAATCCGGATTTACAACTCCTTCCCGGGAAAGTTTCGCCATATCGAATTTTCTCCGGTGCACATCCTTGCCACGTTCCAGAATGACAGGTCTCAACCCCCGCATAAGGAGATGCAGGGCCGCAAACATGCCTGCCGGACCGGCGCCGATGACGATGACCGGTCTTGAATTGCTTACATCGCAGTACTCCGGTATGCGGTATTCGGCATATTCTTCTCCAGCCTTGAAAGCCTCCACCCTGTACCTGTATAATATATCACCACGCGCATCAATCGACCTGCGGACGATCCTGTAATGTGCAACGGCTTTCGGTGACACTCCCAAAGCCCTGGCTGATGTAGCCACTATGTCTTCAGATGAAGGTTCTTTCCCTATAGGGCACGATATCTCAATCTCTTTCATATACGATCCTGCCTTTTCTGTCTATACCGAGTCTGTCGACACATACGACCCTGTTCCAGTCGGGTTTCCGGCAGTCCGGATCGGCATGTCTGTGATAGATGATGTAAAGCTGCCCGTCCGGAGTCCGGATCAGAGAATTATGTCCAGGAGAGGAAATCCCTTTTTCAAGGTCGGTCGTCATCAGAGGATTGTCCTTGCTCTTTGTCCACGGACCGAGCGGACTGTCTGCATAAGAAACCCCTACGCCATAATACTCATATCCGGTATCGTTCGCCGAGTATGTCATGTAATACCTGCCGTCATGCTTGAATACCTCCGGTCCTTCGTTGCATCTGTTCACATCCCACCGTACCTTCTCCCAAGCCTGGGATGCACCGGAAATGAAAACGGGCTCCCCGTCCGGTCCGGACAGGTCCTTGCGGAGTTTCACTGCATAGATCTCGCCAACCGCACATTTGCCGTCCAGCGGATAATTCTTGCTGTAATAAAGATATGGAATGCCGTCATCATCAACGAAAATATGGGAGTCAATGGCAGAATATCCGAAATCGAACCACGGCGTATAAAGCTCCCGATATGGTCCGGCCGGATAATCGCTCACGGCAAGGCAGGTCAGCATCTTTTCCTTTTCCGGCATGAAACAGCTGTAGCTGAGATAATAGCGGCCCTGGTAGCGTGTCACTTCAGGCGCCCAGAAAGAAGATGTTCCCGGATGGTCCTGGGATTTTCTGAACAGAGGTCCTCCGTACTCCCATGTAACCAGATCCGTAGAGGTGTAGTAATCAAAACCGCCGTCACCACCTGTTCCTGTAAGATAATACAGTCCTTTGTGCCGGAAGACAAACGGGTCGGCGACTGCAAGAGGCTGCCCGTCCTTAGTCCTCACCGGATTGGAAATCCTTTCCGGTATATCCGAATATCCGTCGTATGTGCCATCCAGAGGCTCGAACTTCCCGTCTTTGATTCTTATATCCCGGATAGTCAGAGTCTCGCGGATATCACCTTTAGCGGAATTCGGACTGTGGAAAGAGATTTTCAGGTTGCCGTCCAGATCCTCGAATATCATCTGATGGCCTCCGTCTGATGAAAAGAGCGGGACAGGCTCATGCTCCCAAGGTCCGAGCACATTGCCGCTTCTGCTGACAGCCTGCCCTATGGAATAGGACGGGGCAAAACTGGACCATGTCATTATCAGGTTGCCGCTTTTCCGGTCTTTCCAGATAAACGGGGCATCGGTTATCATTTCACCGCCCCCGATATGCAGGGCCCACTGTGAATCAGAGGCTCTGAACAGCCTGTGAGGCTCGCCACAGGTATCTGTCAGGTCTTCCTTGAGTCTCTGTGCCCAGACTTCACCCACCTTCTCACTGACATTGGGACCGCACCATTCAACGGCATAAATGATCCAGGGGTTCCCGTCGTCATCGACATAAAGAGAACCGTCGAGACTCTGCAGATAATCGGGAGTGACATTCAGCCTGTCAGCAGGCAGGACAGGTTCATACGGGCCGAGGACAGAGCCGGACACCGATTTCAGAATGGTGGTTCCCCTGAGAATCCCTCTGGACTTGTTGCTCAGAGTGACGAAGACATAATAGTCACCTTTATATTTATAAGTATCCGGAGCCCAGAAATCGTCTGTCCCCAGATAGTCCGGAGCGGCGTTGAATACAAAACCCTCGTCCCTCCAGTTCTTGAGATCCCTGCTTTTGTAGGCAGCCAGTCCGCCCCTTCCGTCTTTCCACCGGGAAGTGATTATGTAATAGCATCCGTCCTCCTGGTCTGCTATCACGAACGGGTCCCTCATCTTCATCTCGCTGGCAGGAACCGGATAATCCTCGTTCATGTCCTCCGCATGAGAAACTGCCGATGGCAGGATCATGGCCGCGACAAGCGCCACCTGAAAAATCTTTCTGTGCATATATTGATTATTTGAAATCAGCGATTCTGGAGACAGGAGCCACATCCAGCCCCGTCCTCTCCCCGTGCAGGTAATGGAAATAACCGGCAATCGCTATCATTGCAGCATTGTCGGTAGTGAACTTGAACTCAGGGAGATATGTGGTCCAGCCGCGTTTCTTTCCTTCTTCCGTAACGGCATTGCGCAGTCCGCTGTTCGCCGACACGCCGCCCCCGATGGTGACCTGCCTTATACCGGTCTGCTTCGCGGCTTTTATCAATTTGTCCATCAGTATTTCTATAAGGGTCCTCTGGAACGAAGCGCAGATATCCTCCTTGTTCTTTTCCATGAAATCAGGATCCAGGGCAAGCTGGTCGCGGACGAAATAGAGCAGAGAGGTCTTGACCCCGCTGAAACTATAGTCAAGCCCTGGAACATGCGGCTTGGCAAAATGGAACCTCTGCGGATCGCCCTGCCTGGCAAGCCTGTCTACGACAGGACCGCCCGGATATCCGAGTCCCATCATTTTCGAACATTTGTCAAAAGCCTCGCCTACGGCATCGTCAATCGTCTGGCCGAGAATCTCGAAATCAAGAGGACTGTTCACTTTCACGATCTGTGAGTTGCCTCCTGAAACAAGCAGGCACAGATAAGGGAATTCCGGTACCGGAACATCCTTGTCGTATTGTCTTATGAAATTGGCAAGGACATGGCCCTGAAGGTGGTTGACTTCAATCAGGGGCCTGTCTATGGCGATCGAAAGCCCCTTGGCGAATGAAGTTCCTACAAGCAGGGACCCCAGAAGGCCGGGACCGCGGGTAAAGGCAATGGCGGTGATGTCGGACAAACCGATTCCGGCACGTGTTACGGCCTCGCTCACTACAGGCACTATATTCAGCTGATGCGCCCTTGAAGCAAGTTCCGGAATCACGCCGCCGTAGGCTTTGTGGACATCCTGGCCCGCCAGCACATTGGACAGGAGATAACCGTCTTTTATGACTGCTGCGGACGTATCATCGCACGAGGATTCTATACCTAATATTATATCCATACTGATTGAAGTTGTTCTCGGACGGCAAAAATACGAAAATATCGGATAAATTCGTATTTTTGTAAGTTTCACTAAAAACCGGAAGATATCAAGAAAGCTCTGAAAATACTGTGGCTGACGGTAGTAGCGATAGTATCCGTCATCATTGCGGGGATGCTGGCAATCCAGACTCCGCAGGTCCAGACGTATCTTTCCAGAAAACTCATAGAAAAATTCACCGCCGGAAACGATGCAGGAATATATTTCGGCAAAATCCATTTACGTCCATTCAACACATTAATCCTCAAAGACATAAAAATCTTTGACAAACATCCTTCCGATTCTTTGGCAAGAGACACTCTGTTCAAGGCGGAGTATGTAATCGCCAGATTCTCGCTGAGAGGACTGAAAGAACATGAAGGACTCCATATCGGCAGGGCGTATGTACGCGGAGCCGAGATGAATCTGGTCATAGAAGAACAGCAGACCAATCTGGAAAGAATGTTCGGAATCAGGAAAGACAGGGTAAAGAAAGAAGGTCAGGGCAAAGTATTCGACATCAGGAGGGCGGTAATAGACGGGATGAGGTTCAGGCTCCAGAATTTCAGGCACGATGCCCCGCTGACGGCGGAAGGAGGAATCGACTGGAACGATCTTGACGTGCAGGACATAAACATCGAAGCAAGGAACCTGCGGCTGTCGGACAAGGTCATGACAGGAACGCTTGACAGGCTTTCGTTCAAAGAAAAGAGCGGATACGCATGCAGTTCAATATCAGGAAGTACAAAGGTGGGACGCGGGAAGGCCCTGATAAGCGGCCTGTCGATTTCCGACAGATGGTCCGCAATCGACATCCCTGAATTCAGCATGAGCTACAATGATGCAAAGGACTTCAAGGATTTCATCAGGAAAATAGGACTGACTGCAGTTGTCCGGGAAAGCAGGGTGGACATGCAGACTCTGGCCTACTTCGCCCCGAAGCTCGGAAACGCCCCGTTTGTCATGGATATACCGCAAGCAAGAATCGAAGGAACTGTAGATGACTTCCGGATAAGCGCGCTGGAAACAGGAATCCTGCAACACGAAGTATTTGTAAGTCTCAACGGAAGGATCAAGGGACTTCCCGACATCAACAAGCTTTCCGCCGACCTGAATATAGACAGCCTGGACTTCTCCACCATGTCAATAGAAAAAATCCTTTCCGGACTATCCGACGGGGATGTTCCGGAAATATCGGATTACGCCGAAGGCTGCGGATTCACATTCAAGGGAACGGCCGGAGGGACACTGGACAGGCTCGACGTAAAAGGTGTGCTCAAGTCAGGTATAGGCACCATCGTGCCGGAAATGAGAATTACAGGACTTGCAGACAAGAATAGCGACACCAGAATTGACGGCACGCTAAGAACACGGGGACTGGACATAGGGAAAGCCATCGGAAGCGACCTCATACATGAATGCGACATGGCATCAAGGCTTTCCGCATCATTCGGGGACGAAGGACCGAAGCTCGAAATAGATTCACTCTCAGTAACAAGGCTTAATCTCAACGGGTACGACTACAGCAGCATTGCAGCAGCCGGAACCATTGCACAGAAAGCCTTCGACGGCAAGATCATCTGCAGCGACCCGAACCTCAACTTCCTTTTCCAGGGGCTCTTCACGTTTTCCAGCAAGACAAGGAACGCGCTGTACAATTTCTATGCGAACATAGGCTACGCCGACCTGAACGCCATCAATATTGACAAGAGAGGAATGTCGAGAATCAGCCTGCAGACAAGCGCCAATTTCACCAGAGTCAAGGACAACGACCTTTTAGGCAACATAAACATAAGCAGGATAAACCTCGAAAACGAGCACGGAAAATACGATATCGGTGACATTTCCGTATCTTCACACTCGAGCGACACGCTGTTCCGAGCCAGAATAGACTCGGAATTCGCCGAAGGGTCTTTCATCGGCACAGGGTCTGTCTCATCATTTATAAGGGATGCAAAAGACCTGACAATCAAAAGACAGCTTCCAGCCATAGGCAGAGATACCGCATATATATGGAATGGAAACAGATATGACCTTTCCTTCAATCTGTACGACACCATGGATCTTCTGGCCTTTCTTGCACCGGGGCTGTATATCGCGGAAAACACCTCTTTCCGGATGCATATCGGAGAAAACGGGACAATGGACGGAAACATAAAGTCCCAGCGGCTTGCCATCGGGGAACAGTACATGAAAGATTTCTCACTGGACTTCAGGAACAACGGAGAAGGGCTGGACGGTGAAATACGCAGCGAAACCATCAATATAGCCACCCTGTCCTTGAAGAACAACAGTTTCAAGCTGTTTGCCAAAGACAACCATATAGGCATAGGATACACCTACGACAATCAGGGAGAGCTTGTAAACCGGGGGGAATTCTATATGCGCGGAGACCTGCTGCGGAATGAAGACGACAGGCTGCAGTGCAGCATATCCCTGCTCCCTTCAAGCATCTACCTCAACGCCAGAGAATGGAGCATCATGCCATCTGAAATGACCGTCTGCGGAAAAGATGTCAATATCAGAAACATAGAGTTCCTGAGCGGAGAACAGTCCGTCAGGATATACGGAGGCATATCCGACTCCGGGAGAGACACGTTGATGCTGGATATGGAAAAATTCGACATATCCATTATAAATCCGCTGCTCGGCAAGGCGGCAGCTTTCAGCGGTGCGGCCTCAGGAAAAGCCCTTCTGGTATCGTCCGGGAAAAACAAAAGCCTGAGTTCCGATTTTCTGTGCACGTCCACCGGCATTTCCGGCGCCATGATGGGGACAGTACGGTTCAGAGGAGAATGGGACAATACTTCAAAGAAAATCGGCATCGACCTGAAAAACTCATACGAAGGCAAGAGCAGTTTCGACATACACGGCAGTTACAGCCTGAGTGACAAATATGCGGATGTCTCCGCCGCACTCGACGGATTCGACATATCCTGCATCACCCCTTACGTCAGCAGCATTTTCAGTGAAGCGTCAGGCCGGCTTTCCGGAAATTTCACGGCAAACGGGAAACTCGGCTCCATGGCAGTTGAAAGCACCGGGGCAAGGATGGAAGACGCGACATTGCGCATAGCCTTCACCAACGTCCCGTACACGCTGAACGGAGATTTCCACATCGACAGCAGAGGGCTCTATTTCGACAGCATCACTCTTGCCGACAGGTTCGGAAACAGAGGCGGAGTGACAGGACAGATATCCTACGACAATTTCAAGGACATCAGATTCGACACCCGGATCAATGCGGACCGGATAGAATGCATAAATCTTGATGAAAAGAAGGGAGAACTGTTCTACGGGAATATTTTCGCCACTGCCGGCATCTCCATCACAGGCCCTCTGAATTCAATGAAAATGGCGATCGAAGCAACCACTACGGGCACCGGACAGCTGCATATACCGGTTTCATCGGCGGTAAGTTCTCGTTCAAGCGACCTTCTCACTTTCAAGGAAATCAAGAAAGAGGTCGTCATTGACCCTTACGAGACGATGATTTCAAGGATACAGAAACGCGAAAAGTCAAAGAGCAACTTCGAAATCAACCTGACCGTATCCACCAATCCGGACCTGCACGCATTCGTGGAAATCGACAAGGCTACCGGAAACGTACTTTCCGGATACGGGACCGGAACCATCGACATGGACATAAATCCCAACAGGGACATATTCAACATCAACGGGGACTATACCCTTTCGGGAGGAAACTACAAGTTCGTGGCAATCGGCTTCGCAAAGGACTTCTCTATCAACGAAGGCAGTTCGGTGAAATTCAACGGAGACATAATGGAAAGCACTCTGGACATAGACGCCACATATACCACCAAGACGTCCCTCGGGACTCTCATCGCAGATACCTCATCCGTAAGTACCAGAAGAATAGTCGAATGTGGAATAAACATCTCTGACAAGATCAAGAATCCGAGACTGCAGTTCAGCATCAATGTGCCGGATATCGACCCTACCGTAAAAGCCAGGGTCGAAAGCGCGTTGAGCACCGAAGACAAAATCCAGAAGCAGTTCCTTTATCTGCTGGTTTTCAACAGTTTCATGCCTGACGAACAGTCCGGAATCGTCAACAACACTTCATTTCTGGCATCCGGTGTCTCGGAAATAATGTCCAACCAGCTCAACAACATCTTCCAGAAACTTGACATACCGCTGGATCTCGGACTCAGTTACCAGACAAACGACAGGGGAAACGATATCTTTGATGTGGCGGTGTCGACACAGTTGTTCAACAACCGCGTGATAGTCAACGGAAACATAGGAAACAGACAATACTCCACATCCGGAAATGCGAACGGAGACGTGGTAGGTGACCTGGATATCGAAATAAAGATAGACCGCCCAGGAGCGTTCAGACTCAACCTTTTCTCCCACTCCGCAGACCAGTACACAAACTATCTGGACAACTCGCAGAGGAACGGAATAGGTCTCACATACCAGCAGGAATTCAACAGCTTCAAAGAATTCTTCAAAAAAATGTTTGCGGGGAGGAAAAAGAAAGAAGAGATGCTGAGACAGGAAGAGAAGGTACTTATGACAGAAGAAAAAGTGACTATAAAGATAAAGAGCGACAATGGAAAAAAATCCGCAAAATAAAGGACGTCTGCTGCTTATACCCTCCCCGGTCGGGGACAATGCCCCTTCGGAAGTGATTCCCGGGACCGTACTTGACATTCTCAGGGAAATCAGGGTATTCATAGTCGAAGAGACAAGGACGGCAAGGAGATATCTTTCCAGGGCAGGACTGAAAGGACATATAGAAGATCTGGAATTCCACGAACTCAATGAACATACAAGGCCGGAGGAAATAGAAGGGTATATCACGCTTTTCGACAACGGAACCGATGTAGGGCTGATCTCCGAGGCCGGCCTTCCCGCCGTTGCGGATCCGGGGGCGATGATGGTGGCACTTGCCCACAGGAACGGAATACAGGTCGTACCTTTTGTCGGTCCGTCATCCCTGATGCTTGCACTGATGGCATCCGGCCTCAACGGCCAGTCATTCGCCTTCTGCGGATACCTTCCGGCAAAAACGGATGAAAGGAAATCCAGGCTGAAGGCCATAGAAAAACTTTCCGCGGCGACAGGGCAGACCCAGATATTCATCGAAACCCCTTACAGGAACGACTCCATGCTGAAAGATATCCTGACGTGCTGCCATGAAAATACAAAAGTCTGCATAGCGGCAGACCTTACGATGCCGGATGCCTTTATCCGCACATTGAGCGTAAGGGAATGGAAAAAGGAAGATGTCACCATAGGCAAACGCCCTTGCGTCTTCCTGCTGCTGGCACAATGAAAAAAGATATGGACATACTGGAACTTGAAGGAATGGAATTCTGGGCACGGCACGGATGCCTGCCTCATGAAAAGGAGTCGGAAAACCTGTTTGTCGTGGATTTCCGCGCAGAAACCGACATGACCGCAGCAGCGGAAAGCGACAGGATAGAAGATACCGTCGACTATGGAAGGATATATGACATAACAGCCCGCGTCATGAACGGCGGACACGCCGGTCTGCTTGAGCATCTTGCAGGAAAAATCGTAAAGGCAATATCCGCGGAATTCCCCGACCTGCAGGAATTCTCCGTAAGGGTATCCAAACGCAGACCTCCCGTGAACGGAGTGGCGGCATGGTCCAGAGTCACATTGGTCCATACCGGGAAATAAACATCTTCAGACTGGAATGAAAAAGAAAATAGCCTTTGTAACTCTCGGATGCAAACTGAATTATGCCGAGACTTCAACATACGAAAGAAGACTTGTGGAAACCGGACTGTTCGAAACCGTCCAATGGGAAGAACAGGCTGACATGTATCTGGTGAACACATGTACCGTGACCGAACATTCGGACAAGAAATGCAGGAATATCATACGCAAGCTCCACAGAGTGTCGCCTGATGCCGAAATCATAGTTACCGGATGCTATGCACAGATGAAAAAAGCGGAAATAGAAAAAATCGAAGGGGTCAGGTTCGTATTCGGTGCCGATGAAAAGTCCGCCGTAGTCCCTGCCGTGCTCCGGCATATCACCGGCGATGACGGGCCGTGCGGATACGGCGCATCCTCTTTCATGCCGGCCTATTCCAGCGGAGAAAGGACACGTTCATTCCTGAAAGTCCAGGACGGATGCGACTATTTCTGCGCATACTGTACGGTTCCGTTCGCAAGAGGCAGAAGCAGGAACATTCCTGTAAAGGATATTGTGGCCCAGGCCCGTGAGATTGCGGACAAGGGAATAAAGGAAATCGTCCTTACCGGAGTAAATACCGGAGACTTCGGCAAGACTACCGGAGAATCGTTCCTGGATCTTATCAAAGCCCTTGACGGGGTAGAAGGCATCGAAAGATACCGCATTTCCTCCATAGAACCGAATCTTCTGACGGAGGAGACCGTTGACTGGATAGCCTCCGGGACCAAGTTCCTTCCGCATTTCCATATCCCGCTCCAGGCCGGCAGCGACACCATACTGAAAGAAATGGGGCGGAGATACGACACAGCTGCCTTCGCACACAAAATAGACTATATACGGAATAAAATGGAAAGGCCCGGAGCTCCGAAAGTCTTTTTCGGGATAGATGTCATCGCCGGATTCCCGGGAGAGACGGACGGGCTGTTCATGGAGACATACAACTTCCTGAAAGACAGGATAAGGCCTGCCTTCATCCATATTTTCCCGTATTCCAGAAGAAAAGGCACACGGGCCGACCTGATGAAAGGCCAGATACAGGACTCCGTCAAGACCGAAAGGGTCAGGATGCTGGAAGAACTTTGCGGGGAACTGCATGAAGAATTCATCAGGAGCAACAGGGGCATACACGAAAAAGTACTTTTCGAGAGTTCGGACAAGGACGGGAAAATGTTCGGCTATACTGGCAACTACATCCGCATCGAAAGACCATACGATGCAGGACTTGCAGGTAAAATCGTTGATACGGTCATTTAGCATAACGGAATATGTCCAGACTGACATTCTTAGGAACAGGCACGTCACAGGGAGTGCCTATGATCGGATGCGACTGCAGCGTATGCAGGTCTGCCGACCCGAAAGACAAGCGGCTCAGGTCTTCTGTCTTCGCCGAGTACTGCGGGCTGAAGATACTTGTGGACGCAGGGCCTGATTTCAGGACCCAGATGCTGAGGGCGGGAATCAGGCATATTGACGCCATACTGCTGACACACAACCATAAGGACCATACCGGAGGACTGGATGATGTCAGAGCGTTCAACTATATAGAACGTGCGCCGATCAGGATATACTGTGAAAAATACGTAGAAGAATCGCTCCGTCAGGAGTATTCGTACGCTTTTGCCGAGCAACGTTATCCGGGAGTGCCGGAATGGCAGATAACCAATATCGACGAACATCCGTTCACTGTCTGCGAGAACATCCCGAGCCGCCGGCTGGTATGGGTGGAAGGCAAAGGGTATGAAAAGATTCCCGTAACGGCAGAGGAATGGTCAAGAGAGCACCATCCGGATGAGACGGATAAAGGGGGCCACCACCCGAAACAGGCGGAAATCATTCCGATACGGGGGAAACACTTCATGCTGCCTGTGCTCGGCTACAGGTTCGGCAGTATAGCCTACCTCACCGACATGAATTACATCCCGGAGCAGGAATTTTCAAAACTGGAAGGACTTGACCACTTCGTCATCAACTGTGTGCGCCGCGGAAAGCATATTTCCCATTTTTCCCTGGAAGAAGCGGTCGCCGTAGCACTGAAGGTAGGAGCCAGGCACTCATGGCTGACACACCTGTCCCATCAGTTGCCACGATATGAAGAGCTTTGCAAAGAACTGCCGGAAAATATAAGACCAGCATACGACGGACTGGTCATCGAATCCGGCATCTGAGAATTTGCCGGCCGCCCCGGAACGACTTGCGACAGGACACCTATATCTTATACGGCGGGACCTCGCCCCTGTCGATAAGTTCCCGGAGTTCACCGAGATAATCACCGCCTTCCTCTGATGCGGGAGAGCCGAACTTCACGGAAATGTCATCCAGGGTATAATCGCCATGCCTGTCTTCAATGATATAGCTGGCAAGGGCCTTTCTGATACGCGGCTGTCCCGAATGTTCCGCCCGGCATATATCGCAGCTGCCGCAATCCTGCGAATCTTCCTGACCGAAATACGACAGAAGATAACGGCTCCTGCACGTATCCTCTTCCTTTATATATGAAATCATCTTTTCCGTACGGGCCACCGACATCGAGCGCAGACGCCCGTACCTCTCCGGGTTCAGTCTGACGTCTTTCGGATGCAGCCTGTTCTCCCTCAAATATATGACAGTCGCATGGTCGCAAGGTATGTATTTGATGACATGTTCCACGGAAAGCAGATACAGCAGCCTCCTGAGCTGAGGCACCGACACTCCGGACACAGACGCCAGATATTCCTCGTCTACCGGCACCGGATATGAAAATACACCGGTGTATTTGCGCATGAGCATCTCGACAATTGCCGCCATCCCGGACTCAGGCAGTTCGATGTCATAAAGAGACTGCCTGTCTACAATGATCTGCACCCTGGTCGGGATGTCCGCATCCTCCTGCACGGTCCAGTGATCCTCCCGTTCTATGTATTTAATGGCATAATAGGCCATGGAGCGGTTCAATCTGAAATGCCGGCAGAACTCGTCCAGATCGAACTTCAGCTGCATTCCTATTCCAGTTTCATACGGAATCCGGTAAAAAGAATGGACTTTGTGATAAATGTCCTCCACATAGGCTATGGACGGATATGACAGGCTCTCGAACTGGCGCAGACGCCTGACGTCGCCTCCGTTCCACAGCAGTACGGCATAAGAACGTCTGCCGTCCCTTCCGGCCCTACCGGCTTCCTGAAAATAAGCCTCGGGGGAATCAGGGACATCAAAATGGATGACATATCTTACATCCGGTTTATCAATCCCCATACCGAAAGCATTGGTACACACCATGATACGGATTTTGTCCGATTTCCAGTCCGACTGTCTGGCCGCACGGGTGGAGGCCCCGAGCCCGGCATGGTAAAAAGAACATGAAAGTCCCTGGGATTTCAGAAAAGAGGAAAGCTCCTCACATTTCTTCCTGTTCCTCACATAGACTATGCCCGTCCCCTGAACCGACATGCAGATATTACGCAGCTGGCCGAGCTTGTCTTCGCAGTGCCGGACTATATACGACAGATTCGGGCGCTCGAACCCGCTTTTCAGCACAAGTTTCTCCTTGAAGCACAGCTTCTCCATTATATCTTCCGCCACTTGCGGGGTAGCCGTGGCCGTAAGGGCTATGACAGGGGCGTCTATCTCTTCCCTCAGTTTTCCTATGGTAAGGTAGTCAGGACGGAAATCATATCCCCACTGGGAAATGCAATGCGCCTCGTCAACCACTATGTAGCTGACGTCCATCTCCTTGACATAGCGTCTGAAAAGTTCGGTAGAAAGTCTCTCCGGAGAAAGGTACAGGAACTTGAAATCGCCGTATGCGGCGTTGTTCAGATTAAGCTCGACTTCATGGCGTGTCATCCCCATATATACGGCCAGCGCCTTCACTCCCCTGTCCGCGAGATTCTGCACCTGGTCCTTCATCAATGCTATCAGAGGGGTCACCACCAGCGCGATCCCCTTCTTCATCAGCGAGGGTACCTGGAAACACACCGACTTGCCGCCGCCGGTCGGCAGGATCGCCAGCACGTCCCGACCGCTTACGGCAGCATCGACAATCTCCTGCTGCATGGGACGGAAAGATCCGTACCCCCAATATTCCTTCAATACGTCCAATGCAGAATTGCCGCTGCAGACACCATTACCCTGACAGTCCATCACCTTTTTGCAGTTTCAAACCGGAATAACAATAATTTTGTTTCGAAAACATATGTTTTCAGAACGAAACCCACACATTGGCACATTTTGTGCAGTTGAAAATCGGTTTTGCGCAGGCAAAAGTAATAAAATATTCACTCTAAAAGTTTGTCCTGTCGCAAAAATATTATATTTTTGCACCGCATAAATTGAGTTTCATAAAGTTATAAACCTTTTATAAAGCTTTTATTATGAGTAAAATTGATTTGACCAAGTACGGCATCACTGACGTGAAAGAAATTCTTCACAACCCGTCTTACGAGGTTCTTTTCGCTGAAGAGACAAAAGACACTCTCGAGGGTTATGAGAAAGGCCAGGTTACTGAGCTCGGTGCTGTCAATGTTATGACAGGTATCTACACCGGACGTTCTCCTAAAGACAAGTTCTTCGTTTACAACGAGGCCAGCAAAGACACCGTATGGTGGACTTCTGACGCATACAAGAATGACAACAAACCATGCTCTGAAGAGGCTTGGGCCGACCTTAAGGCAAAGGCTGTAAAGCAGCTCTCAGGCAAGAGGCTTTTCGTAATGGATACTTTCTGCGGAGCAAACCCTGCTACCCGTCTTAAAGTACGTTTCATCATGGAAGTCGCATGGCAGGCTCACTTCGTAAAGAACATGTTCATCCGTCCTACAGAGGAGGAACTTGCAAACTACGGCGAGCCTGATTTCGTATCATTCAACGCTGCAAAGGCAAAGGTAGAGAACTACAAGGAGCTCGGCCTCAACTCAGAGACAGCTACAGTGTTCAACCTCAAGACCAACGAGCAGGTTATCCTGAACACATGGTACGGCGGCGAGATGAAGAAAGGTATCTTCTCCATCATGAACTACCTCAACCCTCTCCGCGG
>JADILV010000060.1 GCA_017695115.1 Candidatus Cryptobacteroides avicola | reverse complement strand
CTCTCTTGGCCAGAGTATCGAAAGTACCATCTTCAATCATCTTGTCGATGGAGTTCATCTTCTTGACAGCCTTGCGGATGGTAGGGAAATTGGTAAGCATTCCGCCCGGCCATCTCTCTGTCACATAAGGCATGTTGACTGAGGCTGCTTTCTCGGCCACAATCTCCTTTGCCTGTTTCTTTGTAGCTACGAAGAGGATCTTGCGGCCTGAACGGGCAAGCTGTCTCATGACATTCGCAGCCTCATCGATTTTTACTATACTTTTATGCAGGTCGATAATATGGATCCCGTTCTTCTGGTCAAAGATATATGGGGCCATTTTCGGGTTCCATTTCCTCGCCAAGTGCCCGAAGTGGACACCTGCATCAAGCAGTTCCTGGAAATTTGTTCTTGGCATTGTCTTGAATTTTTACTTGTTTCTTAATTCCCCTCCAGGTATTTGCCGTTTCCCCTGTCGGGCTGTTTTCATCAACCGGGAGTAGCGGACTTGCCGGTCCCGCCGGTTTTACGCAGTCTGTCAAGCTTCAGGCAGCAAAGCCGGATTCACATCCGCAGCAATGGTCCTGAAATTTTTCTACGGACTGCACTTTTTTGTAAATCAACAGATAACGATTAACGTTTACTGAACTGGAAGCGTCTGCGTGCGCCAGGCTGACCAGGTTTCTTTCTCTCGACTTCGCGAGCGTCGCGGGTGAGGAATCCGTTGGATTTCAGGATTGAGCGGTAAGCCTCCTTATCCACCTCGCAAAGTGCGCGTGCGATACCGAGCCTTATTGCCTCTGCCTGGCCTTTGATTCCGCCGCCGTCGACATTTACCTTCACGTCAAACTGTGCTGCCGTTCCTGTAACCCCGAAAGGCTGGTTCACGATGTAACGGAGTGTGTCATCCTTGAAATAGTCATTGATGTCACGGCCGTTGATCACGATGTTACCTTTTCCAGGCACGACATAAACGCGAGCGACTGCTGATTTACGTCTTCCAAGGGCGTTTACTTGTTTCATGCTCTGCTTAAATTTCGTTTAACTTGATTGTTTTCGGATTCTGCGCCTGGTGCGGATGCTCGCTGCCCTGGTAAAGGTACAGGTTGTTCAGGAGCTTTGCGCCAAGACGGTTCTTAGGAAGCATGCCTTTGACAGCCATCCTGAGAAGCTCGGTAGGTTTCTTCTGAAGCACTTCCTTAGGGGTGGTGAACCTCTGTCCTCCGGGATAACCGGTGTAACGGACATACACCCTGTCAGTCATCTTTCTTCCGGTGAGCCTTACCTTGTCGGCATTGATCACGATGACATTGTCACCGCAGTCCATGTGCGGAGTGAAGCTCGGCTTGTTCTTCCCGCGGAGAACGAGCGCGATCCTGGAAGCAAGACGGCCGAGCACCAAGTCGGTAGCATCAATCACGACCCACTCTTTCTTGATATCGCCAGCCTTGAGCGATACAGTCTTGTAACTCTGTGTGTCCACTGTCTTGATTTTTAATTGGTTAATACTATAAAAACTGCGTTCCCTACACTACATAGGGGGCGCAAAGATAGCAATTATTTTATTCAAAACAAAATTTTCTGGATTTTCACACTCATTTTCAGGCAGTTGGACCCAGAACCGACTTGCGCCGCACATTGAAAACCGTCTCTGATTCACTGAAAATACGTACGGAAAGGACAAAGCTCCCCGGCCGGATAATCGGAGACACGTCCAGGGAACTTCCGAACTCTGGCGCAAGTCGGATTGAATGCAATATACTGTCAATCAAGCTGTTGTCGTTTCAGTAACTTGCTCCAGACCCCTTCCGCGACCTACCCTGAAGCAAGGCACATTTTCATAATATGCGCATAATCAATGCATTACGAAATATCCATCTGCGCCAGGGTTCCGGAGACCGGTGGAAAGGACAGTAAATGCGTTGTTTCTGAATACCTGCCGAAATTTTTCGCGAATCCGTAAAATATTGCGATATTGCACCCTCATTCAAATTGACGGAGGGAAAAGCATGAGGGGTCAGGACGATTTCTACCACATCTGCACGAACGGGATGAACCGGAAACTGATGTTCCGGTGCGAAGAGGATTTCATTTCGGGCATGAACAGCATACCGGTCTGCTCGGCTTCAGCGGGAATAAGGATTTATGCGTTCTGCCTGATGGACAACCATGTGCATTTCATAGCCAAGGGGCCGGAGCAGGCATGCATATCTTTCATCCGGCTCTACAAGAGGCTGCGCAGTTCCTGGGCAGGGAGCCGGTACGGGGAAAAGACGCCGTTCGGAGATGCGGACATTTCCATATCATGTATAGACACCGCGGAATACCTCCTGACAGCGATAGCCTACGTGCTGCGCAACCCTGTCGCAGCCGGACTGCCGGTCATGCCCTGGGCCTACCGGTGGAGTTCGGCATCCCTGTATTTCCGTGGAGGTCAGCTGTCCCTGCCGGGCAGCAGGAGGATTTCGGAGATGAGCATATCCGAGCAGAGAAGCGTACTGAAATCACGCGCGGGATTCCCCGACACATATATAATAGAAGCTGACGGGGTAATTTTTCCCGGATGCTATACGGAATATGAGGCTGTCGAGAAAATGTTCGCGAGCCCGAAACGGATGCTTTACTACCTGTCAAAAAACGATGACATCAGCGTCGCCCTCGAATCCGGCATAGTCGCAAAAGCCCGCTACCGGGACAGCGAAATCGCCAATTCCCTCGACTGGCTCTGCATGGAGAAATTCCATTGCCGGAAATTCAGCGCCCTTCCAATAGAAAGGCAGTACCTCATGGCAAAGGAACTCCGCCGCAGATACGGCTGTCCGACCTCCCAGATTTCAAGGGTCACCGGGCTGGATCCGGACCTGCTCCGGGAAATGCTTGGATGAACGACACCGTTCAAACCCTTTATTTTCCATGACACCTGCTTCAAGACAGTCCCGCCAGACATTTTTGGAACTCTGGCGCAAGTCGGATTGAATGCAATATACTGTCAATCAAGCTGTTGTCGTTTCAGTAAGTTGCTCCAGACCCCCTCCGCAACCTACCCTGAAGCAAGGCATATTTTCATAATATGCGCATAATCAAGTCATTACAAAATATCCACCTGCGCCAGGGTTCCGGGCCAAGTCCGGATTGGCCTATGAAATCCTCGGCACACGAATCCCGGGGACGGACAAGTGGAGAAGAACCGGGCAGAGAGGAAAGGACCATAAAAGAATTTCCGGGACAATTCAAAACAACTTCTTAAATTGCAGAAAAATCCGATTGCAATGAAAAAGACAGCACTGGCAATGGCCGTCGCCCTGGCCTGCGGCATTCCGACGGCAGCTCAGGAGCAGAAGTTTACCGTATCCGGAAACATCGATGGACTTGAAAAAGGCGACACGTTACGGTTCAGACAGATAATCCTGCCCGGGTGGAAAGACGGGGACACCTTCGACATAGTCCTGGGAAAGGACGGCAGGTTCAAATACAAAGGCGCTCAGGAGCATGACATGTATTACATCATGGAATACCATCCTGTGAACGGGAGAGCTCCGGAGTGTGACAGGTCAGGAAAGGCAATGATAATAGCAGGAAACGACCATATAAAGTTCAGAGGCTCCAGGGACCATATCTATTACTGCACGCTTGAAGGAGGTGTGTACGGTGACCCGGCTCTGGCTGAATGCATGGCAGTCGAGGACTCCGTAGGAGCCGCCAGGGGCGACATAATGAGGCGGCTCTCCGAAGCCAACGCATCCGGCGACAGTGAAGCGGCACAAAAGGCGGGCGAAGAATTCAACCGCTTCTACAACAACAATCCAGGTGCGGACAGGTCCAAAAGACTATAGGAAAAATATTTCAAGGACAATCCGCAGGGGAACAGCTACATACTCGTCGAACGTCTCCAGGAAATGTCGTACACCCCTATAGACGAAGCAAAAAAAGACTATGACGCCTACTCTCCCGAAGTAAAGGAAAGCTACTACGGCAAGGCATCGGCAGAGTTGCTAAGCAGGCTTGAGGCCATAGCCGTCGGCCGCCAGGCACCGGATTTCACACTTTCACTGACTGACGGGACAACCGTTTCGAAAGATGACTTCAAGGGAAAATACCTCCTTATCTACCACTGGGGAATGTGCCCGGGCTCCATGCAGATAGACCCCGAAGTCCGGGCCCTTTACGGCAAATACAATGGAAAGGGACTGAGTGTCATAGGCCTTACAGAATCGATAGATGAATTCCGGAATTTTGCAGAAGGGATTCCGGAAGGTTCATCTTCCCTGTCCATAGGGATAGATGATCTGAAAGCAAGGGTAACGGAAATGCTTAATCACCCATGGAAAGAGGCCGAGACCGGCCACCCTGAAAACCAGAAGACCGCCGACACGTTCATGATCAGCGGTCTCCCATATTTCCTTTTTATCGGTCCTGACGGGACAATCCTCGCAAAAGATTTCCAGCCGGCATTCTATCATGCAAAGGAAACCCTTCAGAAAACTGTCGGAAAATAGACGTCAGAATTTCGTCTTGGCAACGCCTTCCACCGTGATTTTCACCGGCTTGATATAGCCGTTTTCATCGAACTCCAGCCTGTCGATGCAGGTGTGGCGGTGGTCACGTCCCCTGTCTCCTGCGGGCCTGCGGTGATATACTATATAGTAATTCCCTTTCCTGTCGCGGACTACAGAATGGTGGCCGGCGCCGTTGGCGATGGAAGGGTCCTGCTTGAGGATTGTGCCTATCCTCTTGAAAGGGCCGAACGGGGTATCCGAAATGGCATATGCGACCCTGTAGTCAGGCCCGGTCCAGCCGCCCTCGGACCACATGAAATAATATTTCCCGTCCTTCTTCATCATGAACGGCCCCTCGACGTAGCCCTCCGGGGTGATGGACTTGTAGGTCTCACCGTCCTCAAAAGGCACGACGCTCAGCAAGTCATCGCTGAGCCGGACCATGTTGCAGTGGCCCCAGCCGCCGTAATACATATAATATGTACCGTCATCATCCCTGAACACGAACTGGTCGATAGGCTGGGCCCCGTTTATTATCTGGCCGATAAGCGGCTTGCCAAGTGCGTCCCGGTACGGCCCTTCCGGAGAGTCGGCCACAGCCACGCCGATTCCGCCCACCTCGTCATTGTTCTGTATGTCGTTGGCGCCGAAGAACAGATAGTACTGCCCGTTGGCATGGATGACCGACGGTGCCCACATGGCCTTCTCCGCCCAGGCTACATCTTCCATTTTCAGCACATCCGGATGCTTCTCCCAGTTCACGAGGTCTTTTGATGAGAACGCGTCGAAATGGGTCTGCAGCTCGTAAAGGTCGGACGTCGTCGGGTAGATCCAGCAGGTGCGACCGTAGACTATCGCCTCCGGGTCGGCGTACCATCCCTCGAATACGGGGTTGCCGCTCATCTGCCTGTCCTGGGCACCGGCAATGAAAGCCTGGCACGCCAGAAATGAAAGGAGTAAAGTGATTTTTCTCATCATGTCTGTTTTTTTTCGGTACAAAAATACAATTTTTCAGTCATTGCCCGCCATACACGCAGAACTCCCATATCGACGGGACGTTTCCTCCGCCACTACCCTGATCCGTACATCACCCATCCTGCCGATGGCCATAATATCCATAGGAAAAAACACCGGATATACTGCAGTACATCCGGTGTATCCCATAAAACGGTCTTTGAATCCCGCAAAATAATCTTTGAACCCCTTAGAAGCGGTTTGAATTTTTCTATGAAATTCTTTAGAGAAAATCAGATCGACAACACGTTCAGCACGTTTATCAGCTCCTTGTCGATAGGCTTGTTCTTCTTGATGGCACGGCTGAAAGGCACATAGACAATCTCGTCGTTCGCCACGCCCACCATCACGTTACGCTGGCCTTCCTTCAGGGCCTCGATGCTTGCCGCCCCGAGCCGGCTGGCGAGTATGCGGTCGAACGCGCTCGGAGATCCTCCCCTCTGGAGATGCCCGAGGATGGAGACACGCACGTCATACTGCGGATATTCCTTGCGGACACGCTCGGCATAATGCATGGCACCCCCGTCCTTCTCGGCCACTATGACGATGCTGCTGTTCTTGCTCTTGCGGAATCCCCTGCTGATGAACTGCTCCAGCTGGTCGATGTCAGTGCTGTCCTCAGGAATGATGGCTGCTTCCGCACCTGCGGCGATGGCACTGTTCTGGGCCAGGAACCCGGCATCACGGCCCATCACCTCAATGAAGAATATGCGGTTGTGCGAAGTGGCGGTGTCACGGATCTTGTCCACACAGTCGACTATGGTGTTGAGCGCAGTGTCGTAACCGATAGTGGAGTCTGTACCGTAAAGGTCATTGTCGATAGTTCCCGGTATCCCTATGCATGGGACATCATATTCCTGGGCAAGAACCTGCGCCCCTGCGAGCGAACCGTTCCCGCCGATGACTATCAGGGCATCGATTCCATGTTTCTGCATGTTGTCGAACGCTTTCTGCCTTCCCTCCGGAGTCATGAATTCCTGGGACCTTGCCGTCTTGAGAATGGTGCCTCCTCTCTGGATAGTGCTGCTGACGCTCTGTGAGGTCATCTCCTGTATCTCGTCATTGATAAGGCCCTCATAGCCTCTGTAGATACCCATGACCTTCCAGCCGTTGAAGATCGATGCCCTTGTGACGGCCCTGATAGCCGCGTTCATTCCCGGTGCGTCCCCGCCTGAAGTCAGGACGCCGATAGTTGAAATATTTCTTGCCATATTTTTCTGACTGTTTTAAACCGCACAAATATATGGATTATTTCAGATTTTCATATCTTTTCAGGACAACCGTTTTCTTCTTTCCATCCGTTTCTTTCCGGGACACTATACGTATTTTTCTTTTTCTGCGTATTTTTGCGCCCATGAAAATAGGAAACATAGATCTCGGAGAGAAACCGCTTTTCCTGGCGCCGATGGAGGATGTGACAGACGCATCCTTCCGTTTCGTATGCAAGGAGTTCGGGGCTGATATGATGTACACGGAATTCATCTCGTCGGACGGGCTTATACGCGACGCGAAAAAATCGCTTGACAAGCTCGTCACTTATGATTACGAAGCCCCGATCGGAATACAGATATACGGGAATATCCCCGAGGCTATGGTCGATGCCGCAAAGATGGCGGAAAATGCGGCAGAAATAGCAGGAGGGCACGGGGCTGACCTTGTCGACATAAATTTCGGATGCCCGGTCAGCAAGATAGCACGCCGCGGAGCAGGCTCCGGAATGATGCGCGAGCCGGACAAGATGGTGGAAATCACCAGGATGGTGGCCGATACCGTAAAACTGCCCGTGACAGTCAAGACCCGCCTGGGCTGGGACGAGAACTCGAAAATCATAGTAGAACTGGCCGAGCGGCTCCAGGACGTCGGGATCCAGGCCCTAACCATCCACGGGCGCACCCGCTGCCAGATGTACACCGGGGAAGCCGACTGGACACTCATAGGGAAAGTAAAAGAGAATCCGCGCATGCACATCCCGATAATCGGCAACGGTGACATAAATTCCCCGCAGAAGGCGGCAGAAGCATTTGACCGTTATGGAGTGGACGGAATCATGATCGGACGTGCCACTTACGGGCACCCGTGGATATTCAAGGAAATAAAGCACTACCTGCAGACCGGAGAGCTTCTCCCGCAGATGAGCGTGTGCGACAGAGTGGAGCTGGCCAAGCGGCACCTGGCCAAGTCTCTGGAATTCAAAGGAGACCGCGTAGGCATTCTGGAGATGCGCCGCCACCTGTCCTGCTACTTCAAAGGGCTTCCCGACTTTAAGGAAACCAGACTGAAACTCGTCACCCTCAACGACCCCCAGGAACTCTACGCCACCCTCGACTACATCGCAGACCGGTGGGGAGATGCGGATCCTCCGGCAGCGGTTTCCATCTATGGACAGTAATTACAGCCAACGACTTCAATACCGTTGCGACTCTGACCTGCGGCAGAAATACTGTTGCGCCTCGGAAATGGAAATTGAATGAATTCATTTCCATTCCTCTCGGCTTCTGCGTATATTTGTGACCAAAATCCGAAGAGATGATAGAATCATGAATAACGAAAACAAAATAATAATCTATCAGGACGATGACGAGATAACCAGCGTATCGGTGCGGTTTGCAGATGAGGATTTGTGGCTGACACAGAATCAACTGGCGGAAATATATTGTACTACCCAGCAGAATATCAGCCGACATGTGGACAATATCTACAAAGATGGCGAACTCAACATAGAAGCAACTAACAAGAAATTCTTGTCAGTTCGACAGGAAGGCAATCGTCAGGTAAAACGTAACATAGACCATTATAATCTTGATATGATTATAGCTTTGGGGTATCGTATCCAGTCTCAGGTCGCAACCCGTTTCCGCAGATGGGCGACACAACGGCTTCATGAGTATATCCAGAAAGGGTTTGCACTGGATGACGAACGGTTAAAGCAAGGCGGCAACCGTTATTTCCGTGAGTTGTTGCAGCGAATCAGGGATATCCGTAGTAGTGAGCGTAATTTCTATCAGCAGGTTACGGATATTTATGCCACGTCAACGGATTATGACCCGCGCAGTGAGATGACCAAAACTTTCTTTGCCACTGTACAAAACAAGTTACATTATGCCGTCCATGAAAATACCGCCGCAGAAATAATCTACCATCGTGTAGACAACGGAAAGTTTTGACCGGCAAAGGAAACATTTCGCATAAACAGGCCATTGAAAAAGCTGAAAAAGAATTTGAAATCTACCGTAAACGCGAAATGTTGTCGTATGAAAGTGATTTTGATAAAGAGATAAAAAAATTGAAAAACAAAGATTAGATGATAGACAACATATTACTTGCACCGTATTACATGGCGCTGAAATTCAGGCATTTCCTGTATGACAGAGGGATAAAGAAAAGCAGGAGGGCGGAAGTCCCGACCATTTCCGTGGGCAATGTCACCGTAGGAGGTACCGGCAAGACCCCGCATACGGAAATGCTGCTCCGCCTGCTGGCCTCGGAGCCGGCATGGGCCGGAAAAAACATTGCAGTCCTTTCCCGCGGCTACAAAAGGAAGACGAAAGGATTCCAGCAGGTCAGCCCTGACGGCACTGCAAGCGCATACGGGGACGAACCTCTGCAGATCAAGCGGAAATTTCCGCAGAATGTCGTTGCCGTGGACAAGAACCGAATAGAAGGATGCGATTTCCTCTCCCATCCGGAAAAACTGTCCGTCTCGAAAAAGGCAAGGAAATGCATTGACAAAAACATGGAAAAGCAGGACATTATCATACTTGATGACGCTTTCCAGTACCGTGCTCTCAAGCCTTCGGTCTCAATCGTGCTGATGGACTACAGCCGTCCGGTATTCAGCGACCGGCTCATCCCTATGGGACGGCTGAGGGATATCCCGGAAAGAATATACGAAGCGGACATCATCATAGTTACAAAATCTCCGGCATACCTGGATGATACAGAAAAAACGGAATATGTCTCTTCCGAACTGCATCTTAAAAATTTCGACTCCCGGACATACAAGGCCGAAACTCCGGACGGAAAGGACATCAATGTGTTTTTCACGAAAATCCGCTACAGCAGCATAGAAACGGTCTTTCCGGAGGGAGAGCCCAGATACTCGTATTCCAGACAGGCCGTCCTTTTCACCGGGATAGCCAACGACAAGCCTCTGGCCATGTATCTGAGCGATACCTATAAGGTCATAGAGAAACTTTCTTTTCCCGACCACCATGCCTTTACCGCAGCCGATATTAAAAAAATCGGCAAAGTCTCCGATGCTCATCCTACCGCCGTGCTGGTAACCACGGAAAAAGACAGCCAGCGTCTGAAAGACTGCAAGGAAATACCCGGAACTCTCCGACAGAGAATGTTCCGGGTGCCGATTACCGTAGATTTCCTTTCGGATGAAGAAAGGTCCGCATTCATTTCCCTTCTTGACTCGAAGATCCGAGGATAGCGTTCTGTTCCTGCACGGAAGCGTCATGAATGGCATTGAAAAGGGTCGTCACGAACTTCTCTGACAGTCCATACTCCGCCCCTTTTGCCATCACCTTTTCAAGCACAGAATCCCAGCGGGATGTCTGCAGGATGGCTATATTGTTCTTTTTCTTGTACTCCCCTATCTTGCGGCTGATCTTCATACGGGACGCAAGGATATAGAGGATATTGTCATCGATGACGTCTATCTGGGCACGCAGCTGGTCTATATTCTCCTTATACTCTACATTGTCCGAGTCCTGGTTGCGGACGACGAGCCTGCCGAGCAGTTCTCCCAGCTGCTCCGGAGTCAGCTGCTGTCTGGCGTCGCTCAAGGCACATGAAGGGTCGCAGTGCGTCTCTATCATCAGTCCGTCAAGCCCGAGATCGAGCGACCTCTGCGAAATCTCTTCTATATACTCAGTGCTCCCGGCCATGTGGCTCGGATCGCAGAAGAACGGAAGCTGCGGATAGCGGCTTCTCAGTTCGACTGCTATCTGCCATTCCGGAGAATTCCTGTACTTTATCTTGTCGAATGTCGAGAATCCCCGGTGGATAACACCTATCTTCTTTACTCCCACCTGATTAAGCCGCTCCAACGCGCCTACCCACAGGTCCAGGTCAGGGCTGACAGGGTTCTTCACAAGCACAGGAATATCAACATCCCTCAGAGCCTCTGCAATCTCCTGGACAAGGAAAGGATTGGCAGTAGTCCTCGCTCCCAGCCAGACCATGTCTACGCCATATTTCAAGCAGTCGAACACATGCCTTTCGCTCGCCACCTCCGTGCAGATTTTCATTCCGAGTTCATGCTTGACCCTCTGCAGCCACTTCAGCCCTGGAGTACCGATGCCTTCAAAAGTATTGGGATGAGTGCGCGGCTTCCAGATGCCGGCCCTGAACACATTGACACCCAGCGACTTGATACGTCTCGCCGTTTCCATTACCTGAATTTCCGACTCAGCACTGCACGGACCGGCTATCACCAGAGGCTGGCCTTGTGGGAAAAGGTCCCATTCATTTACCGGTACAATCTCTAATCTTCTTTCCATATATTTCCCGTTTTTTATGATTTTTAATGACAATATAGAAGCAGCCGCCTATTTTATTATCCGCCTGATTCTGTTCGCTTCCCCTATAAGTTCCCTTATCCGGGCTTCATCCCCTGCCGCTATCGCATCCCGGAAGGCTTTCATCTCATCCATGTAAGTGTCAATGACATCCAGGATATTGTCCCTGTTCTGGGAAAGAATCGGCACCCACATGTCGGAGTTGCTTTTCGCAAGCCGGACAGTCGATGAAAAGCCTCCGGAAGCCAGATCGAAAATATGCCTGTCGCTGCGCTCCTGCTTCAACACCGTAAGAGCCAAGGCGAAAGATGTCACATGAGAAATATGAGACACATAGGCCGCATGCATGTCGTGATTGGCGGCTTCCATCCGTATTGTCCTCATATTCAGGACATCATACAGTTTTTCAACCGTCTCCAACGCATCCCGGTCCGACTCTCCGCTGTCACATATCACGCACGCCTTGCCATCGAACATCCCGGATATTGCAGCCCAGGGGCCCGAGTATTCCGTTCCCGCCATAGGATGGGTAGAAACATAGCGTCCCCGCAGGGGATGACCTCCGGCGGCTTTCACCAAAGCGGCTTTGACAGAGCAGACATCAATGACCGTTTTGCGGCAGAGCCCAGCTCCAGAAGACTCTTCGCAGGATCCAGAAGACGCCTCTGAAGCAAGCCTGTCCAATATATCAGGCAGCATTTTCACTGCCTCGCCCACCGGCACGGCAAGAATCACCACATCAGCTCCGGCAAGACAGTCCCCATAAGGCACCACCCTGTCCACAAGGCCTATCTTTTCCGCGGCAGCCGCATTTACCGGATCGGCCTCCACCCCTATGACTTCACGGGCAAAACCACGTCTCTTAAGGTCCACGGCCATAGAACCTCCTATAAGACCGAGTCCGATGACTGTTACTGTATACTGTTTCATAATACTGTTCTCCTGATCCTGTCCGCGGCGTTTTCAAGAACCTCCGGCTTTGCACATAGCGAGATACGGATATAGTCCCTGCCGTTCCTGCCGAAAATGAACCCCGGAGTTATGAACACCCCGGCATCATACAGAATCCGGTCGGATACCTTTTCCCCGAGCGGGCGGAGGTCGTCTGTCAGATTATCCGCCAGAGGGCTGTCCTTATCCACCTTGCCCCAGAGAAACATTCCCGTACTGTCATGGCTGTACTTTGCTCCTATTATATCGAATATCTTTCCAGCCAGGACTTTTCTTCTTCCGTATTCCTCATTCAACGTCCTGAACCACTCCGGACCCTGTTCCAAAGCCTGCACTGCCGCCAGCTGCAACGGCCTGAACATCCCCGAATCCATCTGGCTCTTGACTTTCAGAAGCTGGGAAATCACATCCGGTGCCGCTGCCGCCATCCCGATGCGCCATCCTGACATGTTATGCGCCTTGCTCAGGGAATTGAGTTCAACACAGCATTCTTTCGCGCCCGGAACTCCCAATATCGAAAGAGGCCGGTCATTCAGGATAAAACTGTAAGGATTGTCGTTACAGATCATTATCCCGTGTCTGCGGCCGAAATCCACCAGCCGGCGGTAAAGGTCCTCCGTCGCCGGGGCTCCGGTAGGCATGTTCGGATAGTTGGTCCACATCATCTTCACTCCGGACAGATCCATATTCTCAAGAGCTTCGAAATCAGGCTGCCATCCGTTTTCTTCAATAAGGTCATATTCCACCAGGTCCGCCTGCACAAGGGCGGATGCGGACGAGTAGGTCGGATAGCCCGGGTCCGGGACCAGCACCTTGTCTCCCGGATTCAGGAAAGCCAGCGAAAGCAGCAGAATCCCCTCTTTAGAGCCCACCAGAGGCTGTATTTCCGAAGCCGGATCCAATTCCACTCCATAGTACCGCCTGTACCATCCGGCAAATGCCTGCCTCAGTTCCGGTATCCCGATATAACTCTGGTAGGCATGGTTGCCCGGCTCTCTTGCAGATGACACCAGAGCCTCTATAGCCGGGGCCGGCGGCATCCCGTCCGGAGCCCCGATTCCCAGATTGATTATCCTGTCCTTTCCGTCAGCAGCCCTTGCCGCATTGAGACGGTCTATTTCTTTCAGTTTGGCAGAAAAGTAATATTCGTTTATGCTTTCTGTCCTGACAGCCGGTCTTATTATCATGATATAGAAGGATTGAAACTCTTGTATTCTCCCAGAACCTTCAGGTCTTCCATCAGCGGCCGTACAGCTGAAAGGGCCTGGACGTAACGCTTATATGAATCGAATTTGATGTCTACGTAAAAGAAATACTGCCATTCGCGTCCCGGAATCGGGAGAGACTGTATCCTGGTCAGGTTCATATCATAGAAAGAAAGGATGGTGAGGACCTGTGCCAGAGAGCCCGCCTTGTGCGGCAGCGTAAAGCACAGCGACACTTTGTCTATACTGTCTTCCGGGACCTCGATCCCGTCATCCATGACCAGGAAGCGGGTAAAGTTCTGCTTGTAGGTTTCGATTCCCGGGGCGATTATCTCCAGGCCGTACAGGTCAGCCGCCAGGGCCGAAGCGACAGCCCCTACTCCATAAATTTTCCCGGCAGCGATATCAGCCGCGCTCTTTGCAGTATCCTCCGATTCCACCAGTCTGATATGCGGATAATTGGAAAAGAACTGCCTGGTCTGGTTGATAGCCATGTAGTGCGTCCTCACTTCATGTATGTCCCGGATTGTCTGTCCGGGCATGACCATCAGGTTCTGGCATATCCGCAGGAATATCTCTCCTTTTATCTTCCTGTCATGCTTGCGCAGCAATTCGAAGTTCGGAAGCAGTCCGCCCGATACGGTATTCTCTATCGCCATTATCGCAGCATCCGCCTTCTTCTGCTCCAACGATTCATACAGCCCGTCAAAGGTTCCGCACTCGACAATCCCCAATTCCTTTCCTTTCCCATAAAACAGCCTTGCAGCCTGCTCGTGGAAGCATCCGGCAAATCCCTGGATCGCTACTTTTTTCTTTTCATTCATTATTAACGTCAGTTGGATGAATTAATTCTATTTTATTGTCTCAATATTCAAAATGTCTCTCCCGATATGCCATCCGGGACGAAGTCCGGATACCGAATGCCACGACCCGGATTGTCTGTCATGATGCACAGAAAAAAGGCTGTCCAGATATACCGGACAGCCCATAAAACCTCATTATATTACGATACACAGCTTCCGGTCCATCACCTTTCCTGGTAATAGAAAAAATAAAAACCGAAAGCGTTAAATCGAAAATCCATCATAACGGAAGCAAAGCTAATAAAAATTTTCTTTACTGATACAGGTTTGCGGAAATTATTCCGTCAGACGGTAAGGATATCCTTTTCCTTTGCAGCGCAGAGGTCATCGACCTTTTTCACATACGCGTCGGTCTCTTTCTGCACGTTCTGCTCGTAATCTTTCTGCACATCTTCAGGAAGGCCGTCCTTCTGGGCTTTCTTCAAAGCGTCAATGGCATCCCTGCGGGCGTTTCTTATCACGATCTTCGAGTTCTCCCCTGCTGTCTTGACCTTCTTTATCAGCTCTTTTCTCCTTTCCTCGGTAAGAGGCGGAACGGAACAGCGGATATGTTCGCCGTTGTTCTGGGGAGTCAGCCCGATATTGGCATCCATGATAGCCTTCTCGATGACAGGGATCATCTTCTTCTCCCATGGCTGGATAAGGATGGTCTTGGCATCCGGAACAGTAACAGAAGCCACCTGTGGCACCGGAGTCTCGGATCCATAGTAATCAACCATTATATTATTGAAGACCAGAGGATTGGCCTTTCCGGCACGGTATGTCTTCAGATCCTCTTCAAGGAACCTCACGGCGTCGCCCATCTTGGTTTTCGCTCCGTCGAGGATTTCTTTTGCTTTGTCCAACATAGTATAAATAAATTAATGTTTGTCAATAACTGTATTTCCATCATGCGGATTCCCGGCCGCCCGGGACAGGGCAACCCTAAAGATGCACGAGAGTCCCGACTTTCTCCCCGTTAAGCAGGCGCAGGAGATTGCCAGGACAGTTCATATCGAAAACGACTATCGGCATGTTGCCTTCCCTGCACAGGGCGAATGCGGTCTGGTCCATCACTTTAAGGTGATCTTCCATCGCCTTGTCAAATGTCAGTTCTTCATATTTTACGGCAGTAGGATCCTTTTCCGGGTCAGCCGTGTAGACTCCATCCACACGGGTCCCTTTCAGCAAGGCGTCCGCCCCGATCTCAAGGGCACGCAGGGCCGCCCCCGAATCCGTTGTGAAGAACGGGTTACCGGTTCCTCCGGCAAGCAGGGCCACTCCGCCGCGTTCCATCACGGCAACCGCCTCGTCCCTCATATAATATCTGGCGACAGGCATCATGGGTGTAGCGGTAAACACCTCTGCATCAACACCTGCCGACTTTATCGCAGAAGAAAGGCCAAGGGAGTTGATGACGGTCGCCAGCATTCCCATGCGGTCTCCGACGACACGGTCAAACCCTTTCCCTACACCGGAAAGTCCTCTGAAAATATTTCCGCCACCGATAACGATAGAAACCTGCAGTCCGCCTTTGACGGCACTTGCTATTTCCTGAGCGTATGCAGAAAGGACATCTTCACTGATTCCCCTGCCTGACGGCCCGCCGAGACTTTCTCCGCTGAGCTTGAGCAAAACTCTTCTATACTGTCCCATTGTAAGATATTTCAGGCTGAAACTTATAAATTCCTGATGATTTTATCGAAACAAAAGTATCGAATTATTATGAAACTTGCAAGAAAGAGTATATATTTGCACGGTGTTTAGCGTAATGATAATAAATTACAGATAAAAGATATGGCGAACATTTTCACATCTTCAATCGGCAAGAAGCTCATAATGAGCATCAGCGGACTATTCCTCATTATCTTCCTCCTTCTGCACATGACGATCAATCTTTTCTCGGTGATCGACTCCATCAACGGCACTTTCGGTTCACCGGACGGGCTTTTTGCAGCTGGATGCGAATTCATGTCCCTGCCTATAGTGACAGTAATGGTTCCTGTCCTTGCTTTCGGATTCATCATCCACATCATCTATGCGCTTATCCTTACTTTCAGCAATCTCAAAGCACGCGGCGGATATAACCGTTACGCCGTAGCCAGCAAGGCGAAAACCGATTCATGGGCATCCAAGAACATGATTGTCCTCGGTATCATCGTCCTGGGCATCCTCGCTTTCCACCTCACTCATTTCTGGGCTGACATGCAGCTTCAGGAATGGACGGGCAACCATGCAGAGAATCCTTATGATCTCCTTACCGCAACTTTCGGACACTGGTATAATGTAGTCATCTACATCATCTGGTTCGGAGCACTCTGGTTCCACCTTACCCACGGTTTCTGGAGCGCATTCCAGACCATCGGCTGGGACAACAGGATATGGCTCGGCAGACTGAAAGTCATTGCATACGTCTTCGCGACTATCATTTTCCTGGGATTCGCTATAGTAGCAGTAAATTCTTGCCTCGAGGCCTGCTGCTAACCGGGATTCAGATAACAACGACTTACGGGCTGCCGAAAACGGCGGCCCGTTTTTTTATACATTACTTTACACAAAACTGATTTCCAATGAAACAAAAGAGATTTTTCCTGAAGGAAGACCAGATTCCTTCCCGGTGGTACAACATCCAGGCGGACATGCCCGTAAAACCGCAACCGATGCTGAACCCGGCGACCGGGCAGCCGGTAAAAGAAGAAGACCTCTATCCTGTCTTTGCACAAGAACTTTGCAGGCAGGAGCTCGACACGACTCACAGATGGTTCGACATCCCGGATGAAGTCCGCGAACAATATACATATTACAGGTCGACTCCCCTTGTCCGCGCCTATGGTCTTGAAAAAGCCCTGGACACTCCGGCTCATATCTATTTCAAGAACGAAAGCGTAAGCCCTGTGGGGTCACACAAGCTGAATTCGGCCCTTGCGCAGGCATATTACTGCAAGAAGGAGGGCGTGAAGAATGTCACCACCGAGACAGGCGCCGGACAGTGGGGTACGGCTCTTTCGTATGCCGCAAGGCTCTT
>JADILV010000059.1 GCA_017695115.1 Candidatus Cryptobacteroides avicola | reverse complement strand
ATCAAACTGAATGGATAGATAAATATTAGTCTTTTCTCATCGGATTCTTTTAATATCGCTACTCTTTTATTATGTAGTGGTTGTATTATCTTAAATAAAACAAAAACACCCGACTTTACATTCTTGGGTGTAAAACTGGGTGTTTGTTTTGCAATTTGCTGATTTTCAGCGTTTGTTGCGGAGAGGGAGGGATTCGAACCCCCGGAGCCTTTCAGCTCAACAGTTTTCAAGACTGCCGTAATCGACCACTCTACCACCTCTCCAGTATGTCAAATCCGTTATGCGGAAGTAGCTTGTTTTCCGAAACGGATTGCAAAGGTAGTCATTTTTTAGAAACCTGCAAATAAAATTTGCAGTATTTGAAGAAAATTACAATTCTTTGCGGAGCCGGGCCTTCGGAATGTTGAGCTGGTCACGGTATTTGGCTATGGTGCGGCGGGCGACTTTGTAGCCTTTTCCGCTCATGACGGTCACAAGCTGGTCATCGGTGAGCGGATGACGTTTGTCCTCATTGTCAACACATTCCTGCAGGGCTTTTTTAAGTTCTCTGGTAGAGACTTCTTCACCTTCCTGATTTTCCAGTCCCTCGGAGAAGAAGTACTTCAGCGAATAAATACCGAAGTGGGTTTCTATGTATTTGCTGTTTACTACTCTGGAAATCGTGGATATATCGAACCCGGTCTTTTCTGCGATATCCTTGAGCACCATCGGCTTCAGATGGCTTTCGTCTCCATCTATGAAATAGTCATGCTGGTAGTCTATGATGGCTTTCATGGTACTTTCCAGAGTGTTGTGCCTTTGTTTGATGGCTTCGACAAACCACTTGGCGGAATCCAGTTTCTTCTTGACGAATGTTGCCGCCTCTTTTTTCTCACGCTCGGAAGAGTTGGCTGCCTCCATCAGTATGTCGGCATATTTCCTGTTCACCCTCAGTTCGGGGATGGAGAAGCGCGGCATAGTCAGTTTGAGCTCTCCGTTTTCCAGTGTGAGCACGAAGTCAGGGACTATCTGTTGGGCCTGGTCATTGTACGAATCATCGATCTGTCCTCCCGGGGAAGGATTCAGTTTCAGTATTTTTGACATCGCAGCCTTCATCTCCTCTTCAGAAATTCCCATCCTGGAGATTATTTTCTGGAAATGCTTGTTGGTGAATTCCGTGAAAAAGTCTTTGAGTATCCTGGTGGCATTTGCCACTTCCGGAGTCTGCTTCAATGTTCGTATCTGCAGCAGGAGACATTCCCTTAAGTCCCTGGCTCCTACTCCGGCAGGGTCGAATTCCTGAATGATCTTCAGCATGTCGGTGACTTCCTGCTCGTCAGTTTCGATGCCTGCCCTGAAGGCCAGATCATCCACCAGACTTTCAATGCTGCGGCGCAGATATCCGTCATCATCCAGACTCCCGATAATGAAGGCCGCGACTGCATGCTGGTGCTCGGTCAGGTTCCTGAATCCGAGCTGGTCCATCAGGCTCTGGGTGAAACTTTCCTTCACTGAGAAAGTATTGTACTGGGGACGTTCGTCCTTGCCGTAGTTGTTGACTCTCAATTTATACCCGGGGATTGAATCGTCTTCCTTATAATCGGACAGAGACACTTCCCTCGGACTTTCGTCTTCATCGTCACTGTCATTGGATACGTTTTCATCGAGCACGGGGTTCTCTTCCAGCTCTTTCCTTATCCTCTGCTCCAGTTCCTGGGTGGGCAGCTCTATGAGCTTTATTGTCTGGATCTGGAGAGGGGAGAGCTTCTGGGTCTGTTTAAGTTCCAATCCTTGTTTCAGCATAGCATCAGAAGATTACCGTTAAAAGACATCACAGGGAGATGTGCTGTCCGCCGGCAGGGCGGAGCACTTTTATTGTATCCGTGACTGTAGGTCTGTTCTTGTCCACTACGGGATAGTTGATGTTTTCCTTGACTACGAATGCAGTCGGGTATTCTTTTACGATGGATCTCAGCAGCAGCATCGCCTCCGATTTTGTCCTGAAATCACCTACTGTCACTTTGAAATAAGGGTTGACATAGCTTCTGTATACAGGAATGTCAGGGTGGGCGGCAGAGAATTCCTTTTCCATTTTTTCGGAGTCGGTCCTGGCACTCTGTCTGTTGTCAAAGAATATGCGGACACGGTATCCGTCCAACGGCCTGTCGGAATTGCTCAATATATGGTTTTTCAATGAATTGCGGATAAGCTGTGACTGGTGTATTCTTACATCGGCAGCATCTCCCGCATCTTTGGATGGCATGACAGAGAATATGTCTTTGCCCATGAGGTCCGCGTCGGCTTTCGGCGCAGGCATTACGGCTATCGAGTCTACAAGCATGTAGCCGTCCGGAACAGTGAGGGTATCTGCCTGTTGTGCGGCGGAACTCAATCCGCTTGCCGCATATACGGATATCAGTGCAAGGACGTTGATGAGTATTGTCTTTATACGTTTCATTTAAGCCTGTTAAAATTATTTTGAACTTTGTTTACAACCGGCATTGCCGGAAGCTCCGGATGCCGCCATGGCCTACAGCCCGTTTATAAGCCGTTTGACAGGGATACCTTTCAGAGTCAGCTTCTTCTGCGGACTTTTCCCGACACGGGCCCTGACCGTCACGTCCATTGTACAGTCGGAAATGTCGAAGTCGCGGGCCATGGACATGAGTGTCAGAGGGGAAATCCCGGGAGCCAGTCTTATGCTGCAGCCGACATCAGTCCTGTCCGAAGACCGTCCTTCAATGTCGAAAGGAGCTATGGTGAATGTCCCCAGAGCTTTTCCGGATCTGTACAGCACCCCGTCGAGATACGATACGGCAATATCCTTTGCAGGGTTGTCAACGCAGACCTCAAATACGGCATCCGCCGAATCGAGTCCTTTTATAGACAACGATTTAATGCTGAAAGATTCTATCCGGATATTCCTTATGTCTTTCAAATTCGTACATCCGGTGCTGCACAGTATTGTACAGACGGCCATGAAGGCCAGGATTCTGCAGGTGGTTTTCTTTCCCATATCTTTGCAAAGATATGCAAAAGCCGAGAGTAGAACAAATAAAAATCTTATCTTTGCCCGGTCAAATCATGAACTGCGATATGGAGAAAAACATCAGACCGATAACGGATCCGTCCAGACCGAAAGTATATATAGAGACATACGGCTGTCAGATGAACGTGAATGACAGCGAGGTCATTCTGTCGATTCTGCAGGACGCCGGTTATGCGCTTACGGAAAACATTGACGAGGCTTCACTGATACTGGCCAATACCTGTTCTATAAGGGATAATGCCGAACAGCGCATCTGGGGCCGTATCGAGCAGTTCCGCCTCCAGAAGCGCAGGCGTGAAGGAGTGATGATCGGCATAGTGGGGTGCATGGCAGAGCGGCTCAAGGAAAAACTGCTTGATTCCCATGTGGTTGATCTGGTTGCAGGACCTGATTCATACAGGACTCTTCCTGATCTGATAAAGAAGATAACTCCGGACAGTCCGCAGATAAACGTGCTCCTTTCCCATGAAGAGACCTATGCCGACATATCCCCGGTAAGGATGGACAGGAACGGAGTCAGCGCATTCATTTCCATAATGCGCGGCTGTAACAACGTCTGTTCGTATTGTGTCGTCCCTTATACGAGAGGAGCCGAGAGAAGCCGCGACCCTTATACTATTGTACGGGAAGCCCGGGAACTGTTTGACAACGGCTACAAGGAAGTCTGCCTGCTGGGGCAGAATGTAGATTCATATTACTGGAAAGACCCTGATTCCGCTGACCGGAACGTGAATTTCGCCGGACTGCTTGAAATGGTCGCCAAGATCAGCCCCGGGTTAAGGATCAGGTTTTCCACGTCGCATCCTAAAGACATAAGCGATGAGGTCATATATACAATGGCGATGTATGACAACATCTGCAAGCATATCCATCTTCCGGTACAGTCCGGAAGCAATGCCATGCTGGAGAAGATGCGCCGCAAATATACCCGTGAGTGGTATCTGGAAAGAGTGGCGAAAATAAGGTCCGTGATACCCGGGTGCGGACTTACTACGGATGTCATTGCAGGGTTCTGCGGCGAGACGGAGCAGGATCACCGTGATACTCTTTCATTTATGGAAGAAGTGTGCTTCGACGGGGCGTTCATGTTCCAGTATTCGGAAAGACCGGGGACTCTGGCTGCAAGGAAATATCCGGATGATATTCCTGATGAGGTGAAGACGGCCAGATTGAATGAGATTATCGCCCTTCAGGGCAGGATGAGTCTGAAAAGCAATCAAAAGGAAATAGGAAACAGGCATGTCGTCCTTATTGAAGGCGTTTCCAAAAAGAACCAGGACGAACTTTTCGGCAGGGCGAGCAACAACAAGGTCTGTGTCTTCCCTTCGGGCGGACATCGTATCGGCGAATATGTTACTGTAGAGGTAACGTCTTGTACATCAGCTACCTTGATATCAAAACTGGTGTAATTCCCAGTAATCATACATTGTAATAAGTTCCGGGATGATTTGCACTTCTTCCATAAAGCGGTGCCGTTTCCCGGAATTTTTATTAATTTCAGCCTTTGATTAACCACAGTCATTACTTTATTATGAAAGAGCAGGTATCGGATAAGTATATCCTGGCTCTGGATCAGGGCACGAGCAGTTCCAGAGCCATTGTCTTTGACAGGGAGGGAAATATCCTGTCGGTCTCCCAGAAAGAATTCACACAGCATTTCCCGAAGCCGGGATGGGTGGAACACAACCCTTTGGAAATATGGTCTTCGCAGGCTTCTGTTATTGCAGAAGCCATTACGGGGATCGGAATAAACGGAAAGAACATTGCCGGAATCGGAATTACGAACCAGAGAGAGACCACCATAGTGTGGGATGCGGAGACAGGAGAACCTGTCTACAATGCCATAGTCTGGCAGGACAGGAGGACTTCAGAGTATTGTGATTCTCTTAAAAAAGACGGACTTACGGATTATATCCGCCAGAAGACAGGTCTTATAATCGATGCGTATTTCAGCGCTACGAAAATCAGATGGATTCTTGAAAACGTGGACGGGGCCAGGGCAAAGGCCGAGGCGGGGAAACTTCGCTTCGGTACTGTAGATTCATGGCTTGTATGGATGCTGACAAGAGGGGAGAAACATGTGACTGATGTGAGCAATGCCTCCAGAACGATGCTTTTCAATATCCATACTTTACAGTGGGACAGTGATTTGCTGAAGCTGTTCGGTATCCCGGAATCGATGATGCCTCAGGTATGTTCTTCAAGCGAGGTGTACGGCTATACAAAGACTACGATTTTTGCCCATGAGGTGCCTATCGCAGGCATTGCCGGAGACCAGCAGGCAGCCCTTTTCGGGCAGATGTGTACCGAGCCGGGATCAGTTAAGAATACATACGGGACAGGGTGTTTCCTCTTGATGAACAGCGGGGAAAGACCGATACTGTCTGCCAATGACCTGCTTACGACCGTTGCATGGAAGATAGGCGATAAGGTGAATTATGCTCTTGAAGGCAGCATTTTTGTCGGCGGCTCTGTCGTCCAGTGGCTGCGGGACGGGCTGGGAATTATCAGATCATCATCAGAGGTCGAGGCTCTTGCCGCCAGCGTACCCGACAACGGCGGCGTGTATTTCGTCCCGGCGCTGACAGGTCTTGGTGCGCCATATTGGGACCAGTATGCCAAAGGCTGCATATACGGTATAACGAGAGGCACTACAGCCGCACATATCGCCAGGGCGGCTTTGGAAGGTATCGCTTTCCAGACCATGGATATTGTCAATGCCATGCAGAAGGATTCTGGAGTGCGGCTCAAAGAGCTGAAAGTTGACGGCGGGGCTTCCCGGAATGACCTTCTCATGCAGTTCCAGTCGGATATCCTCGGTGTCCAGGTCATAAGGCCTTCCGTAACGGAAACCACAGCCCTGGGTGCCGCTTATCTGGCAGGCCTGGCCGTAGGGTATTGGGAAAATATTGACAGTATAAAGACGCAATGGAGTGCCGAGAAATCCTTCAGCCCGTCTGCTTCAGATGACTTTGTGCAGGCAGAGAAAGACGGCTGGGCGGACGCTGTCGCAAGGACATTATCAAGAAAATAAGTGGAGGCTGTATATGGAACTGACGTTGTTTTCCAAATGTGTTTTCGAATTTATCGGGACAATGGTCCTGATTCTTCTGGGCGACGGGGTAGTCGCTTCCAATTCTCTGGACAAGTCTAAAGGACAGAACGGTGGATGGGTCGTCATAACTATGGCATGGGGATTTGCCGTCATGTGCGGCGTGTTCATAGCCGGCCCATATTCCGGTGCCCATCTTAATCCTGCCGTGACTATAGGCATGGCGGCGGCCGGTCTTTTCCCGTGGTTATACGTCGGCGGTTATGTCGTTGCCCAATTATTGGGGGGATTTGCAGGTGCCGTTCTTGTGTATATTTTCTATAAAGACCATTTTGATGCCACTAAAGACGCGGATTCCAAGCTCGGGGTCTTCTGTACCATGCCTGCGATACCTTCAAAATGGAGGAACCTTTTCTGTGAATTCCTCGGTACGTGGCTTCTGGTGTTTGTTATCCTTGCGTTTTCGAATAAGGAGAATACGCCTGAAGTGGGAATGGGCAGCATCGGGAGCTTTCCTGTGACGATGCTTATTATGGCCATAGGCATGTCCCTTGGCGGGGCGACAGGGTATGCCATCAACCCGGCCAGGGATCTGCCTCCGCGTATCGCCCACACTCTCCTTCCTATAAAAGGGAAACGGGACAGCGGATGGAAATACAGCTGGATACCGGTTCTGGGCCCGCTTCTCGGAGGGCTGTTCGCTGCGCTGATGTACCAATGTGTGTATAACTGTGTCCTCTGATAATACCTTTAACCGATGCTGCAGATATTCTCCAATATTTTCACTGTCCTGTATATCCTCCTCGTAGTCGGTACCATAATCATTATCCTTACCGACAATCAGGATTCAGGACGCAAGATATCGTGGATTCTGGTCATCGGTCTTGTGCCTGTCCTCGGCTTGATATGTTATGTGGTTTTCGGCTTCAACTGGAGACGCGCAGGGTTCTTCCAGAGAAGACACAGGAATTTTTTGCATGAGTTTGACCGGAAAGCAGATGACAGGATAAAGGATCTGCTTTTCGGACATTCTTCCGAGGAGAAGATACGGGAGGACTACAGGGAGCTTGCCAGACTGTTGGCCAAAGTGAACAAGATAACGGTAAGTGATGACAATAATATTGAAATAATCACTTCCGGCAGGCGCAAATTCGATGCGCTGACCGAAGATATCCGTAATGCCAGGGACCATATCCACATGGAATATTTTTATTTCAAGAAGGATATGGGAAGCCGCAAGATCAGGGCCCTCCTGATGCAGAAGGCACGTGAAGGAGTGAAGGTCAGGTTCATCCATGAGAATATCGCCAATATCGAGATCGGTTCCAGGTATTATAACGAGATGAAGAAAGCCGGGGTGGAGGTTGTCCCTTTTACCAATACGAGGATAACTCATCTGACGATAGGAGCCCAGCTCAATTACCGGGACCACAGGAAAATCGTTGTGATTGACGGCAAGATAGGATATACCGGAGGAATGAATATCAGCGATGACTATTTCGTACGCTGGCGGGATACCCACATGAGGATTACAGGTGAGGCGGTGTCGAGCCTCCAGTACAGTTTCATGAATTCCTTCATTACCTCCGGCGGAAAAATCCAGGAGGACTATGCAAGGTATTTCCCGGAGCATAGGAAACTGCATCCTGCAAAACTTATTCAGGTGGTTCCGGATGAACCTGACAACCAGTGGCCTGTAATACAGATGGGGACGGTATGGGCCGTGCAGCATTCTCGGGAATACATCTACATCCAGACCCCTTATTTCGTCCCGCCAGAGCCTTTGCTCCAGGCTCTTGAATCCGCGGCCTTGAAAGGCGTGGATGTGAGGATAATGATGCCGAAGAAGGCTGACCTGTGCTATATGGGGCCTGCCAACAGGTCTTTCTACACGGAGTGTCTGGAAGCCGGGATAAGGATATTTGAAAAGACTGGGAATTTCATTCATTCAAAGACGCTTGTCTCGGATGACTACCTTTCCATACTGGGCTCAGCCAATATGGATTACCGCAGTTTCGAAATCAATTATGAGATAAATACCTATATCTATGATGAGACGGTAGCGCGGGAGAACAAGGCTATTTTCCTGAAGGATATGGAAACATGCGAAGAGGTGACCATGGAGATGTGGCAGAAGAAGCCATGGTACAGCAAATTCATGCAATCTATAATACGGCTGTTCGCTCCATTGCTGTAAAGAAGGCGACTCAAAAGGGTACTTTCTGCGTTACGCTTGAAATTCCTCCTTTTGAGTCGCCTTCTTAAACCCCTGTGGACCCTGTCCTGCTCCTTAACAGAGGTAATGTATGCATAAATATAAGACGGAGTATTATTCCTTGCCTCCGCCGAGAGCCTGATACAGAGTCACTACCGAAGTCAGTATCGAGTATTTGTCGTTCAGTGCACTTGTTTGGGCGCTGAGGAGTGACTGCTGGGCTGTCAGAAGTTCCAGATATGTAGTGCCTGAAGAATTCCTGTACAGGTATTCAGTTGTCTTGAGAGTCCGTTCCAGATCTTTGCACTGTGCCTGGTGCTTTTCAAGCATTGTCTTGTTGGTCTGGATGGCATAGAGGGCATTGTTGACTTCCTCTCCGGCATTCAGGAGAGTCTGTCTGTAGTTCATCCTTGCAATCTCCTCTTCTGCTTTGCTGACTTTCAGGTTTGCCCTGAGCTGTCCATGGTTGAAGATAGGAACAGTAAGCTGACCGAGAGCGGAGAGCAGGAATCCTGCAGGATCTGCAATGACCTGTCCTACATTTGTCGTCCATCCTGCAGTACCGGAAAGGTTCAGCCCGGGATAGAAAGCCGATCTTGCCATGTTTGTCGTATAGTAAGAACTTGCGTAAGCCATCTCGGCCTGCATGACATCTGGTCTGTTGGACAGCAGCTGGAGAGGTACTCCTACTGTTATGTCCTCAGGAACTGTCTGTTCAGCAAGTTCGCCCCTTTCGATAGGAAAGTAAGGCTGTCCGAGCAGGGAGCAGAGAGAATTTTCAGTCTCTCTCTGTTGCCTTATCAGGTCTGCGTATGCGGCTTCAAGTGCGTAAAGGTTTGCACGGGCCTGTGTTACGGCGCTTTCATTTGTCTTGCCGACAGTGAGCATTGCTTCCATTGTCCTTACCTGCTCTTTCCAGATGTCCACTGTCTCGCCGTTTATCTTTACCTGCTCATCCAGCATAAGGAGAGCATAATATGAATTGGCGATGGCTCCGATGATCTGTGACCTTACGGCCTGCTGGTACGCCTGCTGCTGAAGGAGGGTAGCCTGTGCACCGCGCTTTGAGTTGAGAAGCGACCCGAACAGGTCTATGTCCCAGCTTACGGCTCCTCCGAGGTTGTAGTTCCAGCTGGCCTTGCCTGCGTTGACACTGCTGAGCCCTCCTTGCGGAGTGAGGTTAAGGGACGGAGCATACGCCCATTTTGCTGCTGAAAGCTGGGCCTTGGCCTGCTCGACCCTCAGTATTGCGCTCTGCAGGTCCACGTTATGTTCAAGTCCTGTTCTGATCAGTTCCTGAAGGTACGGGTCAGTGAACATTTCGTTCCATGGCATGTAGCCGAGTGAAGTGGTGTCTTCAGTGGCTACGTCCATAACTTCGGCTCTGTACAGGCTGTCTACAGGCAGGTCTTCAGGCCTCTGGTATTTCCTGTAGATGGAGCAGCTGCTGACGAGTATGATTGCTATTGAAAATAAAAGTATCTTTTTCATTATGCTCTGTCCTCCTTTCTTTTACCCATCACCCTTTCTTCAATATACTGGAATATGGTGAAGAATACAGGGGTTATAAACACGAGTGCGATAGTACCGATGACCATACCGCCGATGACAGGTATTCCGAGTGAGTGGTAACCGTTGGCACCGACTCCGCTGGCTACTGCCAGAGGAAGAAGTCCGAATACCATTGAGAATACGGTCATCAGAATAGGCCTGAGCCTTATTCCTGCAGCGGAAATTGCTGACAGGCTGAGTGACATTCCTGCTTTTCGCCGTTCGCTTGCATACTCTGTGATGAGGATGGCGGTCTTTGACAGCAGACCGATCAGCATGATGATACCGACCTGCATATAGATGTTGCTCTCGATTCCCCAGAATCTTGCTGCAAGGAAGGATCCCATGAGACCGAACGGAACCGAGCAGATGACTGCCAAAGGCAGGAAGAAACTCTCGTAAAGTCCGCACAGGATAAGGTAGATGAATACGATACACAATATATAGATTACCGTGGTCGTATGTGACTCTGCCAGCTGTGCTTCTTCTCGTGTCATACCTGAGAATTCATATCCGAATCCTGTAGGGAGGACTTCTGCGGCGACTTCCTCTACCGCGATGATGACATCACCTGAGCTGTAACCCTCATTCGGCATACCCTGGACTGTGATTGAAGGGAACAGGTTGAACCTGTTCAGAATCTCTGAACCGTATGATTTGGTCAGGGTAATGAACTGGCTTACAGGAGCCATGCCTGAAGCTGTCTTCACGAATATGTTGTCGAGCGCCTGTACCTGGTCGCGGTCATCTGCCCTGGACTGGAGTATCACACGGTATAGTTTGGTGAACCTGTTGAAGTTCGATACGTATGAACTTCCGAGGTAGCTCTGCATGACTGAAAGTACCTGGTCGGCAGTGGTTCCGGCCCTGAGACATTTGGCTGCATCTACATCCACAGTGTACTGAGGGAACTCGGTACTGAATGATGTATATGCCATCTGTATTTCCGGCCTCTGGTTAAGTGCGGCAATCACTTCCTGTGTCACTTCATTAAGCGCTTCGATACCTTTGCCGGAGCGGTCCTGAAGGTCGACCTGGAAACTGTTACCGGTACCGTAACCGGAAATCATAGGCGGTGCGAAGAGGAATATCTGGGCATTCTTGATATGCGCTGTCTTTGCATATATCTTGTTCATTACAGCTGTATTGCTGTGCTCCTTGCCCTCTCGCTGGTCCCATGGCTGCAGCCTTATCATAAGCATACCGTGTGACGCTCCGCTACCTGCGAACGAGAATCCTGCCACCTGGTTGAAGGTTCTGATTTCAGGAATGTCTTCGATGCTCTTCTGTATCTCGGTAAGGATTGCGTTGGTCTCGTTCAGCGTGCTTCCTGCTGATGCGTCCACACTCATGAAGAGCGACCCGGTATCTTCGTTCGGCACAAGGCTGGTCTTGGTGGTGCTCATCAGGAACATGAGAAGTCCTATCGCTCCGAGTATCAGCAGGCCTGAAAGCCATTTGTTTCCGATGAAGAACTTGACTCCGAATTTGTATTTGCGGACGATTCTGCTGAAGACTGTATCAAAGGCGACCCTGAATCTGGTGGAGAACTGTTTAGGTCTTTCCCCTGGTTTTACCACTTCATTCGGTTTAAGGAGAAGGGCGCAAAGGGCAGGGGAGAGCGTAAGTGAGTTGATGGCCGACAGACCTACAGCGGCTGCCATTGTAAGACCGAACTGCGTGTAGAATACTCCGGATGTACCGCTCATGAATGACACCGGAATGAACACTGCCATGAAGACGAGGGTGGAAGTGATGATGGCTGAAGCCACTCCGTTGGAGCCGTCTACTGCTGCCAGATATGGTGATGTATAGCCTTCATCCAGTTTTACCTGCACCGCCTCCACCATGATTATGGCATCGTCCACAATCGTACCGATGGCCAGCACCAGGGCGAACAGTGTCAGCAGGTTTATCGAGAATCCTGCTACCACCAGGAATGCGAAAGTACCGATCAGCGCCACGAAGATACTGATGGTAGGGATGATGGTGGCACGTACATTCTGGAGGAACACATACACTACCAGGACTACCAGAATGATGGCCTCGAACAGAGTCTTGAGCACTTCATGGATTGACGCGTCCAGGAAGTCCTTGGTACTCATGATGTCCACGATCTCGACTCCTTTAGGAAGCTCTTTTGCGGCCTCTTCCAGATATGCATCTATGGCATTGATGATTTCGTTTGCGTTACTTCCTGCAGTCTGGTTGATCATCATTGTCACACCGGGCGCTCCTTTCACGCGGCCTTCGAAAGAGTATGACTGCGCTCCGAGTTCAAGGTCTGCTATATCCTTGAGTTTGAGTGTACGTCCGTCTGAAAACGCTTTGATGACGATGTTGCCGAACTGCTCTTCCGTCTCGAGACGTCCCCTGTATTTCAGTGTATACTGGAAGACATTTTCCGAATCTTCACCGAGCGCACCTGTGGATGCTTCGATATTCTGCGCCGACAAAGCTGCGCTCACATCGCTCGGCTGGAGTTCATACTGGGCCATGACATCAGGCTTGAGCCAGATACGCATTGCGTAGTCACCTCCCATGACATTGGCCTCACCTACTCCGGAAATACGCTGTATCTCAGGCTTGATGTTTATACTCATGTAGTTGGTGAGGAATGTCTCGTCGTAGGTGCCGTCAGGGCTTGCCAGTGCAAATACTTTCAGGGTACTGCTCTGACGCTTCATCGTCTCTACTCCGACCCTTGTAACCTCGGCCGGCAGAAGGGACTGAGCCCTGGATACACGGTTCTGCACGTTGACGGCAGCCATATCCGGGTCTACACCCTGCTTGAAATATACTGAAATGGAAGCGCTACCTGTATTGGAGGCGTCGGAAGTCATGTATGTCATGTTCTCCACACCGTTGATGGCTTCTTCCAGAGGTACGATCACACTGTTCTGTACAGCGGTAGCGTTGGCTCCGCTGTATGTGGTGCTGACACGGATGGTAGGAGGCGCGATATCAGGATACTGCTCTACCGGGAGTACCGAAAGTCCGATGACTCCCACCATCACGATGAATATGGATATTACCAGTGACAGGATAGGCCTGTCGATGAATGTTTTAAGATTCATATTCCTTATTCTCCTTCTTTTGTAGAGTCAGAAGCGGCAGCGATAGGAGTCCCTTCCCTGAGCAGACCTGCTCCTTTGGCTACGATGACATCGCCTACCTGCAGACCGTCTTCCACTATATATTCTTTCCCGTCATTTACTTTGAACACCTTTATCTGTGTTGCAGACGCTTTCCCGTCGATGACTTTGTAGGCGAATATCTTGTCCTGTACTTCGAAAGTGGCTTCCTGAGGTATCACGATGCAGCCTTTCTTTTCATAAGGTATGTTGATCATTGCCGATGCTCCGCTCATGAGCCTTCCTTCAGGGTTGCTGAATACCGCCCTCAGGCTGAGGGTGCCCGTAGTCTTGTCAACGATGCCGCTGATGACGTCTATCCTGCCTTTATGGCCGTATGTGCTGCCGTCGTTCAGTGTAAGGCTTACTTCAGGGTAGGCTGCAATGGTCTTTTCGATTGAACCGTACTCTGCCGTAAGTGCAAGCACTTCTTTTTCCGGCAGGGAGAAATATACATACATCTGGGAGTTGTCGGAAACATTGATCAGGGATTCGCCCATTGCTGTCACTATGGCTCCCACACGCACTGATGTCATGCCTGCCGAACCGTTTACCGGACTTTTTACTCTGGTGAAAGAAAGATTATTGGCTGCGCTGGCCTCCTGGGCCTTTGCATTGGCGAGATTTGCCACTGCCGTATTGTAAGAATTGACTGATGTCTGGAGTTCGAAATCTGAAATGACTTTCTGTTTGTACAGTTCCTCGCTTCCTGTGAGGTTCAGCTTGGCTGTAGCGACCTGGGCTTCCGCTGAAGTTACGGCTGCAAGGGCCTGGTTGTATGCCGCTGCATACGGTATTGTGTCTATGATAAAGAGAGTTTCTCCTTTCTTGACGTTCGCTCCTTCCTTTACCAGAACGTCTGTGATGATACCGGAAACCTGCGGGCGGACCTCAACGTACTGTCTGCTTTCTATAACAGCTGTGTAGCTTTCAGAAAGAGTCCTGTCCGCAGTGGCCAGTTTCAATACCGGATAAACACTGGCCTGAGCCTGTTGCTGCTGAGACGGCTGCTGCTTGCATGAAACCATGCCTGTGAGCAGGCAGAGCCCGATTGTCATAACATTTAAACCTTTCATCTTGTCTTAATATTTTTTCCTTGTATTTTTCCGCGCACAAAATTATTATATACTTTTTCTTTAAATTTGTAAAAATTTCATATATATTTGTTCAAAAGGGACTTTTGCTGCTCCTTCTGCCATTAATATAGGAGCCATTTGTCAAAATTTGACACGTTCAAACAAAAACTTTGCCATAAAATGCAATATTTGAATACTCAGCAGTTTTCCTCTTATGTGAGTGAAAAAAAGAAACTGGGGGACGCTTTCCTGCTGTTTGTCACTGATGATTTCAAGCGGTTGACGGAGTACCAGTTCATTGGGGCCAGGGCGATGGTATTTGTCCTGAAAGGCACTATGGAGATTTTTATAAACGGGAAAGAATATGTGTTGTCGGAAAACAATTATTCCGATATTCTCGACGGGATGCTGTTCCGTTTCGGGGAAATCTCGGCGGATGCTGAGGCGTATTGCGTTTTTACGACGAAGTCTTTTATGCTCGAAGCACTTCAGGGGGTGATTCCCGGGCGGGACAACTATCTGGTCAGGATACTTTCCAATCCGGTCATGGATTTCAGCGGAAGCCGGGGAATGACACGTCTGGACATGCTTTTGAAGATGCTTTCCGGAGCGGTCTCGGACACTTCGCATAAATACAGGGCGGATATGGTCAGGCTGTATTTCAAAGGCCTTGTACTTGAATTGAGCAACCTTATGTCATATCTTGATAAAGAATCTCCGGATTTTCACAAGATAGGGAAAAGGGAGCTGCTTATAGCGAATTTCGTTGATCTCGTATGGAAGCACCTTACAGAGACAAGGGAGGTGTCGTTTTATGCCAAGGAACTGTGCGTCACGCATAAGCATCTGTCGCGTGTTGTCAAGGAGGTTACAGGAAAGACCCCGCATGAAATCATCGCCGGCGAGACCCTGGCGATGGCTGCCCAGCTGCTTCAGAACAACAGTTTTCTGGTGCAGCAGGTGGCTGATATCCTGCACTTTTCCGATCAGGCCGCATTTTCCAAGTTTTTCAAGAAATATGTCGGCATGTCTCCGGCCGAATACAGAAAGGTCTATTTTGATACTCCTCCGGATACCGTGTAACGGTCATTTTTCTTTCCAGACTTTCAGGTATTCCTGCAATGCCCACATTTCGTCACGGTATTTTGCGGCGGCCATGAAATCGAGGTCCGCAGCGGCTTTCTGCATGTTCCTTTTAGCCTGTTCCACTGCCTTTTCGACCTGGCTGCGGCTCATGGACCTTATCACAGGGTCCTGCAGTACGGCCGCGAGGTCAGCTTCGATATAGCCGTTCCTGTAAGCGGAGTTGCTTTCCCGTCTGGAGTCGTGACCGAGACCTACGCTGACCGAACCTCTGCCCAGGTCGCTCGGATCCGGAATGTAATGCGGGGCTTCGTATGAATTGGCCGCACTGACTTTTCCTGAGACTGTGTTTGCAAGTCTCGGGTTGCGTTTTTTTCCGTTGTCTGCGCCGTTTTGAGGATATTCTTCGGTAAGTATGTTTTTCTTGATGGAGACCTGGGTAGGAGTAATGTTATGGAGTTTGTTGTATTCCATCTGTTTGGTCCGCCGGCGGTCTGTTTCGTAGATGGTCTCCTGCATCGACCGGGTGACCGAGTCGGCATACATTATTACAAGTCCGTTTACATTCCTGGCCGCACGGCCTGCAGTCTGGGTGAGCGACCTTCCCGAGCGGAGGAACCCTTCTTTGTCCGCATCCAATATCGCTACTAGCGAAACGGTCGGAATATCAAGTCCTTCACGCAGAAGATTGACGCCCACCAGCACATCGAACAGCCCGTTCTTGAAGTCTTCTATTATTTCCACCCTTTCCAGAGTATCGACATCAGAATGGATGTATCTGCAACGGACCCCCATGCGGGTGAAATATTTTTCCAGCTCTTCCGCCATCCTTTTTGTCAGGGTTGTCACCAGCACCCTTTCATCTTTTTCTGCCCTGACTCTGATTTCTTCCAGAAGGTCGTCCACCTGGTTCTTGGTCGGACGCACTTCTATCGGAGGGTCCAGCAGTCCTGTCGGCCGGACAACCTGTTCCACTACAAGCCCTTCCGATTTTTCCAGCTCGTAATCGCCCGGAGTTGCGCTGACATAGACCTTCTGGCCTGTGACTGCTTCGAATTCATCGAATTTCAAGGGCCTGTTGTCCGCTGCGGCCGGCAGTCTGAATCCGTATTCGATCAGAATCGACTTCCGGGAATGGTCGCCTCCGTACATGGCCCTTATCTGCGGCAGGGTCACGTGGCTTTCGTCAATGAAAGTTATGAAGTCCTTCGGGAAATAGTCCAGCAGGCAGAACGGACGCATTCCTTCGTTCCTGCCGTCGAAATATCTCGAATAGTTCTCTATGCCGGGGCAGTACCCCATTTCCTTAATCATCTCCAGATCGTATTCCACCCGCTGTTTCAGTCTTTTGGCTTCAAGAGGCTTTCCTATTTCCTGGAAGTATTCGCACTGTTTCATCATGTCGTCCTGTATCTGGCTGACGGCCTTGATGCTGCGTTCTTTTGTAGTGACGAAATTGTTTGCGGGGTATATTGAGACCTCGTCAAGTCCGTCTATGAAAGCTCCTGTCAGAGGGTCGATAATCGAAATGCTGTCGACCTCGTCTCCGAAAAACTCTATTCTGACAGCATTCTCCCCATATCCTATGCACACGTCTACCGTGTCCCCGCGTACCCTGAAGGTCCCTCGCTTGAAGTCGGCTTCGGTCCTTGAATACAATGCGTCTACGAGCTGGTACAGCAGTCTGGTCATGCTTCTTGTCTCGCCTTTGCGGACAGTAACGGTCTGGGCATGGAAGTCTGCCGGGTTTCCGATGCCGTAAAGACATGACACGCTGGATATTACGATTACGTCACGACGCCCGGAAAGCAGTGATGAAGCTGCACTTAGACGCAACTTTTCTATTTCATCGTTGATGCTCAGGTCCTTTTCAATATAGGTATCCGTGGTCGGTATGTATGCTTCAGGCTGGTAATAGTCATAATATGACACGAAATATTCAACCGCGTTGTTCGGGAAAAATGATTTGAACTCCCCGTAAAGTTGTGCCGCAAGGGTCTTGTTATGGCTCAGGATCAGTGCCGGCCGCTGCAGCCTTTCGATTACATTCGCCATAGTGAAAGTCTTCCCGGAACCTGTAACTCCGAGCAGTGTCACGGCATCGACGCCGCTGTCCAGTGCCGAGCATAGTCCTTTTATCGCTTCCGGCTGGTCTCCGGAAGGCCTGTATTCAGATTCTATCTTGAATTTCATGATAATAACGTCGGTTCGCTCTTTAAAATACCTGAATCCTTCGTTTTGCAAAGGTATATAAAAAGAAAGAGAGTCATCATGATGATGCTCCCCTAAAACAGATGAGGTTGGTGCCACTCACGTGGGACTCCTCTTTAACTAACCACATAATTAATAACACTAAAACTAATAACCGAATGCAAAGGTACAGCTTTTTTCTGAATCTCCAAATTTTTCTCTTACATTTTTCAAGCATTTTTGTGGATTGTGAAAACATGCTTGTTTTAAATCGCGGTAAATCAATGTGTTGTCCGGATGTTAAATTTTTGTTACAATCATTGTAACTTCTTTCTGGGCAATGTGTATTTTTATATGTAATATCATGATAAGGTGCATATCCGGAACATCTTCGGCAATTTCCGGTTCATCATCATTGGAAAAAAGTAAAAATTCCTATATTTGCACCGGGTATCCGGCAGGTTGCATGTCTTTCCGGAGATTTTGACTTGCGGATATTCCAAACTAAAAGGAATTAAATTATTTAATTAGGTTATGGTTTATTCACACGAAGTGCAGCAGATGTGCTGCGTCAAAAAGGGACCTAACCATGGTCCGGCTCCTATTCCAGAGGAGGGAAAATGGGTAAAATCCAAAGAAATCACTGACATTTCAGGCCTTACACACGGTGTCGGCTGGTGTGCACCTCAGCAGGGGGCCTGCAAACTTACTCTCAATGTCAAGGAAGGCGTCATCCAGGAGGCACTTGTGGAAACACTCGGATGCTCAGGTATGACTCATTCAGCTGCAATGGCTTCCGAGATTCTCCCTGGCAAGACTATTCTTGAGGCACTCAACACTGACCTCGTGTGCGATGCCATCAACACTGCAATGCGCGAGCTCTTCCTCCAGATCGTTTACGGACGTACACAGTCAGCTTTCTCAGAGGGCGGTCTGATGATCGGAGCAGGTCTCGAGGACCTCGGAAAAGGTCTCCGCAGCCAGGTAGGTACGCTTTACGGTACCCTTGCAAAGGGTCCGCGCTATCTCGAAATGGCTGAAGGATACATCAAGACTCTCGCGCTGGACAAGAATGACGAGATCTGCGGATACGAGTTCATCCATCTCGGCAAATTCATGGACCTTGTAAAGAAAGGCGTTGATGCCAACGAGGCTCTCAAGCAGGTAACCGGAACATACGGTCGTTTCAGCAAAGAGGCCGGTGCAGTTAAATACATTGACCCACGTAAAGAATAAGGAGGAAGACTATTATGATAAGAGAAGTTAAATTTGAGAGCCAGGATCGCCGTATCAAACAGATTCTCGCTGCCCTTAACGAAAACGGTATCAAGGATATCGAAGAGGCTAACGCCATTTGCGAGCAGTATGGTCTTGATCCTTATAAGACTTGCGAAGACACGCAGCCTATCTGCTTCGAGAATGCAAAATGGGCATACGTAGTAGGAACAGCCATCGCACTGAAGAAGGGCTGCAAGAACGCAGCTGAAGCTGCCGAGGCTATCGGTATCGGACTTCAGGCATTCTGTATCCCGGGTTCAGTAGCTGATGACCGTAAGGTAGGTCTCGGACACGGAAACCTTGCGGCAATGCTTCTCCGCGAGGAGACAAAATGCTTCGCTTTCCTTGCCGGACATGAGTCATTCGCTGCTGCAGAGGGTGCCATCAAGATTGCAGCCAAGGCTGACAAGGTTCGTAAAGAACCTCTCCGCTGCATCCTTAACGGTCTCGGAAAAGATGCTGCCCAGATCATTTCACGTATCAACGGTTTCACATACGTACAGACACAGTTCGACTACTATACCGGAGAGCTTAAGGTTGTCCGTGAAATCGCCTACAGCGACGGTCCTCGTGCAAAAGTTAAATGCTATGGTGCAGATGATGTACGCGAAGGTGTGGCTATCATGTGGCATGAAGGCGTAGATGTATCCATCACAGGAAACTCTACCAACCCTACACGTTTCCAGCATCCTGTTGCAGGAACATATAAGAAAGAGCGCGTACTTGCCGGCAAGCCTTACTTCTCTGTTGCATCCGGCGGCGGTACAGGCCGTACACTTCATCCGGACAACATGGCCGCAGGTCCTGCTTCTTACGGTATGACCGACACCATGGGCCGTATGCACTCAGATGCACAGTTCGCAGGTTCCTCATCAGTTCCGGCACACGTCGAGATGATGGGCTTCCTGGGAATAGGCAACAACCCTATGGTTGGATGTACTGTTGCTTGTGCTGTTGATGTTGCTACTGCACTTAGCAAGTAAAGATACTTTACATACTCTGATAAGTCCCTGTAATAGATGATATTGCAGGGATTTTTCGTATGCTGGAGTGTCTGGGATTTTCGGTGCTTGAAGAATAACATGGCAGTTAATTTCCGGAGACTTTCCACTGGATTATCGGTTTGATTACGATGAAAATTAGCCATGATTCAGTCATGGAAATGCAGAAGATTCTTTACTTCGGTTTCTGTATTCGGGTTGCTGACTGTGGCTGGAAAGGGGATTTTCGGGGGAGAGTTTGTAGACAATCTGTGGACAATTTTCCAAAAATGCGAATTGTCTACAAAAATTCATGTAACTGATTGACATATAATGGACTAAAGACAAAAGCAACTTTCCAAAGTCAAATTTTTTAAAGAGATTAGACAATGGAAAGAAGTTCATTTGCTATCCTGTTCTATGTAAGGGATAGCCGAATCAGAAAAGACGGAACAGCAGCCATAGAGGTTTCGCTGACCGTGAATGGGGAAAGGTCGTTCTTCTCCACAGGCAAAAGGGTCTGTGTGCAGAATTGGGACAAATCCCGACAACTGGTAAGAGGAAACAGCGAGGAATTCAAAAGCATCAACAAATTCCTGTCAGCAGTAAAGGCAAAAATCTACCAGAAAGAAGCGGAATTGTTGGACAGGGGATTTGTCATTACAGCAGAACTGTTGTGTGATGCCTACTTCGACAAGGTGGAAAGTCTGAAAGAGCATAGTCTGATAAGTGTTCTGGAAGCGCATAATTCACAGTGCCGTTCAATGGTCGGAAGGACTATTGCAAAATCCACATACTTCAATTTCGAACACGGAGGAAAATTGCTGCAAGAGTATATCCAGAACAAGTACGGCAGGGATGATTTGTATCTTCGGGAATTGAACATGGACTTCATACAGGGTTTCCATGCTTTCCTGCTTAATGAGAAAAAGATGCAGCAGAATACTACCACGAAGCACTTGAAATTTCTGAAGAAACTGTTAAATATCGCAGTCTCCAATTCCTATATCGGCTACAATCCATTCAACGCATATAAGGTCGAAAGAGAGCCAGTGGAGATAGATTTCCTTGATGAAGATGAACTCCGCAGGATAATCAACTTCGATACACCGCTTCCGAGACTTGAAAGGGCAAAAGACATGTTCCTGTTCGGATGTTTTACCGGATTGAGTTACATTGACATAAAGACCTTGACAGCGGAACATTTCGAGACGGACGGTGCTGGAAGAATCTGGATAAAGAAGCGGAGAGTAAAGACGGGCATACTGTCAAGGATTCCGTTGCTCCCGATAGCGAAGATGATTCTGGACAAGTACAAAGGTGGAGCGAAACTGTTGCCGATACAGGATGCCGCAGATGTGAACAAGTATCTGAAAGACATAGCGATACTATGCGGAATAGACAAACGGATAACATTTCATCAGGCTAGGCATTACATCTTTTCTTATTCATTGAAAATAAGAAACTTACAAGCTCTATTTTTTTAGACAGGTAACGATTTAGAAACGAGTAGACTTCTTCAAGTTGCCAGATTTTGCATAAATGAAAGAACGTTTACTTTAGGTTTCAAAGATATGAAATTTCTCAATCATAAAAAATAGTATGAAGAGAAAAATTTCATGAAGGAATAATACAATCTCCATTTTTATTTGCGTTATTCTATTGTTATAAAAATATCTGAAGTTATATTTTGTATTCAAATTACGTAATTTTGCTACGAAAATACGTACTATAATTTCATATATTGATTTTTATTCCTATCTTTGCATCATATGACAGATAAATTCAACGAATATGATAGCAGAATTCACCATTGAAAATTTTTTCTCGATAAAGTCTCCACAAAAGATAAGCTTTGAACCTTCATCAGATAACTTTATGTCTGACGAATATTCGTATGAAGTTAAGGATGGGGTAAGATTGTTGAAATTGGGCATCATCTATGGTGCAAATGCTTCCGGAAAAACCAATATCTTGAATGCTGTGGAATTTTTCAGAATGCTTGTTCTTAGGATGCCCAAAGACCGAAATGACAAAACCGGGGTCGTTCCTTTTATGTTGGATGACATATCAAGGAATGAAAGGACGAAGATGTCTATGGTATTCTATATTAATAAGTCGAAGTATATCCTTAATTTTGAATTAGACGCAAAATATATCTATTCTGAGACATTGATTGTTTACGATTCCATTCGTCCTACCAAATTGTATAGCCGTAGTTATGATGCAACTACAGATTCCACAACAATAGATTTCGGCGTAAATCTGAAAATGCCACGGAAGAGCCAGGATGTGATTTCCGGCAACACTATCAATAATTGCAGTGTACTTGCTGCATTTGGTAAGAGTAATGTGGAACGCACCAAGTTGAACGATGTATATGATTACTTTGCCAAACAGGTAAAAGATGTATTGGCTCCTGGCATGCTGCTTTCAGGATATGTAAAATCACAATTAGATAAAGATGAAACAGGCGATTTGAAGAAGTTCATTTTGAACTTTCTGAAAGCATCTGATTTCAACATAGAAGATGTCGTATTGCATGAAGAGGAAGAATTGATTACCCCTGAATTGGAGCAATTGATTCAAAATGCCCCTATTGATAATGAGGCAAAAGCTGAAATGCTTAGAAAAGGAAAAATCACAAATGCAGAATTGACATTCAAGCATAAGGTTGGCGACAAACTATACGATTTGTCTGAAGAATATGAATCCAATGGTACGATGAGATTTTTGGGGATGGCAGTAATTCTGAATTTCTTGTTGAAGACCAACCGGTTTGTGCTTATTGACGAAGTCGAGACAAGCATCCACTATGAACTGCTGGCTTATTTTATAAAAGTATTTTTAGCGAACAGTGAAGGAACATCCCAAATGTTGTTGACAACACACGATATCAATCTTCTCAACGAAGAATTCATTCGCCGTGACACAATATGGTTTACGGATAAAGACGAATATGGAGAGACTAAAATAGTACGTCTTTCATCTTTAGGCTTACACAAGAATCTTTCCCCGTATAATGCTTACAAACAGGGTAAATTAGTTAAGCTTCCGTTCCTTGGCAGTCAATACATTAACCTAAATGACTAATGATATGGGGCGGACAGTAACAAAAAGCATCGCCATCATAGGCGAGGGAGAAACCGAGTGGTTCTATTTTGATTCATTGAGGGTGGCATGTCGTTATCCTTTCAAGGTCGCTCCGGATTTTCCGCAGCATAGCGACATCAATCATATTCTAAAATTGGTAGAATCCTACTTGAACAAGCAATATGACTTTATCGTATGCCTTTTTGATATGGACAGGCTGTATCAATATCCTTCTGAAATGCAATTGTATCAACGAGCAAAGAAAAAGTATAGCGCAAAGAAATACGCTGGCAAAGTGATGTTTGTAGAAACGAATCCATGTACGGAATTTTGGTTCTTGCTCCACTTTCTACCCAATGTAGTTTGTCGGCGATATGAAAGTTACGACCAACTGCTTCCTGAATTGCAGAAATACATGCCGGGATATGAAAAGACAAAGCGATATTTCATACGTACCAACCTCTATAAATACCTGACAGAGAATGGAGATTTGGAACGCGCGATGTTAAATTCGGAAAAATTATGTCAATTGTGTAAAGAATCACCGGAAGATTTGAAGGCATATTCAGAGATTCATAATGTACTTGAGTTATTGAATAATCAAATAATATAACCTTATGTATTTAAGTAAGATTTATATAAAGAACTTCCGAGGTATCAAAGAACTATTAGTGAAATTCGATAAGAAACTAAATGTAATTATAGGAGCCAACGGACAATTAAAAACTTCTTTGATGGATGCCATCAGGTTGTTTTATACGTGGGGAGAACCGAATCGAGACATAGAAATAACAAAAGAGGATTTCCATGTTGAAATTACAGAAAATCCAGATGGGACTAAAACATTAATAAACTCTACGAGAATAGATATATGTTATCTATTTGAAGAATTATCGGCACAACAGGAAGGTGCATTCTATCAGTATTTGGTTTCCAAAAACGATGATACTATAGTTGCCAGGATTCATATAAGTTTTGAGATGAAGGAGAATGGAAGGATCTATTCCTCATACATAACAGGTAAAGAGGAGAATGGTCTTCGTGCAGACTGGAATACGTTTCATTATTTTCATCCTTATTATCTGGGTGCATTACGTGACAGTACACGTGACCTTATGAGTTCACGCAACAACTTGTTAGGAAGGGTTATTAAAAGAAAGATTGATAGGGCAGGTTCAGAAAATGACGTAAAAGGTATAGTAGATAGTGCAAACGAGCAGCTTTTGCTGAGACCTGAAGTAATAGAAACACAAACTGGTATAAACGATAACCTGAACCAAATAAACAGCTCAAGCCTTCAAAATGTAGAACTGCACATAGAACAGAGCAGAATTGAATATATCGTTAATATTATCAAACCTTTCTTGCCATATTCTGCTACTGACAAGAAAGGATTTGTACTGTCTCAAAATAGTCTTGGGTATAATAACATAATTTATATAGCATCAGTATTAAGTGACATTAAGGATTGTCATATAGAAGATAATGTTAGTATATACGCATTGCTTATAGAAGAACCAGAAGCCCATCTACACCCACAATTACAGGTGAATCTATATAACTTTCTTAAAGATGCAGACACAAATGAAAATAGTCAAACATTTATCACGACTCATTCTCCGACTTTGACATCAAGGATACCATTGGAGAATATAATCTTGTTGAAGGATAATACCGCTTTTCATGTCGGAAATTGTTTCAAAGAACGACACTCAGAAAATATTGTCCGTGATGCTGCTAGTGGTAGATTATTGCAGCAAGAAGAAGTTGTAGACTATAGAAAAATGATATCCCGGTATTTCGATGTAACTCGATCACAATTATTATTTTCGTCTGGCTGTCTGTTTATAGAAGGTATATCAGAGTGCCAATTAGTTGAAACTTTTTCTAAGCTAATAAATAAGTCATTGATTGCGAATCAAATTGAAATAGTAGATACAGACGGAACAGCTTTTTATCAGTTTTTGATGTTGTTTAACTCTTCTGACTCAACAAAGCGTTTACCTATGAAAGCGGCATTTATAACAGACGAGGATCAATTTACAGCGTCAAAGGATAGAGAATATAATCTGAATGAGTTGGTGAAAAACAATTATGCAAAACTTCATCTTCTTAGAGAAGGAATCAATACTGGTAGAGTGAATGGTCGTATTAACAATATGACAGCCATGTCCAATCGTCAACCTGGTATTAAGATATGCTCTGGAAAGAAGACACTTGAATATCAAATATGTAAAGCAAATGTTTTTGCTAATAAAGAAATGACTAAAGAGACTTGGCTCTACGAATTGATTCAGCAAATGAATCCAAACGGTATGGACAAGGTGGATTTTTACATGTCAGGACTTGAGGATAGAGATATGAATGAAGATGAGCAGCAGAATGTTGCACTGCTTATGTGGAAATGCCTACCTGGTAAAGCTGAGTTTGCTCAAACTCTTAATTCGTTTCTATTAGATAAAAATGAAGAAAGTGGTGATATAAAATTCACTTTGCCAACTTATATTCAAGAAGCAATAAATTATCTGATACCATGAGTATGAATTACGATATAACACCTCAACGGCAAGCATATATTGATGCACGTGGTTATACTATACTCACGGCATGTCCTGGTAGTGGCAAGACAACAAGTATTGTCAAAAAACTTTTGACTGTATCACATTTTTGTGAGGAGCATTATGGAAGCCATACAGGGTTTGTCTGTATGTCATTTACCAATAAAGCCTGTGATGAATTAAAGTATAAATACCAAGAAATGCATCATGAAAGATTGACATTTCCCAATGAGGTTTTAACTATTGATAGTTTTATTATGCAGTATGTAGTACTTCCGTTTTGGTATCTATGTGATGCGTGTAAAAAGAAACCAATAGTAGTGAATGAGAAAGAAATATTAGAACGAATTTATTACAACAAAATCTTGATAAACGGTATATGGCAACAATATCCAGTTATGGCACTACGCCCCTATAGTAAGATATTTTATAGAAAGAATCCATCTTTGATAACTAGAGACAGAACTTCATTTAAATGGAATCACAATATTGTAACGAATAAAAATGAAATAGCTTATTGTAAGGAGGCATTTACATATCGCTTAGAGAAAGGCTTTATAACAAGTAGCGATGCGCTGTGGATAGCATGTGATATATTACAACATCATCAGAATATAGGCAAAGCACTTGTAACGCGTTTCCCATATATCATAGTAGATGAAGCGCAAGATAATTCTGAATTGCATTTTGAATTCTTCAAACTGTTAAAGAGAGCTGGTTTGCAGAATCTTGAATTTGTTGGTGATATTTGCCAGTCCATATATGGATTCAATAATGCCAAGCCTGAATTACTGCAGAACATGATGTCAGAAGAAGAATGGAACGTATTGCCATTATCTGAATGCAGGCGTTCTAATCAACGTATAATAGATTTGTATAGCAAACTTAAATCAATCGCTGTTCCTGCTATTATTTCGCATGGAGTGGAAGATAAAGGAATACCTATTATTGTCTATAAGTATGATGATGGAAATATTAGGGATGTTGTTAGAAATTTCTATCAAATTTGTGATGATAATGATTTGTCCAGCAGGATTATATTAGCGCGTGGAACAGATAAATGTAAGGAACTATCTGGCGTTAAAGACATAGATTTCAAGTACTGGAAAACTGAGAAACCGCTGCCTTATTTAATAATAGATGCTGTCTTTGCTTTTGCTTCAGGTGACACGAATTCAGCTTTTAGAAAAGTAAGACTTGTATTAGCTGAACTTTTAGCTGGTGATAATCCTGATAAAAGGCGTGAGTTTGTACACGAAATTGAACATAATGTGGATTGGAATGCTAAGATATTTGGTTTTATAAAACAGATTCCTTCGTTTTCTTTAAGTTTCAAAGAATGGTCAGAACAGACCTGCGCATTATTGAAAGAATATTGGGAGCTTAAAGAAAAACCTGTTTTTGTTCCATATCAAAGACAAAAAGGATATAGAATGAAAGAAATGGCTAATGTACCAGTAGAACAATATCATCAATCGAACGACAAAGATAGTGAATACCACAAGAGCATAGATACGATACATGCAGTAAAGGGAGCTACCTTGGATGCGGTACTTTTGTTCCTATCATCTGATAGCAGAGGACAAAGTATTTCGCTGAACGATTTCCTTAATAAGGAAATTAAAGTTATGACTGAAAGTCAGCGAATGATATATGTGGCGTGTTCTAGAGCCAGTCAATTTTTGGCATTAGCTGTACCAAAGTCTATAACAGATGAAAAAATTAAAAGAGCCCTTGATGGAATCGACATAGATATTCGTAATATTAACCTGCAAGGAGAATTGGCCTTTACTGATTAATGTTTTTAAAAAGAATCAGTGATAAAAATTTCTGTTCATTTTCGTATTAATTTACGAAGAACCAAGTTGCGGAAGTTCATAATAGTAAGTATTTTTTTAATTGGCTATATTTTATAGATTACAAAAAAACAAGCTGTGCAAATTAGCACAACTTGTTTTATATCAATCAAATATTAAGTTTCGGCAAAGTATTTATTATATCCACCGTTCGATTAGAGAGGACGATGACCGACAAAAGTAAGTCAAGAACATAACGGGGCTGTTTATGTTCGCGGCTCCAGTCGTTAGGATCATTCTTGATTTGGGATGCTTTGTCGATAGTTACGGCATAGCGTTCCATTATCCAGTCGATAGCGGACTTACCATTAACGATGTACTTGTAGGCTTTAAGCGGAATGTTTTCAATAGTGATATGGCTGTTGTAAATGATGCGTGTCTTGTCGGCTACGAGCTTGCCGTTTTCGTCACGCACTTTGGCAAAGCGCATCTTTTCCACGGCGAAGTATTGATAGGTTTCGTCAGTCCATTCATTTTGCCAGATGTTGATGTCGCCAATAACTTT
>JADILV010000058.1 GCA_017695115.1 Candidatus Cryptobacteroides avicola | reverse complement strand
GATATATAATTTTTGAAAGATAAATCTACTACAAGTCAGGGATTTATGCTTTATGGGGGGGGGATTGCAGTATAAAATATATTGCAGGAATGGCTGTAGATGAAGGAAAAATGCCTATCTTTGAACCGTGTGTAGTGAATCGATGGAAAATAGTGCGGCCGGTATAAGTGGTACAAGAGGAAATCCCCCATCATTTGCTGTATTGATAGAATAGAAGAACCCTTTAGCATAGCGAAAAGGGAGTGATATTTTAAACTTGTTGCTGTATAGTGCAAGTGGAAATTATCAGTAGGGCTAAATGTAATAAATTGATCATGCGGAAGTTACATTTCCGTGTGACCTTTTTTATGCCCTGCTGTGACATAAATCCAGACCTGTCATGACGCCTAGAACGAGTCCGAAGGAGTTGCTTTATTTCAAGCTTCCGACCTATGTAGCTGATCTGTTGGTACATTATGCCGTTTTCTACGCAAGTCTTCATTTCACAAGCCATCTTACTCCAGTCCAGTCAGGGGTAATGTACGGTACCGGCACACCGCTGATATTGTTCATCAGCTATGTATGTGCGATCACATGTGTCCCGATCCGTCTCAACGAACGGCGCATAGCCAACTACATGGTATTTCTCCGGGCATTGTTCCAGTCCGCGTTGACGATTTCCCTGTTTATCTTCATCACAAGTGCGGTATACAAGATAACGCCTGTAAGATTCTATCTTCTGTACGGCGTCTCGGCCGGTCTGCTCATTATCCTCCTGCACTTGCTGATCAGGCGTATAATACTTTGGATCAGGAAATCCGGACGGAACAGGCTTCGTGTTCTCATGGTAGGTGCGGACGAGAATCTGGTGAGTCTGAGCAGGGAGATGAAAGCAGGATACGGTGTACACGGGTACAATGTGCTCGGATTCTTTACAGACAAGTATATCGATCAGGTACCGGCAGGAGACAGTGTCCTTGGCGGTATCAATGACGTATTCGACTATCTCAAGAACCATCAGGTGGACGAGCTTTATTGCGGCGTGAACCCTTCGTCGGACGGGGAATTCATAAGCCGTCTGATACATGAGGCGGACAGCAGGTTCATCCAGTTCTGGTTCGTGCCGAACATGAACGGATATCCGCACCGCAAGATGCATTATGATGAATTCGGGGATGTGACGATCATCAGCCTTCGGGAAGAACCTCTGAACAATCCTTTGATGCAGCTTCTTAAAAGGACTGAAGATATAGTCATTTCGGGACTTTTCCTTGTGACCGTCTATCCGTTGGTGTGGATATTCGTGGCAATAGGTACCAGCCTCACCTCTCCGGGACCGATACTGTTCCGCCAGAACAGGACCGGGTACAACGGGAAAAGTTTCCGTTGTCTGAAATTCCGTTCCATGAAGGTCAATACGGATTCGGACAAGATACAGGCTACCGAAGATGATCCGAGAAAGACAAAATTCGGGGATTTCCTGAGACGGACTTCCATAGACGAACTCCCGCAGTTCATCAATGTATTCAAAGGGGATATGTCGATAGTGGGGCCGCGTCCGCACATGGAGTTCCATACGGACATGTACTCTAAGCTGATCTCCGAGTACATGGTCAGGCATCTGGTGAAGCCGGGGATTACCGGCTGGGCCCAGGTGAACGGGTGCAGGGGAGAGACCAAGACAGTGGAGCAGATGAAGGACCGTGTGGAGCACGATATCTGGTATATAGAGCACTGGAGCCCGCTTCTTGACGTAAAGATAGTGTTTATGACCGTACGTCAGATTTTGGGCGGCGACGACCAGGCATATTAAAATTTAGAAAATGGGAAACGCCCATGAACAGAACAGATGGTATCCTCTCCGTGTCACATACGGGAGGGAACTGAAGCTGAAAGACAGACTTGACAAGCTCCAGTTGGCCTCTTTCATTCCTATGACATACAAGCAGATAGAAAAAGACGGCAGACGCAGGCGTGCGCTTGTCCCGGCCATAAACAACCTCTGTTTCGTCCATGCGACCCGCTGCGCGATAGATGACCTGCGCTCCCAGTTGAAGGAGACCATCCCGTTCCATTATATCTGGGACAGGGCAACATCCCTTCCGATAGTCGTCCCTGACAAGGCCATGGATGATTTTATCCGTGTCTCGTCTTCCATAGATGATGATATTATCTATATTTCAGACGTTTCGCCGCTCCTGAAATCCGGACAGAAGGTCCGTGTCATCGCCGGACCGTTCGCCGGCATCGAAGGCAAGGTCGTCCGTATCAGAAAAGCCAAACGGGTAATGGTCGAGCTGCCGGAAATGCTCGCCGTCGCCACCACCTATATCCGCCCCGAATGGCTGGAGATGATCAACGAATAACGCATATCTGTTTCGACGAGCAATGTTTTTGTCATTTCGACCGAGCGCAGCGAGCGGAGAAATCTGCATAACAAACCGACAGACCAACCAACGCACATGAACAACAAAGACATAAGAATCGCCGTAGCCGGGACCGGCTACGTAGGCCTGAGCATCGCGACCCTTCTGAGCCAGCACCACCATGTAACTGCGGTGGACGTCATCCCGGAGAAGGTTGACCTGATCAACGGCAGGAAATCCCCGATCCAGGACGACTACATCGAGAAATACCTTGCTGAGAAGGACCTTGACCTCGTGGCGACCCTCGACGGGGCGTCGGCCTACAGGGACGCTGACTTCGTGGTGATAGCAGCCCCGACCAACTACGATCCGGTAAAGAACTACTTCGACACGAGCCACGTGGAGGAGGTCATAGAACTCGTCAAGAGCGTGAACCCTGATGCCATCATGGTGATCAAGAGCACGATACCGGTAGGATATACGGAGAGCATCCGCAGGAAGACAGGTTCGGACAATATTATCTTCTCCCCGGAGTTTCTGAGGGAGAGCAAGGCGCTGTATGACAACCTCTACCCGAGCCGCATCATAGTAGGGAGACCGGAGGGGGACGCGAGACTGGACGAGGCCGCGCACCGGTTCGCCTCGCTTCTTCAGGAAGGCGCCCTCAAGGAGAATATAGAGACCCTGTACATGGGTCTTACGGAAGCGGAGGCTGTAAAGCTGTTCGCGAATACATACCTTGCCCTGCGTGTCAGCTACTTCAACGAGCTTGACACCTACGCGGAGATGAAGGGACTGAACACGAGCGACATTATCAGGGGCGTGAGCCTCGACCCGAGAATAGGTGACTTCTACAACAACCCTTCTTTCGGCTATGGCGGCTACTGCCTTCCGAAGGACACGAAGCAGCTTCTTGCGAACTACGCTGACGTCCCTGAGAACCTTATCCAGGCGATAGTTGACAGCAACCGCACGCGCAAGGACTTCATCGCGGACCGGGTTCTGACCAAAGCGGGCTACTACAACTACTACAACCGCGGAGACTACGACCCAACGGAGGAGAAGCGCTGCACTGTAGGGGTTTACCGCCTGACGATGAAGTCACACAGCGACAACTTCCGTCAGAGCAGCATCCAGGGAGTGATGAAGCGGATCAAGGCGAAGGGCGCCGAAGTGATCATCTACGAACCTACCCTTGCAGACGGCAGCACCTTCTTCGGCAGCCGGGTAGTCAATGACCTGGAGGAATTCAAGAGGCAGAGCGAAACCATCATCACGAACCGTTACGACTCCAGTCTGGATGACGTGAAGGAGAAAGTATACACGAGGGACATTTTCAGGAGAGACTGAAAATGTCCCTCGCCGTTTAGCGGACACATCCATTGTCATCCCGAGCGCAGCTTCCTGTCCTTTTGACTGAGCCTTTTCTTGTCATTTCGACCGAGCAAAGCGAGCGGAGAAATCTGAAGAACAAAAAACCGATGATACAAATTACAGACAAGACGAAATGCTGCGGGTGCAATGCCTGCGGCGATATATGTCCCCATGACGCCATAACCTTCAAGACCGACATCGAAGGCTTCTGGTATCCGGAAGTGGACAAGAACAAGTGCGTAGAGTGCGGCCTGTGCGAGAAGGTGTGTCCGGAACTTCATATAGCCGAACTGAAAAAGAACGACTATCCGAAACCCTCACATACAATAGCAGCGATAAACAAGAATATGAGGATTCGCTGGGACAGCACGTCCGGCGGAGCATTCTCCGCCCTTGCGGAAGGCATGTACGGACAGGGCGGATATGTCAGCGGAGCGATATACAACGAGGATTTCTCGGTAAGGAACTATGTGTCCGGCAATCCGGAAGACCTGGCAAAGCTTCGCAGTTCAAAGTATCTCCAGAGCAAAGCTGAAGGACTGTACAAGGAGATCCGCACGTTGCTGAAGAACGGGGAGAAGGTCCTTGCGTGCGGGACACCGTGCCAGATGGCAGCCCTGCGGTCCTTTCTCATGAAGGACTATGACAATCTGATCATAGTGGATTTCATCTGTCGGGGAGTCAATTCACCGAAAGTCTACAGGAAATACCTTGACAGTCTGGAAAGGAAATACGGCGGCAAGGTAGTGTATGTGAAAGCCAAGAACAAGGAGCTGGGATGGCGGAACCTGACCAGGAAGGTCGTATTCGACAACGGGGCAGTATATTACGGAGTTTCCATGGTCGATGATTTCCGTAGGGGATACCATACCAACGTGTACTGCCGTCCGTCATGCTATGCATGCCAGTACAAGGGGTTCCCGAGGATGGCAGACATAACCATAGCGGATTACTGGGGTATAGAGAAGGTTGACAGGAACCTTGACAACAACATAGGCACGTCAATGATCCTTCTGAACTCCAGGAAAGGCGAGGCGTATTTTGAACTGATAAAGGACAGGCTCGAATGGGAGGAGACCCCGTTCGAGAGCATCCTTCCGGGGAACATTGCCCTGACAAAACCTATAGAGGCGGCAAAAATCGACAGGGAGTCATTCTTCAAAGACCTCGATTCAGGGACATTTGATCAGGTGACGGAAAAATATTTCCCGTTGGAATCCGGAGGAAGGGTTTCAATGAAAGAGAATCTGAAACGCCTGTTGAAAAGAGCATATACCATATACCGGTATCTGGGATTTTCCATAAGGGCGTACAAGAATTTCGTGTACATAAATTTCCGTAAGAATACCGAATCGGACGTGCGGAAAGGCAACGTGATATACACGATGCGCAGTTCCGTGTTTGATGTACACCCTACAGCCAGAATCATAGTGAAGGCTCCTTTCCTTTACGGGAACAATCCTGTAAAAGGACTCAGGATACCGACATGTCTGAGGATGGAGTCCGGCACGACTCTGGAGATACATGACGGCCCGCTTACCAGATACGGTACGGGCCCGTACAACCTGCGTTACGGCGCCTATATAGAAGTTGTCAACGGCGGCAGGCTGGTAATAGGCCAGGGAGCGGCGAATGTGGGCCTTACGATCATGTGCGCCAAGGAGGTCACGATAGGGAACGGGGTCAGGATAGGCCGCAACGTCTCTATCCGGGACTGGAACGGCCCTCACGTCATGATCAACGACCATTACCGGAACCATGCTCCAGTGCATATAGGTGACCATGTATGGCTGTGCACAGGCTGTACGATAATGCCTGGAGTGACAATCGGAGAGGGGGCGGTAGTGGCCGCCAACGCGACAGTGACCAGAGACGTACCTCCAAGGAGTCTGGTTGGCGGATCTCCGGCCAAGGTCTTGAAAGAGAATATAGAGTGGTATTGACAGTCTGCTATAAGGATATCCGGTGACAGACAACAGGAGAATAGCAAAGAATACGGCATTCCTTTATGTGAGGATGCTCCTGGTAATGGGGACCACCCTGTATACCTCGAGAGTCGTGCTGCGGGTGCTGGGAGAGGTCGACTACGGACTGTACAATGTCGTCGGTGGGCTTGTGACTATGTTCACGTTCCTTAACGGTTCACTCGGGACAGCGACATCAAGATATATAACATTCGAACTCGGCAAGAAGAACTCTGATGGAGTCAACCGGGTCTTCAATGTCGCGCTTGTTATACATGTGATGCTTGCACTCCTTATCATAGCCCTGGCGGAGACGGTCGGCCTGTGGTTCTTCTATGAGAAGATGACTATTCCCGTCAACAGGATGGATGCGGCATTCTGGGTATACCAGATATCGATAGTCACATGCTTCTTCTCCCTTACGCAGGTGCCTTACAACGCGATGATCATAGCGCACGAGGACATGAGGGTCTATGCATGGGTGGGCATTGCCGAGGCGGCATTCAAGCTGGCCGTGGCATTTGTCATAATGGCATCACCATTTGATGTGCTGGTATATTACGCACTCCTGCTGTGTGCCGTACAGGTAATCATCATGCTGTTCTACCGGTTCTACTGCAACCGTCATTTCAAGGAAAGCAGGATCAGACTGTACAGGGACAAGGCATTATACAAGGAGATGTTTTCGTTCGGCGGGGCTGACCTGATAGGCAACCTTTCAGTATTGGCACAAGGCCAGGGCCTGAACCTGCTGCTCAACATGTTCTTCGGACCGGCCGTCAATGCAGCGCGAGGGATTGCGTATCAGGTGCAGGGAGCGGTGACACAGTTCGGCAACAATTTCATGACGGCGGTCAAGCCCCAGATAATAAAATCATACGCGGAAGGGGACGTTGAAGGTATGATGCGCCTTGTCAAGGACAGCAGCTGCTTTTCATTCTATCTGATGTGGCTGATCTGTCTTCCGATTTTTCTGGAGACTGATTACATACTCCGGCTATGGCTGGGTGACTATCCTGATCATAGTGTCAGTTTCCTGCGCCTGGTACTGGTCCTGTGCCTGATCCAGACACTGAAGACACCGCGTTCGACGGTGTTCCATGCGACCGGGCACATCAAATTTGTCAACATGACGGTCGGGACAGTACTGTGTCTTGCCTTGCCGTTGGCATATCTGGGACTGAAATTGGGTTTCTCTCCGGAAAGTGTATTCGTTACAGCCAATGCGACCATGATACTGTCAGAACTGGTCAGCGTGTTCGTTTTGAAGAAATACGTGTCTTATTCCATCCACAGGTATCTTTTGTCCGTGTATGGCAGATGCCTTCTGGTAGCATGCCTTTCGATGCTTGTCCCGATGCTTGTATACGATAAATGGATGGATGCTACATTCGGCCGTCTTGTGGTGACGTGTCTGGTCTCTTCAGCCAGTATAGGTGTCGTAGTCCTGACAGTAGGGCTTCGGAGCGGAATCAAGGACAGGCTGTATTGCGAATTAAGAAGACGATTAAATATAGCGAGATGAACAGTATTATCTTGTCCAACGGAGTGCGGATGCCGAATATGGGTATCGGTACGAACTGGATGAAATACAAGGAACTGAAGACCGTAATGGAGGCCGGTTTTTCAGCCGGATTCAGGGCGATAGACACGGCCAGAGACTATGGGAATGAACCTGTGGTAGGGCAAGTCTTCCATGACATATTAAAGGAGTCCGGAGGAAAATACAGGAGGGAGGATTTCTTTCTGACGACAAAGATCGGTAACGGCCAGCAGATCAGAGGAAAGATAGGAGAGGAAATAGACCGTTCCCTTAAAAACCTGAAGACTGATTATATAGACCTGTGGCTTATGCATTGGCCGTATCCGGGCTACTATGAACGGACTTGGCATGAAATGGAGAAAGTGTACGAATCAGGCAAGGTCCGTGCGATAGGGGTGGCAAATTACGATGTCCGTCATTTCGAGAGGCTGTTGTCATCAGGAGTCGGGACAGTGCCCATGGTAAATCAGTTCGAGTACCATCCATTGCGGACTGCCGGAAATCTTGTCGGATACATGAGGAGCAAAGGTATCAGGATACAGTCGTATGCCCCTTTGTGTCGTCTGGTCACTCCGCTGAGGGAGAGTCAGTTTCTTAAGGACCTGTGTCAGAAATACAATAAATCGTTGGGCCAGATAATATTGAGGTGGCATGTCCAGCAAGGGGACGATATGCCGGTATTCAAGTCGTACAGGCCTTCCAGATTCGCAGAGAACATAGATGTCTTCGATTTTTCCTTGACAGAGGACGAATTCGAGCAGATATCGTCTTTGAATCAGGACTATAAATATCATATAGAGTCCGTTAACTGTCCGGGATATTGAAAAATAACATATACGAATATATAAATGAAAAAAAAACTTGCGTATTCAGGTTCTGTTTATCTGTTTATAGTCATAATATCATATTTTTTTTCATCAGGATTAGCATTGTTCTTGATTTGCTTTGGGGCAGCAATATCAACTGTTGTTGTATTGGCATTGCTCCTAAATAATGAAGTAAAAAAAACAGTATGGTTCAAGTCTATAATCCCGAATTTGAATAATTATCCTACAAATGAGTGGTACCGGGAACATGAGGAACGAAACTATGATGTTGTGAATATCGGCAGTTCTTCAGCCAAACATGCATTTGATTATTCTGGACTGGGAATAAAAACGTTCAATTGGGCTGAACAGCCGCAATCATTGTCATACGGATTTAAGATTTTAAAAACGTATTTCAGTATTTTAAAAAGAAACGGGGTCGTTATAATATCTTTAGGTCCATTCTCCGGACTTGATGTTGACGGGAAGTGGAGAAAAGAAACTAATGATAAATACTACTACTTATTAGATCCTGCGCTTATAGATGATTTTAGAAGTGTGAAAATCAGGAGAAACTATCCATTGATAGCAGACCCGATAAGATCCATGAAAGAATTAGTAAAAAATATTCTGAAAAAGAGACCTGATACAAAAAAAATTTCCGTAGGCTTTGAGGATAATTCGGACAGATGGATTAAGGGCTGGCTTTTAGAGTTTGGCATAACGGATCTGGAGGCCGGGTTGTCACAAGAAAATAAGAAAGGTAGAGAAAAGAGAATAAAGTTATTATCCGATATAATAAACTTCTGCATAGAAAGGGATTTGAAACCGGTTATAGTCATTCCTCCGATGCATCCGACACTATCCTCAAAATTTTCAGAAACATTCAGAGAAAATTATATATACAGTTTTATATGGTCTGCAAATAGTGAGAATGCGCCTTTTATGAATTATATTGATGATATGCGATTTGCAGAAGATAGGCTATTTAAGAATTCATTCTTTTTAAATGAGACTGGCGCAAAACAATTTACGTCTATTGTATTACATGATTTAGAATTATTATGAAAATAGGTATTCTTACCCTTCCATTGCATACCAACTATGGCGGTATCCTACAGGCTTATGCGCTGCAGACAGTTTTGGAGAGAATGGGACATGAGGTCAAGGTAATAAACAGGAATACTGATTATAAATTGCCATTATGGAAAACACCTCTTGTATATTCCAAAAGGATAATTAAGAATATTTTAGGGTATAAGATTCCACTTTTTTATGAACAAAAGCTGATTAAAGAGCAGCCTATCATAAGACAAAATACAGACAGATTTATTCAACGGTATATTCATACATTGAATGTAGATAATTATTCTGACTTAAAGGCGGAAGATTTTGATGCAATAGTTGTAGGAAGTGACCAGGTGTGGAGACCAAAGTACTTCGGAAAGATTGAGGATGCGTATCTGCAATTTGCCAAAGACTGGAATATAAAACGAATAGCGTATGCTGCATCATTTGGTACAGCTGAGTGGGAATACACAGACAGGCAGACAGCAATATGTAAGGATTTAATTAAAAAATTCGATGCTGTTTCAGTTAGGGAAGATTCAGGAAAAGAGTTATGTAAAAAATATTTTGGTGTAGATGCGGAGCATCTGCTTGATCCGACTATGCTGCTTGAGAAAGAAGATTATATCCGATTATTTGAAAATTCTGGGACTTCGCAGAGTCCAGGAACATTAATGTGTTATATTCTTGACGAAACTCCCGAAAAACAATCAGTAATAAATAGAATTGCCAGAGAGAAGGATTTGATTCCATTTCGTGTAAATTCAAAGGTTGAGAATTATAAGGCTCCGTTGGTAGAACGAATACAACCACCTGTAGAACAGTGGATTCGTGGTTTTTATGATGCTGAATTTGTCGTGACGGATTCGTTCCATGCATGTGTGTTTTCTATATTGTTTAATAAACCATTTATTGCTATATCAAATAAAGGTAGAGGTGAAAGCAGGTTTCAGTCATTATTAAAATTATTCGATTTAGATAATCGAATAATAGAGTTACCACCTAAAACAAATAAATTAACTGTAGATATTGATGTATTTTTTGGTAATATAAATTCCCTAAAAAGATTATATATAAAGAAATCCATATCATTTATTGGTGAGAATCTTCATAATGATTAATGAAAATATCTAGCATGTCAGGTAAAAAATCAGCTGTAGATTTCCCACTCTAATTTTTCATAACTTTAGTATTGGGTCTTTATTATAGAAGGTAGGACGCGAAAGGAAGAAGAACTTTTAGGAGACCTATTCGTTTAGAGAAGAGGATAGAGAACAGATCTTTTTAATATAAACTGAGATGAATCGTATTGATAAAGAACGTCTGATACTAGATCAGTGGATTCAGGAATAATGAATAAAATACAAAGTGATGCTTGAGTGAGAAAATTATTGTGGATATAAATAACCATTAACTAACAAATGATATGATATCTATTATAATACCTTTATATAATAAAGAGCAGACTATTTATAAAACACTATTTTCAGTGCTAAATCAAACAAGTCGTAATTTTGAAATTATTATTGTTGATGATGGTAGTACTGATAAGAGTGTACACATTATAAAAAGTAATTTTCATGATAGTCGCATTAGATTAATAATGCAACAAAATAAGGGTGTCAGTTCCGCACGTAATAATGGTGTAAAAAATGCAAAAGGAGAATGGATTGTATTTTTGGATGCTGATGACATTTGGCTCCCTAATTATATTGAAGTCATGTACAATGCAATTAACTCGAATCCTCAAGCAGACATGATAGGATGTGCAAGCTATGTCGTTGATTACTTTAAAAATACAATTTATACGAATAGAATGATTGATTCATGTTTCGGTAAGATACAAAGAATTGATTTTTTTACAAATCCAGATATTATGTCACATATAGGTGCAACTTGTATAAAAAAAGAATCTTTTCTTGCAGCTGGTGGTTTTAATGAAAGTATTAAAAACAATGAAGATATTTTATTAATGGGTAAAATATCAATGAATCATAATTATTATTACGTCGGAAAAATGCTTCATGTTTACTATATTAATGTGCCTGGACAAGTTACACGCGATGTATCAAAAAAAAATAATATGTATAAAGATGTCCTTAAAGTGATTAATTTATTAAATGAGGATGCTTTAAATAAAAAAGATTGTACAGCTATTAAATTATTGAAGTTTAGATTTTGGGATTATTTTCTTAGAATTATTAAAGAAAATAATTATTATATGGCAAGGTATTACACTGAAAAAGTAAACAGCGGTATGTTTTCTCGAAAATTATTAAAGCTAGTATCTTGCAAAAAGAATAAGCTAGTTACGATAATTTATATTTATATAATAAAAATTTTGTGGCGTATTAATAGATATCAGTCTCGAAGTCATGTGTCTAAGTATGATGCGTATTTACGTAAAAATTATAATGACATACGTACTCCTTCTGTTAATAATTAAAATGCTATTATAACGTGGCAATTTATATAATAATGGCCATTATTTGTTTGTTCGGTACATTCATTAATGTTAGATACCGAAAACTATTGTCATATTTGGTCTTTATTTTTTTATTATTTATTGGTGCATTTAGAAGTTTTGACGTAGGAATTGATAATACTATATATAGTCGTAATTTTAATGTAGCGTCAATGGATCCTGTCACATGGTCTGCTTATACTGAGTTTGAACCTGGGTTCGCCTTTTTCTTAGCTGCTTTTAAAACGTATATTAGTTCTGACTATTTGCATTTTATGGCTATTGTTTTTTTTATTTACTTTTTATGCATAAATGGATTTATAAGGAAAATAAGCCCTAATGTTTTGTTGTCATTCTTCTTTTTAATCGTTTTTACATATTATACAAAGTCATTTAATATGATACGCCAATCATTAGCTTTAGGATTCGCTTGCTTGGCTATTATAATGCTCGAAAAACATAGGAACTATGTAATTTATACATTGATTATATTATTTATTTCTTTTTTGATTCATAGAACGATACTAATTTTTTTATTTGTTCCATTAATTGCTTATACACGTATTAGTAATGATTTATTTAAAAATAAATTCATACTTTATATTATAATAATTTTTTCATATTTTTTTGTTTTTTCTCCGGGTTTTGTATTAGAATTATTAAAAAAATTTTTAATCCATGTGCCTATTATAGGAGATAGATATATTAATTATTTAACAGTTTACATGGAACTATCATCAACAGCAGAAATTACTATATCGAAATACAGTTCATTGTTAAATGTTATATTTGGATTATATGCTGTTTATTTAACACCGAAGAATTTATATAGTAACCTTTATTACAGATTATACATTTTAAGTATACCATTAGCGAATATTTTAGGCGCTGTAACAGCATTGTTTATTAGAGTGTCATTTAATTTTCAATTTTTTCAAATTATTTATTTTGTCTTGCTATGGTATTATATTGAATCTTCAAAACGTCGTTTAGAATATAGAGTGTTAGTAATAATTTATGGCTCAATGATTTTTGTAAATGCTTTATTGAAAAATTTTGGCTCGGTTGTACCATACCAACTACAATAAATTTAGCTTGATGATATGAAAAAAAAATTAGTCTCGATTTGTGTCCCAATATATAATGTTGAGAAATATATTGAGAAGTGCGCAAAAAGTTTGTTTGACCAGACATATGAAAACATTGAATACATATTTGTTAATGATTCAACTCCTGATAATAGTATAGTGATACTGAGAGAGCTAATGAATTTATACCCTAATAGGAAATCATCTAGTGTTATTATTGAACATAAATATAATAGAGGTTTAGCTTCGGCGAGGAATACAGCATTAAAATATGCAAGTGGAGAATTTATAATGTGGGTAGATTCAGATGATTATATAGATACTAATACAGTTAGCACTTTAATAGATGAACAAGATAAAACAGATTCAGACATTATATCATATGGTATTTATAGGGAGTATAAAAATAAGATTGTAATTCAATTGCCTCCTAAATTTGAAAATAATACTGCTATGGTGAAAGCAATAATTTCACGAAAAGTTTTCGTGGGAGTTTGTGGCCGTTTAATTAGACGTTCATTGTATGTTGATAATAGAATTATGGCGCATGAAGGAGTTAATATGGCAGAAGATTACTCTGTTATGCCCTTTTTAGCATATTATGCCAAAAAGGTTATTTCTATTCAGAAACCGATGTATCATTATAATTTATGTAATGAGAAATCACACGTCAACAATGTATCCAAGGCGGCTGTTGAGCAATTATGGAGTGCTTATCAAATTTTATTTGAATTCTTTTTCAACAAAAAAGATTATTACATTTCTTTGATTTATGCAAATATTGTATTGTCTAAAATATCGTTAATTGTTTGTGCAAAGCAGCGCTTAGGTCAGAATTATTTTGAAATAATAAAGAGCTATGGCCTTTATAGTTTTATGAGGAAACTAGATATTGATTATAAAGATAAAATAATTCTCAGTATAAATAATTATAATATACTATTGCTATATGTAAACTTCGCTTTATTTATGAAGCGAATGTTTTATTTAATATTGTCTATGACTCAAAAATGCGTACACTTATTCAATCAAAAATGAAACCAGTAGGATTAGTTACATGCTACTTTCATCATAATTATGGAAGTATGTTGCAAGCGTATGCTACTGAAATGGTTATGCGTGAAATGCAATTGCCATTTCAGACGATAGCATGTAAAGCTCCCATAGATTATATGGAAGAAAATAGGATAATTTATCTCATAAAAAAAATGTTAATAGGCGATTGGAAAATGCGTCTTGGGAAAATGAAGATTGAATATGAAAAAAGACTAGATCCAGTGTTCGCAAAAAATTGGTGTGATAGAAACGAAGCATTCAATAAATTTTCAGATGAGTATTTTCATCTTTCACCATATTGTAAAGATCGGGAAGCTTTGAAATTAATGGCAGAAAATTATTCAGCTTTTATTGTAGGAAGTGACCAATTATGGCGCACAGATAGCGTTGAACATGGATATTATACTTTAGATTGGGTCCCAGATAACATTCGTAAAATTGCATATTCTACTAGTATCGGAGTAAAACATGTACCTTGGTTTCAGGTAGAAAAGAATAAGCGCTTTATGAATAGATTTGAGTATATAGCATTGAGAGAGCAAAGTGCATGCGATTTGGTCTATAAACTGACAGGCAGAAAAGTACAGGTGGTGCTTGACCCAACACTTTTGTTTACAGGAGAACAATGGATGCATATTCAACAAGTTGAACCTATAGTTAAAGGAAAATATATATTTTGTTATTTATTGGGAAATAACCCTAATCAGCGTACATTAATAAAACGGATTCAGCGTGAAACAGATTTAAAGATCGTGGCTTTACAGCACTTAGATGAATACATAAAGTCAGATGAAGGCTTTGCAGATGAGGCGCCGTATAATGTCGGACCACGCGAATTCCTTAATTATATTCGGAATGCCGAATATATATTTACTGATTCGTTTCATTGTTCGGTATTTTCAATCCTTTATAAAAAGCGATTCTTTACATTCTCTAGATTTAATGAAAATGTCAGGCAATCTACTAATACGCGTATTGACAATTTGTTAAATATAACAGGCTTGTCTCAGCGGAAAATAGATTGTAAATATGATCTGAAATTGATTCTTGACATGCCATGTAATTATACTGGTGCTGAAGATAGATTGAATTTATTAAGACAATCTTCTCGTGCTTATTTGCATACAGCATTAGCTGGGTTAAATGAAAGATAATAATTTCTTAAAGAAAAGAATGATTACGATAATTAATAAATCAGACTGTTGCGGTTGTTGGGGGTGCGAAAATATCTGCCCCAGAAAATGTATCAGTATGATAGAGGATAATGAAGGATTTCGTTATCCAGTAGTAGATGTTGAGAATTGTATTGATTGTGGTTTATGCGAAAAGGTTTGTCCGATTAAAATACAAATATGTGATAATTTTATTCCAAAGAGTTATGTAGTACAAAACAAGGATGGCTTTGTGTTGAGAAATAGTACATCAGGAGGTTTTTATTCTGCAATTTCTAAATATGTTATTGAACAGGGAGGAGTAGTATTTGGAGCAGCATTTGATGAGAATATGGTGCTAAAACATACATATAGTGAAACTTATGATATTTGCTCTAAATATCAGGGATCAAAATATGTGCAGAGTCTGATAGGTGATAGTTATAAGCAGGCAAAAAAATTTCTCGAAGCTGGACGTTTGGTCGTATTTAGCGGAACACCTTGTCAAATAGCTGGATTATACGGTTTTTTGATGAATCGTAGGTATGAAAATTTAATAACAGTGGATTTGGTCTGTCGAGGTACTCCAAGTCCTTTTGTGTTAAAAAAATATCTTGAATATTATGCATCAGAGGTTGGAAGCCCTGTTGTTGATTACCGATCAAGAGATAAATATTATGGATATAATTATAGCACGGCTACTATAACTTTTGCCGATAAGTCTTGTAAATATCATAAAGGTAAAGAATCTGATTTTATGCTTGGGTTATATTTTAATAATTTAATATCACGTCCAAGTTGTTACGATTGCCATTTTAAAACGTTACATCGGTTAAGTGATATTACTATTTTTGATTGTTGGAATGCACCGGCCGTTTCACAAAGTTTCACTAGTAACGGTGCAACAAATGTCTTTATTCATACGCAAAGAGGGAGCGGGATATTTGAGAAATTGAAAGATAATTTTATTTGGTCAGTTTCTGATATTAAATCTATCATTATGAAAGATGGAATTATGATTAGAAACAATGTTCCAGAGAATCATAGGAGAGCTGAATTTTTTAAAGATTTAAATATACTTTCAATAAAAGACCTTGAAAAGAAATATCTTCCAAAATCTTTTATTCTGCGTATTTGCTATTACCTGAAACCGTTCTTTTATAAAATCGGTATTTTTTCATTATATTTTAAATTAAAGAAAAGAATAAAGAATTTAATATGAAATTTATTCTCCTTCAGTTGAAATTTTTTGTCGTCGCATTCCTTAACCTGACATATAATTTAGTTCCGAATCCGTTCAGGAAATTTTATTTATTGTTGTTCGGGATAAAAGTAGGAAAAGGAAGTAGTATCCATAGACGGTGCCGTTTTTTTCATGTTGGTAAATTGCAGATAGGTCAAAATTCAACGATTAATTTCGGATGTTATCTGGATAATAGACGAGGTGTATTTATTGGGAATAATGTTGGCATTGCTCATAATACTAAAATTTACACTTTAGGTCATAATATAGATAGCCCATTTTTTGAAACTAAAGGATCTTCTGTTAGAATTAATGACAATGCATTTATTTTTTCTAATTGCCTTATTATGCCTGGGTGCGAAATTGGGGAAGGGGCTGTTGTATTAGCAGGAAGCGTAGTGACCAAAAGCGTAGAGCCGTACATGGTAGTTGGCGGGAATCCGGCTAGGCCAATCAGAAAAAGGAATAAAGAAATAAAATATAGTCAGTCGTATAAATACTGGTTTGCTCTTTAAACTATGAATATACTATTCTTATTAAAAAATTTTAGTACAGGAGGGCTAGAGGTAGTTAGTCGGACTTTGGCTAATGAATTTGTAAAGAATGGTCACAATGTTTCTTTTTTCATTTTACATGTTGAGGATGCAAGAATCCTTTCGGGATTAAGTGGGAATATAAATGTTTATGAACGGGAAAAATATAGTTTAAGTTATGGAAGTATTGAATCTTTAAGGCGTGTGTTAATAAAAGATTCAATACAAATTATTATAAATCAGTGGGGGTTGCCATTTATTCCAGTGACTGTTGCCAAGATAGCATCGTTCCGTCTAAAAATATGTATTATTTCAGTGCATCATAACTCTCCAGATGCTAATGGTAAGTTATTAAAAATAAAGAACGAATTATCCGAAACAGATTCCACTATTCGGAAATATGTATTAAGAGTTATTTATTCTCTTGTACTGATGCTTATGTCTGCAAGCATGCGATATGTCTATAATCGCAGTGATTGTTATATGGTGTTGTCTTCCAGTTTTGTAGATAAGTTTAAATCCTTTACAGGGATAATGAATCCCAAGAAGCTTAATGTCCAGACAAATCCATTAACGATTGAAGCATCTGGTTATAGTTATCTATCTGCTATTAAAGAAAAAGAAGTTATTTATATTGGCCGGTTAGATTCTAATCAAAAGAAAGTGCAAAGACTTGTTGAGGTCTGGTCATTGGTTGAAAAGAAACATTCTGACTGGAGACTTACTATTGTAGGAGATGGTCCAGATAAGGGGATGCTTGAACAAAGTGTTAGGGTAAACAATCTTAAAAATGTTCATTTTGAAGGTTATCAGTCTCCTAGACCATATTACGAAAGAGCATCTGTATTAATGCTGACTTCTGATTTTGAGGGATTCCCATTGGTCTTGCCTGAGTGTATGAGTTTTGGTGTAGTTCCTGTTGTTTATGGCAGTTATTCCGCTGTTTATGATATCATTAAGGATGGTGAAAATGGTCGTATCGTAAAGCAGGTCAATAATACATTTGATAAAGAAGCTATGGCAGATGTATTGGATGAGATAATTCGAAATGATGATAAAAGACAAGAAATGGCTCTTTCTGCTATAGAAACATCTCGACAATATTCAATCAATTCGATATATAACTCATGGAATAAAATATTTGAGAAACTTGTTGAAGATTAGAATCTTTGTGTATGAATTCTATCCGTATACTTAATATCGATATACTATCCATTCGCAAACAGGAATTACTTGAGCAGTTGGGTAAAGGTGTCTTGATTACGCCGAATGTAGACCATCTTGTGAAACTTCAGAAAGACAGGGAATTTTATGAAGTTTACCAAAAAGCGGAATGGGTGGTTTGCGACAGTAATATTGTCTGCCGGGCGTCAAGGTTTTTAAAGCATCCTATTCCCGAAGCCATACCGGGGTCAAGTTTTTTCACAGATTATTATATGTACCACAAGGAAGATCCGGATTGCCGGATTTTTTTGTTGGGAGCAGCTGAAGGGATTGCCCAGAAGGCAAGAGATAATATTAATGTAAAAACAGGGAGAGATATTGTTGTCGGGGCGCATTCGCCTTCTTATGGATTTGAGAAGAATGAAATAGAATGCCAGGAACTTGTGAAATTGGTGAATGAGAGTGGGGCGACTGTTCTGCTGGTCGGTGCAGGAGCGCCCAAACAGGAGAAATGGATAATGAAATATAAAGAGCAAATGCCTGGTGTGAAACTTTTTATGGCTTTGGGAGCGACTATTGATTTTGAGGCGGGGACATTGAAAAGAGCGCCGAAAGCATGGCAGAAATCGGGTCTGGAATGGCTGTATCGGTTTCTTAAAGAGCCAAAGAGGTTATTCCGCAGGTATTTTATAGATGATATGATGTTTTTCTGGTATTTTGGAAAGCAATTGCTGGGAGTATATAAGAATCCTTGGAGAAAATAATATAAAGCATTATTTACTGGAGTAGGTCAAGGAGTAGTCATTCAAACAGTAAGGAAAACCGGAAACATGACAAAAATCCCGTTTTGATAGTTGGTTTTATGATAAGAAAGCGTATTTTTGTAAAAAATAAGCAGAAATGATAGTTGGCTTGCGCTTTTCAAATTATCTTTCATTTAAAGAAGATACGACCTTTTCCATGGAGTCGACCGCTTCCCAGGCGAAGGGTGATAATGTTTTTGTATGCTCTCTTAATAATTCCGAGCAACTCCGGCTATTGAAGTCTTCTGTCATATATGGAGCCAATGCATCCGGTAAAACAAATATAATCAAGAGATTGTTTTATTTGGTACAGGAGCTCCGTACTCCTCCGGGCACTTTCGGCGGCGATGAAATCGATTGCCTTCATGCGCCGTTTTCGCTGGATGAGGACAGCAGAACAAAGCCTTCGGAAGTTAAAATTGAATTTATAGCCGAAGGCATGCGGTATATTTATAAAGTCAAGACCAGTTCCTCGGAGATATTGGAAGAGGGACTGTATTATTTCCCTAATGGTTATCAGGCGACTTTATATGAGCGGGAGCGTATAGACAGTACGACTCATTGTCCGAAGTATGTTACTACACAGAGTGACAGTAATAAACCTAAGTTCAATGTATTTTCAAACAGGTTAATACTGTCAAAATTCTTATATGATACTCCTGACAAGCTCATAAGTCCTGCCGCGAGATATCTTGCCAGGATTAATTTCGCCAATGGTTACAATAGTGTCATGAGGCGGATTTTATGGTCGGATAATTATAAATGGCTTTCGTCGTCAAATCATCGGGAGCTGCTGGCAAAACTTCTTCATTACGCAGATTTGGGCGTTTCGGATTTTGATATTAACAATGAAACAAAAAACCTTAATGATGTGGTCTTGCACCATTCTGTAGGAGAAGATAAGGTGTACCCCATCTGTTATTCCGATGAGTCTCTGGGAACCAGGCAGTTGTTTCTCATTGGAGCTAAGATTTTACAGTCATTGGAAGAAGGTATTCCATTGCTGATAGATGAAATAGATTCAGGCTTTCACACATATTTGTCGGAATTTATCATAGACTTGTTTACCAATCCACGGATCAACAGGAAGAATGCTCAGTTGATTATCACTTCTCATGATATAAACCTGATGAATGAAGACAAATTGAGACGAGATCAGGTGTGGATCACCAGTAAAAATGAGAAAGGTGAATCGGAATTATATTCATTGGCGGATTTTGAAGGTGTCAGAGAAAACACTCCATTTGCGAAATGGTATATGGCAAACAAGTTTGGTGGACTTCCTAATATTAGACATATAGAAGATTTGTTTGGTGATGAGGCGTGAGAATACGAGACAAGTGGGGTATTCTATCCTGCTTATTTGTGAAGGGACGAGGACTGAACCTAACTTTTTTTATGAACTTACACATGATGGGGACAAATGCTCCCTTCCGGTAGGGAGTGTCAGAATTATGCCAAAACCTGTAATAGAGTCTGCCGACGAGCAGACACAATCTGACAGAGGTAATAACTGCAGGCAGAGACGGAAGCTGGGAAGTACATCTGACCTGAATGATGATTTGAAAGGATCCAATCCATTTCCAGGTCCACAACCTTTGAATTGGGTTAGGGCGGGGCAGGAAAATCTTGATACCTTTGATGAAGTTTGGTGCATATTTGACAAAGACGGACATCCGAGACAGAAAGAGGCTTTTGAACTGGCAGACAAAATAAAAGCAGAAGGAAAGAATCTGAATATTGCCTTGTCTAGCAGATGTATCGAGTACTATTTCCTTCTTCATTTCGAATATATATTCAAAGCCTTTGAGAAATCTGAGTGCAATGAAAAAAGGAGCGGCAAGTCGGTTTCTTTTCGTTGTATGACCGATGAGGCTCTTCCTGGTGCTTGCGATGGATCGAAATGTGTAAACGGGTATGCAAGATGCCGTAAATATTGGAAAGAGTCAAAGAAAACGGAGTCGCTTTACAAATTGTTGTCAGACAAATTGTTCGTTGCTTTTCGTAATAGTAAAAAGCTGCGCAGGGAAAGTGAGACGGTAGTCGGAAGTGACACGGCTTTCTATGAAAGAAACCCTTATATTTACAACACTGACACTCTTGTCGCCAGACTGATGGGGTATACTCTTTGGAGTACAAAGAATCCGTTGGAAATTATATCCGGACTGACAAGACTGAGATTAAGTATTGATAATGATTCTCTAGTTGTATATAATGCAGGTGAGGGTGCGTATTGTCTGACTGCAGACTTTCTATCATTTTTTAATGTTCATACAGGTAAAAAAATGACAGTTGGAGGTACTTCAATGTTTTTGTCTCCCGGAGAAGATTATAAAGTCAGGATAAATAGTTCTGCTGATTATGCATACGTTTGTAATTTCGATACAAAGAAGTATATGTTCTTCGTATAAGACAATCAAAATGTCATTCGGGTTTTAGAAGTGAATTTTACAGAGGGCGACTCAAAAGGAGGAATTTCAAGGCTTGCGAAGATGAGAAAACCGCAGTGTACTGTCGTACATGAGGATTTTCGAATCAAGCGTAACGCAGAAATTACCCTTTTGAGTCGCTCTCTTGTCGGTTATAAATAAAGGATTATGTTGAAAATATTGTTTTTGGGAGTGGCGTCCATGCTGCTGCCGTGTTTTGTGTCAGCGCAGTCTATAGGGACGGGGGTTGATCATTTTATTGCAGGGGCTTTCGGTGATTCTACAGGTGTGGTGCATCCGGCCAGAGTGCCGCTGGAATCGAAGGGGTCTGCATTGGTTTGGGATGTGTCTGTGTATGGTTTTTCCGGGACGGACAGCAGACTTCCGTTCTGGGCAGTGACAGGGCGTAGAGGTCTGTTTCCTGCATCATTGGGCCTTGCGGGGCATGGCAGTATGGAAGGAGGCGGCTTTTCAGGAGGCGCTTTGTTGACCGGAGGCGCGGACTGGTCATATAGGACGGCCAGGAGTATTGTCCTTGATGCAGGTATCGCTCTTGCCGGATATGGCGCTCCCGGAGACTGGAAAGGAATGGTGGACAGGCTTTATTTCGGAATCGGATGGAAGAAACTTTATCTTGATGCAGGTATGCGTGACAGACCGTATGATTTCGCGGGATTGTCACTTACTGGCGGGGATCTGGCATATACGGGGAATGCACGCAACCTTCCCGGGTATAATCTTCATACGGATTTTATCTGGTTGCCGTTCAGGAAGAAGGTCGTTGCGTTGAAAGGGAATTTTGCGGATTACGGGTTGTGGGATAACCGGTATGTGGAGCATACTCTTGTCCATAACCAGTCTTTGTTTATTAAAGTGCGTCCGTTCAGGAGACTTGATGTCACGTTGGGGCTGGAAATGTGGAGCCAGTGGGGCGGTTATTCTCCACAGTACGGAGAGCAGCCGGACAGTTTCAGGGATTACCTCCGTGTGTTGTGTGCGGCAGGAGGCGGGGCTGATGCTCTGCAGGGAGACCAGGACAATGCTCTCGGGAATCATCTTGGCAGGGAACTCATCAGGTTTGACTGGCATGCCGATGATTTTACTGTGACTTTCCAGCATGATATCCCGTTCGAGGACGGGTCCGGGACAAGGTTCTGGAATTTTCCCGACGGAGTGAATACCTTGTCGCTTTCTTTCAAGGACAGGACGCGCTGGGTGACGGATGTCCTTTATGAGTTCGTATATACGAGGGACCAGTCGGGGCCTCTTCATGACAGGCCGGCGACGGAGGAAGAAAAGGAGCAGAGCGGTCTTTCCTATACGATATTGGGCGGGGAAGACAATTATTTCAATAATGGTGTCTACCGCTCCGGATGGACTTACTTCGGCCAGACTATAGGTCTGCCTCTGTGCTATCCTATGTACCGGTCCGGAAACGGAGTGGTGATGGGAGTGGCGAGCAACAGTCTCGTGGCGCATCATTTCGGTATAAGGGGTGTGGCTGTAAGGAAAGTCCCGTATAAGTTCCTGTTTACATGGAGCAGGCATTACGGGAGGACGCGGAAATTCGACCAGGATCAGTCCTGGCGTTTTGAGAATCACCCGCAGCAGTTTTCCATAGCGCTGGAAGGGGAATTGCCCGGACGGCTCTTGATGGGAAAGTCACATCAGTCAGGAGAGAAGTGCGGGATGTCTGTAGGTCTGGGCCTGTATGCTGATTTCGGCGAAGTGTTTCCGGATTCTTTCGGAATGACTGTCCGGATTTCCTGTTTGGGGAGGGCCGGGCTGTAGCATTGAACCAGGCCCCGGACAGTCACCGGAGCCTGATTCGTGGAGAGGACTGGCTACAGGAAGAATATTCATTAAGAGTTATAGTACGCATGTGTGGCAATCATTTTTCCGGTTATAATACACATGTTTGCACGTATCCGGCTTATTTTTGCCGATAATAGAAGTTTTTATACTATCTTTGCCGCGGTTTGTGTAAGTGAAATTTAATTAATTTATTAGTTAGGACATGATACGAAAGTTATTGCCTGCCTTTCTGACAGTGAGCGCGATGTTCTTTTTTTCACTGTCGGCACAGGCACAGATGTCGGATGATGCCGTGGTAAGCTATGTCAAGGAAGGCATGGCTGCCGGAAAATCCCAGCAGGAAATGATAGCCGAGCTTGCCAAGAGGGGAGTCACCCGCGAGCAGGCTGAAAGGCTGAAGGCACGGTTCGAACAGGACCAGGTCCAGACAGAGGCTGTCACAACCGCCGGTGCCCAGGAGCGCTCGAGACGGGCGACCGACGCTGAATCCGAGATGGTATCCGGGGATATCGACATGGTGATTACGGAAGCTGTCGATCCTGCGGAGGCGCCTGAAGAAGAGGCGGCACGGCTGGTATATGGAAGGAATGTCTTCTCTACGAGGAACCTGACATTCGCTCCGAGCGACAATATGGCCACGCCGGAAAACTATACTCTCGGTCCTGGCGACGAGGTCATCATAGACATTTGGGGGACCAACCAGGCGACTATCCGTCAGGTGATTTCTCCGGAAGGATATATCAACATCAATGATATCGGACTCGTGTACCTTTCCGGCATGACCGTGAAAGAGGCCGACGGCTATATGCGCCGCAAGCTGAACCAGATCTATTCGGTGAGCGGTGATGACGCCAAGTCCGAAATGAAGCTCACTCTGGGCAGCATCAGGACTATCCAGGTGAACATTCTCGGTGAAGTATCGATGCCGGGAACATATTATCTGTCATCTCTTTCAAATATTTTCCATGCAGTCTACAGGGCCGGAGGAGTGAACAGTCTCGGCAGCCTGAGGGATATCCAGCTGATAAGGAACGGGAAGAAGGTAGTTTCAGTGGATGTGTACGAATTTTTGATGAACGGTACCATGCCTGAGGATATTTCACTGCAGGAAGGGGATCTGGTCATGGTGCCTCCTTATGAAGCGCTTGTGGACATTTCCGGAAATGTGAAGAGGCCGATGTTCTACGAAATGAAGGAAGGCGAGACTGTCATGGACCTGGTCGGCTATGCCGGAGGATTCACAGGTGACGCCTACACTTCGAATCTGCGCATGATTCGCCGTAACGGCCGGGAATATCAGGTCTTCACTATAGACAAGCCTGATTACGGTTCTTTCAAAGTGATGGACGGCGATGCCGTTTCAGTAGGCGCAATGCTGGACCGCTATGAAAACAAGCTTGAAATCCGCGGGGCGGTCTACCGTCCGGGCATATACCAGCTCGGTGATGCGATTTCGACCGTATCGGAACTGATTGCCAAAGCGGACGGCCTTACCGGCGACGCTTTTACCAACAGGGCTATTCTCCATCGTGAAAAGGAAGACCTTACCCTGGAAGTGATTCCGGTAGACGTAAAGGCTATTCTGGACGGGAGCGCCCGGGACATAGCACTTCAGAAGAACGACGCGCTCTATATCCCGAGCATACATGATCTCAATGATATAGGATATATAACAGTGATGGGCGAGGTGGCCAGGCCGGGACAGTTCGTCTTTGCGGACAATACTACTCTTGAAGATGTCATCATCCAGGCCGGAGGCCTTCTCGAGTCCGCATCCGCTGTCAAGGTGGATGTCAGCCGCAGGATCAAGAATCCTCTCAGCACCGAACCGACGGATACCATAAGCAGGATATATTCCTTCTCTCTTAAGGACGGATTCGTTATAGACGGGCAGCCGGGATTCCTTCTGGAACCGTACGACCAGGTGATGGTGCGCCGCAGCCCGGGATACAGTGTCCAGACTTCCGTCTCTGTTACCGGAGAAGTGGTGTTCGCTGGAAGCTATACTCTCACTCACAAAAACCAGAGGGTTTCGGAACTTGTGGCCGATGCCGGAGGCGTGACGGACTGGGCTTATGTGAAAGGGGCGAAACTTGTACGCAGGATAAGTCCTGAGGAGCGTGCGAGAATGAATACGATAATCTCTACGATGGGCCGCGGACGTGACTCTATCGATGTCACCAAGCTGGATATCGGAGACGTGTATTATGTCGGGTTCGACCTTGAGGAGGCTCTTGCCAATCCTGGAAGCGATGCAGACATCGTGCTGAGGGAAGGCGACGAACTCCAGATACCGGAGTACAACAACACGGTCAGGATCAGCGGCAATGTCATGTATCCTAATGTCGTGGTATTCAATGATGACATGAGAGTCAAGGATTTCGTTGAACTTGCGGGCGGCTATGGCTTCAGGTCAAAGAAAAACAAGGCTTACGTAATCTATATGAACGGTACCGTAGCCAAGGCGAGGAAGTCGATGAAGATCGCCGAGCCGGGGTGCGAAATAGTGATACCGGAAAAGACCAGGAATGCGGATGCGCTTGCCCAGACTCTCAGCATAGCTACGACATCGGCATCGCTTGCAACTATGATAGCTACTATAGGTAACATTATAATGAAATAGCTCCATGACAGAAGTTAACAACAGTTTGGAAAATCAGAATCTCCAGTCGGAAGAGCAGGAGATCGATATCATGGAGCTTGTCGCGAAGCTCTGGAAAAAGAGAAAGACCGTACTGATATGGTGCGCAGTGGGAGCTGCGATAGGACTGGTAGCCGGATTCAGCATCCCCAAGACCTATTCGGCTTCGGCCGTGCTTGCTCCGGAGACGGAGGAGTCCATGGGGTCCGGAGTAAGTTCCATTGCCAGCATGATGGGTGTGAATCTGGACAACAGCGTGGATGCCATCAATTTCCAGCTTTTCCCGGATGTGGTGTCGTCCACTCCGTTCATATACGGACTGTTCGACCTTCAGGTGGAGACTGCGGACGGGGAACTGAAGACCACGCTTCTGGACTATATGAAAGAGCATCAGAAGACAGCATGGTGGTCATACGTGGTGAGTGCTCCGTTCAAGTTGCTGGGATGGGTGAAGTCCTGGTTTGAAAAGGAGGAGGAAACGGATCCGAATGCCCCTCTGGACATGTACAACCTTCCGAAGAAGGAGCGCGGGGTGGTCAAGTATTTTGCCGAGAACATCATTATAGAGATGGACAAGAAGACCGGCAAGACCACTGTATCTCTCGAGATGCAGGATCCTTTGGTGGTGACTACCGTGTTGAATGCGGTTCTTGAAGACCTCAAGGACTATACGTCGGCTTACAGGACTTCCAAGGCGCGTCAGGATGTGGAGAACCTTTCCGGCATCTGCGAGCAGAGGAAGCAGGAATATTATACCGCCCAGCAGGCTTACGCAAACTATGCGGATGCCAACAAGAATGTCATTCTGCAGAGTGCGCAGGCAGAGCGTGAGAGACTCCAGCAGGAGATGAACCTGGCATTCCAGGTTTACTCCCAGGTGGCTACACAGCTTGAAGCTGCAAGGATCAAGGAGCAGGAAGCCAAGCCTGTCTTCGCCATCGTGCAGCCTCCGGTCGTTCCGTTGGAGAAATCTGCCCCGAGCAAGGTAAAGTACCTGGTGGTTTTCACTTTCCTTGCGGGATGCTGCGCCGCTGCGTGGATTCTTTTCGGGCAGGAATATTGGGAAAAACTGAAATCAGGACTGAAATAGTGGCTGGATGGATCTTATAATCGAAAGCGGAGCTACCAAGACGGACATCTGTCTGATCGACGGAGGGAGGTCTGTCCATTATCGGACTTCAGGTATCAACTTCGCTATTATGGATATGAATACGGTATCTCTTGTTCTTAGAGATGCCGTATCTCATTTGAATGGTATTGCCTGTAAGGATGTGGCGGAGCTCGTTTGCCGGGTGCATTTTTATGGAGCCGGACTGCTCGGCGGCGGGACTCAGGCCGTGGAGATGCTGCAGGGCATATTCCATTCGGCTGATATCGAAGCGGAGTCGGATCTTGTAGCCGCTGCAAGGGCGGTGTGCGGAAGTGAGCCGGGTATTGCCGCAGTTCTCGGGACAGGTTCCAACAGCTGTCTGTACGACGGTCGTTCGGTGGTAAAGAATGTCCGCCCGTGCGGTTATGTCTTCGGTGACTACGGCAGCGGCAATGCATTGGGCCGGGCGTTCCTGTCCGATTATTTCCAGGGACTTGTGCCTTCGTGGCTGGCCTGTGATTTCCGTATGGCTTACGGACTGGACTATGCTTCGGCGGTGGCGGCGGTATATCAGGGGGATGCTCCGGCCAGGTATCTTGCCTCGTTCGCTCCATACGTCCTGTCTGTCGCCCGTGGACATGGGCACGACGGCAGGGAATGCGATGAAGACAGCCGCCGCTATGCGGTTTTATTGATTAAAGACAATTTCAGGACTTTCATCGGAAGATGTCTGAAACAGTACGATACGTCCGCTTACGGTGTCGGTGCAGTGGGGTCGTTCGGGTATGCCGCCGGGGACTTCTTTCTGGAGACGGCCCGCGAAGAGAATGTCCGTGTCGTACGTATCCTCAGAACCCCGATGGACGGTCTGGCAGAGTATCATAAAGCACATGTACAATAAAGACAATTATCCTTCAAAACTTCTCGAAGATGCCGTAGAAGCCATAAATTCCTTGCCTGGGGTGGGGAAGCGGACCGCGTTGAGGCTCGCCCTGCACCTTCTCAGACAGCCTGCGGAGAACGTGCACCATTTTACTTCGGCCATCGGATCATTGAGGGACAATGTCCGCTATTGCCGGATATGCAGGATGATTTCCGATGATGAGGTCTGTCCGATATGTTCGGACAGGAGACGGGATCACCGGACAGTCTGTGTAGTCGAGAGCGTAAGGGATGTGATGAGCATAGAGAATACCGGGCAATATCATGGGGTATATCATGTCCTGGGTGGAATCATTTCCCCGATCAACGGTATCGGCCCGTCCGACCTTACTATAAAGGAACTGGTCGCCAGGGTGGCGGACATGTGCCGTGAAAACGGAGCCGGCAGCGGTCGGGACTCAGGCACCGGTGACATGGAGGTAATCCTGGCGTTGAGAGGCGATGTGGAAGGGGAGACGACATCGTTTTACATTTACAGGCAGCTGTCTTCCTATCCTGTGAAGATGTCATCCCTGGCCCGCGGGCTCGGCTTCGGAGATGATCTGGAGTATGCGGACGAACTGACTCTGGGACGGTCCATCGTCAACCGCCAGCCGTTCAGGCCATGAGCGGACCGGCGGCCTTTGTCTGCCGTCCCGTACCGCTCCGGGACCGGACCATGCGGCTCTGTATCTGTACGGACGGTATCGTGCTGATAGCCATCGGTGTTAAACTATTGCGCGGTGCGCTTTGATTATTGGAGGGAAATCCCTACATTTGCGGACTTTCTCTGAAAGGACTGGATGTTGAACACTTTCCGACGACCGGGCCGGAGCAAAACTGATCGAGGTATGATAGATATCTTCTACAAATCCAACGGGCAGATACTGGTTTCCCAGTCGGAAACGTCTTTCAGCACCCTTGTCCATGACGATGTCGTCTGGATCGACCTTTTCAACCCTACGGGAGATGAAAAGCGTGCTGCCGAGTCTTTTGTGGGCACTACCATCCAGAGCCGGGCCCAGGCTGAGGAAATCGAGAGTTCATCACGTTTTTCCGAAACCGAAGACGCGCTTTTCGCAAATACGAACTTCCTTATTCCGGGGCCGGAGGAGTATTCCATGATTCCGGTTTCGTTCATCATTACGGGCAATATCCTCACTACCCTCAGGGAAAGCCCTCTGAGGAGTATAACTGACATCCAGCGCAGGGTACAGGCTTTCCCGAAACTGTATCCGTCCGGATATATGGTGTTCGTGAATATCCTGGAGCAGAGAATCGACCTGGATGCGGATATGATCGAGCTGATGTCCAAGGAAATCGAACAGTACAACAGGAAGGTGAGTCTGGGTGAAGACATTAACGAGGAGTTCCTTCTGGACATCAACCAGTTGCAGGAGAACACCATGCTGGTGAGAGAGAATATCGTGGACAAGCAGAGGGTCGTTTCGAGTATCCTCAAGAGCAACCGCTATCCCAAAGGACTGCAGTCCAAGCTCAATGTCATGCTGAAGGACATATCCTCCCTGATCAACCATACCAATTTCAGTTTTGAAAGACTTGAATATCTGCAGAATACGGTGATAGGTCTTATCAACCTCGACCAGAACAAGATCATGAAGGTCTTCACTCTGGTGTCCCTGCTTCTTATGCCTCCGACATTGATTGCCAGCTTTTTCGGTATGAACGTAAAGCTTCCCATGACGGGGACCGGCTGGGACTGGGTCATCACTCTGGGGCTGATGCTCGTGTCATTTGCCATCATCCTGCTGATTTTCAAAAAAAGGAAAATGTTGTAGTTCTCCAAGAAAATTGCTGGAATACTTGCAATTACAATAAATTATCCATATTTTTGCGCGCCTTTTGACCGGGGCGCGCTTTTGTGTCCCGTCAGGTACATTAAATAAAGTTTAACCCACTAGTTTGTTTTAATCAGATTTTATGGAAGAAAACAAGACAGTAGCTGTGGAGGAGACTCCAAAGGCAGCAGAGGCTCCTGTTCAGGAGACTGCTCCGGCAGCAGAAGAAACCAGGAAACCTGTCCTGAACGCATCGGTGGATCCTGACAAATTCGATTGGGATGCATTTGAAGGCGAGGCAGCCTACGGCGAGAACAAGGCCGAAATCGAGCAGATGTATGACAACACTCTCTCAAAAGTAGTCGAGGGTGAGGTCGTTGAAGGTGTCGTTACCGCTATCAGCAAGAGGGAGGTAATCGTCAACATCGGCTATAAGAGCGAAGGTGTCATCATGGCTCCGGAGTTCCGTTACAACCCTGACCTCAAAGTAGGTGACAAGGTAGAAGTGTATGTAGAGTCTACAGAGGACAAGAAAGGCCAGCTGGTACTTTCCCACAAGAAGGCCCGTGCACTCCGCTCCTGGGATATGGTCAACGAAGCATATAACAACAACGAGATTGTCAAAGGTTATGTCAAGACCCGCACAAAGGGTGGCATGATCGTGGACATCTTCGGAATCGAGGCGTTCCTGCCTGGTTCACAGATAGACATCAAGCCTATCCGCGACTACGACCAGTATGTTGATACGACTATGGACTTCAAGATCGTGAAGATCAATCAGGAGTTCCGCAACGTGGTTGTTTCGCACAAGGCCCTTATCGAGGCAGAGCTCGAGCAGCAGAAGAGCGAGATCATCAGCAAGCTCGAGAAAGGACAGGTTCTTGAAGGAACAGTCAAGAACATCACCAGCTACGGTGTGTTTGTCGACCTCGGCGGCGTAGACGGACTTATCCATATTACAGACCTTTCATGGGGCAGGATCAACCATCCGGAAGAGGTTGTCAAGCTTGACCAGAAGATCAGGGTCGTTATCCTTGATTTCGATGAGGCCAAGAAGAGAATCGCCCTCGGTCTCAAGCAGCTCACAGTACATCCGTGGGATGCCCTCGATCCGAACCTTAAGGTCGGTGACAAGGTTAAAGGTAAAGTCGTCCTTATCGCAGATTACGGCGCATTCGTGGAAATCGAGCCTGGCGTAGAGGGTCTTATCCATGTGTCTGAAATGTCATGGTCTCCAAGACTCCGTATCGCACAGGACTTCCTGAAAGTAGGAGATGAGGTTGAGGCCCAGATCCTTACCCTTGACAGGGAGGAGAAGAAGATGTCTCTCGGACTCAAGCAGCTCATGCCGAATCCATGGGAGAACATCCGCGAGAAATACCCTATCGGATCAAAGCATTCTGCTATCGTACGCAATGTAACCAACTTCGGCGTATTTGCAGAGCTTGAGGAAGGTGTCGAGGGTCTTGTACACATCAGCGATATTTCATGGACCAAGATCAAGCATCCTTCAGAGTTCGTCCAGCCTGGTGACAAGATCGATGTGATGATCCTTGATTTCGACGAGGAGAACCACAAGCTCAGTCTCGGTCACAAGCAGCTCCTTCCTAACCCATGGGATGAGGTGGAAAGCACTTATACAGTAGGTTCTGTCCATAACGGCACTATTGCAAGCATCTCGGACAAGGGAGCTACCGTTACACTTGACGGTGACGTGGAAGGTTTCTGCCACACCAAGGAACTCGTTAAAGAGGACGGTTCCATGCCGGTTGCAGGCGACGTGCTTCCGTTCAAGGTTACCGAGCTCAAGCGCAGCACCAAGAAGATCACCCTTTCACACGTGAAGACCTACACTGCAGCAGAGGAGCCTAAGGCTGCCGCCAAACCTGCCGGAGAGGCTGACAGCACCAAGAAGGCAATCAAGAAGATCAGCTCTAATCTTGAGAAGACCACCCTCGGAGATATTTCCGAGCTTGCCGCTCTCAAAGACAAACTTGAGAAAGGCGAGTAATCTGTACTGCAGATGAATTTCACGCTGAATATTCTGGGCACGGCTTCGGCCCTGCCCACTTCAGACAGATATTCCAGCGCTCATGTACTTGATGTGCATGGGCGCTTGTTTTTGATTGACTGCGGTGAAGGGACGCAGATGCAGATGCGGCGGAAAGGCATTTCTTTTCTTAAGGTAGATACAGTCTGTCTGTCGCACATACACGGTGACCATATTTTCGGGATATTCGGCCTTCTCAGTACGATGGGCATGCTCGGCAGGACATCTGTCCTGAATGTTTTCGCACCGCCGGCTTTCCGTCCGGTTCTGGATTTTTTCCTGAACACTTTCGGCGAAGGGCTCAGGTTCAGTATAGATATGCATGAACTTTCCTGTGAGGCTCCCGAAGTCGTTTTCCAGACAAGGACCATAGAGGTGTTGTCGTTTCCTTTACGGCACAGGATTGAAACATACGGCTTTATCGTCAGGGAAAAGGAGCCTCCGTTCAATGTCAGGAAAGACTGCATCGGAAAATACGGGCTTTCGCTTTCTGAAATAGGGGCGCTTAAAAGAGGGGAGGATGTGGTACGTTCTTCCGGTGGGACCACTGAAGTCATACCGGTTTCTGAGGCTGCCTACAAGCCTTATGTGCCTCGCAGCTATGCATACTGCAGTGATACCGCTCCTTTTCCGGAACTTGCAGGATGGGTCAGGGGTGTAGATATGCTGTATCATGAAGCTACATATCCGGCGGAAATGAAGGATATGGCTGTGAAAACTTTTCATTCTACTACGGAAGATGCGGCCGAATGTGCTTTGAAGGCCGGTGCAGGAAGACTTCTCATAGGACATTATTCTTCGCGTTTCACTGATCTGTCACCGTTTCTTGAACAGGCAGCTTCCATTTTTCCGGATACGCTTCTGGCCCATGAGCTGGATACGATAGAGATTCCGCTGAAAAAGACGGAAATCTGGTAAATTTAACTATTTTTGTCGGTCCTTCCGGACTTGATCCGAAAGTCGTGATGAAGAAACAGGTATAAAATGAACAGACATTTCCTTCTTGCGGCCGTTCCGATACTGGCCGTCGCCTTTTCTCTGCCGCTGGCTGCACAGAAACAGTCGGCTCAGGAGACTTATATCGAGAAATATGCCCAGATGGCAGTAGACGAGATGTTCCGAAGCGGGGTTCCTGCTAGCATCACCCTTGCGCAGGGTATGCTGGAGTCGGGCAACGGCCAGTCATATCTGGCGACTAAGGGCAACAACCATTTCGGTATCAAGTGTCACGACTGGAAGGGGCCTGGCGTGTATATGGATGCTGAAAAAAAGAACGAATGTTTCCGCAAATACAAGTCAGTGGCCGAATCATACAAGGACCATTCGGATTTCCTGCGTTACAAGGACAGGTACAAGTCTCTGTTCGATCTGAAGATAACCGATTATAAAGGCTGGGCCCATGGACTCAAACGCGCCGGTTACGCTACCGATCCTGCTTATCCGCGCAAACTCATAAACCTTATCGAGACATACGACCTTTCAAGGTTTGACCAGACTGATACGAAGGCTATACGCAAGAAGAACAAACTTTCAAGAAAGGAAGCCCGCCGTCTCAAGAAAACTGCTGCGGCTGCAGCCGCCCTTGCTGCATCGCAGGCCTCACCGGATACAGACGGAGTCCAGGAACAGACAATGCCGGAGACGAAGCCGGAAATCATCACTGTCGCTCCGGGAAGCAAAGTTCCCGAATCTCCTACAGCCCTGGAGGAACCTCGTCCGTACGAAGGTCCGCGTTCCGAATTCCGTTTCTCCCTTACCCGTCAGCTGTATTCGCAGAACGGGGTGGCTTTTGTCTATTCCGTGGAAGGCGAGACTTATCAGTCCATCGCCAGACTCTATAATCTTTTCCCTCGGGAAATACTGTTTTTCAACGATCTGCATGAAGACAGGGAACTTTTGCCGGGTACCATAGTCTATCTCCAGCCGAAGAAGAAAAAGGCTGCGGCACATCTGGATAAATACATTGCTGAAGGAGGGGAGACTGTATATGAGATTTCCCAGCGTTTTGCCGTCAAGCTCAATTCCATAATGAAGAAAAACGGTTTCGCGGAAGACCATATCCTTGTCAACGGCGATACCGTACTGTTGAGGTAATCGATGATAGTGATGATGTCACCGGACAGGAAAATTCTGAAATTGTCGGCTGTTGCCGGCTGTATCGTATGTGCGGCCGCCCTTTGCGTTTTTTTTATCGGCAGATATATAGCCGATAACAGGAAGCCTTGTTTTACGGAAGATTATGTCCTCTATGTGTATCCGGATACTGACCCCGGGACTGTCCTGGATTCTCTCGTCAGCGGGGCCGGGGCTCTCAGGCGCGGCAGTCTGGAACGCTGTGCCCGAAAAGAAGGACTCGGGACAGGGATGAAACCGGGACGGTATGTAATAGAGCCTTCATTTACAGCGATTTATACTATCAGAATGATTACCCGCGGCTGGCAGACACCGCAGAACCTGACTATTTCCGGGACCATAAGGAGCAAGGGACGTCTGGCCAGGAAAATAAGCATGCAGATGATGGTGGATTCTTCTCAGGTCGCCGAGGCTCTGGAAGATACCGCATTCCTTGCCGGTTATGGCTTTACGCCTGAGAATGTGTTTGCCATGATTCTGCCGGATACGTACCAGATGTACTGGACGGCTTCGGTAAAGGACATTTTCGACAGGCTGAAGAAAGAGTATGATGTCTTCTGGACCGAAGAGCGTAAGTCCGCAGCCGCTGCACAGGGACTTTCGCCGTATGAAGTGTCTGTACTGGCTTCTATAGTGAGCGGGGAGACCCTCAAGGCTTTCGAATATCCCAAGATAGCCGGAGTGTATCTCAACCGTCTGCGCAAAGGCATCAGGCTTCAGGCCGATCCTACCATAGCTTTCTGCTACGGATATACATTGGACAGGATTCTAAAGAAGCATCTGAAAGTGGAGTCACCTTATAATACCTATAAATACAGAGGACTGCCGCCCGCTCCTATCAATGTGCCGCCCAAAGCCTGCATAGACGCTGTGCTGCACCCTGACGAGCATGGGTATATCTATTTCTGTGCAAGTCCGGAATTTGACGGCACGCACAGGTTTGCCGTTACCTACAAAGAACACCTCCGGAACGCCAGAGCATTCCAGAGGGCGCTTACGGTACGGCAGAGGGAGAAGGCTGCTTCAGCCGGATGATCTTCCGTGTCAGTGAACCGCTTCGGTTCCGGTCCGGACCGCTTCTACTATCATGTTTCCTATGATTCCTGCCGAAATCCCTATCAGTTCTTCACACGGACGCTTTTTGTAATATTCCGGTGTCCGGTCGGACGGCTCTGGAGATTCTGCAGGAAGTTCCACAGACTGCGGAGAGGGCATGCCTATGCCGTTTTTCCCTACGGCGCTTTTGGGAACGAGTCCGAGCAGTTCTTTGCATACTATCGAGCCATTGAGTTCCCTGAATTTTGAAGCGGCTTCCTGGACGAGCGAGTAATTGGCTGTCCTGTCAGTCTTTATGGAAGGGTCTGCTGCAGGGTGTATATAGCCTGTTATCAGGAACATGGCGGTCACGCTTCCGCAGACTTCCCTCAGTCTTCCCATGCCTCCTCCGAGCCCGGATGTCAGTGTGGCCGCCGTGTCTTCGTCAAGACCGAGCACGTCGCTGTAGGCAAGCAGGACGGACTGGCAGCAGTTGTATCCGTGTACCCTGAAATTCTCTTTTGCGCGGACAACTCTTTCCTCCACATTGAAATCGGGAGGCAAAGACTTGATTTTTAATCTATTTGAAGCCATAATGACAATAATCTGCTGTTTTGGTTTGCAAATTTACTTAAAATCATGTTTCTTTGGGTTGCGTTTCGGATTTTATTGTCATGAATAGAATGCCGGGACTGCTCAAAGTGTACTGAATATGAAAAAACCTGGAATTATAGCTGCGGTGGCAGGTATTCTGCTCATTGCGGTCGTCTTGTCCGTATTGTTCTGCCTGAAACGCTCTGCCGGGAAGACGGAACTGCAGGAAGGATATGTTGTATATATAGGCACATACGGGAACCATTTCTACCGTTATATCTTCGATCAGGAGACCAGATCTTTTACTCCTCTGGGGAAAGCGGAACTCGTCAATCCTTCATATATTGCCCTGGGGGAGGAGAATATGCTTGACGGCATATATGACCTTTACGCGGCTTCGGAAGCAGGAGCCGGTTCCGGAGTGTATTCATTTGCGGATGATATCATGCTTACACGGACAGGGAGCAATTCCAGGACAGGACATGATCCGTGTTTTCTGTTTTATGACAGGGAATCCGATACCGTCATGACAGCCGACTATGGCAGCGGTTCCGTTTCAGTGTTCGACGTCGGAGATGACGGTTCGGTCGGAGCGTTGCTGCAGAGTCTTGTTTTCCGCGGATCCGGTCCGGTCGCATCCCGCCAGGAATCTTCGCATATCCACCAGCTGAAATTCCTTCCGCGGCAGGAAGGTGCGGATGCCAGATATCTTCTTGCTTCCGACCTCGGGGCTGACAGGATAAGGGTCATGAAAATGCCGGATGCCGGGCAGATCCCGTTTCGGGAAAACATGCCAGTACTTTCGTGTCTTCCTGAGTGTGACATAATATGTGGAGCAGGGAGCGGTCCCCGTCACATGGAAGTGGATACCCTCAGACGCAGACTTTACTGTCTTACCGAACTTTCAGGCGAACTCCTGGTATTCGACTTTTCTTTCGACGGTGACGGCAGGCCTGTCTTCGATATGACGGGGAGGTTTCTTGCAGATGATCTCCGTGCCGGCGGAAGCGCTGACATCCATCTGCATCCTTCAGGTGATTTCCTCTACACTTCGCACCGTCTCAAAAAAGACGGGATATCGGTTTTCTCTATAGCGGAAGACGGCAGCGTGACCAAGGTAGGGTATTGCAGGACAGGGAAGCACCCGAGGAATTTCGCCATCGCTCCGGACGGGAAAACCATGCTTGTCGCCTGCCGGGATGACCGTTCGGTAGAAGCATACGAGATCGATCCTGAAACAGGAATGCTGTCATACACCGGCAGCAGGGTGAAATTTGCCGAGGACATGCCTTCATGCGTGCGTATAGCCGAATAACTTTTTATCGAAACAATATGAAGACTTCATTGAGAATTTGCTTGTCGCTCTGTGTTGCTGCCTTTTCGCTTTCAGCGGTTGCAGCAGTTCCGGCCACTGGTGCCGATGACGGTTACAGACATGTGAAAGATATCAGCTACGTGTCTGAAGATGAAACTGATGCATATCGCCTTGAAAGATGCAGGCTTGATATTTATTATCCTGAAAATTCCGATGGATTCGCTACTTTGGTGTGGTTCCACGGCGGAGGTCTGGAAGGCGGTTCGAAGTCTCTTCTGGGCGAACTCCGGGGGCAGGGCTTTGCTGTAGTGGATGTCAATTACAGGCTTTCCCCGAAGGCGGCATGTCCTTCATATATTGAGGATGCCGCTCAGGCTATGGCCTGGGTTTTCAATAATATAGATGAATATGGCGGCACACCTGAGCAGATTTATGTCGGAGGGCATTCGGCAGGAGGATATCTTACGCTTATGTTGGTCCTGGCAAAAGATTACATGGCTGCCTGGGGGGCAGATGCGGACCGTATAGTCAAGGCTTACCCTGTCAGCGGCCAGACTGCCACCCATTATACCATAAAGGCTGAACGTGGTCTTTCCAGGGATATTCCTGTCATAGATGAATTCGCCCCTTCAAACAATGTCCGCAAGGAAGGTGCCCCTATCATGCTCATTACAGGAGATGACGATCTGGAGATGCTTGCCCGTTATGAGGAAAACCTGCATCTGTATTCCCTGCTCAGGTTTTTCGGACATCCGGTCGAGCTATACCAGCTGGAAGGCTTCAACCATGGCAATGTCATCGGCCCTGCATGTTACCTTATCCGTGATGATATCAGACGCCTGTGGAAAGAATATAAAGAAGGGAAGTAGGGGGTTCAATAGTACACCTTTAGTACACCTTACTAAAAATCAAAAGGCTCTTAATCAGATGATTAGGAGCCTTTCTCTGTACTCGGCCGGAGAATCGAACTCCGATTGCAAGATTGAGAATCTTGAGTACTAACCGTTATACGAGCCGAGCGTTTTATTTTTGGGATTGCAAAGATATGGCAAGTTTTTTTTACTTCCAAATTTTTCTGCAATTCTGTTTGGAATTATTTAAGGAATACGAAAAATACCGCCATGATAAGGCAGATGAATGCTGCCAGATGGTTCCATTGCAGTCCCTGTCCTTTGAACATCAGCGTAACTATTACCGTAAATACGGTAAGGGATATTACTTCCTGGATGACTTTCAGCTGCATGAGCGAGAACGGACCGCCGTTGCCGTTGAATCCGATTCTGTTTGCCGGCACCTGGGCGCAGTATTCGAAGAATGCCACTGCCCACGAAAATAGGATGACCAGTACCAGCGGCCAACTGGAAGATATCTTCATTTCCTGGAGCTTGAGATGCCCGTACCAGGCGAAGGTCATGAAAATATTGGATGTTATCAGTAACAGTATTGTCCAGACTGCTTTCATTTTCTTATAATCTGCGCCGTAACATGCGGCAGGTTTGACAATTGTAGGTGGCTTCCGCAGGAAGCGGCGGCAAAAATACTATAAAATTTGTAAAAATATCGGTATTGTCGTAATTTTGTTCGTTTGTGCTTTTTACTTTAATATTTTATAACAATGACACTTATAAAATCAATCTCAGGAATCAGAGGAACGGTAGGCGGCCAGCCCGGCGAGGCGCTTACTCCGGTAGATATCGTGAAATTTACATACGCCTATTGCGTAAAGCTCAGGGAACGCAGGCCCAAGCCGGAGGGAGAGAGATACCGTGTTGTGGTAGGGAAGGATGCACGCATTTCCGGCGAAATGGTCGAAAACATTGTATGCGGGACACTTATAGCATGTGGGGTGGATGTGGTCAAGGCAGGTTTTGCGTCTACGCCGACTACTGAGATGGCGGTCATTTTCGAACAGGCAGACGGCGGTATCATTCTGACTGCTTCTCATAATCCTATGCAGTGGAACGCTCTGAAACTCCTCAATGAAAAAGGAGAGTTCCTCAATGCCGGGGAAGGCGCCGCGATTCTTGAATGTGCAGAAAGCGGGTCATTCGATTTTGCCCCGGTAGAGGATCTCGGTACGGTGACGGAAACTGATTTTACCGACAGGCATATAGATGCCGTGCTTGCACTTGACGCTGTGGATGCCGATGCTGTGAGAAAGGCCGGGTTCAAAGTCGTGCTTGATGCGGTCAACTCTGTCGGAGGCATCATCATGCCGAGACTGCTCGGAAAACTCGGCGTAGAGTGCATTGAGCTGAACTGTACGCCTGACGGTCGTTTCGCACATAATCCGGAACCGCTTCCTGCAAATCTTACCGGACTTTCGGAAGCCGTTGTAAGTCATCATGCCGATCTGGGTATTTCCGTAGATCCGGATGTGGACAGGCTGGCTCTGATATGCGAAGACGGGACACCTTTCGGGGAGGAATATACTCTGGTAAGTGTAGCAGATTACCTTCTTTCACGGGTTTATGAAAAGGCCGCTGAAACAGGGAAATCCATAGAAGATATTGCCGCTCCGTATTCATTCTGCACGGTTTCCAACCTTTCTTCTTCGCGTGCATTGCGTGATGTCACGGAAAAGTTCGGAGGTGAGTGTTTTTCCGCCGCAGTCGGCGAGGTGAACGTGACGACGAAAATGAAAGAGTGTGGAGCATTGATCGGCGGTGAAGGAAACGGAGGGGTAATATATCCTGCATTGCACTACGGCCGTGACGCTATGGTCGGCATAGCGCTTTTCCTTACCAGTCTGGCACATAAAAAATGCAAGGTTACGGAGCTCCGTAATGCCTGTCCTCAGTACACTATCGCCAAGAACAAGATACAGCTTTCGGACAAGTCGCTGATAGACAAGATTCTTGACAAGATGAAAGAAATATACGCATCAGAGGACATTAATGATATCGACGGAGTGAAGATTTCTTTCGAGGCGGAGAAGAAATGGGTACATCTGAGAAAGTCCAATACGGAACCGATAATCAGAATCTACGCTGAAGCTCCGGATGCACGGCAGGCCGAAAAGCTCGCAGAGGACATAATCGCCATTGCCGAAGATATAATAAAGGAATAGGGGGATGTTTTCTTTCAGGACAACCCGATTGGAGGAACAGCTCGACAAATCCCTCATGGAGGGACGTGTCGGCTGTTTCTGTACGCAGAACAGCTGGGATGCCGACAAGGGAAGATATCTTTATGACATTTTCAGGGAGCGCGGAAACCTTGCAAGGATATTTTCTCCGCTGGACACCGAACTCGCTCCGGATACGAACCATATAGGATTTTCAGAGGAAGAGCTGAAGGATCTCAATGCCGTAGTCGTCGAGATTCAGGATGTCGGAGCAAGGTATTTCAACTATACCAGGGATGTTTTCCACCTTATGTCCGTAATGAAGGATCTCGGGGAAGCCTCGCCGTCTTTGTATATCGTGGATCATCTGAATCCTGCGGGGAGGAGCGTCGAAGGCTCCATGCCGTTGTCCGACTGCGGACAATATGTGCCCAAAGTCGCTCATCGTCATGGCCTTACTCTCGGAGAACTGGCAAACCTCTATCACAATGAAATAGGCGCCAGGTATCCTCTTCATGTAATTTCCGCCCTTGCGTCGGAGTCTCTCAGGAGACTCATGCCGTGGACTGTCGCCCCGGCTTCCGATATTCCGGGGCTGTTTACCTGCGACATGTACAGCGGCGGAGGTCTTTGGAACAGCACTAATGTGACTCCAGGTATAGGTACGGCGAGGCCTTATGAATATATCGGAGCTCCTTTTATAAAGACAGACAGATACGAGCCTCTTCCGCAGCCTGCAGGGGTGTTGCTCAGGCCATGCTCCTTTACCCCTGCATGTGGAATGTATGCAGGGCAGAAATGCTATGGATACCAGATAATTCTGGAACCGGGGGCCGAATATCACTCGCTGATGCACACTCTTCAGCTGATGCGTCATTTCCATGACCGCTATCCTGTATTCGTGCTTCAGGACGGCTTCTTTACCAGGCTTGCAGACCCGGTGCTTGCGGATTTCGTCATGGGAAGGAAGACTGCGGAAGAGGCCAGGGAGCATATAAAGGTAGAGGAGCAGAAATGGATACGTAAGGCGAAGAAATACATTCTGTATGAAAATCAGCCGTACCGCATCAAATGATTTGGATAGAAGGAAAATAATTCATATCTTTGCAGCCCTTTTGAGGCCTTTCGGGTTCTTGAAGGGCTGTATTTATAAATAAAACAATTAATTACAAACAAAATGATCAAACAGTACGAAACCGTTTTCATTGCAACTCCCGTTTTGTCTGAAGCCCAGATGAAGGAAGCGGTTGCTAAGTACGTCGGCCTCATCAAAGAGAATGGCGGTGAGGTGGTGTACGAAGAGGACTGGGGCCTGAAGCAGCTTGCCTACCCTATCCAGAAGAAGACCACAGGTTTTTATTATCTTATCGAGTTCAAGGCTGATAGCCAGTTCGTCGATGTACTCGAGACACAGTACCGTCGCGACGAGAGGATTATCCGTTTCCTTACATTCGCAATGGACAAGCATGCCGTTGCATACGCTGAGAAGAGAAGGGCTAACAAACAGAACAAGGAGTAAGAATCATGGCACAGAACAACGAAATACGTTATCTCAACCCTCCTACAGTAGAGGTAAAGAGAAAGAAATATTGCCGTTTCAAGAAGGCAGGTATCAAATATGTCGATTACAAGGATGCTGAGTTCCTCAAGAAGTTCCTTAACGAGCAGGGTAAGATTCTCCCTCGCCGTCTGACCGGTACTTCACTCAAATTCCAGAGGAAAGTGGCCCAGGCTGTCAAGCGTGCAAGACATCTCGCACTTCTCCCATACGTAACCGATCTTTTGAAATAAGGAGGAAAGCTATATGGAAATCATACTGAAGAAAGATGTGGCCAATCTCGGCCATGCAGACGATGTCGTAGAGGTTAAGACAGGTTATGCTGTCAACTACCTTATCCCTCAGGGATTGGCTATATTCGCTACTCCTTCTGCAAAGAAGGTCCTCGCTGAGAACATACGCCAGCGTGCTCACAAAGAGGCCAAGCTTCGTGCCGATGCCGAAGCACTTGCAGCAAAACTTGCTGAGGTTTCAGTGAAAGTGGCTGTGAAGGTGAGCGAGTCAGGCAAGATCTATGGCTCAGTTACAACAGCCCAGATCGCAGACGCTCTTGTAGCCGCAGGACTTGAGGTAGACAAGAAGGATATCACTATCGTTTCTGACTCTGTAAAAGAGGTCGGTACATACGAGGCAGCAGTAAAATGCTACAAGGATATCAAAGGTACTGTAAAATTTGAAGTCGTAGCTGAATAATCCGGCTGACAACTATATAAAAGATGGGTGGGTCAAAAATTCTGACCCACCCATCTTTTATATAGTCTTGTTTCAATTGCTCAAAAAAATCCTTTTGCCCACTCTCTTGCCCCGTATCCGTATGGATCCTTTCCTGTCATTTCGACCGGAGGCGGAGCTTTTCTTGTCATTTCGACCGAAGGCGGAGCCGGAGCGGAGAAATCTGCTATTCCTTTTTCTCTCCTTTTGCGTCGGCATCTGAATCAGACTCCTTCTTGTACTTGAATCTGCGGATTTTCTGCGTGGCGGTCTTTTCGAAAGGCTCTTTCATCACTTCCACGTCATTGATTTTCGAGAACTTGTTGACATGCTTGTTCACATAGTTCATGATGGCCTTTTTCCTGGCTTCTAGCTTTTCGAAAAACTGGTCCTCACCTTCCTGGTTCCAGTTGATGATATTGTCATTGAACTGTACGAGAGCCACCAGACGTCCGTTTCTTTCGACCACCAGGGATTCGTTGACTTCGTCCATGTTATTGATGACATTCTCGATTTCTTCCGGGTAGATGTTTTCTCCGGACGGTCCCAGAATCATGTTGTTCAGACGTCCTTTGATGTAGTAGCGTCCTTTCTCGTCGACTGTCGCAAGATCATTGGTGCGGAACCATCCGTCGCCGGTGAACACGGAACGGGTACGGGCAGGGTCCTTGTAGTACCCGAGCATCACATTGTTCCCTTTGCAGACTATCTCGCCTTCTCCTGTCTCCGGATTTACGTCCAGCAGCTTTACGGTCACGCCATACGCAGCGATGCCTGTAGAGCCGGGTTTTGTGTATTTGACTCCGGCATTGCAGATAAGCGGAGCCGTTTCGGTGAGTCCGTATCCGATAGCGTAGGGGAATCTGGCTTTCTTGAGAAACTCCTCTACCGTGATGTCGAGTTTCGAGCCTCCGATACCGAAGAATTTCAGTCTTCCTCCGAAGGTAGCCTTAAGTTTCATCCCGATAAGTATGCAGAGCAGGGTAGGGGTATGCCGTTTCATCCATTTCAGTACGCGGCTTCTCCGTATGGTCGGAATTACGCTGTTCCTGTAGATCTTCTCTATGATCAGAGGTACTGAAAGCATGATGGTCGGCCTTACGGTCTTCATTGCCGCGAGAAGCACTGTAGGTGTAGGCGGTTTCTGGATATAATAGACGCATGCCCCGCAGAAAATAGGGTAGAGTACGCCTATGCTCAGTTCGTATGTATGTGCCATCGGCAGTATCGACAGCCAGACATCCTTCTCAGTGCATTTGTGGGCATGCAGTGAAGCCATGATATTGGAGCACAGGTTTCTGTGGCTTAGCATGACTCCTTTCGCGTTCCCGGTGGTGCCGGAAGTATAGATAATGGTGGCAAGATCGTCCGGGAGGGGCTGTGAGACTTTCCCGTCACATGTGAATGCATTGTCATCCCTCTTGATTGTGTCGAATGTCTCTATGTCTATTACCAGGACCATTTTTTCCATGCACTCCTTGCTGAGTTTGTGCATAAGTCTTTTCGAGATGAAAATGGCCTTGCTCCCGGAGTGGGTCAGGATGTTTGTGACTTCGTTTTCCGAGGAATCCGGAAGTATCGGGACAGAGATACGTCCGAAAGGCACAAGCGAGAACATTGCCACAGTCCAGTTCGGCATGTTCTGGGAAAGGATGGCGACCTTGTCTCCTGCACCGATCCCGTATCGGGACAGATGGTGGGAGAGTTCGTCGCATTTGCGTTTGAAACTTCCGTATGTGTAGCCCATGTCCGAGTCGAGCATCTGCGACAGCCTGTTCTTCTCGTAGATGGTAGTAGAGTATTCATACAGTTTGCCGAGCGTGTCGATATACCTCTCCCGCAGTTTCATCAGTTGCTTGGATATGATATTCATCTTGCCCTTGCTTTAATGTGTTACATATCCGTCACGATGCTTGCCTTCCATGTGCATCTGTTCATAGATTTCCTGGATGCGCTGCATGTCCGCCCTGGCATCGTCCGTGATTTCGAACTTCTGTCCGCGGCCTACACGTTTCGTCTTCCAGTCGAAATATCCCAGATATACCGGTATGTTGCATTCCTGCGCTATGGTATGGAAACCTGTCTTCCATCTTTTTACGGCTTTTCTGGTTCCTTCCGGGGCAATCGCCAGGTGCATTTTCTTTGCTTTGTTCATCTCATGTATGAGACTGACCATAAGTGAAGTAGGGCTTTTTCTGTCTACAGGTACGGCGCCCAATGCCCTGAGGACGGCACCCAATGGCCACCAGAAGAATTCCTTGGCTATCATCACATTGGCTTTCCCGCCTACGGATGTATAATAGAGGTATGAAACTACGAAATCCCACATGGAGGTGTGCGGCACACCGAGGATTACGCATTTATCTTCAGGAACAGGGGGGTCTACTGCTGTCCAGCCCATTGCCCTGAGCAAGAATCCGCAAAATCTTTTCCACATAACTATTAAATGTTTACATCCTCCAGTTCTTCCTCCGAGCGGAGGTTCTGGCGGATGAAATTCTGTCTGTCGATTGTGTTGTCGCCCATGTAGAATTCCATAAGTTCGGCGATGGATTCTTCATCGCTCAACTGTACGAGGTCGAGTCTGATGTCTTCTCCGATGAAGTTCTTGAATTCTTCGAACGAAATCTCTCCGAGACCTTTGAACCGTGTGATCTCTACACCTGTCTTGAGTGCCTTTACCGCGGCTTCCTTTTCATCGATACTGTAGCAGTAGCGGGTTTCTTTCTTGTTCCTGACCCTGAACAGAGGTGTCTGGAGGATGTGTACATGGCCCCTGCGCACCAGGTCAGGGTAGTATTTCAGAAGGAAAGTGACTACAAGCATGCGGATGTGCATCCCGTCGTCATCGGCATCGGTGGCTACTATGATGTTGTTGTATCTCAGGTCATCCATGTCCTCCTCGACTCCGAGAGCGGCGATAAGAAGGCTCAATTCCTCATTTTCAGCCACTTTCTTACGGCTTTCCTTGTAGCAGTTTATGGGTTTTCCCCTCAGGCTGAATACAGCCTGGGTTTCGGCGTTGCGGGCTTTCGTAATGGTTCCGCTCGCCGAGTCTCCCTCGGTAATGAATATGCTTGTCTGTTCTGCAAGTTCCTGCCGGCTTGCAGGCAGTCTGTCATTGTAGTGGACCCTGCAGTCGCGCAGTTTCTTGTTGTAGACATTTGTGCGCTTGTTCCTTTCCTTGGTCTTTTTCTGGATTCCGGAAATCTCTTTCCTTTCCTGTTCCGAAGCGATGATCTTTTCCTGCATTACGGTCGCGACGTCCTTGTGGATATGCAGGTAGTTGTCCAGATTGGTCTTTATGAAGTCGTTGACGAATGTCCTGATGGTCGGCCCGCGATCCGTGCTGAGCGATCCGTCAGGCTCTTTGACCGTCTTTTCCCACATGTAGGTGGAACCGAGCTTTATCTTGGTCTGCGACTCGAAATGAGGTTCCTGGATCTGGATGCTTATGGCCCCTACGATGCCCTGGCGTATGTCTTCCGGTGCATAGTCTTTTTTGTAGAATTCTTTTACCGTCTTGGCTATGGCTTCCCTGAATGCTGCCAGGTGGGTGCCTCCGTCCCTCGTGTTCTGTCCGTTTACGAATGAAACGATATTCTCTCCGTAGCTGTTTCCGTGCGTAAGGACTATTTCTATGTCTTCGCCTTCCAGATGAACCGGAGGATAGAGCGGCTCTTCGGACAGGCTGTCATTGACCAGATCAAGGAGTCCGTTTTTCGAAGTGTATGCGGTGCCGTTTACATTCAGGGTGAGGCCCTTTTTCAGATAGGCGTAGTTTTTCACCATTGATATCACATATTCCATATTATATGTGAAGTCGCCGAACATTTCCGTGTCCGGGGTGAATCTGGTGAGGGTCCCGTTCTTTTCTTTTGAACCGGAGAGGCCCGATTCGAGAAGCTCTCCTCTGCTGAATGAGGCGTGTGAAGACTGTCCTTCCCTGAATGATTCCACATAGAATGAAGAAGAAAGGGCGTTTACGGCTTTTGTACCCACTCCGTTCAGACCCACTGACTTCTTGAATGCCGCATCGTCGAATTTTCCACCGGTGTTCAGCTTGCTGACTACGTCCACTACCTTGTCAAGCGGTATCCCTCGTCCGAAATCCCTGACGGTGACCTCTTTGCCTTCGATAGTGATGTTGATGACTTTTCCGAACCCCATGGTGAATTCATCTATGGAGTTGTCTATCACTTCTTTAAGCAGTACGTATATTCCGTCTCCGGGGTTGTCTCCGTTTCCGAGCCGGCCTATGTACATTCCCGCCCTTTTGCGGATATGCTCGTTCCACTCCAGTGTCTTGATATTGTCGCCGGTATAGTTAACTGTCTCGTCAGCCATATATTATGTCACTTTTAAGCCAAATCTCCGCAAAAATACGAAAAAATCGGACAACAACAGCCGCCGATTGTGCATTTGATGTTACGGAGGATGAGAAAAGTGTTGGAAATGTTGGATTTAACGCCGGAATATCATAAATTTGCACGTTTATTTTATTAAGTACAAACCTTAAACCAGATGAGACGATTAAGATTTTTACCGATCGGGCTTCTCGTCTTGCTGTCATGTTCAAAGGAGACTGTAAAGGAACCTGAGAACCGGGAAATGGGAGAGGTATGCATCACTCTTTCGTCGACCGGAGATGGCGAAGATGCAAGTCCCAAAACAAGATCTGTGGAAGAGAATGTACCTGATGCCGGAGATTTCGAAGTCGAGATCTACAATTCACAGGGCATCCGTATCTACAGAGACAATTATGCGAATTCCGCAGGAAAGAAAATCCCTTTGAACAGTGGCGAATACCGTCTTCTGGCCCAGCATGGAGATTCTGCCGGGGTAGGATTCGGGTCTGAAAAAGCATGGTTTTCAGCGGATCAGATTTTTACCGTGCGTCCTCAGACATCAGAGTCCGTCAGTGCTGTAGCCAGAATGAACAAAGTCAAGGTGGCTGTCAGTCTCGGACCCAATCTGCTGGCCTCTTATTCGGATTTGTATACGGTGGTAAGGAATGCAGGTTCTTCCAAAGAACTGAAATTCGTAAAGGATGAAACACGGGCGGGCTATATCCTTCCGGGAGTATTGGAGATGGAGATATATGCCCTTGTTGACGGTGAATGGAAGTATTATCCTGTCGACTTGGGTTCTTTGAGCGATACTGAGGATATGAGCGTCTATGCTCCGAATACATTCGTCTCTTTCAATCTTGAACTGTATAGTGGAGAAGGCAGTCTCGGGGGAACGGTGATAGAGGTGGATGTCACTACGGATGATGTGACAAAGGAATTTCTGGTGCCGGTGGAAGCTGCACCGAAAGACGCGCCAGCCGCTGCCATGTACGGTTTTACTGACAATCTCTTTTCTTTTATAGAAGGTGTGGATTATGAAAATGTCCAGATAGACCTGATTGCCAAGGGCGGGATAAAGAGCTGTACGCTCAATGTTATAGAATCCCAGTATTTGGAGGACAAAGGCATTACGGGCAGTATTGATCTCGTGTCCCCTGATCCGGCAGTGCAGGAAACCCTTGAATCATTGGGATTCAACTGGGTAAAGTCCATGAAAGACAAAAGGCTCGGCAGCATCGACTTCTCCAGACTTTCAGACTATATCAAATACGAACCGTCAAATGCCTTTTCCGGCAAATTCTCTGTGACGGTTACGGACAACCTTGACAGGTCTGCTTCAACACCTGAATTCACAATAGCGCAGAGCCCGGTCGAGTTTTCTTTCTCTCCGGCCGATTACAATGCTTTCGCAAGGAGAATCAGAGGCCTGGCCGCTACTACCGTGAACGGTAATCCTGCAAAGATTGAAGTCCAGTACAGCACTGACGGCCGGTCATGGACAAGTGTAGAGCCAATGTCTGCCGATGCGGCAAAGGCGACATTCCCTGATATAGCCGGACTTGAGCCGGAAACGGAATATCAGGTGCGTGCTGTCTATAACGGCAACCTCCAGACTGCTACCGCACCCGTTACTCTCACGACCGAGGCTGAACAGCAGGTCGGGAACGCAGGGTTTGAGGAGTGGAGCGAATGGGATGTAAAATCATATATTTTGAGTTCCTCAAAACAGAAAACATACGCTCCTTATTCTGATGAGGCGTCAAGATGGTGGAATTCAAATAATAGTGAAACGACACATACAGCTACTACTCCATCAAATCTGACTTTTAAGTGCTTTCCGATGGTATCCTATACGAACGGAAGGAAAGGGAAAGCTGCGCAAATCATGGCTATAGCTGTCAATAATGGAAATACTTCAGGAACATCTTTGTCCAATGCTGTTCCTGGCAAATTATTTATTGATTCTCAAGACGGATCGAAACATGCGTTTCTCTCCAGGCCATCAAAATTGTCCTTTTATTATAAATATACACTGAGGATTGATGATGATCATAGCACTGATACTTTCAGGGCGTATATAAAGCTAATGAGCGGGACTCTGACTATCGGTGAAGGTACATTTGAATACACAGCTTCATCATCTGTAACTGAATGGGTAAAAGCGGATGCCGATATAACATATTACGATATCTATTCCAAAGCGGATGCAATTTACATTGAATTCAGGCAGTCTACGTCAGATACCCCTACTTATAGTATGAATGTAGAAATAATTTATCCGGCCGGGACAGCTCGTGTTCACGGCGGTAGCATCCTGACTATAGATGACATAGAACTTATTTATGAATAAAAATACGCATAATACAATGAAAAAATTTGCAATCATAATATTGGCACTTTCTGCAGTATTGGCAGGATGCAAAAAAGAGAATATCAGACCGTCAGAGGGGGGGACAGGCACCCTTTCCCTTCAGTTGAAAGGGGGGTCGTACGAATTTTCTGATGTGGACCTTTCCACAAAGGCGGACACAGATGTAGACGTGAACACATTCAAGATCAATATCGACAGGAAAGACGGAGGATATTCGGATGAATGGGCCTCGTTCTCGGAAGTTCCTTCCATGCTTGAACTTCCGTCCGGAGAATATACCATATCGGCATCCTCTGCTCAGACGGAGCCGTATGATGGATGGGGAGTTCCCGTATATGCCGGCTCTCAGGATTTCCTGGTGGAAATAAACAAGGTGTCAAATGTCGAGGTAGTGTGCTCGATATCGAATATGAAAGTGACTGTCAACTGCACCGACAATTTCCTCAGCGAACTTACAGATTTCGAGATAACGGTCCTGTGTGAAGGCAGCCGTTCCCTGACATGGAAAAAGTCTGAAGTCGAGGCGCAGCAGTGCGGCTACTTTCCGGTTTCACCGCTCGATGTCCGCGTAAAAGGATACAGGGCTGTCAATAATATGGAAGCTACTTATCATCTGCCGATTAAAGAGGTCAAGGCCGGAAACAATTATATTCTGAAACTGGATGCAATAACTACGGGAGAAGCCGGTTTTGAAATATCCATAGACGATACATTGAATGATACGGAGGTGGGAATCGAAATTCCAGGCATCGACCAGGATCCTGTAGAAGGTGGAGAAGATGAAAACCCTGACGAAGATCCGGATGTTCCGTCAGAACCTGATACTCCTGCCATTACTATGGAGTGGCCGGCGAATCCGGAGTTCGATGAAATGCTGATTGCGAACGGAATGGATGTAAACCTTTCCATTTCCGCTCCTGCGGGCATCAGTACTTTTATCGTTTCCGTAGACTCTCCGACACTGAATACTGCTCTGGAAGGCATTGTAGGCTCGACCAGAATGGATTTGATTTCTGACCAAAAAGTCAAGGATTTTCTTGGTGGACAGCTTGGACTTCCGACAGGAGACCAGCTTCAGGGCCAGAGTTCGGTACAGTTCCCGTTGTCAAATCTTGTACCTATGATACTGACTCTGGGCCCGGATGCCGGGTCCAGACATATGTTCACTCTGGAGATATCGGATAATGACGGCGAGTCTTTTTCCAGGACTTTGACTTTTTATGTTGCGGAATAACAAGGTAACTTTTAAACGGAAATGAAGCATATAATATATTTTTTTGTATCCGTTCTTGTTATCTTGTCTGCCGGAGCCTGTAAAAAAACAGATGTAGATGATAAAGGATACGGATATCTGTATGTGAGTCTTGATAAGGACTTGAGTGAAGACATTGTCTTCAAAAGCACGCCTGAAGAGTTCGGGATGACATTCGCTCTGGATGTAATCAATTCTGCAGGTACAGTCTGCGGCCATGTGGACGACTATACCTCACTTGCAGAATCACCGATGACCCTTCCTGCCGTGAGCTTCGATTATACGGCGGTCGCTTATTCCGGTACAGACGGCGCTGCTGCGTTCGACGCTCCGTTCTATAGCGGGTCGGCAAAATTCAAGATTGCCAAAGACGAAATGTCGAACATCAACATTGCCTGCAGTCTTGCAAACGTAAAAGTTACTGCGGAATTCTCCGACGATATAAAAAAGAATTTTTCCCGGTATCAGCTGACTGTGACCAATGGGGCAGGAACTCTTGTTTTTGACAGTGCAGGGGAAGCTCCTACTGTGGACAAGACGGGATATTTCAGTGCTACCGGAACGCTTTCGTGGACACTGGAACTGGTCAACAAAGATGGGGAGAAGTACACTGCATCGGATACTTACAGTGATGTTAAGGCCAGACAGTATTATAACCTTTCTTTCTCTCTGGAAAAGGAAGACGAGTTCGGAGGAGGGGCTTTTACCATTATTCTTAACGACTCGATGGATGAAAAGGAATATGACCTGGTCCTTGATTTCGGAGATGAGACGAAGCCTGAGATGACAGCTGATTTCGATTATTCAGAGCCTGTGTACATTACCGCAGGGGATGCTTCCAAAAAGACTCTTTCTCTGACTTCCGAAGACGGTTTCAAAAGCATTGTCCTTGAGTATACGGACCCTCGGACAAAGGAGACGGTTTCTTGTGAACTTGTAGGAGCGTCGACAGAAGTCCTTGGAACTCTTGCCGGGAATGGTGTCATAGTGGCTTCCGTTCCTGAAGGATCGAAATCTGTTTCTGTCGATATTTCGTCTTATGCAGGAAGTCTCGCTATCGGAGAATCCTTTTTCGATGTCTTTATGGTGGATGTGAACAATGTGTTCGACGAAGAAAGGATAACATTCAATGTCCAGTCGCCTGTGGATGTGGAGGCCGTTTCGGCCAATGCGTGGGCCCGATTTGCAACTGTCGAAGCCAAGTGGTTCCCTGCCTCACAGCCGGAAGGCATTTCATTCCAGTACAGAAAAGACACAGATTCACAGTGGATTGATTTCGACGGATCAGTATCAATAAATTCTGCTTCACGTACATATTCCGCTGAGATCCGCGGTCTGGAACCGAAAACAATGTATAGATTCAGAGCTGTAACTGCGGAGGATAAGGAAACCAAGGAATTGAGCTTTACTACTGAGGCGGAAGGAGTTATTCATAACATGTCATTTGACAGCTGGTATAAGCCGGACGGCAGCAATGCCTGGTATCCGAATCTTGATTTGAGTGAAGCGAATTATGTCTGGGACTCTGCCAATAAAGGTACATCGGATCTGTTTATCGGATCTGTCACTCCTACAACCCCTGAATCTGATCTGGTGGCTGTAGCCGGGGAGGGTAAAAAAGCTGTAAAACTGGTAAGTTCAACAGCTTTAGGACAATTTGCCGCAGGCAACCTGTATACAGGAAAATTTGATAAGGTTTCAGGTTTGGGGGCAGAACTTGACTGGGGTGTGCCATTTGTTTCCAGACCGCTGGCATTGACTGGGTATTACATGTATATTCCGAAAATAATTGATAAAGGTACCCATAACAATATGACCGGAAAGACGGATATAGGCCAGATTCAGATTCTGTTGACAGACTGGAATTATCCTTTCCATATTAACACAAGTAAAGGTACCTTCGTTGATTTCCAGGGAGATCCGGCAATCATAGCTTATGGCTCTTTTGAGACAAGTGAAACGATGGAGAAATACCAGCAGTTCACCATTAAGCTTGACTATCGGGATGTTACCAGAACGCCTAAGTATATAGTTATCGTAGCTGCGGCCAGCAAATACGGAGACTATTTTACAGGAGGCGTAGGAAGTACCCTGTACCTTGATGAATTCGAATTCATTTATGATCCGGATGAACTGGATAAGAAATAGTATGATAAAGAAGTATTCATTGTCGTTTTTGATAGTGGCAGCCACGCTCAGCGTGTCTGCCATTCCTGCTTATGGCAGTGCGGATACCGTAGAGCCGATGTCGGAGACCGGCAGCATATTCAAGTCAAAGAAAAAGACGAAACCGCCTGTGGAGCCTTTCGACAGGGGCATAGGCATGTCGAAGACGGTATTTATTCCGAAAGGTACTGTCGGTGCGGGAGTGTCGTTTTCGTACAACAATTACAGTATAGGCAGCGGATCTGCGGATGCCGGCTATTCTATGCTGTTCTCGCTGCTGGGTGATATCCATGGCAACCTGCTTTCTTTCGGCGTATCACCGTATGTCTCGTATTTTATCACGGACAATCTTTCAGTCGGTATCCGCTTCGATTACGACAGGTCAAGTATGGGACTTGGAAACCTCAATCTGTCTTTGGGCGATGCACTGTCTTTGGGAATCAGCGACTACAATTATTTCAAGCACGCATATACCGGAGCCTTGACACTCAGGAACTATATTCCTTTTGCCGACAGCCGGAGGTTTGCCATGTTTACCGAGGTAAGGGCCATGGGCGGATATGGTCAGGCCGAAAGCTACAAGAGGGATGAAGGAGATAAATTCGGAACCTATCAGGATATCTATAAATTCGAGCTCGGGCTTGTCCCCGGACTTTGTGCATTCATTACCAATGAAGTCGCACTGGAAGTATCCATAGGTCTGCTCGGTTTCAACTATCAGAAAGTCGTCCAGACCACCAATCAGGTAGAGCATAGCGAAATGGAGAAGAGCGGGGCCAATTTCAAGTTGAACCTGCTTTCTATCGGCTTCGGTCTTTCTTTCTATATTCCTACAGGGGATCACAGGGTCAAGAAATCAAGATAGGGTAAAACGGTTTGGATATGAAGAACATAAGAATATTCCGGTACCTTTTGGCGGTGCTGTCTGTGATATCGCTGCACTCCTGTCTGATAGAGAATGACATGTCCTATCCGAGGGTGTTGGCGGAGTTTACGGCTTTCGGTGTTGACGGCCAGGAATCCGTGACGATAAACACGCAGGACAGGACCATCAGTGTCATCCTGTCTGAGACTGCTGACATTTCAGCACTGAAGATAACGGATATCGGTTTTACAGACATGGTAAGATGTCATCCGATGCTGAAGCCGGGGGATATCATTGACCTTTCCGAGCCGCTGAAAGTGACTTTGAGCATCTATCAGGATTACGAGTGGACTATTTCTGCAACCCAGCCGATTGAAAGGTACGTAAGATGTACCGGCCAGGTAGGAGACGCAGAGATTGATCTGCAGACACATGATGCTGTTGTATATGTTTCAAAGACGCAGCCGCTGTCTTCTATAACGATTGAGGATATGAAACTGGAGCCGGAGACTTCGGTGATTCTCGGATATGTCGAAGATGCAGGGGCAGAGGATGAGACTGTCAATGAATTTGAATTCCCTTTGGTTCTCGACTGTACGCTCAAACGCTATTTCGACATAGAGTATAAAGGTACTGTCACCAGATGGTCGCTGAATGTCTTTCCTCAGGATGTGGTAATGGCTGTCACTTCAGTTGCTCCGTGGTGCTATAGCGCGGATATAGAAGGAGAATTTGACGGAGGGACGGCCCCTGTCCTTGAATACAGGCCGGATTCAGAAGAAACCTGGTCCCGGACTGATGATATTTCTGTAAACGGGACTGCTGTCTCGGCCAGGCTTACCGGGCTTACGGAAGGGACCCTTTATCATGTCAGGTTCAGCCGGGACGGGGAGACCGGCAAGGAAGTGACGTTTACGACCGGTACTCCGGACCAGATAGAGAATATGGGTTTTGATGACTGGTATCAGAACAGCACAGGAACATGGTATCCTAATCTTAATGAAACAGTCAAGATATGGGATACTGCAAACGGAGGTACAGCCCTGTTAAGAAAGAATCCTACTGTTCCAGAGTATGATTTTCTGGCGACTGATGATCAGGACAATAAGGCTGCCGCCAGACTTGAAAGCATGAATGTAGCTAAATTTGCAGCAGGGAATATTTATACGGGAGAATTCAAGAACGCTACAATCTCAGGAGGAATGGGGGCTATACTTAATTGGGGAATACCTTTTACCGGCAGACCGTCATCGTTAAAAGGCTATTATTCGTATTTTCCAAAGACGGTAGATTATGCCGATCCCCCATACGAAAGTCTAAAGGGAACCATGGACAAATGTCAGATTCTGGTAATTCTGACAGACTGGAGCGAGCCTTTCACCATTAATACCGCAAAGGGTATTTTCGTTGATCAGACGCAAGCGAACAAGAGTATCATAGCTTATGGAAAACTCGAGAGCGATGAGGATACGGGAGGGGCATACAAGGAGTTCACTTTACCTCTTGAATATTGGAGACCTGACGCAACGCCTACATACGCAGTAGTGGTAGCCTGTGCAAGCTATAAAGGAGACTATTTTACCGGAGGGCTTGGAAGCGTGATGTATGTGGACGAATTCGAATTCGTCTACGAGTAGATTAAGCTTAATCCATCGTATCTGAAACAACAGCGAAACAGCCGGACACGTTACCATGTCCGGCTGTTTCGCTGTTGTTGATTCTCCGATTAAAGCACTACGAGCAGTGAGCAGACAAGTGCAAGGATAGCGAAGAATTCAGGAAGTGCGGCGTAGATGAGAGTGTTGGTCATTACGTCATGTCCCTGAGAAACTCCGGTGATACCGTTAGCACAGATCTGTCCCTGACGGATTGCTGAAATCATACATACCAGACCGCAGGTAGCTCCGACACCGAAAAGAAGCGGGCCGTTGGCTGCGAAGTCAGTCACGAACTGCAGCCACATGAAGAAACCGGCAAATCCGTAGATACCCTGTGATGCAGGGATGGCGGAAAGAATCATATACGTAGATGATTTTTCCGGATTCTTTTTCAATGCGCCTTCAGCGGCATTGCCGGCAAGGGCGGTTCCGATACAACTTCCGATTGCGGCCAGGGCAAACAGAAGTCCCAGACCGAGGTAACCAAGAATTACGTTCATAATGTTGTTTATTAATTTGTTGTTGTTATTATTTGTTTCAGGATCTGCTTATTTTTTATTGTCGGCGACAAGCGGTTTGTATGCACGTCCGGTACCTTCATAACCTGAGTTCTTGAAATACTCCAGGAACGTCAGTCGCAGGGGGTGTACGAATGCCCCCAGGCAGGACATTGCAAGGTTCAGCGTATGTCCGAGCATAAGGATCAGGATGAAGAATACCCAGTTCAGCACAGGTATCGTACATCCCTCGAAGATGATCCCTCCGATGGTATTGAATGCTGTTCCGAGCATTCCTCCTGCAAGCCCGAGGGCATACAGACGGAGGTAGCTGAGGACATCGCTGATAAGTCCGGTCGCCATGTTATAGGTGTCCCACAGTCCGGAACCTATGTTGACCAGCGGGTTGCGTCCGGGTGTGTTGAATACGTAGATTGCAAGTCCGCTGATGATTCCTATGACTATGACAGCTATCTGTGTTACCTGTGATGACAGCGCACCTATCAGTCCCAGGCCTCCGAGTACAAGCACTCCGATGATAAGCAGAAGCCATCCCCAGTTGCTTATCGTGGTCTTGATTCCGAAGCGGACAGTGTAGCATATCGCCTTGACTGTCATGGCCAGACAGGTATGTATCACTCCGATGGCGATGGCAAGGACCATTGCTGCAGGGAACCCTGCGATATCACCGGTAATCATACATTTCTTCAATCCTTCCGGTACCCATGACGCCTCATAAAGACTGACTCCGAAGAATGAACCGAGCAGAGTGCCTGTAACGATTGTCCCTGCGCCGAGAGTCAGGACAAGTGTCCACATCTTTCCGAAACTGCTGTCCGGCATTTTGAATCTGAGAAGCAGGGATATCAGTATCAGAATGATACCGTAGCCAGCATCTCCGAGACACAGCGAGAAGAACAGCAGGAAGAACGGTGCCAGGATCGGAGTCGGGTCGAATTCATCGTAGACCGGCATGCCGTACATTCCGGTAAGTACCTCGAACTGGCGTGTGAATCTGTTGTTCCTCAGTTTGATAGGCGGATTGTCTTCTTTGGTTGCTGCATCCTTGAACCAATATGCGTCCAGCTTGTCCAGCTCCGCTGAAATCTTCTCGTCGTCCTTTGAAGGGGCGAAGCCTACAAGAAGGGTTACCGTATTCTCTGCTGCCTGTGAGGATGCCGCGTCTGCAAGATAGAGATCCAGTTTGTCTGCGGTTTCCCTATATTCGGTCTCGAGCCTTCCGATGAAGTCTTTTGCTTTAATTATATTGCCTTTGACTGTAGCGGTTTGGGCCTCAAGTTCTTTCAGGTGAGCCCTGGCTTCGCTTGCGGAATATGCCGGAGCAGGAATTTCCTTTGCAGGAAGCGAGACGGTACCGTTTTGTGGAGTTACAGCTACAAACCAGACATTCTTGCTGTCGCGGCTTATTACCTCTATCGGGTATTCCTGTTCCCATTCTTCCTTGTAGGCCTTTACAGGAGCGGAAAAATAATGCAGTTCATATCCTGTTTCTGAAATTCTGTCAAGTGAAGTCCGGTCGAATTCGCCCCACGGTGCATACTCCCGGATACGGGATTTGGCTGAGTTGATGGAATTCCTTAGATCTTCCAGTCTTTCTTTCTGTTCCTTGACATAGGCTACCGGATCCGTCTCCGGCAGGACGGCAGAAGCTGCCGCCTTTTCTATATCCTGGGCGTCAGGATCTTTTGACCAGTCCGCTTTCTTAAGGTAGGCTGCCGTATCCTTGCAGTCTTTCATCCTGTCAAGAAGGGCTGCCGATGCCTCGTCCACAGGCTTGCGTGAACGGGTTATGTCCATCATCCCTATTTCCTGCAGCTTCTGAAGGAAGTCTTCAGTATAGCTGCTGAGCATGATGAACGAGTATTTGGTCATTTTCTCAATCATGACAGTGCCTCCTCTTCTTCCAGTTCATGTCTCTGCTTCACTATCTTGGAAGCGGCCTTGGTCAGGTTTTCCTCGTCTTCCATATAGCGCTTGATCTTTCTGATGGCCTCCTGATAGCCCGGAATCTGCACTTTTTCGTAGAGGTTCACTTTCTGTGTGGTCTTTTTCCTCTGGAAGTCCAGAATCCTGCTCTTTTCCATATAGACTTCGGATTCAATTCCGAGCCTGGAAAGTTCTTTCAATATGGCTACTCCGTCTGCGAACCAGGCCGGCTTGGTAAAGGCATTGAACTCATGTATCTCGTAGTCGATGCTTTTCAGCTCCGGCGTCTTTACTCCGGCCACTTTAACAGTCACCAGGTCAATGTCCTTTATTGATATAAGGCTCGGCTGGAACTCGTTCCACAGTGCGGCGAGGTAGTCATATCTTTTCAGTGAGGCATCAAGATCATCTATAAGTTTCTGCGAGTAAGCCTTGGCTTTCCGCACCTCAAGACGCAGTGCGGACTCCTTGTTCTTCAAGGTAGGGAGTGCGTTCTGCCTCATTTTGAGCTGCTTGCCCAGGGCTGTAAGCGCAGTTTTGTTATATTGAAATTTAATTGCCATGTCTTTCTCTTTTTGCTTCTTTTCGAAGATAACTTCGTCATATTCCTTGTTCTCTTCGAAAATAACCTGAAAAGTCGTGGTTAATTTTGTATTTCCGTTGATAACTTCGTCAATTCCGGAAACTTAGGAATGTAGGGGTGAATTGAAATCATCACTGCATTCAATTCACCGGCCAGTATTTGTCGATAAAGGCCTGCTTGATACCCGTCTCGGCCTTTGAGAAGTACTTGGCGAACAGTTCCCATGCCGTGTCTAGCATTTCGTCTATCTTGATGTTCACGTCGATTGCAAGCAGGCGGGTAGCGTACTCTTTGGCGTAGTCCAGACAGCGCAGGTCGTAGTCGCTCAGGTCGAAACCGTTCTCCAGCTTGGTCTTGGCGTTCTGTGCATCCGCGTAAAGACGGACAGCGGCGTTCATCACCTGGCTGTGATCTTCACGGGTCTGTTTTCCGATGACAAGCTGTTTGAGTCGGGAAAGCGAGCGGAACGGGTCAATGATGATTTTTCCAGAATCCGGGTCTGCACGCAGATAAAGCTGGCCTTCAGTGATGTATCCTGTGTTGTCCGGGATAGCGTGCGTGATGTCTCCGTCATTCAGTGTAGTCACCGCTATGATGGTGATGGAACCGCCGTCAGGCAGCTGCACGGCCTTTTCGTATATCTTTGCAAGATCTGAATACAGGGAACCCGGCATGGAGTCCTTGGACGGAATCTGGTCCATACGGTTGCTCACGATACTGAGTGCATCCGCATAAAGTGTCATGTCCGTAAGCAGCACCAGCACTTTCTCGTTCTTCTCTACGGCGAAATATTCCGCTGCGGTCAGTGCCATGTCAGGGATAAGAAGTCTCTCCACAGGAGGCTGCTCCGTAGTGTTTACGAAACTTATGATCTTCTCGAGTGCACCGGCTGACTCGAATTCATGTCTGAAGTACAGGTAGTCATCATTCGAGAGTCCCATGCCTCCGAGTATGATCTTGTCCACATCGGCACGGAGGGCCACCATCGCCATTACATTATTGTAAGGCTGGTCAGGGTCCGCGAAGAACGGAATTTTCTGTCCTGATACCAGTGTGTTGTTCAGGTCGATACCGGCGATACCGGTAGGGATCAGCTGAGAAGGCTGCCTTCTCTTGTAAGGGTTTACGGACGGTCCGCCGATCTGCCTTTCTTCTCCTTCGATTTCAGGACCTCCGTCGATAGGCTGCCCGTATGCATTGAAGAACCGGCCTGCAAGCTGGTCGCTGACTTTAAGTGTAGGAGGTTCGCCGAGGAAAGAGACTTCTGCGTCGGTCGGTATGCCCTCAGTGCCGGAGAATACCTGCAGGGTCACCATGTCTCCCTTTGTCTTGACCACCTGGGCGAGTTTCCCGTCCACTACGGCAAGTTCGTCATTCGACACGCCTTTAGCTTTCAGGGAGACAGTCGCCTTGGTGATGGCCTCTATCTGTGTATATGTCTTTTGAAATGCCTTAGTTGTTGCCATTGTTCAATAGATTATCGAGTTGTTCGTGGAATTTGTTGAAATTGTCGCTCTTGAATTCGGAATAGTTCATCTGCCTGAGCAGGTTGATAAGTTCCTTGAAATAATCGCGGCATTTCTCGTAGTCATCGAAAGTGAATTCCCTGTCGCAGATGTCCAGTACAAGTTCGAGCATGTACCTCTGTCTGTCCATCGGAGTGACGCTGTCTACAGGGTCGAAAGCGTCCTGCTGCAGTATGACGAAGTCCACGAGCTCTGATTTCCAGAACATTTCGTGGTAAGTCATAGGCACGCCGTCATCTCCCAGAATGTTGATCTGTTCATTGGCTTCCTTGCCTTTGCGGATGATATTCTTGGTCTTTTCCACCATTTCGACCCAGCCTTCCTTTACTGTTTCGGACAGATACCTGCGGATTTCCGGATATTCCAGATATTTCGAATATGAGTCTATCGGATTGACGGCAGGGTATCTCTTCTTGTCCGCCCTGTTCTGCTCGAGTGCGTAGAAGCACCGTGCCGCCTTCTTGGTGGATTCGGTCACAGGCTCCTTGAGGTTACCTCCGGCAGGGGAGACCGTACCGATGAAAGTTACGGATCCGGTCTTGCCGTTGTTCAGTACGACCATTCCTGCACGTGCATAGAAGTTCGATATGATCGCTGAAAGGTCGACAGGGAATGCATCCGCTCCCGGAAGTTCCTCCATACGGTTACTCATCTCACGGAGTGCCTGCGCCCAACGTGAAGTGGAGTCAGCCAGCAGCAGTACTTTCATACCCATCGCCCTGTAATATTCGCAGATGGTCATTGCCGTGTAGACAGAGGCTTCACGTGCCGCTACCGGCATGTTGGATGTGTTGCAGATAATTGTAGTCCTTTCCATCAGGTGGCGTCCCGTATGCGGATCTATGAGCTCAGGAAACTCGGTGAAGATTTCCACTACTTCGTTCGCACGTTCTCCGCAGGCAGCCATTACGATGACTTCTGCGTCTCCCTGCTTTGCGATGGCATGCTGGAGCACTGTCTTTCCGCATCCGAACGGTCCCGGTATGAAGCCTGTACCTCCTTCAGCGATAGGGTCAAGCGTATCGATTACACGTACTCCCGTCTCCATGATCCTGTTCGGTCTCGGCTTTTCCCTGTAACCCTTGACGGCTACTTTCACCGGCCATTTCTGGGTCATTGTCACATTGACATCCTCTCCGGATTCGTCCGTGAGGACGGCGATGACGGTATCGATGTTGTACTGCCCTGCAGGAACTACTGACTTGACAGTGAATTCCCCTTTGAATGAAAACGGCACCATTATCTTGTGCGGCAGCCATCCTTCCTTTACTTCTCCGAGCCAGTCTGCAGCGACAACCTTGTCCCCCGTCTTTGCAATCGGGGTGAAGTCCCACAGTTTCTCATGGTCCAGAGGGTCAGTGTACTCCCCACGCTTGAGGAAGACTCCGGTCATTGTAGTGAGGTCGTTCTGCAGTCCGTCGTAGCAGCTTGACAGCAGGCCGGGGCCGAGAGTAGCCTCGAGCATCCTGTCCTCGAATTCCGCTTCATTGCCGTTCTTCAGCCCCCTGGTGCTTTCGAACACCTGTACGGCGGCGTTCTTTCCGTTTACCTTGATGACCTCGGCCATCAGTCTGGTGTCACCGATCTTGATGTAGCAGATTTCATTCTGCGACACAGGTCCGTCGGTCTCTACTGTGACGAGGTTGGAAACGATTCCCGTAACCTTTCCAGTTGATTTGCTCATGTGATTATGTTTTATTTATTTCTATTTTGCATCGAACCTGACGCCTTTGAAAGTGCCCCGTACCTCATCGACGAGCTTGCGGAACATTTCGCGTCCTGTCTTTTCATCGAGGATGTACCACCTTTCCACTATATGCAGTTTGGCCAGAAAGGCCAGCACCGCCTCAATGTCGAAGTAGTCGTATGTGGTCATGTCTTCGATCTTTTCCCACATCAGGTCATCTATTCCCCTTTCCCTTTCAAGGATATCATTGCCGTGCAGGATGGTATCAAGTTTCGCGGCCTCCTCGAATACTTCCTGAGGAGCTTCCTCGTCGAGGACGATGACGTCCTTTTTCGGATCCCTGCCCAATGCCTCGTTCAGATATCGCACCTTGGCGTTTTTCACGTTCAGGTCAAAGCGGAAGTATTCACGTATGAACCTGTTCTTGTGCGCCAGTGCCGTTCTGTAGAAGCCTGCGGTCAGGTTTTCGTCCACGAAACCGCTTTCCAGCAGACCGATGACCGCGCGGTCTTTCTCCGAGCACTGCTCGAGAATTTCCTGCCGGATGATTTCCGGGGTCTGCTCACCGGGTTTCCATTCATGCGAGAGGACGGGCAGCCCCGCAATAATATAGTAGTAGTTATTCATCAAACAGAAGTTTTTTTGTTGCCGGGCGCAGATATTCGCTGATCAGTGCCTTGAAAGTCCCGTCAGTGAAGCTGATGAAATAGCCTCCGTCCTTAGGCCCGATGGTGAAGCCACCTGTAATCTTCTTTGAGAAAGTAGCGGAGACACCCGCATTGAGAATCTTTGTGAGTTCTTTTGTGACAAAAGGAGTGAGTTCCTTTTTCATGCTTTCCGGAAGGACAAGGGCTATGTCCACCGGATCCTGATTTGCAGGGGAGAAAGACTTGGCGACCGTTTCGATAAGACCTTTCACATAATCGGCTGAAGTCAGGGCTTCATCGGTGTCCTTGTCTATCATCTTGCCGACAATCAGGTTCTCGATAGTCTGCCTGGTGGATGTTATGCACTGGAGAGCAGCCATGCGGACATCTCCTGTAATCTTGGTCTTCAGCTCGTCCGCTTCCTTGAGTGCGGCAGCCTTGATCGCTTCAGCTTCGGCATTTGCCCTGGCTACGATTTCTTCAGCCTGCTTGCGGGCTTTCGTAAGAATCTCTTCGCCTTCCTGTTTCCCTTTGGACAGACCCTCATTGTAGAGTTTTTCTGTCAATTCTTGCAATTTATCCTGCATATTTATAGTGTTATTTAATTATTTCATGATTATATTCGTCAAATTTAAATAAAATGATTCTAAAAACCAATGAATTATCTACAGTTTTTTCGGATTTGATGATTTTGTAACGAAAATACATCCGTTTTCGATTGAAATAACGGGCTTTCGTATCGAAAGGACAAAAGGCAGGTCAGGATATAAAACAAGTCATTCCGGACCTGATCCTGAATCTGGAAAAAACAATAATTCCGGATTCTGAAAACAAGTTCGGAATGACCTGTTTCCCGGCCATAAGCATGGCCGGATCTATATTCGGATTTAACCGATGGTCACGATAGGTACTCCTTCAAGTACGGAGTCGCCCTTGTTTACATGGATTGCCGTAACTGTGCCCGCATGATCGGCTTCGATGGCATTCTCCATTTTCATAGCCTCAAGGACCGCTACCTGCTGTCCTGCCTTTACGCTGTCTCCCACTTTTACGGAGATTTCAACGATTACGCCCGGAAGCGGGGAAGTGACCGGCTTGCCTGGGCCTGCTGCAGCAGGTGCCGGTGCTGCCGGTGCAGCCTGAACCGGTTCTGCTTTAGGTGCGGCAGCTGCAGGAGCTGCCTGAGGAGCCGGAGCCGGCTGGGCCGCAGGAGCGGCTGATGGCTGTACGGATATGGTCTGTCCGCCGCCGAGCTGTACTTTATAGGAAGCCACTACGGTCACATCGGCCACGTTGCCTTCGACCGAGTTGATGGTTACGCTGTATTCGTTACCGTTTATATTGAAATTGTACTGTTTCATTGTCTGGATAATTAAATGTTATTTCTTTCTTTCAGGGAGTCTGCGCAGTGTCGCATATCTTGAAGTCCATGGAGTCTGTGCAGGCTTGATGGTTATTACGAAGCTTTCCTGGTCGTGGACTCCTCCGCTTTCTTCCTGGCAGCGGTCCAGGGCCATGGCTATGGCCGCGCAGATTTCACCGCCGATTCCGTAACTGATGCCGGCAGCGATCTCGATAGCCTTATCTGGTGTAATATCGTTCATATTGTCAGGATTTTAATGTTCTGGGATACACCCGGACTACAGAGGCAGGTTGTCATGTTTCTTGGCCGGGTTGGTTACCTTCTTGCCGGCAAGCTGCTCGAGAGCCCTGATTACACGGAAACGGGTGTTGCGCGGTTCGATGACATCATCGATATATCCGTAGCTTGCCGCCTGGTAAGGGTTGCAGAACAGATCGTTGTATTCGGTCTTCTTCTCTTCCGCCACACGTGCTTTTTCTGCCGGATCCTCGATGGCCTTGATTTCTTTTGAGTAAAGTATCTCTACAGCTCCGTCTGCACCCATTACCGCGATGTTGGCTGACGGCCATGCGTAGTTGATGTCACCGCGCAGCTGTTTGCAGCTCATCACGATGTGGGATCCGCCGTAAGATTTTCTGAGAGTTACGGTTACCTTTGGCACGGTAGCCTCACCGTAAGCATAGAGGAGCTTCGCTCCGTGTACGATGATTCCGCCGTATTCCTGCTGGGTTCCGCAGAGGAAGCCAGGGACGTCCACCAGCGTTACGAGCGGAATGTTGAATGCGTCGCAAAAACGTACGAAACGTGCAGCCTTTCGTGATGCGTTGATGTCAAGCACACCGGCAAGGATCTTAGGCTGGTTGGCAACGATACCCACGGACCTTCCGTTCATGTGGGCGAAGCCTATGATGATGTTCTTTGCGTAGTTCTTGTGTATCTCCAGGAATTTCCCGTCATCCACGATGCTTCCGATGACCTTGTACATGTCGTAAGGCTTGTTCGGGCTGTCAGGTATGATGTCGTTGAGGGAGTCGTCGACTCTTCCTACAGGGTCGTTTGTCGGAACGAACGGGGCTTCTTCCATGTTGTTCTGCGGGATGAAGCTGAGTATATCCTTGATGATCCGGATGCCTTCTTCTTCATTTTCGGCAGCGAAGTGTGCCACGCCGCTCTTTGTCGCGTGTACGCTTGCCCCTCCGAGTTCTTCCTGTGTCACGACCTCGCCTGTGACCGTCTTTACCACACCAGGTCCGGTAAGGAACATGTAAGATGTATTCTTAACCATGATGTTGAAGTCGGTGAGGGCAGGGGAGTATACGGCCCCTCCGGCGCATGGCCCGAAAATACCTGATATCTGCGGTACGACACCGGAAGCCATGATGTTCCTCTGGAAAATCTCTCCGAAACCGGCCAGTGCACAGATACCTTCCTGGATACGCGCTCCGCCAGAGTCGTTGAGTCCGATGCACGGGGCACCGTTCTTCATGGCCATGTCCATGACTTTGCATATCTTCTGCGCCATGGTTTCAGAGAGGGAGCCTCCTGATACCGTAAAGTCCTGGGCGAACACATAGACGAGTCTTCCGTCAATGGTACCCTGGCCTGTAACCACACCGTCTCCGTCAAACTTGGTCTTTTCCATGCCGAAGTTCGTGCAACGGTGCTGTACGAACATGTCGTATTCTTCGAAACTGCCTTCGTCAAGAAGCATTGCGATCCTCTCTCTGGCTGTAAATTTTCCTTTGGCGTGCTGTGCATCGATCCTTTTCTGGCCGCCGCCCATGCGGGCTTTTGCCCTGCGCTCGACAAGCTCTTTGATCTTTTCCTGCTGGATGCTCATAATCGATATTGTTTATATATTAATACTTTTTCCGTTTGTGCAATGATGCTCAAATCATGCAAATATACGGAGTATAAATGACGAAGTCAAATATAACGGATACTTTTGTCTTACCTTCGTTACTTCTTGCCGAAGACCCTCTTTTCTGCATACGTCAGCCTGACTGTAATTCCGAAAGAATCCTGGTACATCTGTCCGAAGTCTCCGTAAAGCCCGATGCCGAGGGACAGCGGCGTTTCCTTTCCGAGGCGGGGAACTTCGCATTCAAGGGCGAGGGAGAACTGTTCCGGTACGCTTTTGAAGATATTGGTTCCGCTGTTTCCTGTTGTAAGGTCCCTCTGGGAATACTGTCCGAAGTTCCTGCTGTATGTGAACAGGAACTTGTATGGGACCAGCCTTGCGGCCTTTCCCCGGATACCGAAATGCCATGCGGATACACGTGTGTTGCATACACCGAAGACTTTCCCGTCAGATGTTTCCGTAACCGGCATAGGTGTCAGCAACGGAAGTCCTATGGTCCGTCCGTAGTACGTCCAGCCTGACTTGTATTCCCAGTTGTTGAAATAATTGTCGTTCCCTCCCAGGATGGTATATGGCTCGTCCTTCCGGTCCGGGTCCGCAGTCGTGTCATGGTAGGGTCCTGACTGCCATTTGGTGTATACATATTCAAGCAGGATGTCCGTTACCCATCTGTCCCGGTTCCTGAACGAGAAGTTAAGGGTATTGACCCCGTCGGGAAAATTCATGAACCTCATGCCGGATTTGTCCTCGAACGGGATGTCGTGCTGGAAGGTTACGGTAAAATCGTCCGCATGCCAGTCCAGGCGGATGAGTTCGCGGCCGAGATGGTTTCCGAGTACGTTTATCTGGTCGCTCTGCGTGGCGTCGTCGCCTCCGCTGCGTCCGAACATCACTCTGAGATAGTCATTGAAAGAGCTCGGCTGCCTGCCGTATTTTTCTGATGTCCCTCCCCACTGGCTCCACATTTCAAGCCCGAGTGTAAGGGACAGGCGTTTTATCGGGGTGATTTTCACGAACAGGGCCTCATTGTGCAGCAATGCCTTGTCGACGTAACGGTTGTCGATCATCATATAGTCGGCGAAGTTTGCCTTGAACCCTATGATTTTCCTTGTGTACGGGATGTAGATGAAATCCGTACTGAGGTTGTAGCCGGGAAGGTTGCGTGCGTTGCCGCTATAGGCCAGGTCCCCGCCGGTGAGGGAAAGTCCGTTATAGTCAAAGTACCTGTCTTTCATGCCGAGGTCCAGATGCAGTTTTTTCCAGCTGATGCCGAAGTACAGTCTGTCCAGCATTCCTTTCCAGCTGTCCTTCACTCCGTATCCGGCAAAGGACAGGCCTGCGGTGATGGCTATTTCCGGCTTTGTAAGGTATGCGAACTCAGCTCCTGCTGTCATGAGTCCGGATAGCCCGCCCCTGTTGTCTCCATATCCTGCAAGCAGTCTGTTCTGACCGTTGGAAAGGTTCTCAGGTACTAGTCCCCGTCTGTTGGCACCTGCCCAGAAAGGCATTCCGTGCGAAGCTCCGGAACCGTAGAGCGATACATCCCATGCGACTGTTCCCTGTCCTTTGGCCAGATTCATGTGACCGTATTCGGGTTCAAGCAGAAAATGTCCCGGAAGCAGTCTGATTTCCGCCGTGTCCGATGCCTGGATGAGAGGCTCTTTTGCCGAACCCTGCATCCCGCCGAGAGAAAATACGGCAATTGCCGCTGCTGTCCACTTGAGGGTTTTTCCTTTTTTCATTTTCTTTAAGGTGCTGGTTTGAATTCCGCTGCAAATTTAGGAACTGTTTCGGTTTTTCCATGTCGGTGATGGCAAATTGTATCAGAAGGCCTGTTCCATCTTTACGAGTGAGGCCATCAGTTTCCTGTTTGCGTTGTCGATTGCCGAACTGTCAAGCGAAGAAAGATAGATGAGCGTGGTCTTTTCCGAGTCATGGCCCATTCCTGCACTTATAACTGATACGGGGATGTTGTGTTTTCTGGCACAGCTCGCCCATGAATGCCGGGCCGTATGGGAAGACAGTTCCACATCGGATCCGATCATCCTGGATAGCCTCTTCAGGTTCCGGTTGTAATAGCCGAGGGCGGTCTGGTAATGCCTGTATTCGGTCTCGGGGGACAGATTTCCCAGTACCGGGAAAATATAGCGGGAGCCAGACCGGCTGTACTTCTCAATTGTATCCCTTACCCGGTCCTCGATTTTTACCGACAGTCTCCGTCCTGTCTTTTTCCTGCAGTAGACAAGCATGTCTCCGCGTATGTTCTTCTTCTCGAGCATTACCATGTCTATGAAGGCCATGCCTCTGGTGCAGTAGCTGAATATGAACATGTCCCTTGTCTGTTCCAGAGCCGGTTTGCCTCTGAGGTCAAGATGCAGGAGCCTTGCAATGAACTTTTCATCGACAGCCCTTTTCCGTGTACTGTCTATGCCTGTATATACTTTTGTAAAAGGGGTGTCTGCCGGAACGAGTCCTTTTGATACCGCCTTGTTGTAGGCTGACCTGAGGATTCTCATATAGAACGATATCGTGTTGCGGACGACTCCGCGGCGCTGAAGCCATGAACTGTATCCGATGATGGTATTTTCATCCGGCCACAGAGGTGACCGTGATTCCGACAGGAACTGCGAAAAGCTTCTGCAGGCTCTTCTGTAGTTCCGTGCCGTTCCGAATCTGCCTGCCGCGTCCAATTCCAGAGACACTGTCCCGAGCCATGTGGTGAACGGGACATTACATTTGATGATCTGTTTCATGGTTACATGTGATTTTGATTTGCGTCAAAATCGTCAAAACCGATGAATCGGACATAAGAAAAGCCGGTGAAAGACAATCTCACCGGCTTTTCTTATGTCATGCAGACCGTTTATTCTTCGTCGAGCGGCTTCATTGTATGATAGACGTTCTGCACGTCATCGTCTTCTTCAAGCCTTTCGATGAGCTTGTCCAGTTCTACGCGGTCTTCCGGAGCTACATCCTTGAGTTCTACATTCGGTATGCGGGTGAATTCTCCGGAGAGCATTTCATAACCGTTGTCTTCGATGTATTTCTGGATATTGTTGAACGCGGTGTATTCGCCGTAGATAAGGATTTCCTTGTTCCCGTCCTCATCCTCTTCCTGGAACACTTCGTCTGCGCCGAAGTCTATCAGCTCGAGTTCGAGTTCGTCGATGTCTACCGGCTTGTCACTCTTGATGCGGAACATGCTCTTGTGGTCGAACATGTATTCGACGCTCCCGGAGGTGCCGAGGGATCCGCCGCTTTTTGTGAAATACGAGCGGACGTTTGCTACAGTACGGTTGTTATTGTCTGTAGCGGCCTCTACCAGGAATGCGATTCCATGAGGACCGTATCCTTCGAGGACAATCTCCTTATAGTCGCTCTGGTCCTTGTCGCTTGCACGTTTGATGGCACGCTCAATGTTGTCCTTAGGCATGTTCTCGCTGCGTGCAGTCTGCAGAAGTGCCCTCAGACGCGGGTTTCCCGTCACATCCGGTCCGCCCTGTTTTACAGCTATGGTTATTTCCTTACCGATTTTGGTAAATGTGCGGGCCATGTGCCCCCAGCGCTTGAATTTTCTCTCTTTCCTGAATTCGAATGCTCTTCCCATATTATTCAGCTTCTATCCTTGAAATGTATTTGTCGATATCGTAGCCTTCCATGGACTGAGGATACTGGTCCTTGATTTTCTTGTAGAAAGCCAGTGCCTGGTCTTTCTGTCCGAGTTTCTCGCATACCGCACCGGCCTTGAGCAGGTAGCCTGCAGCGAACATGTTGTCGATGGTATCCGCAGCCTTCTCGAAATACCCGAGGGCGGCGGCATAGTCCTCGAGCCCTACGTATGCGTCGCCTATGCAGGCTGTCGCACGTGCCTTGAGGATCTTGTCCTTGCCGTTATATGAGTTGAGGTACTTGATGGCCTGCTCATAGTTGCCGAGCTGCAGCTCGCACACACCGGCATAGAAATAAACGGCTTTGCCGGCCTTCTTGCCATAGTCATTGATAATCTGGGAAAATCCCAGTACATTGCCGTCCCCGTTGAGGGCCAGTTCGTACTCCATGCTGCGGAAGTTGTTCTCTGCAGGGTACATCTGTTCCTGGGCTTCGGCACGCTGCACTTCATACACGAACTTGTGATAGAAGAAGAATGCCAGACCTGCGACCACCAGGACTGCAAGGACGATGAGGATTGTGTTCCTGTTCTCCTTGAAAAAGAGGTCTGTCTTGGAAACTGCCTCGGCTACGGCTTCGGCGTTTTCGTGTTTCTTTTCGTTATTCATTTTATAGTATTTTTTTTGTTTTCCACAAATGAGCGGCAAATTTATAAAAATTTGTCCAAACCAGCAATTATTAATTGACGAAATCCCTATCTTTGCAAAGATATAGTTACGGATATGCCTCTACTGGAAAAAATAACGATAGCCGATTTCAGGAACATACGTCTTCAGGAACTGTCATTTTCTCCCAATCTCAACTGTATTTCCGGCAACAACGGGGAAGGGAAGACCAACCTTCTTGATGCCATCTATTACCTTTCAATGACCAAGAGCGCCTTTTCATCATCGGACAGGTACAATTTCCGGTACGGTACATCATCGTTTTCCATCTGCGGGACCTACCGTATGCAGAATTCGCTCGAAAGCCGTTTCTCCATTCAGGTGGATGCGTCCGGAGAGAAGAAGGTCCGCCGGGACGACAAGCAGTACGGCAAAGTATCGGCCCACATAGGCGTGCTTCCTGTGGTCATGGTTTCCCCTGAGGACATTTCACTTGTCAGCGAGTCGGGGGAAGAGCGTAGGCGGTTCGTCAATTCCGTGCTTTCCCAGATGGACAGGGAGTACCTTTCGGCCCTGCAGCAGTACAACCGGCTTCTCCAGCAGCGTAACAGGATGCTCAAGGATGCGTCCGTCGACCGCGATCTCCTTTCTGTCTTCGATTCCCGTATGCAGGCATACGCCCTGCCGGTATATGAGGCCAGGAAAAAATTCGTGGAAAATATCAGGCCGGTGGTTTCGGGGTACTACGGCATGCTTTCAGGGGGCTCGGAGCAGGTGGACGTACGCTACCGCTCAGATATGGAGAAAGGCGGATTGCAGGAACTCCTGGCTTCTTCCTTTGAAAAAGACAGGCTTCTAAAATATACCACATGCGGGATACAGAGGGATGACCTCGAGTTCACCATGGACGGATGGCCTATACGCAAGTGCGGCTCCCAGGGCCAGCAGAAGTCTTTTCTGGTGTCGCTGAAATTCGCCCAGTACGAGATCATGAAACGCACTTGCGGGTTCGCCCCTATGCTGCTGCTCGACGATGTGTTCGACAAACTGGACATGAACCGCATCTCGAATCTGCTTTCAATGGTCTCCAGCAGTGATTTCGGGCAGATATTCATTACAGACAGCAACAAGGTCCGCATGGCTGGTGTCGTGGACAGGATTACCGATGACAGGGCATATTTCGAGACCGAAGCGGGAGAGTTCCGTCTCAGCGGGGATCCGGGAGAGGACCTGCCGGAAGGCGATTAGAGGTGCGGATATATGGACAGATTCAATCATGACAGGCCGCAGCGCGGAGGAAACGGACGTCTGGCCAGGAAAGAAGCCTACTCTATGGACGAGCTCATCAGACAGTACGTCAATGAGATGAAACTCGTGAACGGGCTTAACCGCCAACGTATTTTCGAAGCCTGGGACCAGGCTTCAGGCGCTGCCCGGTATACTGTCGGCAAGTACCTGAAAGACGGGGTCCTGTACTGCAGCATCAGTTCGTCTGTGGTGCGGAACCGGCTTTTTTTCCAGAAACAGCGCATCCTGGAACTCATTAACGCCTTTCTTATGGAAGATGACCTGTTCGTCAAGGACGGCAGGAAGACGGTGTTCGTGAAGGATGTGGTCCTCAGATGAAATTAATCGGAAAAATGTAAAGCCATATTGCTAATTCTTCCTACCTTTACAGATTGTTATGGAAAGGAAGATAAGAATAGTAGCAGACAAGAACATCCCGTTTCTTGAAGGGGTGTTCGAGCCTTATGCCGACATGGTGTATATTGACGGCAAGGATATTTCCAGAGAAGATGTAAGGGATGCGGATGCACTTATCATCCGCACGCGGACCAGATGCAACGCTTCGCTTCTGGACGGTTCCCGCGTCAGCATGATAGCTACGGCCACCATAGGTACCGACCATATAGATTTCCCTTATTGTGAAGCTCATGGCATAGAGATACACAATGCTGAAGGGTGCAATGCCGGGGGAGTGATGCAGTATGTCTTTTCTGCGCTTTACGGCACTGCTTCACGCAAGTTCATAAAGCTGGATTCTCCGGTCATAGGTATTATAGGGGTGGGAAATGTCGGAAAGAAGATCGAGCACATGGCCGGACATCTGGGATTCCATGTGCTGAGGTACGATCCCCCCAGAGAAGCCGTTGAGGGGCCTGAGGGCTTTTCTTCATTGGAACACCTGCTTGCAAGTTCGCATATCGTCACTATCCACACACCTCTGGATGAAACTACGCGGAAAATGGCTGACGCCCGTTTTTTCGCTATGATGCGTCCAGGGGCTTTTTTTATCAATGCAGCCAGAGGCGAGGTCGTGGATGAGGACGCCCTTATGGAAGCCATCCCGAAACTCGGTCCGGTGATTATCGACACCTGGAACAACGAACCCGATATCAACAGGGAGCTGCTTGACATGGTGGATATCGCCACGCCGCATATTGCGGGATATTCCTATCAGGGCAAACAGAACGGGACGGCCTTTTCCGTACGTGCGGTTGCAAAGCATTTCGGCATCGTACCGCTGTACGATTTCTTCCCGCAGACCGAGTCTCCTGACTATGAGCCGGTAAAGCTCGATCTGCGTGGCATGAACCAGGGAGAGATAACATCGGTCCTCCAATACAACTACCCGGTATTTACGGATGACTTTATGCTGCGGATGCAGCCGGACAGGTTCGAACAGCTGCGGTCCGAGTACAAGTACAGGAGGGAGATATACATTGAATAACATTATAAACCAATAATCAATACCAAATATGTTTAATTCTGATGATATAAGGCAGATAGAATCCAGGGGTTCGTCTGCAGCCGTCGTCGAGCGGCAGATAGAAAGGTTCAAGAAAGGTTTCCCATGGATGAAGATCAGTGCGCCGGCTACTCCGGGAAAAGGCATTGCCGTGCTTTCTGAAAAAGAGGCTGAAGATGCTGTAAAGTATTATGAGTCAGCATCAGTCAACGGTAAATGCAAGTTTGTACCTGCTTCCGGGGCAGCTTCACGCATGTTCAAGGATCTGTTTGCCGGTCTGGATGCATTGAAAGAAGGTAAAGGTCTTGCCGAGGGGGCTCCAGCACGCAAGTTCGTGGAAAATATCGGGAAATTCGCCTTCTATGACGAGTCTGTCTATGGAGAAAAGTCAGATACGGACGCCTATATGGAATCGGTACTTGAAAAGACCCTGAAAGAAGAGCCTCTCGGGTACGGCTCCAAGCCGAAAGGGGTCATCAGGTTCCATAAATATGCAGATGAAGTGCGTACCGCTTTTGAGGAACATCTGGTAGAGGCGCAGGAATACATGAGGAACGCTGACGGTACTGCAAATATCGTAGTGACCATTTCGCCGGAACATGAGCATCTTTTCCGTGCCGTACTGGATTCGGTCAAGGAAAAATATGAAAAACGTTTCGGAGTAAAGTACAACGTGACTTTCACCTACCAGGACAAGGCTACCGATACCGTTGCCGTGGATGTCAACAACAATCCGTTCCGTACCGAGACCGATTCGCTGCTTTTCCGCCCTGCCGGCCACGGTGCGCTTCTCAACAACCTCGATGCCCTGAAAGAAGAACTGGTATCAATAAAGAATATAGATAATGTCGCCCATGACAGGTATCTTCCGGCAACTGCCAAATACAAGAAAGTCCTTATGGGCAAGTGTCTGGAACTGAGGGACAGGATATACGGGTATCTGCGTGAACTCGATGCAGTCACAGAGAACTACGTTTCGTATCCGGAACCTTATCTGCCTGGCTATAGCCCTGTAGGGAAGGACGAGGCCTATATGACGCCGGAATGCCAGCTGCTGTGCAACGATATCCAGGAGTTTCTGGAGAAGGAACTGTGCATCAGCCTGCCTGAAAGCAAGGACTGTAAGTCGAGGGTCATGATGATCCGCCGCAAGCTAGACCGTCCTATACGTGTCTGCGGCATGGTCAAGAATGAGGGTGAACCGGGAGGCGGTCCGTTCATAATCTGCGAGAAAGACGGTTCTACGTCTCTCCAGATACTTGAGGGCGTCCAGATCAATATGGCAGACGAGTCCGCACGCAAGGCTCTGTCCGAGGCTACACATTTCAACCCGGTGGACATAGTGTGCTGTCTGCATGACTATAAAGGGAATAGCTTCGATCTTCAGAAGCATGTCGACCACGAGGCCGGTTTCATAAGCTCCAAGAGTTACCAGGGCAGGGAACTGAAGGCACTCGAACTTCCAGGCCTGTGGAACGGCTCGATGAGTGACTGGAATACGCTTTTTGTCGAAGTTCCTTCCGAGACATTCAATCCGGTGAAGACCGTGCTTGATCTGTTGCGGGAAGCGCACCAGCCTGCGGAAAAGTAGTCAGATGAGTCCGGCCCCAAAAAACACGGCCGGACTTGTTTTTATGCCCTGATTTCAGGATGCCCGTCGGTGTCGCGCCATTCTTTCGGAGAGCAGCCGACGGATTTTGTGAATTGTCTGTGAAAATTTGACCTGTCGCTGAAACCGACTGCCTCGGCTATGAAATTGATGGAATAGTCCTTGTGTTTCAGCAGCATGTCCTTTGCTTCCTTTATTCTGAGGTCTGTCCTCCAGCTGCGGAAATCGATTCCGAGCCTGTCGGTGAAATACATCTGCAGCATTTCTTTGGTGGTACCGAGTTCCTGTGCCGTTTCCTCCCGGCTTTTGTCATATTCACGGTAGCGTTTTTCCTTTACCCATTTGTTCAGAGCCTTTTCGAGAGCCGAGAAACCGTCATCGTTCCTGGATTCCTGTGTCCTTGTCTGTGCTGCCTTTGATTTCTTTTTCTTCTGGAAAATCGGACTCTGTTCCGAGAGGGCGAAATGCCCCACTGCGTCAAGAAGCAGTTTGTGGCTTCCGAGGAACGAAATGTAGTTTCCTGCGAAATAGATCATGTACAGTATATAGAAGAACATGTACAGACGGATGAAACCTTTGTCAGGCAGGAAAACATAGACCAGAATGAACATGGCCGTGAGCATCGTAAGGATGTAGCAGAACCTTATCCATTTTATCTTGTGCTCTTCGTCCTCGTCGTAGTACTTTTCCAGGATTCCGATAGACCGTTTGTAGGCCCTGTCAAAGATTATTATCAGTGAACAGCTCTGGACAATGAAAAGCGCCACGCCTGTATAAAGGGTTATCCTGTGCAGTCTCATATTCCCTGAAAAGAAGGATTCCACCAGAATCACGCTGGCTACGAATACGAGAAAAATGCTGACAAGGAACTTGCCTCCGTCGATGAATCTCGGCATCAGAAGGTTTATCAGAGAGAAAGATACTATTATCGAGATAAATGCTACTACAATGAGCATGATAATAGTCGAGAATTCCTCGTACAGGGGAGCGTCAGCATTGTAGACCGCATAGCCGAACGTGAAAGCCCCGATCATATAGCTTGTCGCTATGGTGTATTTCGATCGCGCCAGTTTTTTTGCGTATTCGGTCTTGGGTATCCTTATAAGCAGAAGGATCAGTGCCAAAGTCGAGGAGACGACAAGAGCATAAAGATGAAAAGCCTGGGTGTCAAGTAGATACGAGAAACTCACAGCAGTAGGGGAATTGGTTAAAAATCTTTTTCTTAAATGAGGGTGACTCAAAAGGAGGAATTTCAAGCGTAACGCAGAAATTACCCTTTTGAGTCGCCTCTATGCTATATGAAAGGCAGAATCAGAGATAATAGATGATTTCAAGGCATGCGCCGTTCCGAATACCGGAGTTACCTGCAGGTAATGAGGATATGAGGAACAAGCATAACGCGGAAATCAGCATTATATCTGATTCAGATAGGTTACCAGCCGAGAATATATGCAAACATCAGCGGAGCCACGATAGTCGCATCGGATTCTACGATGAACCTAGGAGTGTCCACATCCAGCTTGCCCCAGGTGATTTTCTCGTTAGGAACCGCTCCTGAATATGAACCGTATGAAGTGGTGCTGTCCGAGATCTGGCAGAAGTATTTCCAGAGCGGAGTACCTGTCCATCCGAGATCCTGCTCCATCATCGGAACTACGCAGATAGGGAAGTCGCCTGCAGTACCGCCGCCGATCTGGAAGAAACCGACGCCTTCGCCGCCGGAGTTGTTCTTGTACCAGTCTGTCAGGAACATCATTGTCTCGATACCGTTCTTGATGATGTGCGGGTCAAGCTCTCCTTTGATGCAGTGTGCGGCGAAAATGTTTCCGGTAGTACTGTCTTCCCATGCAGGCACGACGATAGGGATGTTCTTTTCGCAGGCTGCAAGTACCCAGCTGTCCTTAGGGTCGATTTCATAGTACTGCTCCAGGACTCCGCTGCGCAGAAGCCTGTACATCACCTCGTAAGGAAGAAGCCTTTCTCCTTTTGCCTGCATGTCTTTCCATACTTCGAGAAGATGGTGCTCAAGACGGCGGAACGCCTCTTCTTCAGGGATGCATGTATCGGTAACACGGTTCATGTGATTGTCAAGGAGTTCTTTTTCCTGTGCAGGAGTAAGATCCCTGTAGCCCGGAACTCTGTAATAGTGTGAATGGGCCACCAGATTCATGATGTCCTCTTCCAGGTTGTTTGCCGAGCATGAAACTATCTGGATTTTGTCCTGACGGATCATTTCCGCGAGAGAAAGTCCGAGCTCGGCCGTACTCATGGCTCCGGCCATGGCCAGCATCATTTTCCCGCCTTTTTTCATGTGCTCGTCGTATGCCTTTGCCGCATCAACGAGTGCCGCTGAATTGAAATGGCGGTAATGATGTGTAATGAACTGTGAAATAGGTCCTTTTTCCATTGTTCTAACAATCAGATTTTTAGTAATTTCCACAAATTGTTCCATGAACTTCCACAAAGTCGGGAATTCAAAGCGCGAATTAACGATTTTTTCCCTATTTTTGCAACCGTTTTGCACTTAATTTTATGTTTGACCTGGCGTCCATCGAGAAATTCGAGCATATTGCCACTCCTTTCTACTATTATGATATGGAGTTGCTTGGCCGTACGGTCGATATGCTGTCCTGTCTTTCCGCCAGATACGGCATCGATGTCCATTACGCCGTGAAGGCGAATGTGGAAAAACGTATCCTTGAAATGATAGCCGGCCGCGGTATCGGGGCTGATTGCGTGAGCGGAAACGAGGTTCTCAGGGCATTGGAGTGCGGTTTCCCTGCCGACAGGATAGTCTTCGCCGGGGTGGGGAAGAGCGACAGGGAGATACATGATGCGCTGGCGGCCGGTATCGGGGCTTTCAATTGCGAATCCCTGCACGAGATATATGTGGTCAATGCGATGGCAGGGGCCTATGGGCTCAGGGCCAGGGTCGCAGTGAGGATAAACCCGAATATAGACGCGCACACACACAAGTATGTGACCACCGGCCTGTTCGAGAACAAGTTCGGAATAGCCAGACATGAGTTCGAGGCACTCGTCGAACTGCTCGGAAGGTGCCGGAACATTGATTTTACCGGGCTGCATTTCCATATAGGCTCCCAGATTACCGAAGTCTCGGAAGTCTTTTCCCTTGAAGCCCGCAGGGCAGGTGAAATAGTCTCGTGGTTTGAGGATAAAGGGCTGCATGTCGCGGATGTCGATTTCGGAGGTGGGCTCGGTGTGGATTATGAAGACCCTGACGGTAATCCGATGGCACATTTCGAGGCATGGTTCAAGGCTATCGTTGAGAACTACCATCGCCGGGACGGACAGCGTCTGCATCTGGAACCGGGCAGATCGGTAGTGGCACAGTGCGGGACACTGATTTCCAGAGTGCTGTTTGTAAAAAGAGGGGAGACGAAGAATTTCCTCATCCTCGACGCCGGAATGAATGATCTGGTCCGTCCTGCATTGTACGGAGCATACCATAAGATAGAGAATCTGTCGTCGCGGTTCAGGAAAGGTTTTTCGGAGATGCAGGCATACGATGTCGTGGGACCGGTGTGCGAGTCCAGCGATGTCTGGGGGCAGGGCAGGCTTCTGCCTATGAGCGTGAGGGGAGACCTGATGGCAATAAGGAGTGCAGGCGCTTACGGGCAGGTGATGGCCAGCAGATACAATCTCAGGGATTTTGCGCCGGCTGTCTTTTCCGATGATTTCGACGGGGCCCCGCGATATGCGGACTATTTCGGCACTGAAATGCCGGATGCCCTTCAGCACCTTCGGCCGGCCGCCCGGATCCCCGGGACTGACCCTGAATCTGCGGGTAGAATTTGAAAATATTAAAAGCTGATAAATATGTTTGAGAATTTGGTAGACCGCCTTGAACGCTCGTTCAAGATACTTAAAGGTGAAGGCAAGATCACCGAAATAAATGTAGCGGAGACGCTCAAAGACATAAGGCGTGCCCTTCTGGACGCCGACGTAAGCTATAAGATAGCAAAGCAGTTCTGCGATGACGTGAAGGCTAAGGCCCTCGGACAGAATGTCCTTACTGCCGTCAAGCCGGAACAGATGATGGTGAAGATCGTTCATGATGAACTTGCCGCCCTCATGGGGAGCGAATCCAGCGACATCAATATCAAAGGCCAGCCTGGCGTAGTGCTCGTAGCCGGTCTGAACGGTTCAGGTAAGACTACTTTCTCAGGAAAACTGGCACTTTACATCAAGAGCAAGAAGGGAATGAAGGTGCTTCTGGCGGCGTGTGACACTTTCCGTCCTGCTGCCATTGACCAGTTGAAAGTCCTCGGGGAGCAGGTCGGAGTACCGGTATATTCCGAGCCGGAGGAGAAGGATCCTGTTAAAGTGGCCGCAAATGCGGTCGCATACGCGAAGAAGGAAGGTTATTCTGTAGTTATAGTCGATACAGCAGGACGTCTGGCCGTGGATCAGGAACTTATGGACGAAATAGCCGCCGTGCATGCTGCGGTGAAGCCTACCGAGACTCTGTTCGTCGTCGATGCCATGACGGGTCAGGATGCGGTCGAGACGGCAAAGGCGTTCAATGACAGGCTCGACTTCGACGGAGTCGTCCTTACCAAGATGGACGGCGATACCCGTGGCGGTGCCGCACTTTCCATCAAGGCAGTAGTGGGCAAGCCTATCAAGTTTGTCAGCACGGGCGAGAAAATGGAGGCTCTTGATGTGTTCCATCCGAAACGTATTGCTGACCGTATTCTCGGAATGGGAGATGTCGTGACGCTTGTCGAGAGAGCCCAGGAGCAGTTCGATGAAGAGCAGGCCCGCAAACTGAAAAAGAAGCTGGCGAAGAACCAGTTCACCATTTCGGATTTCTATGACCAGATCCAGCAGGTAAAGAAGATGGGCAACATAAAGGACCTTGCGTCCATGATTCCCGGTATGGGCAAGGCGCTCAAGGATGTGGAAATCAAGGATGATGCGTTCAAAGGCATTGAAGCCATAATCCTTTCGATGACTCCGGCCGAGCGTGAAAAGCCGGAAATCATAAACGGCAGCCGCCGCAAGCGCATTGCAGACGGAAGCGGCACTTCGCTGGCAGAAGTCAACAGGCTTCTTAAACAGTTCGAGGATACGCGCAAGGTCATGAAGAATGTCATGACCGGCAATGTGGCCAACATGATGCGGAACATGCGGAGAAGATAAAGAGTACGGCGGAGATTCCGCAAAACCATGAAAATCACTGAAATTTCGTATATGGAAAATCTGTCAAACGGGATATTGTCTATAACGGTGTCCGGGCATGGAGCGGAGCTCTGCAGTATCAGGAAAGACGGTGTCGAGTATCTCTGGCAGGCTGATCCGGAGTATTGGAAAAGACATTCTCCGGTATTGTTCCCTATAGTCGGAAGCCTCTGGAACGGGGTATACCGGTACGGCGGGAAAGAATACGCGATGAGCCAGCACGGTTTTGCCCGTGATATGGATTTCAGCCTTGCCTGCAAGACAGGAGATGAGATATGGTACAGTCTTGAAGCGGATGATGCGACTCTTGCAAAGTATCCGTTCAGGTTTGTCCTTGAAATAGGATACCGGCTGGAAGACAACAAGGTTCATGTGCTTTGGAGAGTGCGTAATGCAGACAGCAAGACTATGTATTACCAGATAGGGGCGCATCCCGCATTCTATTATCCTGATTTCGATCCGGAGACAGAGCATAGGGGATATTTTTCGTTCGGGAAATCAGCCCGGGACGCAGACGGGAAAGCCGGGGCAGGAGAGACTGCCGGAGCTATGGAGCCGGTCAGGGACCTGGAATACATTCTTATCAGGGAAAAGGGCTGTGCGGATACGCAGACAGTTTACCGCAGGCATCTTGAAGACGGCACTCTCCCGATAGAAACGCATACATTCGATAAGGATGCGCTTATCATTGAAAACGGTCAGGTAAACAGGGTCACTCTTCATACTCCTTCAGGAAAGCCTTGGCTTTCACTGACTTTCGATGCTCCGGAAGCGGGACTCTGGTCTCCTCCGTTCAAGAATGCCCCGTTCGTATGCATAGAGCCGTGGTACGGCAGGTGCGACCGGGCGGATTTCTCAGGTGACATCAGCGAAAGGGACCGGATACAGAGCCTTGAGGCAGGGGAGACGGCAGAGATGCGCTATGCCATTGAAATTCTTTGAATATATAACAACTTAACACTCAGACATTATGAATCAATTTGTCCAGAATTACGTCGACGGATTCATGGCGGATCTCGTCGCAAAGAACCCCGGTGAGAAAGAGTTCCATCAGGCGGTAAGGGAAGTCCTTGAAAGTGTAGCTCCATATATAGTGGAGCATCCGTATCTTATGGACCAGAAAATCCTTGAAAGGATAGTAGAGCCAGAGAGGGTTATAATGTTCCGTGTCCCATGGCTTGACGATGAAGGCGAAATCCATATCAACAGAGGTTACAGGGTGCAGATGAACAGTGCCATCGGGCCTTACAAGGGCGGACTGCGTTTCCATCCGAGCGTGAATCTGAGTATCATGAAGTTCCTCGCTTTCGAGCAGACTTTCAAGAACAGTCTCACCACCCTGCCTATGGGTGCCGCCAAAGGAGGCTCGGATTTCAACCCGAAAGGAAAATCCGACAACGAAGTGATGCGTTTCTGCCAGAGTTTCATGACCGAACTGCAGAGACATGTGGGTCAGGACACTGATGTGCCAGCCGGAGATATCGGTGTGGGTAGCAGGGAGATAGGTTTCCTTTTCGGACAGTACAAGCGTCTGCGCAACGAGTTCAGCGGTGTCCTTACCGGCAAGGGTCTCAATTGGGGCGGCAGCCCTCTGCGTCCGGAGGCTACAGGATATGGTACCTGCTATTTCGCTTCGGCTATGCTGGCCACACGAGGAGAAAGTTTTGAAGGAAAGACGGTGGTTATCTCAGGTGCCGGAAATGTAGCACAATATGCGGCACAGAAAGCACTCCAGCTCGGAGCAAAGGTCGTAACACTGTCTGATTCCAACGGATTCATTTATGATCCGGACGGAATAGATGAGGAGAAACTTGCATACGTGTTCGAACTCAAGAATGTCTACAGAGGCCGCATCAAGGAATATGTACAGAAATATCCTACAGCGCAATATTTTGAAAATCAGCGGCCGTGGGGAATCAAATGCGATATTGCCATGCCATGCGCGACGCAGAATGAAATCAATGCGTCCGAGGCCAGGCAGCTCGTGGACAATGGCTGTATCTGCGTAGCGGAAGGTGCGAATATGCCTTCAGAACCGGAGGCGATAGAGATTTTCCAGCAGGCAAAGCTTCTTTATTCTCCTGGCAAGGCATCCAATGCAGGCGGTGTAGCCACTTCCGGTCTTGAGATGACCCAGAATTCCATCAGGCTCAAATGGACTGAAGAAGAAGTTGATGCGCATCTGCACAGAATCATGACGGATATCCATGAGGCTTGTGTCAAGTACGGTACCGAGCCTGACGGCTATGTAAACTATGTCAAAGGTGCCAACATCGCTTCGTTTATCAAGATTGCGGATGCTATGATGGCCCAGGGCCTAGTATGACGGCCTTGAAATTACACCATTTGGGACATCCTTCCGTTTTGTCTATATTTTTTCAAGCCAGTTCTTGCGGAAGAGCCGTATCAGGAAGATAAGTCCTCTGAAGCAAAGCTCTATGCACATCGCTATCCAGACTCCTTTCAGCCCGAGTGAAGGAGCCAGGATAGCTGCTATACTGAGTCGGACGGCCCACATGCTGCCGAGGTTCATGATACATGGGACGAGTGTCGAGCCTGCTCCCACGAAAATACCATAGGCAACAATCGATGCTGCATACATCGGTTCGGCAAAGGCTTCTATCCGCAGTACCGATGCTCCGAGCGCGGTCACTTCCGGTACAGGAGTCATTATTCCCATTATTGCCGGAGCTGCGATATACATTACGGCACCCATCACTGCCATTACAGCCATTCCCATGAAGACGGTGATTTTCGCAAAGCGCCAGGTCAGGTCTTTCCTTCTGGCTCCGATGCTCTGGCCGACAAGGGTCGTCGCTGCATCGGCTATACCGTATCCCGGCATATAGCAGAGACTCTCTGCCGTGATGGCAAAAGAATTGGCCGCTATGGCTATGGTCCCCAAAGGGGCTACTATGACCGTGGACATGATCTGCGCCCCGCACATGATCATTCTTTCCAGTCCCATAGGTATCCCGATGCCTGCGGCGTTCTTCAGACATTTCAGCGTCGGCCTGAACGTGCCTTTATAATGGGCGATATCCAGTTCGTTGGACTTGAAACACAGATAGTAAAGCATGAGGGCGGCAGTTACGAGCATGGCTGCGGCCGTTCCCAGCGCGGCTCCTTCCACTCCGAGCCCGGCACCTGGCATCCTGACTATAAGACCCAGGATATCGATATTCCGTGTCGGGAATATGAAGAAGAAATTGAATATGACATCCAGTATGCACATCAGGATATTCAGCATACTCGGAATCTTCATGTTCCCGCTGCTGCGGAGCATGCCGCCTGCAAAGACATTGAACTGGAAGGCCGGCAGGAACAGAATGAATATCCTGAAATATCCGCTTGCATCTGCAAGTATGCTTTCGCCTCCTCCGAGCCAACACGGCAGAGGACCACTGACGGCAAGTCCTATGGAGGTCAGTATGATACTGAAAATCAATATGGAAGATAGACCCTGCCTCAGAACTGACCGAGCATTTTCAGGGTCTTTTGCACCCAGAAGGTGCGCTGTCTGTACCGAAAATCCTGTCGCGGCGGCGGAACTGACTCCCATGAACAGCCATGTGGTAGTGGATACCAGGCCGATGGATGCAGACGCTTCCGCTCCGAGACTGCCTACCATCGAAGCATCGATAAACTGCATCAGAATCGATGACAGCTGGGCCATGATGGCAGGTATACTCAGCTGGACCGTAAGGTTCAGCTGTTGTCGCAGAGTCATGGGCTCTCCGTTACGGATGAGCCCCAGCAGGTCGCTTTTTCCGGCTTCCGACATGTGGAATTACTGCTGTGGGACTACTGCCAGGAATTCGAGGTCAGCCTGCGAGTCGTTTATCAGGCTATGTGTATGTCCTTTAGGACAATAATGGCACAGACCCTCATGCACGGGAGTTTTTTCGCCGTCGAAAATTACGGAGCCGCTGCCTTTTGTAATGAATATCATTTCGCAGCTGTCGGTATGTGTGTGCATTCCGATGGAAGCTCCCGGAACCAGTCTGGCTTTCATGATACGGTTTGTCCCGTCAAAGAACATCCTGGCTGAGAGTTCCTTTTCCCCACCCTTGAAATTCGGGATTACCGTGAGTTCTGTTTTTTCAAAGTCTATATTCATGACGATCTTTTTTTCGCGTGCAAATATATGCAAATATCGGAAAAGCTGCTCATAATCTCGGGGAACCGTCCTATATTTGCATCCCGTAACAATATTGGAGACAATCATGAATGGTTCTGCAAAAGACTTTTCCGGCACCGTCGCCGCACTTTTTGATCTGGACGGTGTCATAGTAGATACGGAAGGGCATTATACGGAGTTCTGGCAGAAAATAGGGGAGAAATGCTTTTCCGATTCCGGTTTCGGCAATAAAATCAAAGGACGGACTCTGGACAATATTTTCAGCACTTATTTCGACGGTCAGACAGAGCTCCAGGCAGAAATAACATCTGCCCTGGACCGCTTCGAGCATGACATGCCTTACGAATATGTCCCGGGAGTGCTGGAATTTATTGCTGACCTGCAGCGCAGGAATATTCCCCGGGCCGTTGTCACAAGCTCCAACAGAAAGAAAATGGAGAATGTCTATGCCCGTCATCCTGAATTCAAAGGGATGTTTGACAGGATTTTCACCGGGGAAGACTTCTCCAGATCGAAGCCGGCTCCGGACTGCTATCTGCTCGGGATGAAGACTTTCGGTTCAGCGCCGGAGTCCACCTTTATTTTTGAAGACTCATTTACAGGGTTGCAGTCTGCTAAAGGTTCCGGCGGGTATGTTGTCGGTCTGGCTACTACCAACAGCAGAGAAGCCATAGCACCGTACTGTAATCTGGTAATAGATGATTTTACCCGGATTACAGTCGGTTTTCTGTTGGACAAGATAGCCTGACGGCTATTCCAGACAGGCGTCCAGGTCGCGGATTATCTGTTCCTTGTCCATGTGCTGGCCGATGAAGACGATTTTCTGCATACGGTCACCGTATTTCTCGTCCCAGTCCTTGTAGAAGTTCGGATCCTGTTTCATCAGCTGCAGCCTGTCTTCTTCAGGAGCCGTGGCATACCACTGTCCCGCTTCCCTGAGTGTCTTCTGCTTGCCGGCTTGCTCGAACATGTAGGACATGTCGGTATTGTCCGTGAAGTAGCAGATACCTTTGGCCCTTATGATGCTTGAAGGCCATTTCCTGGCCACGAAGTTGTCGAACTTGTTGATATCGAAGGCAGGGCGTCGGTAGTAGACGAAAGTCCTGATGCCGTATTCCTCGACTTCGCCTCCTTCATGGTGATGATGGTGGTGATGATGGTGTCCCTCGTCATGTCCTTCTTCATGATCATGGTCATGATGATGGTGTTCTTCATGGCCTTCATGCCCGTGGCTGTCGGATACGTCATCGTGGTGTGCAGTGACATGGCTTCCGGGATTGCGGGCTTCGATTTCTTCCTCTGCGGTAGCCTGTCTGTCGATACCACGGACCCAGCCGGCGGAAGTGGCCACGCGGTCGAAGTTGAACATCCCGGTGTTGATTATCCTGTCCAGATCCACATTTGCGTAGTCGCATTCTATGATTTCGGCACCAGGCTGCAGGGTCCTGATGATCTGTCTGATGCGGGCAAGCTCTTCCGGCTTCACTTCCGAGGCTTTGTTAAGCAGGATGATATTGCAGAATTCTATCTGCTGGATTATCAGGTTCTCGATATCTTCCTCATCTATGTTCTTGCGTGTCAGGCTGTCTCCGCAGGCAAACTCGCTCTGCATCCTCAATGCGTCAACTACCGTGACGATGCAGTCCATGCGGCATACACCATGTTTTGTGTAAGCCTCTCCGAGAGTCGGTATCATGCTGATGGTCTGGGCTATAGGGTCCGGCTCACAGATTCCGCTGGCCTCAATGACGATGTAGTCGAATCTTTCCATGCACATCAGTTCATAGATCTGCTCGACGAGATCGGCCTTCAGGGTGCAGCAGATGCATCCGTTCTGCAGGGCCACCAGACTGTCGTCCTTTTTGCCGACGACCCCTCCTTTCTGGATGAGGTCCGCGTCAATGTTCACTTCTCCGATATCATTGACGATGACGGCGAATTTAATTCCTTTTCTGTTTGCAAGTATATGGTTTACCAAGGTGGTCTTTCCGCTGCCTAGATAACCTGTCAGCAGCAGGACCGGTACTTCTTTTTTGATCATTGCCTGAAAAATTTTATATTATGCCTTCCGGTCTATTTCAACTGTTTGCCATCGGAAAATGCCTTTCCGACCTTTTCTCCGATTTTAAGATATTCGTTGTTGAAAGGGTCGAAAATTATCGGAGCGGCCTTGGCTGCATCCACTTTCCCGTTTTCATCGAGGACACGCTCGTCGGCGCTGACATTTACGATTTCACCGCGCAGTATGCATGTGTCAGGGTTGTAGTCTTTCAGCCTGCATTCCATCGCTACAGGCAGTTCTTCGATAAGAGGAGCATCCACGAAATCTGATTTTACAGCATGAAATCCCGCTTTCGCGAATTTGTCAGGTGTGTTGTTTCCTGAGACTATCCCGACATAGTCGCACTCCACTACATGCGCGGCATCTGCCATGCTTATGGTAAATGCACCTCTTTTCAGGATGTTCTTCACTGTCTTGTGTCCCGCGCTGAGGCACAGACTCACCTCATTCTGTTCGCTGATTCCGCCCCATGCGGCATTCATCGCGTCCGGAGTACCATCCTCACCGTATGTGGCGATGATGAACACCGGCTGCGGGTATGAAAGGGGTTTTGCCCCGAAATTCTTTCTCATAACGGAATATTTTTGATGCCTGATGCCGATACAAAAAATGTACAATTACGGAATAACAGCACGAGTACTGCCAATTTGGCATTTGCGGTGTGCCTATTCTTTTATGTATTTTTCTTTCCGGAACCATCCGATGGCTTCATCGACAGCTTCGGACACAGGCCGGCATGAGAATCCGAGTTCTTTGGCTGCCCTGTCACTGCCGTAATAATTTCCGATGCAGAGCATTTCCATGTTGGCAGCATTGAATTCGTTCGGGATATTTAATTTGTTTTCAATCAATGAACCAAGTCTTCCTATGGCTTTAAGCATCCATTCAGGAATTTTGAACATAAGGCATTTATTGTCTGTACGCTCTGACATCAGTCTGAAAAAGTCTTTATAGGACATGTTTTCCCCGCTTATGATATAGGCAGTTCCGGGGACTCCTTTTGTCAAGGCCGAGACCGCGCATCTGGCGACATCCTGGACCGCCACGAAATTCTTCCCTCCCGGCGGATAGAACATGAGCCTCTTTCTGTATCCCATCAGTATTATCCTTCCCGAGCTTGGCTTCGAGTCATAAGGGCCGAGCATGAAGGTGGGACATAATGTTATGGTCTCTACGTGTTTATTGTATTCCTTCAAGCACTCCTGGGCCGCAAGCTTGCTCAATACATATCCGGATTCCGAAAACGGCGGAACGGATTCCCGGGATTCGTCTCCGGGATGTTCAAGGCTTCCGTAAGCGAATATGTTGGCGGTGGATATATTGACTGTCCGTCTGATACCGAGCTCCTTTGCGGCTTCAAGGATATTCCTGGTGCCTCCCAGATTGACATCATAGTATGTCTTCATGCCGGCCTTTTGCGAAGTGCAGGCGGCGCAGTGGATTATGGCATCGCATCCGGCCGCGGCCCTCATGACATCGGCTTGGGATGTTATGTCTCCTTCCACCAGTTTCAGCGAGCCGGACAATGCTCCTCTGAAGGAGTCTTTGCGGCGAAGCAGACCGGTCGCATTATAGCCGGTGGCGACAAGGGCGTGGATAACGTTTGTTCCGAGCAGTCCGTTTGCTCCGGTGACAAGTATGTTCTTCATATTCTGCATTTCGTTATTATTGAAGTTCACGGGCGACAATCCTTGAAACCAGCGGGAGCCTTATTCGAGCCGGGACGATATCGGTCAGCATCTTGTTGAACTTGTTCATAAGTCCGGGAATGATGACTGCCTCCCCTCTGAACATGCCTTCGATTCCCTTGCGGGCCACATCTTCAGGGGAAAGCAATCCTATCCTGCCGAACCTGCCCTGCCTTTCTATCCTGCCCGTTACATCAGGATTGGTCTTCATAGGTCCCGGATGGATGACACTCAGTGAAATGCCGGTATTCCTCAGTTCCTCCCGCAGCCCCCGGGTGAAGTCATATATGAACCGTTTGCTGGCCGGATAGACTGTCTTGTAGCCGATGGGGGTGAATGCCGCCATGCTGGATACATTCAGGATAAATGCACGGTCCGTTTTCATCAGACTGGGAAGAAGCCTGTGTGTAAGCAGAGCCACGGCTGTGACATTAAGGCTGATAATACGTTCGATATAGCCGTCCGGGCATTCCGTGAAGCGGGCTGAACCTCCTGCTCCGGCATTGTTGACAAGAGCGAAAATCCTGTAGTTGCCGCATATTATGTCGCAGACCCTGCCGACAGATTCCCTGTCTGTCAGATCCGCCTCTATGGAAATGCTTTCTGTTCCCAGTCTGCGTGCTTCTTCTGCCACTTTTGCCGCTGAACCCCTGTTCAGGTCCACTAATATAGTGTTGAGTCCCCGTCCGGCAAGCTCAAGGGCGAAACACCTGCCCAGACCCGAGCCGGCCCCGGTTACTACAGCGAATCTTTCTGTCTTTGCAAGTTCCATTATGTCAATAATTTAAATTGTGTCAATAAAATCCCGGCACCAAAAACAAAAAATCGGGGGGGGGTAATTCCAAATAAAAGCCGTATGATTTCTTTTGCAAAGTTATGTTCACGGCAGACGGGAATCCAAATTCCGGAACAGAAATTGTCTCTCAAAAGACGGAGAAATAATGATTAATATATTAAAAATCCAGTGCGATGTTCTGCAACATCGCACTTCGTGCTTAAATACTTGACTGTCAGATAATTGTTTTCAGTTGAACTGTAATGGAACTGTCATATTGCTGAAATTCAATTACTTCGGTAATTGGCTTATGAAAAATTCTTTGTTCGGGGACTCGGATTTCTCTATTCCGATATCATTGACGATGACGGAGAATGATTTCCAGCCCTTTTTCAGTCAGCATGTACTTCTGGCGGGGGTGACGGGGCTTGTCAGGATGGAGGGCAGTGACAAGTCCGGCTTTTATTGCAGGGGAAAGATACAGATTCAGGAAATTATCCCTGCCTTTCAGCTTCAGCCGTTCCATTATTTCTTTAGCCGACAGCCGTTCTTTCCCGATAATCTCCAGCATCCGTAAAATGTCCGGACCTATATCCTCAAGATATCGTGCTTGTCTTGTACTTGTCCTGTACTTGTCCTGTACTTGTCCTGTACTTGTCCTGTCGGCAAGATTCGGCTGACTTGTCCATTCTGCAGAAGGATTTATATGAAGATACCTGTTTTTCAGGTCCCACTGTTCTCCCAGCAGGAGATTGCGGAGAAACCGTTCAAGATATACAGGGGTATAGTCTATTCCTTTCAGGGCGTTCTTGTAATTTGCACGTACCAGGGCATTTCGGAAATACCAGGAATGATCTGTAAACATGTTATTGTCAACATTGAATCCGATAGACCTCAAGTACTGGATAAGGAATACGGCCGTAGTACGTGTATTGCCCTCGCAAAAAGGATGAATCTGCCAGAGATCCGAAACGAACTTTGTAATATGGGAGACGATAATGTCGTCAGACAGTCCTTGATAACTGAAACCATGCTCCTGTTCCAGGTCGTAATCCATTGCCCTCCGCAAATCTTCCCAATTCAGATAACTTATGGAATCGCCGTCAAGTACCCACTCCTTTTTGGATATGTCGTATTTGCGTATCTGCCCTGCATGCTTGAATATGCCGGAAAAGATTCTCCGGTGGATGGCAATATAGCCGTCCGTACTGAAATCAAGTGTATGGGTTGATAATATCTTTGCTATATTGGCCGAGACTTTGTCCGCTTCCTGTCTGCCGTCTTCATCCGGATTACGGCAGCTTTTGGACTGGTAATATGACTGAATCAGACTTCTTGCTTCATCAATCGAAATTTCGCCTTCAATATTACGGCGTGCAGTATCTTTCAGATAATCAGAAGTAGTCAGCCCGTCTACTGCCTGCAGTCCGATTGCCGTGCTCCATGCATATGCTTTCCCTCTTTTGCCGGGATCTCCTTGCCGTATGTATTCATCGAAATCTGAAGCCATATAAAGTGACATTCATTTTTATAATAATTTACAAAATTAGGAATCTTTCCGGTATAATAAGAAACTGTTTTTGAAATTTATGTCGTCAAATTTCAAACTGTATGTCCCCGGTGGCCTGGATGTGGTTTCTTCAAGGAATTTCGATCCATTCCGTATAGCCCGGATTTCCGCTCGAAAAGCATCCCGAGCCTCCTGAAACATTGGTATAGGCGAACGTGACAGGGGCGAGACCGATGAAGCCGAGGGCGTTGTTGCTCTTGTCGATACGGGCAATCTCATAACGTAGCCTTTCCGGTGAAATATGTTGCATCTCGATACGCAGATAAGAGTTTCCGTTGCCTGTCGGGAAGAATGGTACAGTCACCTCGAATTCCTTCCGCTGTCCGTTGAAGGAATCATCGAAAATACCGTAATACCGGTATCCGTCTTCCCATGTCACATCAAAGGGGCCCGCATTCGGGAAAGAAGATCCGGACGGAAGTTCGAGCAACAGGCCGCCTGTATCCATGTCATCAGGCCTGGAGTTGGAGGTGACTGCTCTGAAACACAGTGCGTAGGCATCCTCCGTATCTGCATTGTCCTCGAAGGAGAAACGGATTTTCAGGTTGTCGCCTTCTTGGGTGCATGACGCTTCTATTTCGGGCGGATTCCGGGGCACGACTGTCTTTGCCGATGCGACAGGGAATCCGTCGGATTCTGCTGTAACAATGATCTCATCTCCCGCCCCGATAGTGTAGTTATCTGCAATGAGGCCGTAAAAAGACTCTATGGTAATGTAGTCTTTGGTGTCGATGAGTTCGGAATTCTTATATACTTTAAGTGTGCATCGGGCTTCTTCGCTGAATTCACGTTCTCCGGCAGCGGACGGTACCGCATACAGATACATCTGGAAATCGCCGTATTCCGGATTGAACGGGTCTGCCATGAGATGGCCGTCTATCAGGAAAAGCGGCTTGTCATCAAGGCCGCTGAAATCGAATTCGACCTCGCATGAAGCGAGAGCCAGGCAGCAGATGCCGGAGGTTATGGCGTATGGTATTTTCATTGTCAGAATTTTAATGTATAGCTGAATGAAGGTATAATAGGGAATATGGCGCGTCCTGTCCCGTAAAGGCTGTTGTCTTCCCTTTCATCGACGGCTACAAAAACGACATTCTTTCTGTTATATGCATTGTAGATACCTATGTTCCAGATGTGTTCCAGACCTTTTTTCGAGGTTTTCCTGAAATTGGCCCCAAGGTCAAGCCGGTGGTAGTCCGGCAGATTGACATTGTTCGGCCTGGTGTATACGCGCTCAAAGGCCTCTCCGGGATTGTAAATGTGCGTGGCGACAGTCATCCAGCTTCCGCTATTGTAGTTCCAGGAGGCATATATGTCCACTTTCTTGCTGATTTCCCATCTTCCCATCAGGGTGAGCTTGTGCCGGTTGTCGTATCTGTGGGAGTACCAGTCAGGCCAGACGGTATCGAATTTCCGTTGGCTCCAGGAAAGGGTATAATATGCTGTCAGAGAGAGCTTTTCCGAGTTCCATCCGAATTCGGTCTCTATTCCGTATGAACGTCCCCGGCCTTTGTTGAAAGATGTTTCCCATGTGTCGAGAGGCGGAAAAAGGGCATTTGCTCCGGAGTATTCCAGAAGGTTGTCCATGGTCTTGTACCACCCTTCCACGTTCAGTCTGATATTGTGTGGGAGACTGCAGTATATTCCTCCCGCCACCTGCCTGGAATGCATGGGGGCGATATTCTTTGTCGACGGAAGCCAGCAGTTTGTCGGGATGTCGAGGTATGTGGTCGAAACCAGATGGGCGAACTGGTTCATTTCAGTATAGGATACCTTGAATTTTATGTTCCCGGTGCATTCCACATTCAGGGCAATCCTCGGCTCCAGCCGGTTCCATATCTTTCCCGGAACGCCGGACATGGCATATCTCAGACCGAGATTCAATGAAAACCGGTCCCGGAAAATCATTTCATCTTCTGCGTAAAGTGCGAATTCGCTGCCGGTATAATGCAGGGATGCATTGCTTTCGTCCCCGATATCTCCGACAGCCGACATGCTCTGCCGTGCAGGACTGTAAATGTGGAACTGGCAGGAAGCTCCGAACTTTATATGGTGAGATCCGTGCGGAATCCAACTGAAATCGGTATTGAGAGCTATGTCGTTGATTCTTGAATAGTTGGTCTCTTCCATCGAAGTGTCATCCTCATTTTCGGGAGAAGGACATGCGTGCCAGTAGTACCAGACATCCGCGTTGCTGCCGGTATAGTAGAGGACGGTTTTCATCTTGAGATTGTCCTGCAGCCTGTAAGCCCAGTCCAGGGAGGCGAGGGTATTGCCCCAGGCTATGTCAGTATGAAGATTGTCCGTGCCGGAGAAGGTCTGGTATTCTCCGTCTGTATAACCGGGCGCGGACGGCTGCGTATCCAGTTTCAATTTCAGATGGTCCCTTCCATGGTAGAACCTCAGGGACAGGATGTTGTCATCACTGAACTTGTGTGTGACGGAGGCATTTATGTCATAGAACGAGTATGTTCCTCCGATGGTTTCACCGTCTTTGTTCCTCTTGTTCACTATAGAAATAGCCGGGCCGAGGACCGCATCCATCCAGCTCCTTCTGAAAGCTATGTTGAAAGATGTCCTGTCTTTGACGATAGGACCTTCGAACTGGATACGTCCGTCGATCAGCCCGATCATGAAGGTCCCGTGGTATCCGTTGAAGTCACCGCTGTGTGTGGAAATATCCACTACCGAGCTCATCCTGCCGCCGTATCGGGCGGGAAAACCGCTCTTGTAGAAATCAAGGTGCTCTACTATGTCGGTATTGAATGATGAAAAGAGACCTCCGAGGTGGCTTATCTGGTACATCGGCACTCCGTCGAGGAGAAACAGGTTGTCGGACCCTTCTCCGCCATGTACATACAGACCGGACATAAGTTCCGTTCCGGAGTTCACTCCCGGCAGGTTCTGTATGGCCTTGACAAGATCGGGAGAACTGAAGACCACGTTTCCATATATGAAGTCCGGACTTTCAAGACGTTTGTGTCCGGTCTGGCTTCGGGATACTGTCTCCGTATATTTGTCGGCCGTGATTTTTGCTTCGATGATACTGTCCTTTCTTTCCGTCACTTTGAGCGAGTCCGGAGTGCCTGCCGCAGTATGGATTGAAATGAAGAATACGAGCAGGGCCGCGAAACATCCTCTTGTCGTTCCCATGTATTGTATAAAGGCAAAAATTATGGTTATAATGCACAACTGCCGTCTTCGCACCAGTCTTTGCTGCGGGAGCCTTTGTATTCGGGGTGACGGTCGAGCCAGATGGCGGCATAGCGGCAGGTGGCTACAGGTTTAAGCCCGTTGGAGACTGCATAGTCATAGGCTGTCCTTACGAGTTCGGAGGCGATGCCGCGTCCGCCGATTCCTTCCGGGACTATGGTATGCCGGATGTCAAGGCAACCGTCTTCGATGCAGTAACTGACATGTGCGGTGAAGCCGTTGACTATCGTGTAGAATTTTCTGTTCTCCGGTTCGTGAATAATGGTCATTTTATTTGCTGTCTTGTTTATCCGATGCCTCTTCAGCCAGTTTTTTACGGTAGGCGTCCATACGCTTTTTCCATGCAATTCGCTTTGCTTTTTCAGCCGCCGCTTTTCTTTCAAGGTATTCTTCGTATTTTCTTTCCAGATAGTTATCTGCCATGCCTGCAATCTTTTAACTCCAAATTTTCCCTAAATGTAGCAAAGAGTTTCGATTTTTAATAAATTCGCATTAAAAATTACAGAAAATCAAGAGGTACATAGAATAGAAAAAAACAGAACACACAGGCCTTTATCTGGCAAGTACAGGGAAAAGCTTTTTCGCTCCGTAAGCCAGCGCGATAAGGACAATCGCCCCGCCTGTATATCCGATATACTGTATTCCTATCCCGTCGCAGACGGCTCCTCCGACAAGCGCACCGGTGCCAATGCCCACGTTGTAGATCCCTGAATAAATGGACATGGCTACTGCCGTCCCTTGAGGTGCGTTCCGTATTATTTCAGACTGGAAAACAAGGTTGTAGCTGTTTATCGCCAGACCCCAGAATACGCACAGAAGGAACTCGGACCAGATGCTGAACGACGCAGCCTGAAGCAACAGAAGGAAAATGCATATTCCTGATACTGCGTATTTTATGAAAAAACCGGGATGCCTGTCGTAGAATTTGGAAAAGATGACACTTCCGAAAATTCCAACGACTCCGAAAAGAGTGAGGACCAGTGTAATCAGAGTGCTGCCCATTCCTGCGACCTGTCCCATGAAAGG
>JADILV010000057.1 GCA_017695115.1 Candidatus Cryptobacteroides avicola | reverse complement strand
TTACTTAGAAGTCTTATTTGTGGTCTGAAGTGGTTGTTTCACCGGCAAAGGTATGTGATTCGACAAATAAGCGGCAGACAATGCCCTGGAAAACTTTGGCATAGCTATGAAGTCTTATGTAAATTGACATTTTAAAATATAACGCCCAGTATACCAAGAAGTAGAGATACCCCAATAGCTACCCACGAAACAAACTGCTGTTTACTGAAACGTATCTCTTCTTCTGCTTGGCGATTTCGGAGCAAATGCCCCCAGAAAACCGATGATTATTTCGGAGTAAAACCACCCAAAAAGGACCCTGTTATAAATAAAAAAGGCAGGGAACTCGGCTCGCGGGCCTCAATTTTTCGGAGCATTTGTAACCGGAAATCAGGAATACATCAAAATCGGCAACGAGGCTACATCAAAAATTGCAACAATCGTACATCAGAAACGGTAACAACTGTACATCAAAAACGGTAACAATAGTGCAGCATGAAAAGCATTATTAACCCGACCTTTGTGCATATGACACGAACAAAATCACAAAGCATATGACGACAAAGGAACAAAACAAGTTATCGAGAATGATATTGTATGAGCAAATCCACCGCTATCATGCCGAGCGCAAGTCAGCCCGGTGGATAGCCGACCGTCTGAAGATAAACCCGCGGACGGTCAAGAAGTATCTGTCAATGAGTCAGGCCGAGTTCGAACGGCATTCGGACAACATCAACCGTAAGGGGTTCAAGCTTCAGAGGTACACCACCTTTGTCGTAGAACGTCTCAAGAAGTATCAGGACACACCTGCGGCCCAGATGCACGATCTGCTGAAAGAGCATTACCCGGACTTCCCGGCAGTATCCCCCAAGACCGTCTACAACTATGTGATGAAGATACGTCAGGAACATGGTCTGCCTGCAGTAAGCGCATCGGAGCGGCAATACAGCTGCATTCCTGAAACAGCCCCCGGCAGATATGCCCAGGTTGACTTCGGGCAGATGAAGCTGCGCAAAGGAGACGGCACACGAATCAGAGTGTACTTTATGGTGATGATCCTATGCTGGAGCCGGTTCAAGTATGCATGGTTCCAGGACAGGCCGTTCACCAGCGAAAGTGCATCACTGGCCCATGAGAAGGCTTTCGAATACTTCCATGGTGTGCCGGGCCATATCATATATGATCAGGATGCGGTCTTCCTTTATGACGAGAACATCGGTGACTATAGGATGACGACAGTCTTCGAGAGCTATGTAAAGAGCCGTCCTTTCAAACCGGTCTTCTGCCGTCCCGCGGATCCGGAAAGCAAAGGCAAGGTCGAGAATGCCGTGAAATACGTCAAGCATAACTTCCTGCTCAACCGTCAGTACAGCACCCTTGAGAACCTGCAGGAGGAAGCGGAGGCCTGGCTGTCCAGGACAGGAAACGGCATGGTCCATTCCACGACTATGAAAGTCCCTCAGGAGCAGTGGTACATTGAATGCAGGTCCCTGCTGCCGCACATTCCGCTTGCCCTGTCATCCGGAACGGATGCCGGCCATCAGGTCATGAAAACCAACAGCGTCCGGTACAGAGGCAACATATACACCCTTCCGATAGGCACCTACAAGGGAGAAGGCAGTGTGGTATATCTTAAGGAGGAAGGCGTCAGTCTGGTTATAACAGATTCAGACGGGCACGAGATAGCCCGACACATAATGCCCTCCGGGAGCGGTCAGAAGGTCATCAACAGCAACCATCTCAGGGACCGGTCGGTGAAACTGTCCGAATACCGGAAAAAGGTTGAAGCCATGTTCGGCGACAGTGATGCGGCATCCCTTTTTGCGGCCAGACTCCAGGAAAGATATCCAAGGTATCTGCGCGACCAGCTGGCAGTGCTTCAGGAGTGCATGGTCAGCTATGGCCGGGAATCATGCGACAAGGCACTGGCAATCTGCTGCGAGAACAGACTCTTCAGTGCGTCCAGCTTCCGGGAGATTGCCGAAGGGCTTCGCCCGGCTGGGAAGGACACCGCCCATGTAACCGTAAAGACAGTCGGCAACGGCAGGTCGCGTATGATGGCGAACTTCCAGCCCGGGACATCATCCATAGACACGTACAACAACCTTTTCACGAAATCCTGATATGGAACATACCGATAAACTCTCAATAATACGAAGCCACGCCAGGAGGCTGAAGCTGTCCTGGATTGGAGCGAATGTGGCAGAGACACTTGTGAGGGCACAAAGCGCTTCACCCAGCTACGATGACTTCCTTATAGACCTGATGCAGTCTGAAGTGGCATCACGTGAAGCACACCGGAAGATATTGCGCTACAAGAATGCCCGTCTGCCCATGTCCCATGACCTGGACCAATACGACTTCACAATGTCCGGCGGCCTGTCGATGACACAGCTGCATCAGCTCCGCGAGCTGCACTGGGTTGAAGCCGGCTTCAACATAATGCTTGCCGGGCCGTCCGGTGTCGGCAAGACCTTCATCGCCGCCGGACTGTGCGCAGATGCCATTGAACACGGATACCGTGCTTCATTCCGTACCATGGATGAAATACTCCAGACACTCCGGACCCGTGACATGACATCTGCCGGCAGGGCTGCCTACAAAAACCTCTGTTCCTCGCACGTAATCGTCATTGATGACCTGATGAATATAATCGTTGACAGGGAGGAGGGGAATATGCTCTTCGCGTTCATCAACTCCATGTATGAGACAACCTCGTTCATAATAACGACAAACCGCTCTCCGGCAGAATGGGCACAGACAATAGGTGATGAAGTTCTTGCAACCGCCATCCTTGACCGTCTGCTATATAAATGCGAGCTCATACAGCTCTCAGGCAGAAGCTACAGGATGGCCAACAGAAAAACCATATTCGAACAGTCCCAGACTGAAAACAAGAATGAAAAAAGCAGGTTATAGTCCTGCGAACAAACTATTGCTTCTGTTAAATAAATCAATACCTTTGTAGTGCTGTATCATTGTTACCGAAATCGGTGTACCATTGTTACCGAAAATGATGTATCATTGTTACTGATTCTGATGTACTCCATTTTACCGAAAATGATGTACTTCTCGTTACCGATTACACCGACCAGAATTTTTTCAGTTCATAATATACGATATACATTGACAGTACAGCCGGAATCAGTATTTCCGCTATGGAATTTCTGCCGGTTTGAAAAATATGGTCAATAACCAGACCGGCGATATACACCAGCACAAGAAAGAAAGCTATCTTTCCTATAATC
>JADILV010000056.1 GCA_017695115.1 Candidatus Cryptobacteroides avicola | reverse complement strand
AATTTAAAAAACGTAAAAAACTGCCGCATTTCGCCACATAAAATATTTTTTCAGAGACCGGAACCATAGTTTTGCAGAAAAAACATTGCGATGAAAAACCTTTCGATTCTATTTTTGCCGGTGCTGTCTTTCTCCTGTTCAGCCTATTATGATGTGCCGCAGGCCGTCACCGAAAACGGCACGCGGATATCGGTAAAACTGACGGACAAGGCTACGTCAGCGGAGCAGGACAAAGAATACACTGCCGACATATTCGTATTCGATGACGACAGGCTCCAAAGGCTGGACTCATACCAGAGGATACGGTGCAGACCGGGAGAAATGCCTTCTGCCGCATCACAGAACGGGAAAAAGATCATAGCGGCAATAATAAATCCACAATCGGACAGTTACGGCTGGGATCATATCAGTTCGTTCCAGGCACTGCAAAATGAAGTGGCGGACCTGAAGAAAGAAACAGGACATGGAATGCTTATGAGCGGGGTCGGCTACGTTGAAGCCGGAAAAGACGCAGTCTGTGATATCAGCATCTCCGCTCTTGCAGCCGAAGTGCAGCTCAGATCGCTCAGATGTGACTTCTCCGGCAAGCCGTATCAGGAATCCGCAATAAAAGACGTCAAAGCCTACCTGACAAATGTCAATGCCGTAGCTAAAATACTGCAGAAGGACGGATTTTCACCCGAAACTCTCTGCAACCAGGGCGGACTGGTAAAGGACGATGTACTGGCATTTGCCGACCGGGACCTGATAGTCCGGAAAATAGGCAATGAAGTCGGATCTCAGACAGTCTATCCGGACATTTCTCTGATATGCTATCCCAATGAATGTATGGAAGAGACTGCGGGCTCCCCTTTCACAAGGCTTGTCATAGAAGGCAGGATCAACGGACAGACATGCTATTACCCTATAAACATCAACAGGGACGGACGGTCAGGGACAGGCATAAGCAGAAACTGCCGCTATATATTCGATGTCACTCTTAAAAGCACAGGTTCATCGGATCCGGACACTGCCGTATCGCCGGCCGACATTGACATCGCGTGCCTGATAGCCCCATGGGATGAAAAAGACAATACGGAAATAATTTTCTGAAATGAAGACTACCGATGCCACACTTGCGGCTTTTATGGCAGCCGCTCTCGTTTCCTGTGAAAAAGACAGGCCGGACGGAGAAATGCTCTGCTGCCGTACCGGAACCGAAATCATACTGGAGACAGGAGACATGGTACACACCAGGTCAGAGGACCCTCAGGAAAATCTGGTTACGGACATCAATCTGTTCATTTTCAACGACAGGGGCCAGCTTGAAAGACGGCTGTACAAAACGACATCACAGATGCAGGAAAGTACAGAAGGCTATTCTGTCCGCACGGAACTTCTCGGAGAAGGTATATATACAGTCTATGCGCTCGCAAACGCCGGATATGCCATGTATCCGGATACGGAACAGGAAGTGCTGGACATCAAGTACTATTTCACTTACCCTGACGAATTCAGGACAGGAATCCCCATGAGCGGGCAAATACACGGCTGTACAGTCCACAAGGGGCAGCCTCTCAGATTACAGCTTGAACGGACCATGTCCAGAATATCGGTCAGTATAGACAGGAGCCGGCTGGACAAGGACGTATCATTCTACATCAACAGTATCAGTATCGGTGGCTGTCCTAAAGTGGTCACACCTTTCAAAGAAAGCTCCATTTCATCAGAATACGATACTTTTCTGAAAGGTTTTTCAAAAAAGGACGGTCAGGTAGACAATCTGAATTCAGACTTTGGATGGGGAAAAAGCGGGGAAGTTTCCGTGTATATGTTCGAAAACATGCAGGGAGACCTGCTGGAAGATGCAGAGACGGACAGTGACAAGATTCTGGATCCTTCAGACCCGAAAGCCGCCGTCTGTTCATATATCGAAATCAGGGCGGATTATGTCTCGGACACATACTATACGCTGCCCGGAGACGAACTTGTCTACCGGTTCTATCTGGGAGACAATCCAGGCAACTTCGATGTCAGAAGAAACACGCATTACCATGTCACAATCACGCCTGAAAACAGCGGACTGAACGAAAACAGCTGGAGAGTCGACCAGAGCGGACTCAGTTCCTACTACCCGTACTTCATGAAAATAACGCCTGGCACATTCATCAGAGGGAAAGTGGGAGAATCATTCCACATCAGATGCGAATACTATCCCAGATCAGCGGATTTCGATATAGGCCTGGAGGAACTGGAGTATGACAGACAGAGAGGCATTTACGACTACACCGTAGACAACGACGGAGACGGTGTCACACTGCTGCTCAAAAAACGCGGAAGCGGCATGCTCTACATGGAAACAGGCCAGCCCATCAACCAGTCCGAAATCATAACCGTATTGGTGGAATGAAACCTCGCGGCATTACTGCCTGAGATATTTTGCTGTCCAGGTCTTTCCTTCCGCCACAAGATCTTCCGGAGTACCTTCGAAGACAATCCTGCCGCCTCCGTCACCTGCTTCAGGACCGAGGTCCAGGACCCAGTCCGCAGAGCGGATAACATCCGGATTGTGCTCGACCACGACAATTGTATGTCCTTTGGACAACAGGGCATCAAACGATTTCAGCAGCTTCTCCACATCATAGAAGTGCAGGCCGGTAGTCGGTTCATCGAATATGAACATGATTCGGTCAGAAGATGACTGCGTGTCGTTCATGGACAGGAAATAGGCAAGCTTTATCCTCTGGCTTTCCCCACCGGAGAGAGTGCTGCTGCTCTGTCCGAGTTTGATATAGGACAGGCCGACATCGACAAGCGGCTGGAGACGTCCGGCTATGCGTACTGCCGCCTGGTCTTTCTGTGAACCGAAGAAATCTATGGCCTCCTCGACGCTCATATTGAGGATGTCATCGATATTCTTCCCTTTATATCTCACCTCCAGAATCTCCGGTTTGAAACGCTTGCCTCCGCAAGATTCGCAGACCATCCTGACATCGGCCATGAACTGCATGCCGATCTTCACGAATCCTTCCCCCTGACATTCAGGACAGCGCCCCCCGTCCATATTAAAAGAAAAGTAAGAAGGTGTGAATCCGTTCAATTTTGCAAACTGCTGCTCGGAGAGCAGTTTCCTTATATCATCATAGATTTTCAGATATGTGACCGCGTTGGAACGCGAACTCTTCCCTATCGGATTCTGATCGACATACTCTACCTGGCTTATCCTGTCAAGATTCCCGGAAAGGCCGCGGAAAGTACCGGGAGCGGATCCTGTATGGTTCAGATACCTGAACATAGCAGGATAAAGGATGTCCCCCACAAGTGAAGACTTGCCGCTGCCGCTCACCCCTGTCACTACAGTCAGCACACCAAGAGGGAAACGGGCATCGACATCTTTCAGGTTATGCTCCATGGCACCTTCTACAGTAATGGAATAGGACCACTGTCTTTTTTCCCTCACATAACGCCTGCGTTTTCCTGAAAGATATTGGAGCGTGAGTGATCTGTCTATGGCCGGAGTATCCGGAATACTGTCAGGAATCCTTCCCTGGTAGACTATTTCCCCTCCGTTTACTCCAGCTTTAGGACCGATATCGACCAACATGTCCGCCGCCCTCATGATTTCTTCATCATGCTCAACGACAACGACCGTATTTCCGATATCGCGCAGTCTTTTCAGAACGGATATAAGCCGGTCCGTATCACGCGGATGAAGACCGATACTCGGTTCATCAAGTATATAAAGGGAACCGACCAGCGAACTCCCGAGGGCCGTCACAAGATTTATCCTCTGGCTTTCCCCGCCGGAGAGCGTATTGGATGTACGGTTGAGAGTGAGATATGACAGTCCGACATCCTTAATATACCTGAGTCTGGAAACTATCTCGTCTACAGCCTTGGAAACTATGCCTGACTCATACTCGGTAAGTTCCAGACGGTCGAAAAAGTCCAGCAGCTGGTCTACGTTCATGGACAGCAGCTGCTGTATATTCTTTCCGCCTACTTTCACATACAGCGCGTCCTTGCGGAGCCTGCTGCCTCCGCATTCCCGACACACTGTCTTGCCGGAATAGCGGCTGAGCATATACTTGTACTGTATCTTGTATTTATTGGCGTCAACCCAGCGGAAAAACTCATTGAGACCTATTATCGAATCTTCTTCCGTCGCACCTTTCCTGCCCTGCCATATTATGTCCTTCTGCTTGTCGGTAAGGTTGCAATACGGCTCGAAAACCGGAATCCCGTACCTTTCGGCGTTTTTGACAAGCTGATCCTTGAACCATCCCATTTTGTCTCCTCTCCAGCAGGCGATGGCACCGTCATATATCGTCCTACTTTTGTCCGGGATAACAAGATCTTCGCTTATGCCTATTATCTGGCCGAGACCTCCGCAGACCGGACATGCACCGAGCGGACTGTTGAAGCTGAACATATACTCGTCCGGTTCCTGGAAAGTAATGCCGTCAGCCTCGAAACGGTTGACAAAATTCCTAGTCTCTACCACTCCGGAAGCGTACTCTTTCCTGACATATAACGAACCGCCACCTTTATCAAAGGCTGTCTGCACGGACGAATGAAGCCTTGTCTGAAGATCCTCCCAGTCTGTCTGCGGCATCGGAGAACCGTCTTCCTTGACAGGGCCGCCGTCCGTAAACGCCGGAATGCGCAGCCTGTCCACCAGCAGATAGAGTTCATCCGGATAATCCCCGGATTCGGCCATGCGCATAATTTCCTCTATTCTTACCGGAGAACCGGTAAAGAAACGGGAGTAGCCTTCCTCTTTCAGCCGCAGCATCAGCTCTACCTTGTCCTCCCTGTTCTTCCAGCCGAGGTCCGAAAGCAGATAGACAACCGACGGCTCCGGAGACAGGATGAATTCCATCACATCGTTGACACTATGACATTTGACTTCCACTCCGGATACCGGTGAATAGGTTCTTCCGATTCTGGCGAATATAAGCCTCAAGTAGTCGAATATCTCTGTAGTCGTAGCTACGGTCGACCTCGGATTCCGGGTATTCACTTTCTGTTCAATCGCTATTGCAGGAGGTATCCCCTCAATGAATTCAACATCCGGCTTCGACATTCTGCCGAGGAACTGCCTCGCATAAGAAGAAAGACTTTCGGCAAAGCGCCTCTGCCCTTCCGCAAAAAGAGTATCAAAAGCCAGTGAAGACTTCCCTGATCCCGAAATTCCGGTAATCACAACGAACCTGCCCCTCGGAATTTCAAGATTCACGTTCTTGAGGTTGTTGACCCTGGCTCCTTTAATGACAATATTACCCGTCTCTGACATATCCGATAAAATAGGATTCCAAAGGTAATAATTTAACATGAAACCTAAGCATGAGTAAAGAAAAGAAATGGACATTTTGACATTCAAACCCGACATTGTGTCATAAAAACATGACAAATTTTCCTCCTTTTGAACATTTTTAATCATTATACCTTAAGGTACGGGAATTGATATACCCTATAGCGGTTCCGAAAACCGGGACAGCCTGCCGGAAGACAGGAGGCCAGGATTCGGGACAGGAAAGATATAAGACAATTAAAAAAAAGGAGATTATATTATGGTACCTTCAAGAAGAAACAACCAGGCTTGGCTGCCTGACATTTTCAACGACTTTTTTGATACTAACTGGATGGACAGAATGAACGCTACAGCGCCTGCCATCAATGTATTAGAAGATGAAAACGGTTATGAACTGGAACTTGCAGCTCCGGGGATGACAAAAGAAGACTTCAACGTTCATCTTGACGAAGAAGGAAACCTCGTAATCGAGATGGAAAAGAAAACAGATGAAAAGAACGAGAAAAAGCACGGACACTATCTCCGTCGTGAATTCTCATACTCAAAATTCCAGCAGACGATGGTCCTTCCGGACGATGCGGAAAGGGAGCAGATCAGTGCCCGCGTAGAGCATGGCGTGCTGAATGTCAACATTCCTAAAGTACAGAAAGCCAAAGTCGATGACAGCAAGAGAGTAATCGAAGTCAAATAAACGGCAGCAAACGGAAGAACGGCGACCCGGTAGTTTTACCAGGCCGCCGTTCTTTTTTGTATCTAAAAAAGCCATTACCGGCTTCCTTCCCTTACTTTCCTGCTTCTTTCTTGCGGCCACCGTCCTCTACGGAAGCATCCATCTGGGCACAGGCCGTCCCTGCTGTCTTGTCGAACTCCTCAGTCGTAATCATCCGGCAGGTGCCGTTGAATGCAACGCCCAGCTCAACCACAATTTTGTTGACGTTCAGGTTCCCGTCCACTTTCGATCCTTTTTTCATTGAAAGGATATCCTTTACATAGATATCGCCTTTAAGCCGGCCCCAGATATCCGCATTGGTGCAGATTATCTCTCCCGAGACTTCAGCCGTCTCACCTATTACTATCCTTCCTTTCGAAAAGATCTTTCCGCTAAAGCAGCCGTCTATCCTTAGATCATTGGTAGAAAAAAGCTCTCCGGAGATTTTCGTCCCGGAGGAAATCCGGCTTACGGAATTGACTATTTCTTCAGTCCTTGCCATAATTTGTCTGTTTTTTCTCTTTCGTCTGTAATGAAAATACTGTTTCTATGCATGCTGCGGACTGCTACAGGCCTTTACCATGGCAGTTCTTGTATTTCTTTCCGGAACCGCATGGACACGGATCGTTTCTGCCTACAGTCTTTTCGACATGGACAGGCATCCTGGACTTCGGTTCTCCGCTGTTGGTAACCAGATCGGTCCTGCTGGTCTGCATCTGGCTCATATCAGGTTTGCGTGCAGGGGCGGGAGCCTGGACAGAGTTGGCATCCCTGAGAGGAATGTGCGCCCTCATAAGGAATGACAGGATGTCCTTGCTGAGAGCCTCAAGCATTGCCTTGAAAAGGTTGAAACTCTCGAATTTATAGATAAGGAGCGGATCCTTCTGCTCGTATGAGGCATTCTGCACGGACTGCTTCAGGTCATCCATATCGCGCAGATGTTCTTTCCAGTGATCATCGATCTGATACAGTGTGATCGATTTGGTAAGAGCCCGTGCAATCTCCTTGCCTTCCGTCTCGTAAGCCTTCTTGAGGTTCACCGACAGAGTGAGCATCTTGTGTCCGTCGGAAATAGGAATTGCGATATTCTGATATATAGCCCCTTGTTTTTCATATACTTCCTTGATGATCGGGAAAGCTCTCTGGGACATGGCATCCATCCTGCGCCTGTAGGTATCCTGCATGTTCTGGAAAAGCCTGTCGGAAATTTCGGCAGGCTTGGCATTGCCGTAGAACTGCTCGTCAAAACCGAGGTCGATAGACAGGGTGGCCATGACATACTCGGCGAATGAATCATAGTCATAGCCAGCACAGTTCTCGACTATGATTTCGGACATGTCCTGCATCATGTTCATGACATCTATTTCGACCCTTTCTCCCGAAAGTGCGTTCCTTCTTCTCGTGTAAATGACCTCCCTCTGGGAGTTCATGACATCATCGTATTCAAGGAGACGTTTACGTATACCGAAGTTGTTCTCTTCGACCTTTTTCTGGGCCTTCTCGATGGAATTGGACAGCATGTTGTTCTCCAAAGCCTCATTTTCTTCCATTCCGAGCTTGTCCACAACGCTGGCGATTCTCTCCGAGCCGAAAAGACGCATCAGCTTATCCTCGAAAGAGACATAGAATGTAGAAGATCCCGGATCGCCCTGACGTCCTGCACGTCCTCTGAGCTGGCGGTCGACACGGCGGCTGTCATGCCGCTCAGTTCCGATGATGGCAAGACCTCCGGCCTTACGGACTTCATCGGAAAGCTTGATATCGGTACCACGGCCTGCCATGTTGGTCGCAATGGTAACGGTACTTCTCTGTCCGGCCTGTGCGACCACTTCAGCCTCGCGGGCATGCTGCTTGGCATTGAGGACCTGATGTGAAATACCTCTGAGTTTCAGCATCCTGCTCAGAAGTTCCGAAGTTTCGACATCTGTAGTTCCGACCAGGACCGGACGTCCGGCTTTGGTAAGTTCCTCTATCCTGTTGATGACAGCCTCGTATTTGGCTTTCTTTGTCTTGTATATCTTGTCGTTCTCGTCGATTCTGGCGATTGGCTTGTTGGTAGGAATCACTACCACATCCAGCTTGTAGATGGACCAGAACTCCCCGGCTTCCGTTTCCGCAGTACCTGTCATACCTGCAAGTTTGTGGTACATACGGAAATAGTTCTGCAGAGTAATGGTAGCGAATGTCTGGGTAGCCGCCTCGACCTTGACGCTCTCTTTTGCCTCGACAGCCTGATGGAGCCCGTCGCTCCAACGGCGTCCTTCCATAATACGTCCGGTCTGCTCGTCGACGATCTTCACCTTGTTGTCCATGATGACATAGTCGACATCCTTTTCGAACATCGCGTATGCCTTGAGAAGCTGGTTTACAGTATGAACGCGCTCCGACTTAAGTGCGAAATCAGCCATGATGGCATCTTTCTTCGCATGCTTGTCCTCTGCGCTGAGATCGGATTTCTCGACTTCGGCTATTTCACTGCCGACATCAGGAAGGATGAAGAATTTAGGGTCAGAAAGCGTACCGCTGAGAAGGTCATGGCCGTTATCGGTCATTTCTACAGCATGCTGCTTCTCGTTTATGACGAAATAGAGAGGGTCAGTAACGACAGGCATCTCCCTTTCATTGTCCTGGATATAATAGTTTTCCGTCCTCTGCAGGAGCTGTTTCATGCCCGGCTCGCTGAGGAACTTGATGAGCGGCTTGTATTTTGGAAGTCCCTTATAGGCTCTGAGAAGCAGTTTCCCGCCTTCTTTCTCGTCACCTGCCGCAATAAGCTTCTTCGCTTCATTCAAAGTGTTGGTAACCAGAGTTCTCTGGTTGTTGTACAGCTTCTCGACATACGGTTTGTACTCCATGAACTGCTGGTCATCACCTTTCGGTACAGGGCCGGAAATGATCAGAGGAGTACGGGCGTCGTCGATAAGCACGGAATCGACCTCATCGACGATGGCATAGTGATGCTTGCGCTGCACGAGGTCCTTCTGGGAAACCGCCATGTTGTCCCTCAGATAATCGAAACCGAATTCATTGTTGGTCCCGAAAGTGATATCGCATGCGTATGCTTTCCTGCGTGATTCGCTGTTAGGCTGGTGCTTGTCTATGCAGTCCACTGAAAGTCCGTGGAACATGTAGAGCGGGCCCATCCACTCGGAGTCTCGTTTCGAAAGGTAGTCATTGACTGTAACGACATGTACTCCCTTACCTGCCAATGCATTAAGGAATACAGGAAGCGTCGCGACAAGAGTCTTTCCTTCACCCGTAGCCATTTCGGCGATCTTTCCCTGGTGAAGGACGATGCCGCCGATAAGCTGGACATCATAATGGACCATATCCCAGGTGATCTCGTTTCCGCCGGCCATCCAATGGTTGTGCCATACGGCATAGTCTCCGTCAATCTCCACAAAATCCTTGGTTGTACTCAGTATGCGGTCGAATTCAGTGGCTTTCACCCTTATAGTCTCGTTCTCCTTGAATCTGCGTGCCGTAGACTTCATCACTGCAAACGCAATCGGAAGTATCTCGTCAAGCACCTTCTCTATGTCCTCGTCCACTTTCTTGACCAATTTGTCCGACTCGGTGGCAAGCGCCTCCTTCTGGTCGAGCGGGATATCCTTCTCCAGTTCTTCCTTTATCTGCGCGATCCTTTCCTCATCGCCGGCAATCCTCTCACGGATAATACGTCTAAGCTCAGCCGACTTCTCCCTCAACTGATCATCCGAAAGGCTGTCTATTTCAGGATAGGCAGCCAGCACCTTCTGGAGGACAGGCTGCAGCTGCTTCAGGTCCCTTTCCGCCTTGGTCCCGAAGATCTTCTTGAAAACATCAGTAAATGACATATCTGTAATTGTTTTTATTTCAACTCAAAACTCCCGGTGTTTCCGCATTGAAGCAGGAAACCGAAATCTTGCAAATTTAATCATATTATATGATAAAACAATACGAAACTTCAAGACAGTAAAGAAACAATGCCATGCAATAACAGAAATCTCCGGAGCGTCTGCACGCGCAGTCTCTCCGGAGATCATAAATGCCTTACAAACAGGATATAGACTGGGTCTACTCCATCAGTTTCTTGTATTTGAACCGCTTTGGAGTGACGTCCCCCATACGGCGTTTCTTGTTCTCCTCGTACTCAGAGTAGGATCCTTCAAAGAAATACACCTCGGAATCGCCTTCAAAGGCAAGGATATGTGTGGCAATCCTGTCCAGGAACCAGCGGTCGTGCGAAATCACTACGGCACATCCGGCGAAATTCTCCAGGCCCTCTTCAAGGGCACGTATAGTATTTACATCCACATCATTGGTAGGCTCGTCAAGAAGCAGCACGTTACCTTCATCCTTCAGCGTTAGGGCAAGATGGAGCCTGTTCCTTTCTCCTCCGGAAAGCACTCCGCAGAGTTTCTCCTGGTCCGCACCGGAAAAATTGAATCTGGAGACATACGCCCTGGAATTTACATCCTTCTTGCCGAGCTTTATGAATTCGCTTCCGCCTGAAACGGTCTCATAGACTGTCTTCTCCGGGTCTATGCTCTTGTGCTGCTGGTCCACATAGGCAAGCTTGACCGTCTCGCCGATAGTGATTGTACCTGCATCCGGCTTTTCAAGCCCCATGATAAGCCTGAAAAGAGTGGTCTTCCCCGCACCGTTAGGTCCGATGACACCGACTATGCCGGCCGGAGGAAGGGTAAATGTAAGATGTTCGAACAGAAGCTTGTCCCCGTATGCTTTGGACACATCGTTGAACTCAATGACCTTGCTTCCAAGCCTCGGTCCATTGGGTATGAAGATCTCGAGATTCGCCTCCTTCTCCCTTCCGTCTTCACTTGCCAGTTTCTCGTATGCGCCAAGTCGTGCCTTCGATTTCGCATGGCGGGCTTTAGGAGCCATCCGCACCCACTCCAGTTCCCGCTCGAGAGTCTTGCGGCGCTTGCTCTCCTGTTTTTCTTCCATTGCCAGTCTGGTACTCTTCTGTTCCAGCCATGAAGAATAGTTCCCTTTCCACGGAATTCCTTCACCCCTGTCAAGTTCAAGAATCCATCCTGCCACATTATCAAGGAAATAACGGTCATGCGTAACGGCAATGACAGTACCTTTATACTGCTGCAGGTGCGCTTCGAGCCACTGGATACTTTCCGTATCAAGGTGGTTGGTAGGTTCGTCAAGAAGCAGGACATCGGGCTGTCTGAGCAGAAGCCGGCAAAGCGCAACCCTTCTGCGCTCTCCCCCGCTGAGGGTAGCTACTTTTGCGTCCGGAGGAGGACACTGCAAGGCATCCATCGCCCTTTCGAGTTTGGAATCTATCTCCCACCCTCCGCAATGTTCTATTTTTTCCGTGAGCTCACCCTGTCTTTCTATCAGGGCGGCCATCTCGTCGTCCGACATCGGCTCGCAGAATTTCATGTTCACGTCCTCATACTCCTTCAACAGGTCCATCACTTCCTGAACACCTTCCTGGACGACTTCTATCACTGTCTTTTCCGGATCCATCTGCGGTTCCTGCTCCAGATAGCCTACGGAATAGCCTGGAGCCCATACGACTTCTCCCTGATAACCTTTCTCCACTCCGGCGATGATTTTCATGAGAGTGGATTTGCCGGAACCGTTCAGACCTATGATACCTATCTTCGCTCCGTAAAAGAAAGACAGATAGATGTCCTTGAGGATTACTTTATTGTTATGGGGCAGTATCTTCCCTACCCCATTCATTGAAAAGATGATTTTTTCGTCTGCCATAAAAAACGTTTTGCTGCAAAGATAATCTTATCCTCACGTTCTACAAAATATAACTCAGTGTCCCATATTGTTTTTCGGTTCCTGTTCGAGTCTGACGCGCTTGCACCATTCACCCGGTGACTCGTCGGTAACAAGCCTGAACGCCATATTGAACGACACTATGGTATGGAATCCGCTTATATCGGCAAGTTCCGCCACCCGGAGCCACGGATTTTCCCTGAACGCCTCCATCGCGTACATTATTCTGTAATGATTTACATATTGGCAGAAGTTCTTCCCCGCATGCTCTTTTATTGCACGAGACAGATATGCCTTGTTCGTGTAAAGCCTTCTGGCTATATCTCCGACTGTGATATTCTCATCCAGATACGGCTTCTCCTCTTCGAACAAAGTCCGGAGTCTGGAATAGAGCAGCTCCATATTATCGGCCTTTTCATCACCGGACTTTGCCTGTACGGCCTTCAGGCCGGCATCACCGCGTTTCCGACATCGCACAGGACGGTTTCCCTGCCTGAGCAATACATAGGTATACAGATAAAACAGAGCAGACGAACCGAAAAGCAGGAGCAGCGGTATCTTTCCCGGAGCCTTGCCGTCATACACGGCCACGATGAGCAGAGCAAAGAATATGGCAAGATGCAGGTCCTTTATTACAGGAGAAGCCGTTTTCGACACTGATCTTATACCGAGAAAAACAAGCATGATAAATGCCAGCAGGGCCGGAAGGTACTCTATGACAGGATAATACCGGCTCGTCATCATCATTGCTATCCTTATTACGGAAACAGTGAGTGCCAGCACTGTCATCAACACCGGGAAAAACACCGACTTCCGGCTGTAGGCACGGGCTTCTGACGGAGAGAAAATAAGTATCATCGCCGGAGCCATCATATCGGATACCGGGGAATCAAATCTGCCTGCATTTAAAATCATATCTGATATGACCATACCAGCAAGGCTGATTACCGACATCAGAGGAAGCATACTTGAGAAAATGTTCCACCCCTTCTTTTTACTTTCACATAACACAGAACAACTAACCATAACTTCGCTTGGATTTTGAGCCGGCAAAAATACAATAAAAAGCCCCTCGAACTATATCCTGAGGGGCTTGTAAAATCAATTTTTTTATGTTTCTTAATGTTTTTTCTCTTTTTTACAGCTTTTTTACGAATCTTGTTCCTGCCCGGAAGGTTTCTCACCTTTCTGCTCCTTTTTCTTAAGACTGAGACCGGTCTTCATCTCGTCAAAACCTTCTCCATATACCCCGCTGGCAGAAGACACGGAAACAAAAGCCTTGTTGTCGATGCTCTTTATCATAGCTACCACCTCATGCAGCTGGTGCTGGCGGACAACCACAAGCAGCACCCTGCTCTCGGTCTGCGAATACCACCCTATGGACTGGAATGCAGTCACTCCCCTGTGCATTTTCCGGGAAATGTTATCGGCAATCTCTTTGTACTTTGAAGAGAAAATCAGCACCTGGGCCGATGATTTCTGGCCCAGAAGCACGAAATCCACCATAAAGGAGAATGTCACCATCACCACATATCCGTATATCATATCCTCCAATGTCTTTCCAGGGATAAGAAGCACGGACGCTATTATGAATATGTCGGAAAAAAGGTAGACTTTCCCAGGAGATACCGGCCAGTATTTGTTGACGATCATGGCGGCGATGTCCGTTCCTCCCGTACTGCCGCCTCTGAGAAGGACAAGTCCGATTCCAAGAGCCTCGAGAATACCTCCGACCACAGCTATCAGGAGTTTGTTGTCGAAGGTTATCACCCAATCGAACTTCGGGAAAAGGTCAAACAGGAGCGTCGACAATATGATTGCATAGATTGTCTTCACGCCAAAAGCCTTTCCCAGAGCCAAAAAGCCGAGGATGAGCAGAATCGCATTGAGTATGAAAAAGGAAACCGCCACGGGGACTCCTGTCGCGAAATATACGATCGTACACAAACCTGTACCTCCACCGCTCGCTATTCCGTTGGGAATAAGGAATGAAGTCCACGAGAGACAATATATTACTATTCCGAATGTCAGGACTATGTAATCCCAGACATGGGCAAATATGTTCTTGGCGTTCATAGGCCGGCTTGATTATCTGACAACTATATTGACTATTTTTCCAGGTACGACTATTACCTTTACTATGTTCCCGTCCCCGACATATTTTGCTGTCTGCTCGAGGGAACGCACTTCCGACTCGACATCCTCTTTTGACTTTGACTTCGGAAGATCGACAGTAAACCTCGTTTTCCCGTTGAAAGATACTGCGTACGTACAATTGTCCTCCGCTACGTACTTTTCATCATAATCAGGAAAAGAGGCGAACGAAATGCTCTCTTTATGCCCGAGCGCCTCCCAAAGTTCCTCCGCTATATGAGGAGCGAACGGAGACAGCAGGATGATAAGCGGCTCCAGAATTTCCCGCTTGCTGCATTTCAGATCATAAAGTTCATTAACCGCAATCATGAAAGCGCTCACTGCAGTGTTGAATGAAAAAGCTTCGATGTCTGTCCGTACTTTGCCTATCAATTTGTGCAGGGTCTTGAGTTCGGCAGGAACAGGCTTTTCATCGGTTACGATAAGCCCGTCTTTTCCGCAGAACAGCCTCCACACCCTTCTGAGGAACCTGTGTACACCGTCTATACCTTTGGTATCCCATGGCTTGGACTGCTCGAGGGGGCCGAGGAACATTTCGTACAGACGGAGGGTATCGGCACCGTAAGTGTCACATACCATATCCGGATTCACAACATTGAACATGGATTTGCTCATCTTCTCTGTCGCATACCCGCATATATACTCGCCGTTCTCAAGAATGAACTCCGCATCCGAGAAGTCCGGCATCCATTTTCTGAAAGCCTCTATATCCAGCCTGTCGTTGTGGACTATATTGACATCTACATGGATTTCGGTGGTTTCATAACTGTCTTTAAGGCCGCATGATACGAACTTGTTGGTGTTGACGATCCTGTATACGAAGTTTGACCTGCCCTGGATCATGCCCTGGTTGATCAGCTTCCTGAACGGCTCTTTCTCGCATACATAGCCGAGGTCATACAGGAACTTGTTCCAGAAACGGGAATAGATAAGATGTCCTGTGGCATGCTCCGTTCCTCCGATATAAAGGTCGACACTGCGCCAGTACTCATCCGCTTCGCGGCTTACAAGAGCTTCGTCGTTATGGGGATCCATATATCTGAGATAGTATGCACTGCTCCCGGCGAATCCAGGCATTGTGCTCTTCTCTATGGGCCAGCCTTGGTATGTCCAGTCTGCAGCTCTTGCCAACGGAGGTTCTCCGCTTTCGGTCGGCAGATATTTGTCCACCTCCGGAAGCTGGAGCGGCAGTCTGTCAAACGGAACAGGAGTCGGAATCCCGTTCTTATAATATATAGGGAACGGTTCTCCCCAATATCTCTGTCTTGAAAATATGGCATCACGGAGTCTGAAATTTATCTTGCGGCGGCCTATACCATGCTTTTCAACATAGTCGATTGCCGCCGGTATGGCCTCTTTCACTGTCATGCCGTTCAGAAAACCGGAATTGCACATTATACCCTCTTTGGCATCGAAACTTGATTCGCTGACATCACAGCCTTCAATAAGAGGGATTACCGGAAGATTGAAATGACGGGCAAAAGCATAATCCCTGCTGTCATGTGCAGGAACCGCCATGATGGCACCGGTCCCGTAGCCTGCAAGGACATATTCGGAAATCCATACAGGTACTTTTTCTCCGGTAAGGGGGTTTACGGCATACGATCCTGAAAAGACTCCGGTGACTTTTCTCGTTTCTGCCAGCCGCTCCCTTTCGGTTTTCTTTTTCACCTCATTCAGATATTCCTCGACAGCCGGCTTCTGCTCCGCTGAAGTAAGTTTCTCCACCCACTCGCTCTCCGGAGCCAGGACCATGAAAGTGACACCGAATACCGTATCCGCACGTGTAGTGAAAATGAGCATGTCATACTCACGGTCCCCATTATAGGCCTTGAACACCATCTCGGCACCCTGGGAACGGCCTATCCAGTTTCGCTGCATATCTTTGAGCGAGTCCGTCCATGACAGATCTTCAAGATCCTCCAGCAAGCGTTCGGCGTATGCCGAAACGCGCAACTGCCACTGGGTCATTTTCTTCTGTTCTACAGGATAGCCTCCGCGGACAGAATACCCTTCTTTCACTTCGTCATTTGCAAGCACTGTCCCGAGCTTCGGGCACCAGTTTACCGATGTCTCCCTCTGATAGGCTATGCGGTAATTCATCAGGACATCCGACTTCTCCTTTTCAGACATGCCGTTCCACTGGTCTGCAGTAAACGACATCTCTTTTGAACAGGCGGCATCTATACCCTCGGTCCCGGTTCTTGAAAAGGCCTCTACCAGTTCCGATACAGGCCTTGCCTTCTTCTGCGTGTTGTCATAATAACAATCGAACATTTTCAGGAAAGCCCACTGGGTCCACTTGTAATAACCCGGATCACATGTACGCACTTCGCGGGACCAGTCATACGAGAACCCTATCCTGTCCAGCTGCTCCCTGTATCTTGCTATGTTCTTCTCGGTGGTCACGGCAGGATGCTGTCCTGTCTGTATGGCATACTGTTCGGCAGGAAGACCGAAAGCGTCATACCCCATAGGATGCAGGACATTGAATCCGCAAAGTCTTTTGTACCTGCTGTATATGTCGCTGGCGATATAACCTAAAGGATGCCCCACATGCAGCCCGGCCCCGGACGGGTAAGGAAACATGTCCAATACATAATATTTCGGTTTAGACGTATCCTCCACAGCCTTGAAAGTCCGGTGAGAGGACCAGTAAGACTGCCATTTCTTCTCAATTTTCCTGAAATCGTATTCCATATATTATTATAACAATATTTATTTCCCTGTCACTATTTGTTCTTTACCATGACTGCCTGCGGCCGTTTATACCGAATCCACCGCTTTTTGACTTCTTTTCAAGCCTGAATTCTACAGGAAGCGTCATGGAACTGTTTACTTTCTGCCCGTTGACACGTGCCGGACGCCACTTCGGAGATGCGCTTATCACTTTGACAGCTTCCGCATCAAGCAAAGGATCTACGCTTTTCACCACTTCCACATCACGGACCTTACCGTCCTTGTCTATCACGAAATTGACCTGTACGGTACCTTGAATACCATTCTTCACAGCCTCAGCCGGATATTTCAGATACGGATACACCCACTTTGTCAGGAACTGGCGCGGATCCGTGCTGTTAAGGAAAGAAGGCTTGAAGTCACATTCATAATACGGAACGACATCTTCCTTCTGAGGCACTTTCCTTACTTCTTTTTCTTCAGGACGGAACGCAATCACGTCATCCGTATTGGCCACGTTCACAGTGAAGTTGTAAATGTACTCCAACTCCCGCTCCATCATGCCGTAATCGATTATGTCCCCCGTATCTTTGGGAGTATTGTGCTGCGGATACTGCCCTGTCGTAAAGTAAACTGCCGGAATCTCAGCCGCATAGAACGCTCTGTGATCGGATGGATAAGGTTCGTAGGCCACTACTTCCGGATGAACGGGCTGCAGTTCTGCGGACATGGCATCCAGAATCGAATTCAGATCCGCATTTGATGCAGTATAGGCATAAAAACCGCTGTCTCCTGTACCGAGCATATCCAGATTTATCATGGCATCTATAGCATCGGTATCAGAAAAAGACCTGTTCAGGAAGTACCAAGACCCGGCAAAGGTCTCGGAGGATGCACCAAGACCTATAAAAATCACAGAGCGTCTGAAAAGAATCGAATTGGTGGAAACCATCCTGGCAAGCTCCATCATCATGGCCAGACCGGAAGCATTGCCGTTGGCCCCGAAATATATCTGCTCATGAGGTTTTCCGTTGACTGTCATGCTGTTCGTTCCCAGATTGTCAAGTCTCGCCCCAACGATGACATATCTGTTCCTGAGACGCGCGTCATAGCCCTGCACGAACCCTATCACGTTTCTTGAAGCCAACGTGTCCCCGTCAGCCAAAGAAATCCCGAATTCATCCCCGCTTTCAAGGCACAGCATTTCCACGCCATAGTCCTTCAGGACATTATAAAGATAGCCGGCAGCATTTTTCTCTCCTTCGGAACCGGCCTTGCGTCCCTGATTTGCGGCAGAGGCAATCTCCGAGACATGCCTGCGCATAGATGCCGCCGTCTCGCTGTCATAAAGACCGGAATAATTCCCGTCTGTCCTGTACTGCGCATACAAATGCAACGGTGAGAAAACCGTCGGACATACCAGAGCGGCCACAAGAAGTATATATACCTTTTTTATCATGAATTTCAGTCATTAACAAGAATCCAGACATCATCGGGACAGAATTCTTCCGTTTTTACCCGCTTGAGAGACCGGAAGATATTGAAAAGATCATTCGCCGGAGCAATCCCTATGGCATTGAAGCCGTTCCTAAAATTGATAAGTACCGGACTGTAGCCTTTCTCCCTGACCTCCGACAGCAGTTTCTCGGCATTTGCCCTGTCTTTAAACGCTCCTACCACAATATAATACCTGAAATCGAGTCTGGTTGTAAACAGTCCCCCGATTTCAGATGGATTGAGTATGGTCCCATGCAACTGCCTGATGGAGTCCAGCACTGCTATCGAATCGCTCAGAGCCTTTTCCACTCTCCTCAAAGAGTCGATGCGGGCTACCTGCTGCGCTTCCTGACGGAGTAGCATCTCCATTTTAATCTGCTCCAGCTCTTTTGCCGTAGGCCTTCCGGCCAGACGGCGGAACATATCACACCCGCCCAAAGTCAGAAGGGAGAGAGCAGACAGGAGCAATAAAAACTTTTTCATTACTTTTTTCTATAGCATAGCCGCAAATTTAACCAAATAATCAACCTCGGCAAAATAAATGTTATATTTGCATGATGGACCTTTTAAAAACAACCACTCTGACCGTCATCTCTCTTTCCATAGGGACAGGAGGTCCTCTCCCATGCCATGGGCAGAATATAGATGACGCATCGGTATTCAGGCTGTTCAACAAGGAGATAACCGAACCCGCTCCCGAGCCGGATACTGTCTCTTTCGTCTTTCTGGGTGACATAATGCTGCATTCCGCCCAGATAGCAAACGCTTCGGAAAAGTTCACCGGTCCTGACAGGTCCGACACCACAGGGCATTATTCTTTTGATTTCAGCCAATACTTTTCCGACATCCAGGAATATATATCGGCCGCCGACCTTGCTGTCGCGAACATGGAGTTCACCCTCGGAGGGCCGCCGTTCACAGGCTACCCCGCTTTCAGCGCCCCTGACGGTTATGCGAGATACATGGCCGAGTGCGGAATCGACGTGTTCCTTACAGCCAACAACCACATCCTCGACAAAGGAGCACAAGGGGCAGTACGCACGCTCAACGTATATACGGGTCTGAAGGAAGAATTCGGAACCAGATATACCGGGACAGGCACCGGACCGGTTGAATTCAGCGAAACCAACCCTCTCATCGTCGACATAGGCGGACTCAAGGCCGCACTTGTCAATTTCACATACGGAACAAACGCTTATGTCCACGAGGAATATCCGAGAGTGAACCGGACAGACAAGGGACAGCTGCTGAGACAGTTCAGAAAAGCCGAAGAATCAAGGGCGGACATCATAATCGCCCTGCCGCACTGGGGCGAAGAATATTCCCTGCTGCATTCAGCGCACCAATACTTGATGGCGGAATGGCTCGCAGAAAACGGTGCGGATATAATCATAGGGACTCATCCGCACGTTGTTCAGGACAGTACGGTCATCACAGTGCGCAGAGGACAATTCTCCGGAAAAAAAGTACCTGTAATCTTCTCCCTGGGCAATGCCATTTCCAACATGAGTGCCCGGGACACCCAGACAGGACTTTTGGCCAAAGTGTGCGCTGTAAAGCATCTGAACGGAAAAGTAGAGATCTTCCCCATTGAATTCACGTACCTCTGGTGCTCCCTGCCCGGAAGGCTCAAAGACACCCACTGCACTATACCGGTAAAAAAATATCTGTCAAGACCCGGAATGTGGAGAATGCAATATGAATATGACAAGATGCTGGATTCATATACAAGAGTGAAGACTGCAACTGGAATAAAAGATCAGTAAAGACATCTGTAATATATGAGTGAACACAACGCTAGACAAACGATTACACTTGAGGCAATTGACCCGGTAGAAATTTTCGGGGCAGGAAACAGGATACTTGAAGCGCTTTGCAGCTATTTTCCAGGACTTAAAGTCGTAGCAAGGGGAAATGACATCATTCTGGAGGGAGAACAGCAGGATATCGACTCCTTTTCGTCCAAACTCGACATGCTCACGGAAAGGCGCAGACACAAGATGAACCTGACCCCGTACGATGTGGAAGACATATTCGACGGCGAATCACCGAATGAGAGATTCAGACTCTCCGGAGAAGCGACAATCGTATACGGCATCGACGGAAAGCCGATCAAGGCCAGGAACCGCACCCAGCAGGAAATGGTGAAAGCATATTTCGAAAATGACCTTGTTTTCGCGGTCGGACCTGCCGGCACAGGAAAGACATACATAGCGATTGCACTGGCAGTCAGGGCTTTGAAGAACCGTGAGATAAGACGTATCATACTTACAAGACCGGCTGTAGAAGCAGGAGAACGGCTAGGGTTCCTCCCCGGTGACCTGAAAGACAAGCTGGACCCATACCTGCAGCCTCTGTATGATGCGCTCGGAGACATGATTCCGCCGAGAAGGCTACAGGAATTCATGTCGGACGGCATAATACAGATAGCACCTCTTGCCTACATGAGAGGCCGTACCCTGGACAGGGCCTGCGTAATACTCGATGAAGCACAGAACACAAACCTCGGGCAGCTGAAAATGTTCCTCACCAGAATGGGCAGCGATGCAAAATTCATAGTGACCGGCGATGCGAGCCAGGTCGATCTGCCGCATAAGGAAGATTCCGGGTTGCTCAAAGGGATAGAACTGACAAAAGGGATCAAAGGCATTGCCAGCATTTTTTTCAGGAAGGAAGACATTGTTCGCCATCCTTTAGTAAGCAAAATCGTCCATGCTTTCGATTCTGCCGAAGACTCCGGCAAATAAAAAACGGCTCCGGAAGGATATTTCCCGGAGCCGTTTTTCCATACGGTAAATATACTAAAGAGGATTTCCTGTTGAAACCACCTCTGCGTATTTTTCATATTTTGCCTGATAGTCGGCATTTTCATCGCGGAAACGATAGTAGATGTTCTTCAGGTATTCAGCGATGTTGACCCTGATTTCATTGTTCTTTGAAAGTCCGTATGCCTTCTCGAACGGATCGATGGCATTCTTAAGGGCTGTCTCGAATTCTTCAACCAAAGCCATATACTTGGCGTCATCCAGTTCCTCCTGGGCTTTTGTCTGGAGATCAAGAGCCTGGTTGTAATAGAGGATTCCGATACCTATGAAGCCATACTCATAGTTAGGATCAACCTTATTGGCCTCTTCGTATGCTTTAACAGCAGCTTCTGTATCCCCGAGCTGGTTGTGGATGTTTCCTTCCACGTAGTACAGAGAAGCGTTGTTCGGCTCATTCTTCTTGGCCTCGTCAAGAAGGGAGAAAAGCCTGTCGGTATCGTCTCCGCTTTCAATATAGAAATTGATAAGGCCGATCAGGATGCTCTGGCTCTGAGGGAATGCCTTGAAACCGTTCTCAAGAACATTCTTCGCATTTTCCTTGTCTCCGAGCTTTGAGTAGCAGTCTGAAAGTTTTGCGAAAACCTCTCCGTCTTCATAATACTTTGCATCAATGCACTTCTTGAAATATGTAACTGCTGTCGCATAGTCCTGAAGAGACCATGAAGTGAAACCGGCGTTGTAAGTAGCCGTAGTATCCACGACATTGAGAGGAGCTGTTTCAGAAGCCTCGGAAGCCGCACAGAAACATGCATTGGCAGCCTTGATATCGCCAAGCATATACTGTGTCATACCTTCATCAAGATATTTTGCAGCTACGCTATGAATACCGGCAGCGACATCCTTGTCCTTTGAATGTTTCACATCGACCTCGTATGCTTTCTTATAAGCGTCCAGCGCTTTTGCAAGAGCATTACCATACACCGGCTTTGTAACCTCGATCATCGCAAGAACACCTGCCCCGTTGAAATAGAAATTCTTCTCGGCATAAACCTCTTTTGTATAAGGCTCGCCCATAAGTTCCACCATTTCAGTAGAAGACGGCTTCTCGCTGCCCATGATAAGCATAAGTTCCTGCTTTCCTGCACCTACCCAAGCATTTCCATAAGGTGAATTATAAGCATTTACATAGGCATCACCCAGCTTGAGCCAGGTAGCAGGCTTGAGAGCCTTCTTAGGATTCTGGGCTGCAGCTTCAGCAGCCTCTACGGCTTTCTTTGAATCGGCAGCCGACTTTACCTGCGCACCGGCGACCTGTACTGACAGGACGAGAGCCAATGCAATTAGAATTTTTTTCATAATAAAATGTTATTGAAATTAATTATTGTTCTCTTCATCATCATTCCTGCTGACAGCAGACACTGCCGCAATCGAGTCTCCGTCCTTTATATTTATGAGACGGACTCCCTGTGTCGCCCTTCCGGCCACCCTGATATCAGAAACCGCCATCCTGATAGTAAGTCCTGAGCGGGTTATGATCATCAGGTCATTCTCGTCCGTAACGTTCTTGAGGGCAATCAGGTCACCGGTCTTGTCCGTGATATTCAGCGTCTTGACGCCTTTTCCCCCACGACTGGTAGTACGGTACTCCTCTATATCGGACCTCTTGCCGTAACCGTGTTCACTCACAACAAGTATAGTTCGTGACGAAGCATCTTCGGCAGCAGGATCAAAGCATACCATACCTATGACTTCATCATCAGCATCGATATTGATTCCTCTGACTCCCGATGCAGTACGGCCCAGCGGGCGGGCATCGTTTTCATCGAATCTGACACAGCGTCCCTTTCTGCCGGCAAGAAGGATCTGGCAACGGCCGTTGGTCATGGATGCCTCGAGAAGCTCGTCCCCGTCCCTGACCGTAATGGCGTTGACGCCGTTCGTCCTCGGCCTCGAATACGCTTCGAGCGATGTCTTCTTGATTATGCCCCTTTTGGTAGCAAGCACTATATAGTTGTTATTGACATATTCGGAATCCTTAAGGTCCTTGACGTTTATATAGGCCTTTACCTTGTCATCGGCTTCTATATTTATGATGTTCTGCAGGGCGCGGCCTTTGGATGCTCTGGAGCCTTCTGGAATCTCATATACTTTCAGCCAATAACATTTGCCGTTCTGGGTAAACAGCAGCATGGTGCTGTGCATGTTCGCCACATAGATATGTTCTATGAAGTCCTCATCCCTTGTGGTGCTGCCCTTTATCCCTACACCGCCTCTGTTCTGAGTGCGGTACTCTGCAAGCGCCGTACGCTTGATGTATCCGAGATGTGAAATGGTAATGACGACATCATCATCAGGATAGAAGTCTTCAGGGTTGAATTCTTCAGCGGAAAGGGCGATTTCAGTGCGTCTGGCATCGCCGTATTTGGCCTTGAGTTCCATGGTCTCCTGCTTGATGACCTCCATCTGCTTGTCATAGCTTGAAAGTACTTCTTCGCAGTAATGTATGAATTTCATGAGTTCATCGTACTCTGCCTGCAGCTTTTCCCTTTCCAGTCCGGTAAGCTGGCGCAGACGCATTTCGACTATGGCGGTAGCCTGGGCATCAGTAAAGTCAAACCGTGACATGAGTTCGGACTTGGCGTCCTCGACCGTCTTGGATCCTCTGATTATCCTGATGATCTCGTCTATGACATCAAGAGCCTTCAGCAGTCCTTCCAGAATGTGGGCACGTTTCCTGGCCTTGTCAAGATCGAACTTCGTCCTGCGGACGATCACATCATGTCTGTGCTTTACAAAATATTTAATGAGTTCCCTGAGATTCAGCGTCCTTGGCCTGCCGCCGACAAGAGCGACGTTGTTTACAGAAAAACTTGACTGGAGCGGGGTGTATTTGTAGAGCATATTGAGCACTACATTGGCATTGGCCCCCATTTTCAGTTTTATGACCACCCGGACACCCTTTCTGGTAGTCTCGTCATTGACGTATGCTATACCTTCTATCTTCTTGTTCTCTACCAGTTCGGCGATCTTTTCGATCATCTCCCTCTTGTTCACCATATAAGGGATTTCCGTAACGACTATGGTCTCCCTTCCTGACTCGCTCACCTCGATTTCCGTCTTAGAGCGGATGACTATCCTGCCGCGGCCTGTCTCGAAAGCATCCCTTATGCCCTGCGTACCCTGGATTATGCCTCCCGTAGGGAAATCAGGACCTTTTATATAATGCATCAGTTCTTCCACTGAAATTTCAGGGTTGTCAATATAGGCGCATATAGCATCGCAACACTCCGACATATTGTGGGGAGCCATATTGGTAGCCATACCGACGGCGATTCCTGAAGAACCGTTCAGAAGGAGCAGCGGAGCCTTGGTCGGAAGCACGGTCGGTTCCTGAAGCGTATCGTCAAAGTTGTTGGCCATATCCACGGTATCCTTGTCCAGATCGGCAAGCACCTCATCGGAAAGTTTCGTGAGCTTTGCCTCGGTATATCGCATGGCCGCTACCGGGTCGCCGTCCATCGAGCCGAAGTTACCCTGACCGAACACCAGCGGGTATCTCATGCTCCAGAACTGGGCCATCCTGACCATCGCGTCATAAACGCTCGAGTCACCGTGGGGATGGTATTTTCCCAGCACCTCTCCTACAATCCTCGCCGACTTCTTTGTCTGTCCGGTATAGCTGAGACCGAGTCCTTCCATTCCGAAAAGCACTCTCCTGTGGACAGGCTTCAGTCCGTCCCGTACGTCAGGCAATGCCCTGGATACAATTACGGACATGGAGTAATCTATGTATGCACTACGCATCTGCCTGTCTATGTTGACAGTCTCAATCCTGCCGGTCTTTACCTCGTTGTTTTCTTCCATTAATTATGTTTGTTATTTTCAATAAATACAATCCAATCAAGCATGCAAAGGTACAAATTTTTCTTTGTGCGGCAAGTTTAAAATTACATTGTTTTTAGTACTTTTGCCGAATAAATACGGACTGACACATGGAAATCAGAATATCTGAGGAACTTAATGCCATTATAAATTTCGCCAGAGACGAGGCAATGCGCACCGGCAGCTACGGAATTTCTCCAGACCATCTAATGCTGGGCATTATCCGCCATGGGGAAAACACGGCACTGGACATTCTGAAAGGTCTGGAAACCGATATCCTGGAGATGAAGCAATTCATCGATACGAAAATCTTCACGAATGAACATATCCCCTACTCTGAAGCCGGACATGTCACTTTTTCGCGCGGAGCCCAGAATGTGCTGAGCATCACCATCCTGGAAGCGACCCGAATGAACGGCAGGGAAGCATCCTCACAGCATCTCCTGCTGGCTTTGTGCAGAAACACAGGAAGCTACTCGCAGTCATATCTCAGAGATACGGGAATTGACTACGGGAAAATACTGGCCTACATCAACAAGGCCGGGCTTACAGGAAAGGAGCAGAAAGAAGATACGGCCGGGACGGAAGGGAAAAGGCAGTTTTCCATTGAAGAATACGGATATGACATAACCCAGGCGGCAAGAGACGGCAAACTGGATCCGGTAGTAGGCCGCGATGCGGAAATCATGCGGGTGATAGAGATTCTCGGCCGCAGGAAAAAGAACAACCCGATGCTTGTCGGTGACCCCGGTGTAGGAAAATCCGCCATCATAGAGGGGATAGCCATCAGGATTGCTTCAGGGGACATACCGGCATCCCTTGCCGGCAAAAGGCTGATTTCTCTGGATATCGCATCCGTTGTTGCCGGCACCAGATACAGAGGCGATTTTGAGAAGCGGCTGAAGTCAATCATCAATGAAATCAGCGGAAATCCCGACATAATCCTGTTCATAGACGAATTCCATACAATAGTAGGGGCAGGAGGAGCCGGAGGGAATCTCGACGCGGCCAACATGCTGAAACCGGCCCTTGCAAGAGGCGATCTCCAGTGCATAGGAGCGACTACCCTGAACGAATTCTCACGTATCATAGAAAAGGACGGGGCACTTGACAGGCGTTTCCAGAAAATCATTGTGGAACCGGCAGATGTAAGACAGACGATAGACATACTTGAAAAAATCAAGGACAACTACGAGCAATACCACGCCGTATCTTATACCGGGAAAGCCTTGGAAGCCTGCGCCCGGCTATCCGAAAGGTACATTACAGATAGATGCCTGCCGGACAAGGCCATTGATGCGCTTGACGAGGCAGGCTCGATGGTAAGGCTGCAATGCTCGCTTTCAAGAAAAGGAAGGAGGCAGCCTGTTGTCACGGAAGATGACATTGCCACTGTCATATCAAAAGCTTCCGGAGTGCCTGTAAACAAAGTGGCCGAATCAGAAGCGGCCAGACTTGTGAGGATGGGTGAAAATCTGAAGAAAGTCATTATCGGACAGGATGAAGCCATAGAGACAGTGACCAGGGCAATCCAGAGGAACAGGGCAGGCATCAAGGATCCGGCAAGGCCTGTCGGCTCATTCCTTTTCCTCGGACCGACCGGAGTAGGAAAAACACAGCTGGCAAAATCGATCGCAGAATACCTGTTCGATTCGGAAGACAACATCGTACGGATCGACATGAGCGAATACATGGAGAAATTCACGGCATCAAGGCTCATAGGGGCCCCTCCGGGTTATGTCGGGTTCGAGGATGGTGGACAGCTGAGCGAAAAGGTAAGAAGAAAGCCTTACTGCGTTGTCCTGCTGGATGAAATCGAAAAAGCCCATCCGGATATATTCAACCTGCTCCTGCAGGTTCTTGATGAAGGCCGGCTTACCGACAGTAACGGACGTACTGTAAATTTCCGGAACACCATAGTGATAATGACCTCGAATGCCGGCAGCAGGGAGCTGGAAGCCTACGGCAACGGGCTCGGATTCAACACTTCGGCAAGAAAAGTGGATGAAAACAGAAAAACCGTACTGCAGAAAGCCATAAAAAGGACTTTCCCGCCTGAATTCCTCAACAGGATAGACGAAATGGTGTTCTTCAACTCCCTCCGGAAAGAGGACATGGAAAAGATCATCGACATACAGCTGAAAGGGCTCAGATCAAGAATAGCCGAGACCGGTTACAGGCTGAACGTCACTCCGTCAGCGAAAAAGCTGGTTGCCGAAGCCGGGTATGATCCCGTTTTCGGGGCCAGACCTCTGAAGCGGGCTGTCCAGAAATATATTGAAGATCCTGTTTCCGAGTTCATCATCGGGCTGATGCAGCATCCGGTACCCGAGAGCACCGTCCCTGACATTCCGGTTCTCACCGTAGGCATATCCGCCGACAGGAAACGGACCGAAGTCAAAATGCGGCATGCTGAACTGTGTACTATGCAGCCTTGACATCAACAAGTTCAAGATCCATATCCTGAATAAGGCCTGAAAGTATATCCATTGATTCGGATGAAATGACGGAAGAAATGGAATCGATGTTGAAATCTGTCTTATACATGGCTTTGTTTTTTTGGGGTTCTTTTCATTTTCCATATGCAAAGTTAAACCCGACTTGTACCAAAACATGATACAAACACTGTTTTTATGATAAAACTTGCGATTTTTGATCTTGACGGCACACTGCTCAATACCATAGAAGACCTCGGTACGGCATGCAACCATGCCCTGAAAATGTGCGGATACCCGGAAAGGGACATGTGTGAATACAATACGCTTGTAGGAAGAGGAATATACAACCTTTTCATGGGGGCACTGCCCCAAAGCGCCAGGACAGAAAAGGAAGTAATGAGAATGAAAACGCATTTCATCCCTTTCTACGACGAACACAAATGCGACAGGACAAGACCATATAACGGGATATACGGGATGCTTGACAGACTGAATGAAAACGGGATAAGGCTTGCTGTGGCTTCCAATAAATACCAGGACGGGACAGAAAAGCTTGTAAGGCGGTTTTTCGGAAAATACAGTTTCGTCAGAATACTGGGACAACGGGACGGAATGCCGATCAAGCCGGATCCGATGATAGTTACAGAAGCGATGTCAGCTGCCGGAATCTCCGACAAGGCCGATGTCATCTATTCCGGAGATTCGGATGTCGACATGCAGACCGGCATCAATGCCGATGTCAGAACAGCCGGCGTCACATGGGGATTCCGCACCAGGGAAGAGCTTATGGCATACAGGCCATGGGCCATCGCCGATTCTCCGGACCAGCTCTGCCGGCTGATACTTGAAGCCTGACGCAGGCGGCCACATATACTGTGGCACTTCGGCAAATTAAATAAAATTTCCTTTGCTCTCAGTTTCTTCCTATATTTGCCTTCGGCAGAAATACCGTTGCGTATATTTGCCCAATAGGACTGATTATATATGGAAAAAGAACGTAGTGTAGACAAGCTGGCAAGGTACATGATGTACACTGCAGTCGCCACGGTCGTACTGGCAATCTGCTGGTTTTTCCGTGATGTCATCATATACATGCTGGCGGCGGGTCTGGTTTCCCTTATAGGCCAGCCGATAATGACTTTTCTGAACAAGCTGAAAATCAAGGGGCACGGGTTGCCGTCATGGATATATGCCATACTCACGCTCGTGATTATCATAGGCCTGTTCCTCGCAATCGTAGCTACCATAATCCCTATCATCGCCGGTATCGCAAAGGACATATCCATGGTGAATGTCGAGAGCGCGGCAATGTCAATATCCGTACCTCTGAAAGAACTCAATGATTTCCTCATCGCAAAGTTTCCGGGACTCGGGGCGGACTTCCGGATAGAGACCGCGATACTTAACGAGATAAAGAAACTCAATGTCATAAACGCATCCCTGTTCTCTTCCATAATCAACTCCATAGCATCATTCGTGGCATCATTCGGTGTAGGCATATTCTCTGTCATGTTCATAGCGTTCTTTTTCCTGAAGGACAACAAGCTTTTCGAGAACATCATAGGAGCCCTGGTGCCTGACAAACATGAACAGAATGCACGCGAAGCCTACAATGATATAGAGCACCTGCTTTCACGGTACTTCATAGGACTCATAATCGAAATCCTCGGAGTCGCTCTCATTGATTTTCTGGGGCTGCTGCTGATAGCCAGACTGGGATTCAACGCATCCATAGGCATAGCCTTCATCTGCGGAGTACTCAACATCATACCTTATGTGGGGCCGCTTATGGGAGGCGTCATCGGCTCCGTACTTGCCATTGTCATGAAATACTGCTGCGCACTCCCGGTAGGGCTGGACGTAAATTTCTGGGTGTTCATAATCATACTGATAGCAATATTCTGGTTTGCCCAGATCATCGACGGGCTTATCTATCAGCCTGTCATATATTCAAACAGCATAAAGGCCAACGCGCTTGAAATATTCATTGTCCTGCTTATGGCGGGATATATCGGAGGAATAATCGGAATGCTCGTCGCTATCCCTTGCTACACTGTAATAAGAGTAATAGCTGCAAGATTCTTCCGGAATGTCAAATTCATAAGAAAACTTACAGGAGAGAATAACAGATGAAGACTTACCTGATAGCGGCATTAGCCCTGTTGGTATGGATATCCGGAGCAAACGCATCCGGAAGTACCGTGACAAAGGAAATCACACCGGATGAGACATATATGTTCGCAAGAAGGGACACATGCGATCTTTTCATGGACATATACAACCCTGCCGAAAACAAAGACACGCTCGCCGGAGGTGGAAAGAAACCTACCATAATTTTTGCTTTCGGGGGAAGTTTCATGACCGGAAGCCGCGATGCAGAACATTACCGGCCATGGTTCCGCGCCATGGCTGACAACGGATACCGGATAGTCTCCATAGACTACAGGCTCGGTATGAAAGGATATGACAAGATAGGCGTTTTTCAGGTAAACGCACTTGACCGCGCCATCCACATGGCGGTAGAAGACATGGTCAGCGCAACGGTATTCCTGATCGACAACGCGGAAACGCTCGGAATCGATCCGTCATCGATCGTCATAAGCGGTTCTTCAGCCGGAGCCATTACCGCTCTCCAGACAGACTACGAAACGAGTAACGGAACAAGATGGGCAGAACCGCTGCCGGACGGATTCAAATATGCCGGAGTCATCTCTTTCGCCGGGGCGATTCTTTCCAGAAACGGGAAACTGAAGTATGACAGGAAACCGGCCCCTACCCTGCTAATGCACGGAACGGATGACAGCGTTGTACCGTTCAACCAGATAAAGATATTCAGCCTCGGATTTTTCGGTTCATCAAAAATAGCCGAACGTTTTGAAAAGTTCGGCTACATATATAATATATACAGACATAAAGGCCACAACCATGAAATCGCAGGAGCGATGTATGAAACCGTTCCAGAGCAGCTTTTCTTCCTGGAGAATAACGTCATCGGAAAATCCGGATACTGCATTGACGCCACGGTGGACAATCCCGACATCGCATTCCCGTCCGGGAAATGATGTCAGGCACCTGTAATCCTGGCAAGGGCGAGTTCCACTAAAGAACGGACAATCGGCTTATAGTCGGGATTGCTGTTCTTTGAATGCCGGTTCGCTATTATCGCACATACTGTACCGGCATTATGGCCGAGATGTGCGGCGATTCCGGCTATGGCAGATCCTTCCATTTCAAAATTGGTGATTCTCCACCCGTCGAAACGGAAAGTCTCGAATTTCTCTACCATATCAGGCATGGCCAAAGGCATACGGAGCACCCTTCCCTGCGGTCCGTAAAAACCGGAAGCAGAAACTGTCATACCCTTTACAGTACAGTCTTCGAATCTCCTGCACATGTCTTCACCGGCATGGACAAAATAAGGATCAGGAAGATGCCTGTCCCAACCCACATGGGCTTTAAACGCTTCTTCAATGCCGGGAACTGTAATGCTGTCCCTGTCTGCATACCAGTTAAGAAGCCCGTCACATCCTATCGATATGTGCGAGAACACAAAAGAGCCTATCGGAATATCAGGCTGCACGGCGCCTGAAGTCCCTATCCGGAGGATATTGAGCGACTTCTTTACCGGTTTGATTTCTCTGGTTGAAAAATCGATATTTGCCAGTGCATCGAGTTCATTCATGACAATATCTATATTGTCTGTTCCTATGCCCGTAGACAGGACGGTAACCCTTACGCCCCTGTACTTTCCCGTAACGGAAACGAACTCTCTGGAAGAATGTCTGAACTCCTTGTCTTCAAGATACTCCGCGACCATATCAACCCTGCCCGGATCCCCGACCAGAATGACATTATCCGCCAGTTCATCAGGTCTGAGATGAATATGGAAAACAGACCCGTCATCATTTATAATAAGTTCTGACTCAGCGATGCGCATAACGATATTATTTAAGTATGGATTCCAAATATAGTTTTTTCCGGCAATTTTTCCTATTTTTGCTGCCCGATTACAAAACACACATGATCATGTGGCAAAGAATACAGACTTTATATCTGGCAGTTGCAACGATACTCATAATATCAATGTTGGGCAGCAATGTAGGCACCATTATCGGTGACGAAGGCACGGAAAGTGTCAAGTACTATGAAAAGATGTCATATCTTATATTCTTGATAATGACATTGATGGCCAATGCAATAGCCCTTTTCTCCTTCAAGGCGAGAATGCTTCAGATGAGAGTAGCCATGCTGTCGGCCATCCTGCTGGTATTCTTCCAGATATGGCTCGGGATAGGATTCGCCAGATTCCAGCTCGGCATAGGAATGGAAGACACTGGAGCCAGAATGATTTTCTCGTTTACCGCAATCTTCCCGATAATAGCCGCCATTCTGGACATGCTGGCTGCAAGGAATATCGCTCTTGATGAAGCAATGGTCCAGTCGGCGTACAGGCTTCGGAAGGCAAAACGAAGAAAATAACGGTCATATCACTTACGCACGGAAGAAAAATATCCGAGAATATTGTCGGAATAAGTCTTGCTTACGGGAATAGGGTCTATCGTACTGCAGTCAAGATCAATGAAGTATCCGTCCTTTTCTTTCCGCAGCACTTTGGCCTTGGCAAGATTCACGATATATTTTCTGTGGCACCTGAGAAGCGTACTGCCTTTAAAACTGTCCTCCACGGCTTTCAGACTGCATCTTAGCATATACATTTTCAGGTCGCCTTTCTTATCCGAATACCAAACGTTTATATAGTTGTCATCAGATTCTATATAATACAGGTCAAGGGAACTGACAGAGAATTTCAGGGCTCCGCTGTTGTCAAAGAAGGTTATCTGGCCGCCCTGAGGAGACGAAACGGAATCCTGGTCTGAAATACGGCTCTGGTAGCGCATCAGCCTGATTGTCCTGTTTTTCTCGACAATGGCGATGAACATCCCGGATATTATGTACGGAATGACCAAAGCTATCATCCCATAAAGCAAGGCCTTCAACAGAATATGGAAATAGTCGGGAGCTTCCGGCTTTACAATGTCAACGGTAACGAATGTATAGAGGACGCATATAAGAAACACCTCCCCGAGACACCACAGGACATACTGCAGGTAAGTCATGTCGAACATGTCCTGTGTTTTGTACATAAGGACTCTGCTGACAACTAGGATAAGCATGGAAAGGAACATGAAACCGGCAGTAAAAAGGAAATTCACCGATCTGCCCAGACCGAACCATGCCGTATCGGAAAACGGGATATACAAATTAAGGAATATAAGCGCAAAAAGGACAGAAAACGTCACTGTCCCAAGAAGCTGGTATTTGCCCAGAAGATATTTCGGCAGTTTCTTGTTCATCTCCTTTTTCAGATTCGGCACAAAAATATAAATTTTCGCCACAAATATCAAATTTTCGCCACTATCACCACAAGAAAGACCGGTCAGACACCCCTGCTACAAATTAATCGCCACAATTATTTTAAGATAAAGAACCGAAAAATTAAATTTGCCTGTTCGTTATGAATTTTTGTAGATTCAACAATCATAAAAAAGAAACGCTATGAAGATAGTAGGAACAGGAAGCGAGATTCCAAAGAAGATTGTCACGAATGACATGCTTTCAGAATTTCTGGACACGAGCGATGCGTGGATTTACCCACGAACCGGCATCAAACACAGACATGTCATTTCTGACGAAAAGCTAGAAGACCTGGCAATAAGCGCCGCCAAGAAAGCTCTCGACAATGCCGGCATGTCTGCCTCAGACATAGATTTCATCATCTGCTCGAATGTTGTAAATGAGTACATTACTCCAGGTCTCGGATGCATCATCCAGGGAGGAATCGGAGCGACCTGCCCTGCCATTGACATCAACTGCGCCTGCGCCGGTTTCATTTACGCGATTGACATCGCCGAAACTCATTTTCAAGCGGGAAAAGTCAAGAATGTGCTGATAGTCTGTGCCGAAGAACCTACCAGAATGACAAGCTGGAAAGACAGGAACGTATGCGTGCTGTTCGGAGACGGAGCCGGAGCTGCCGTACTGACTGCAGGAGACAATATAAAAGGCATAAAACTTTCTACGGCAAGCGCTACCGACAAGCTGTACCAGATACGGACTCTTGAACCGACACCTTATATTACTAAAGAAGAACAGAGCGTTTCTCTCCAGATGAGGGGACAGGACGTATTCAAATTCGCCGTAAAGGCATCCTCCGGAGACATAAAATTCCTTCTTGACGAACTGGGCATGACCCCAGACTCCATCGACCATTATCTGCTTCACCAGGCCAATATACGTATAATCAACACAATACGCGATTTTCTCGGCCAGCCGGAAAGCAAATTCCCGACCAACGTGGAAACACACGGCAACTCTTCATCTGCAAGCTGTCCTATCCTTCTGGACGAATGCAACAGGAACGGCATTCTGAAGAGAGGCGATATGTTGGCTCTCAGCGCATTCGGAGCAGGGTTCATGTCCGGTGCAGTCATAATGGAGTGGTAAATTTCATATATTTGCATTTTGTACAGAAAAAACTTAAATCCGAACAACAATGATAAAAAGTAGAATTTGCGAAATACTCGGTATCAAATACCCTGTCTTTCAAGGTGGTATGGCATGGGTAGCTGATGCCTCTCTCGCTGCTGCCGTTTCCAACGCCGGCGGTCTCGGTCTCATCTCATCAATAAATGCAGGAACGGAAGCTGTCAGAAACGAAATCCGTAAATGCAAAGAGCTCACGGACAAGCCTTTCGGCGTAAACATCATGCTTCAGGCTCCGAATGCGGGGGAAATAGCAAAGATGGTTATTGAAGAGGGTGTCAAGATACTCACGACCGGTGCAGGATCTCCTGCGCAGTATATGGAAGAATGGAAAGCTGCGGGAATCAAAGTAATCCCGGTAATAGCTTCAGTTGCACTTGCCCTGAAAATGCAGGCTATCGGAGCGACGGCAGTTGTTGCCGAAGGCGCAGAATCAGGCGGACACGTCGGTGAACTTCACACCATGCCTCTCGTTCCCCAGGTCGTTGACGCGCTTGACATACCTGTCATTGCAGCAGGCGGAATCTGCGACGGAAGAGGAGTAGCCGCCGCCTTTATGCTTGGCGCGGATGGCGTACAGGTAGGGACAAGATTCCTTTGCGCCGAAGAATGTACTGTAAACCAGGCATATAAAGACAAGATTCTCAAAGCATCAGACGTATCGACAATCGTAACCGGAAAGACCCTCGGTCATCCTGTACGTTCTCTCAAGACCCCTTTCTCGAAAACATTCGCGAAAATGGAGTCTGACCCTAATGTAAAACCTGAAGAAATCCTGGCTTTCGGTACAGGCGCACTGCGCAAGGCCGTTAAAGAAGGTGATACAAACGGAAGCTACATGGCAGGTGAATGCGCAGGTATGGTCAAGAAGATCGAACCGGCAAAAGATATTATTGAAGACCTTATCGGAGGAGCAGAAAAGCTCATTCTTGAGGCACAGAACAGATTCTTAGCTTAACATTAAAACAAGACTGAAATGAACAAAAGAGTTGTAGTAACCGGAATGGGCGTGATTTCGCCGGTAGGAAACAATGTCGAGGATTTCTGGAAAAGCCTCGTTGACGGAGTCTGCGGTATAGATTTCATCACTGAATTCCCTACAGACGACCTGCCTGCAAAAGTTGCAGGTGAAGTAAAGAACTTCAACCCTGCCGATTACGGCATCGAACCGGCTTTCGCCAGAAAACAGGATAAATTCTCCGTTTTTGCCGTTGCAGCTGCAAATGAAGCCATACGCCAGAGCGGACTCAGTACGGCGGAAGACGGCGGAAACATAGATGCAACAAGATTCGGAGTCTATGTAGGTTCCGGTATCGGAGGCTTCAGCACCCAGTACAAGGAAAGCGAAAAGATGATCAAGGACGGACCTAAATGGATTTCCCCTCTTTTCATCCCGACAATGATTGCCAACATGGCAGCCGGCAACATCGCCATAAGGCACAACCTCTGCGGGCCTTGCGTACCTGTAGTAACTGCCTGCGCCACTTCTACCCATACGATCGGAGAGGCATACAGGGCAATCAAACACGGGTATGCAGACGCCATCATCGCCGGAGGTTCAGAAGCTGCTACCATTCCTCTCGGAATTGCAGGATTTGCAAATGCGAAAGCGCTTTCCAGATCAGAGGATCCTAAATATGCTTCACTGCCGTTCAATGCAAACAGAGGCGGATTCGTAATGGGAGAAGGTGCAGCAATGCTGATTCTTGAAGAATATGAGCATGCAAAGGCCCGCGGAGCAAATATACTTGCAGAAATCTGCGGCTACGGAAACACATGCGACGCCTACCATATGACAGCCCCTCGTACAGACTGCAAGACCCAGGCTGCCGCAATCAAGATGGCTCTGGACGAAGCAGGTTACACAAAAGACGATGTGCTCCACATCAATGCGCACGGAACGGGTACAAGCCTCAATGACTCTCTTGAGACAAAGACCATAAAAATGGTGCTCGGAGATGATGCTTATAAGGCTCATATCTGCTCTACGAAGTCCATGACAGGACACATGCTCGGAGCAACAGGTGCAGTAGAGGCCATTGCTTCCATACTCGCTCTCAGGAACGGCATTGTGCCTCCTACCATCAATCTCGATACTCCGGACCCGGAATGCGATCTCAACTACACTCCGAACAAGGCTGTAAAAGCAGACCTGACCCTTGCCATCTCAGATTCTCTCGGATTCGGCGGACACAATGGATGTATTGCATTCAGGAAATTTACAGAGTAACACCACCCAATATAGCTAAAACCTAAATGATATGAATAGAGAAGAATTAAAGGAATATCTGCCGCATCGCGAGCCCATGTTGCTTGTCGATGAAATAGAGATTGACTCAGACGGCGTGGCTCATGCAAAGTACACGATACGTGAGGATGAGTTTTTCTGCAGAGGCCATTTCCCTGGCAATCCTATAGTTCCAGGGGTAATCCAGTGTGAAATCATGGCTCAAAGCTGTGCTCTCCTCGTAAAGGACGAGCTTAAAGGCCGTACTACACTCTATAGCGGAATAGACAATGTGCGTTTCAAGAACATTGTACGCCCTGGTGACGTATGTGAAATCACAGCCAAGCTCACCGACCGCCGCGGAATGCTCTTCTTCACTGAGGCCAACCTCAAAGTGAACGGAAAGCTCTGCTGCAAAGGAAGTCTTTCTTTTGCTCTTGTAGACAACAAGCCGGCAGAATAATTCCATAATGCATTAATTGACAAGAGGGTGACTCCTACCTTTGAGAATATAGACAAGGTACGGGTCATCCTCTTATTATTGTCTGAACGGATTGAATGCATCCGGACAATTTTAACAGTAGTTTAATTTTCGTTAAAAAAGTAAAGAAAAATTTGGAGACTGGGATTTTTTGCGTATCTTTGCATCCGCAATCAGGAAATGAGACACAAAAGTCCTCCTCCTACAGCGAAATTTGAAAAGTCTGGTGCGGTAGTTCAGCTGGTTAGAATACGGGCCTGTCACGCCCGGGGTCGCGGGTTCGAGTCCCGTCCGCACCGCTAAGGAAAGAGACATAATAAATTGAAATTCAATTTATTATGTCTCTTTCCTTTATTTAAGCACCTCCCCCTATTTATAGCGAGCAGAAGAACGAGACAAGGACAGGAACGCTGAAGTCGGTGACAACACCGCTGACAATAGCGGCAGGAAGCATCCTGTCGCCAGTGAATCTGACGATTACAGGAAGGCAGACATCCACTGCGGTCACCCCGGCCGACGCGATGGGAGCAAACGGGCCGAACCACCTGCCGAGCAGCGGAGTACAGATGATAGTGAACATCTCACGGAAAATGTTGGTCAGCAGAGCGATGGTTCCGAGCTCGGCAGCCAGCTGCACTCCGAGCGATGCTTCCTTATACTGGGAAATCAGCACTGAAGAAAGCGAGTAGTAACCCATTCCGCTACCGACGGCAAGACAGTCAAATACATTCCATTTTGAAATAAGCAGACTCGCCAGGGCTGAAAACAGAAGAGTTCCCAGAATAGTCACCACAGGGAGCAGGAAAATCTTCGGACTCACGCTCTTTACGATTTTCTTCAGGTCAGGGTTGCACCCCATGCTGATTCCCACCAGAAAAATCAGAAGATAGAGCACATACATGGTAAGATCCTTCCCTATCTCCCCGAAACTTTCCAGGTCTGCCAGTCCTGACCATCCGGCCAGACATCCGGCAGCAAAGACCAGAACTACCGCCAATGTTCCTTTCATGGCCTTTCCTCCTCACGGCTCTCTTCGGTCCTGAAAAAGAACCTGTACAACAGCGCGGCGAAAAACACGCTACCCATCGCTCCGGCAAGTGCCAGCAGAAGAGCCTGCACCCCCAGGGTCGAAAGGTTTGCAAGTATATTCCTGTCGGCTCCGATCTTCACCCCCAGGAAAAACAGCATCACATATATAGTCACGGATATGGCTTTTCCGATATGGGACAATACCCTGACTTTCCGCATCATAAGGCCTGCCACTACACCGACAAGCATTGTAAGTATCAAATAGAACATCTTTTATCGTATATTTGCGGCTGCAAACATACAAAAGATTATCAAACAAACATAAATGGAACAGATTGCCAGTAAAAATCCACGCATTGAAGTAGTGGATGCACTCCGCGGATTTGCGGTAATGGCCATTATCCTTGTGCATAATCTTGAACATTTCATTTTCCCTGTCTATCCGGAACATACACCGGAATGGCTCAATGTGCTGGACCAGGGGGTGTTCAATGTCATTTTCTCCCTGTTTGCCGGAAAGGCATACGCTATCTTCGCCCTTCTTTTCGGTTTCACTTTCTACATTCAGTGGAACAACCGGAAACTCTCAGGCAAGGATTTCGGCTACAGGTTTCTCTGGAGAATGGTGCTGCTTCTGTTTTTTGCAACGCTGAATGCGGCATTCTTCCCGGCAGGAGACGTCCTTCTTCTTTTTGCCGCAGCCAGCATCGTGCTGTTCATAACCAGGAACTGGAGCGACAGGGCAATACTCATCGCATCGGTCATTCTTTTGCTGCAGCCTGTCGAATGGTTCCACTATTTCGCAAGCCTGGTCAATCCGGCACATCAGCTTCCGGATCTCAAAGTGGATGAAATGTATGCGGAAGTAGCGGAATATACGAAAGGAGGTAATTTTCCGGAATTCCTGTGGTGCAATATAACCCTCGGGCAGAAAGCCAGCCTGATGTGGGCGGTCAATGCAGGACGTTACATACAGACGGCGGGTCTGTTCCTGCTCGGATTCTTTATTGGCAGGAAGCGTCTTTTCGTATCTTCGGAAGAGAATCTCCGTACCTGGGTGAAAATACTGGCTGTTTCAGCCATTGCATTCGCACCTCTATATACATTGAAAGAACTGGTAACGGACGGCAGCCCTATCGTGCAGCAGACGGCAGGGACTGCGCTTGACATGTGGCAGAAACTCTCCTTTACTATGGTGCTGATATCATCTTTCGTGCTTCTATATCAGAACAGGAAATTCAGCGCAGCGGTAGGAAATCTGCGGTTCTACGGGAAGATGAGCCTGACGAACTACATATCCCAGTCTGTAATAGGAGCATTGATATATTTCCCGTTCGGACTCTATCTCGCGCCGCACTGCGGATACACCGTCAGCCTGCTGATCGGCATAGCCGTATTTTTCATGCAGGTCATATTCTGCAAATGGTGGCTGAAATCACACAGGCAGGGTCCGCTCGAATTCATCTGGCATAAATGGACCTGGATAGGAACAGGAAAATAGCAAAGACGTCGGGCATGGCAGAACTCAGAACCCCTCCCGCAGACGCGGGGCCCTCCCTATGCGGGCGCAACGGTTCTTCATTCCTGCCATGCCTGACAACCGCGACTTCAAGATCTATCCTTCCGGTAGCTTGCTATGGCCCAGCTGACCATTACGGTGCCGATTGCGGCCAGCCCGGCAGCATCGTACCATACATCCGCCGGAGTGCTGCCCTTAAGGTAGACTGCACGCATGGCATCCGCATAGTATCTCATAGGATTGAAATAAGTGATAGCCCTGGCCCAGTCCGGCATGGAGGCAATAGGAGTGAAAATGCCGCTCATCAGCATGAATATAACGGCAAAGAACCAGATGACGAACATCGCCTGCTGGGCATTGCTGCTGTAGTTTGAAATGAGAAGGCCCAGCCCTGCCATTACGATGATGTCAAGTGTGGTGAAAAGATAAAGCCACAGCACATTTCCGCGACAGGTGTACCCGAAGACGGCCCATGCTATCAACAGGCAGGCCGTAAGCACGAAAAACGCTATCACCCAGTACGGTATCATCTTGCAGATGATGAACGCGGACTTGCTGACCGGCGTCACGTTTATCTGCTCTATGGTGCCGGTCTCCTTTTCCGAGACGATATTCAGTGACGGAAGGAAAGCCGTGATCATGGTTATGCCTATGACTATCAGTGCAGGAATCATGAACAGTTTATAGTCCAGGAGACTGTTGAAATAGTATTTCTCCGAAATGTCCATCGCAGGAGAGGCTTCCGCTCCTGCAGACGGGTTTCTGTCCTGAAGGTACATCATGATACAGTTCGCCAGATACTGGGCACCGATGCTTCCTCTGGTCCCGTTGACGGTATTGACCTTTATGCCCACAGGGAAACCGGAACCTGTCGCGATATCCTTACCGAAGTCCGATCCGATCGTGATTATCGCATCGACCTTGTTTTCATCCATCAGGCGCATGGCCTCTTCCGGACTCCTGCACATGTCGACCAGCCGGAAATATCCGGAAGACGTGCATTTTTCCAGCAGGCGGGATGACTCCTCGCTTCTGCTGCCGTCCACTACCGCAAGGTTGATGTTGCGTATCTCCATGCTCACGGCAAACGGGAACACCAGCATCATGAGTACGGGAAACATCAGGGCCATCCTCGGAAGTCCCGGATCCCTGAAAAACTGTTTGAATTCCTTTTCAAGAAGATATTTCCACATAACCCTGTCCTTTATTGAAGCCTGGTTCTGAAACTCTTTATGCTCACCGCCAGAAGCACGGCAGCCATACCTGTAAGTATCAGCATTTCCTTGGCTGCCGAAGCAAGGCCGCTACCCTGTATCATGACTTTCTTCACTATTATTATGAACCACTTGGCCGGGATAATGTCAGAAAACCATTGCAGGATTTCCGGCATGCTCTCGCAAGGGAAGATAATACCCGAAAATATCATTGTCGGCATTGTCAGCCCCATTCCGCATATCAGGAGCGCAGTCCTCTGGTTAGGGGATATGACTGAAATGAGCAGGCCGAGAGCAAGCGACGTGACCACAAAGACAAGAGCCGCAGCCGACAGAAGAAGGATGCTTCCATTTACCGGGACTTCCATCACATAATGCGACAGCAGCAGTATGCTTATGAAATTCACTGCAGAAAGCACAAGATAAGGTATCATCTTGCTCACAATGATCCACAAGGGTCTGACAGGAGACACGAGCAGAAGCTCCAGAGTACCCGTTTCTTTTTCACGGACTATCGACACGGCCGTCATCATCGAGCATATAAGCATGAGAATCAGCCCCATGACTCCGGGAACAAAGTTATAGGACGACTTCATCGCCGGGTTGTACATAAGCTGCACGACAGGAGTCATCGATGTCTTCTTCTCTCCGGTAAAAGATATGCTGAAATCAGTCTGCTCCGCCTGCAGGACGCCTTTAATATAGCTGGTTATCATCTGCGCCGTATTCGGGTCGGAACCGTCACCGACTATCCTTACCTGCGAATGTCCCGGCTGCACAAGACCGCTGCCGAAATCCCTCCCGAAAAGGACGATGGCATCAGCCCGGTTCTTTCTGAATACACCTTCTACCTCGTCCGGACTGTCTATCCGGCCGGTAATCCTGAGATACCTGTTATTGTCCATGCGGTCTACGGCATTCCTTATGGCAGGATCGGACATGTCGCCGCAGAACACCACGCGGACATCATTCACTTCAGTACTCACGGCAAACCCGAAAAGAATAATCTGCACCACAGGCATCACCATCGCGATAAGTATGGTGCGCCTGTCCCTGAATATGTGCAGGAACTCCTTGACCACCGATGCGGCAAACTCTCTCATCTGCTGTCCTCCTTTCCTGATCTTCCGACTATGGTCCTGAACACCTCGTCCATGTTTTCAGCCCGGTACATCTCCTTGAGCCTTTCCGGTGAATCCAACGCCGCAATCCTGCCGTCCACCATCACGGATACCCTGTCGCAATACTCGGCCTCGTCCATATAATGGGTCGTGACGAAGACCGTCGTCCCTTTTTCGGATGCGTCATATATCATCTCCCAGAACCTGCGTCTCGTCTCGGGATCCACTCCTCCTGTCGGCTCGTCCAGGAAAATTATTTCGGGGTCATGGATCATGGCAATGCTGAACGCCAGTTTCTGCTTCCACCCAAGAGGAAGCGACCCGGCAAACTTGTCCCTTTCCTGCCGCATATCCAGCATAGAGAGCAGCGTGTCCGTCTTTTCCTTAATCTCCTTGTCCTTGAGTCCGTAGATTCCTCCGAACAGGCGGATATTCTCCCTTACGGTCAGATCCGGATAAAGGGAAAACTTCTGGCTCATATATCCGATACGGCGCTTGATCTTTTCCTGCTGCGTATTTATGTCATACCCTGCCACCGTCCCTTCTCCGGATGTCGGCCGGCTCAACCCGCACAGAATCCTCATGGCCGTGGTCTTCCCTGCCCCGTTCGCCCCGAGAAAACCGAAAATCTCACCGCGGCGGACATTGAAACTGATATTGTCCACTGCCGTAAAATCACCGAACCTTTTCGTAAGATTCCTTATTTCCACTGCATCTGATACCATCATACGGATATATTATTGACAATCAATTATGGGAAAGCCACATGAAACAGTCTTCCACGCCAGGCCTTATCTCCCTGGCGGTACAGTCGTCAAATCCTGCGTCGGCGAGAGTTTCAAGTATCCGCTCCCTGCCGGTCACTTCAGGATCGTAGGTCAGATGATGGGAGTCTCCGAACGAAAAACAGCTGATGACGCCTTCGGTACCTCTCAATATCTTCAGTACCGGATACATCCTGCTCCCTTTCACGGCAAGCAGCCTGAACGGGAAGCCCGCAGTGATTTCCTCCGGAGAGCCCATACCGATGACGGAGCCATCCCTGATCAGAGCGAGCCTGTCGCACCGTGCCGCCTCGTCCATATACGGTGTAGAGACCAATACGGTGACTCCGGAGGCCCTGATCCTGGAAAGCATGGCCCAGAAATCCTTACGGCTGACGGCATCGACTCCTGTAGTAGGCTCGTCCAGGAAAAGCACCGACGGTTTGTGGACAAGTGCACAACAGAGCGCAAGTTTCTGCTTCATACCTCCGGAGAGCTTGCCTGCCCTACGGTCTGCGAAAGGCTCTATCTGGGAGTATATTTCCTTGATATTCTCATAATTGTCCTTGACCGTAGTACCGAACAGAGTAGCAAAATAGTCCAGATTTTCCTTAACGGTAAGATCCTGATACAGAGAAAATCTCCCGGGCATATAGCCGATAATCCGCCTCAGTCTGGAGCAGTCCTTCACAATGTCGAGACCGCATACCGTGCCTGTGCCGGAATCCGGAAGCATAAGGGTCGTCATTATCCGGAAAAGTGTCGTCTTGCCGGCTCCGTCAGGACCTATCAGGCCGAAGATTTCACCAGGCCCGACATGCAGGGAAATGCCGTTGAGAGCATGCACGTCCCCGTAACTTTTGGATATGCCTTCTATGTCTATCGTATTGTTCATATCATGATATATGCGTACATTCCGAGACGGAGCCTCCCGTCATTGCGTACGGCGACTTTCACTGCATATACCAGATCGGCCCTTTCGTCCCTTGTCTGGATATTTTTCGGAGTGAATTCGGCCTCATCGGAAATCCATGTCACTGTACCTTCGTAACTGTCAGGATTTTCCGTACCGTCGTCAGGAATCACCCTGACTTTGTCACCGACATGCAGAGAGGCCAGCTGCGATGAAGAAAAATATGCCCTTACATAGAGGTTGTCCATATCCGCTATCTTGAACAACTGCCTTCCTGCCGTCACGCTCTCCCCTTCTTCGGCATATTTTTCCAGGACTGTACCCGATACAGGGGCCGTTATCCTGCATTTACGCAGTTTGTCCTCGGTCTGGGCGATCTGGACATCTATCGTGGCTATCTCGCATCCGACACTCTCGTTGTTCTGCCTGTAATTCTGTTCTGCCGCAGCAATCTGTCCTTGAAGAATCCTGATTTCAGACTCCAGGTCATCTACCTGCTTCTGCGTTCCGGCATCTTTTTCCAGAAGGGACTGCGAGCGTCTGAGTTCGGCACGCAGATTCTCCAGTCTGGCATACTGCGAAGCCATCTGGCATTCTATGTCGGTCAGCTTCGCCTTTGCGCTTTCTTTTCTGGTGACGAGTTCTTCCCTCTGCAGGAAAGTCTGGACAGAATCTATCTGTCCGGCCTTATCTCCCGCAGCAAGCCTGTCACCTTCCCTGATGCCGAAACTGATGATCCTCCCGCTGTTCTCGGCCGATACTGTCACTTCGGTCGCATTAACCTGCCCGCAGGCATCGAACTCCGGCTCTTTCATTCCGCATCCGGCTGCGGACATCAGAGCCGCTGCGGACAACAACATATTGATACTGGACCTTTTCATTTCATCTGTTTTTTAAATAACGTCAGTCCGACGGTTTCATTTGACTATAATTCCGGGAAGTCGTTTCAAACAACTTCTGATATTCAATACTCTGTCCTATCGACAGGCATACCGTACCCGAGGCAGTTCTTCAAGTCATATACGGCCATCAGCAACTGTATCCTGTGGATTGACTCCGCAACTTTCGCATTATATTCATCATCAATCCTGGACATCAGGTCATTCATCGTAATGACTCCGTTACGGTACTGTTCTTCGCCGGAAGATCGGATCGACTCCCGCAGGGATATTATTTTCCGGTCTTTCTCAAGCAGTGCCTTTGCCTTGTCTACCGCGCTTCTCATCTGTACCGCATCAAGCCCGGTGTTGAACAGGAAAGTCTCCCTGTCGGACTCTATCTTCCTCATCTGCGCATCGAGTTTGCGTCTTTCGTCTTTTCTGGTATAAAGCGCCCCTATATCCCACGACATCTTCACCCCTGCAGTCCAGTATGGCTGGAAAGTGTTTTCCAATATGTTCAGCCCCGGACGGCCGATGCCGCCCTGAAGGGAAAGGCTGAATTTCGGGGATATCTTCGCATTGAGCTGGCGTATCATCGCGTCCTGCTGCCGGATCTGGGCATCATAAAGCCCGATTTCAGGCCTGGATATTTCCTTTCCGGACAACCACCCGCAGTCTGCGTCAGGGACAACGAACTCTTTCCCTTCAAGACTGGCCCCGGTAAGCTTTTCAAGCATCTCCACATAAGTCTGCCTGTCTTGCATCAGTTCTTCGCGCTGCTGTTCACAGTTCAGGATATTGACCTGTATCATCTCGAGGTCCGACCTGTATGCCGTCCCGTTTTCGATGCACGCCTGCGCATGCCTGGCATTCCTCTGCAGGCTTTCCTCCAGTATGGCGTTCTGTTGCAGCTGACCGTCATAGAGCAGTATCCCGAGAAATATTTTCTCGACCCTCTCATTTATTGCATACAATGACACTTCAACCTGCTCTTTCTGCACCTGCGCACCGGTTCTGGTCACTTCTTTCTGGCGTCCGGACACACCTCCGTCCCAAATCGTCTGGCTGATTTCCCCGACCAGGGAGTACTGGTCATGCGGCAGGTCGAACGAGAACCCGGGGATATCGAACGGCATCTCGACCACATCCGACTGGTATGCAGCCTTGCCCGAAATGCTCAGATGAGGCAGCCAGGACTTCGCTATGCTTGCGACCTCATAATGCGACGCCTCTTCAATAAGGTTCAGCTGCCGGATCTGCGGATAGTTTTCCCGCGCCATTTCCATGCACCGGTCAATGGTCACCTGCGCCTGTGCCGGTGCAGACAGTATCAGACCGGGCAACAGTGCGACGAAAATATGTGTCAGTCTCCTTCTCATTGTATTTTTCCGTAAAGTCTGTATCTTATCAGCGCAATGATTTCCGCCTTCCTGTTTTCGAGAATTCCTTTCAGAGTGGTTTCATCCGGAACAGGGGCAGGATCCCCGGCATTCTGAAACATTCTTCCTGCCACCGGCAGAAGCAGATATGTAGAGAGATTGAGTGTAACGATATCGGCTATGAGCTGCATCGGGTCCACTTCATTTATCCTTCCTCTGTCCATTTCTTCACGTATCATTCCGATATGGAAATCGTATATCTTATGCAGGACAGGAAAGACATTCTCTTTCAGGCGCGCTACCAGTTCCGGGTTGTGCATTATGGTATCATAAAGGAAAGTGGCGAAGCGGGGGTGTTCCGCAAAGAAATCGAAATGAGTGGAAATGCCTTTTTCAAGGGTTTCCCAGAACGGTTCCCCTTTTGACATTACCGGACGGAAAGACTGCATCAGTTCCCGCAAGATCTTTTCAAGCACTTTCATGAAAATGTGCTCCTTGGTCCGGAAGTAATAATGGAGCATCGCGTGCGTCACTCCGGCCTTTTTGGCAATCAGCACAGTAGTCGCCAGATTGTACCCCTTTTCCAGGAACACTTCTTCCGCCGCATCCATTATCGCCTGTTCCGTACTTTTCACAGAGGCGGTTCCGTTATCCTGCGTATCTTGAAACATATCCATAAAACCTGTTTACAAATCTGTTTAACCGTATTATTTAACAGCATTGTTAGTAACACTGCAAATATATGTTATTTTTACATACATTATCCACAAGAATGTAACAAATGTGATATTATGTGCATCTATACGGACGTCATTTAAAATTATAGCGAATGAAAACGATCTGTATCAGAAAAATGTTGTCATTATTGTCCGTTTCCGGATTCCTGCTCCTGTCAGCTGCGGGTTGCGCCTCTTTATACCACACAAAATATACAAATGAAAAAATATCAATAGGTGATACCAGAGAATCGGTTATAAGAAAATTCGGACGACCTTACTCGGAAAGCATGTACTCGGAAAACGGAAAGACAATGGAGAAAATCCAGTACAAGGAAATACTGGCATACGGCAACGTGCTTGACACCTGGTTCTATTTTGAAGACGGCAAACTGATCAGAAAGACGCAGAAAGAAGAAAAACCTTCGGACTGCCATCATGAGCATCATCATAAAGACGACAACATCCGGCAACAAAACTAATAAATAATGGTATGAAAAAAATTGTTCTGACTATGGCACTTTGCCTTGCAATGGCCGCCGCATGCAATATATCATCAGCAAAAAACAGGCTGGACAACGGCAGACCCCTCTACAGGACAGCAGGTTATAAAGGCAGTGTGTCTTTTACGGACCAGCTCGGCGTCTGGGTAGGATTCGACACCTCACACGGCTATATGTTCAGTCCGCACCATTATCTGGGCGCCGGAGTAGGAATGTTCGCGGCACCTATGGACGAGATTCCGTCATTCTTCCACTTCTTCGCAGAGTATAAAGCATATTTTCTCGAAAAAAACAGCACTCCGACAGCAGGCATCAGGGCCGGTTACTGCTCGTCTTTGCAGAATCTGGCAGGCAATACTTTCAGCAGCGCATTTGAACTGGCCCCCAATATAGGCTGGGACTGGGCATTCAACAGCAGACTCGGCATGAACCTTACTTTAGGTGCAGCTGTCTTCATGTTCGGAGAAAACGGCACGTCAAACGTCAAGGCCATGCCTAAAATCACTGTCGGAATCACGTTCTAAAATAACACAGGTCCAATGAAATTCCGGTTTACATCCCGGTTTAACTCTGAGCCGTAGAACAGCCTTTAAACGGTGCCGGACATAAACGAAAAAAAGCAGTCAGATTTTCATCTAACTGCTTGATTTTTCAGTGTAGGGTCACCAGGAATTGAACTATCCTTCCAAGTGGCTGAATATCTTTGATTTATAAATCGGCAAGTAGTGTAATCTCCCGCTATTGCTCCACCGAGTTGTTGCAGCGTTCTGCGTCAGATTGCGTGGAGGTTTCCTTTATCTTTGAAAAATATACAGCTTTCTTTTGAAAGTCAGACATGTGATCATGAAAACTTCTCCACCTTGGTTCAAAATCCTTGTTGGACTTCCCAATAGCCGCCTTTATCCGGTCCTATACGCTTAACTGCTCCTTTCTCTTGAAGTGAAGCTAATCGCCTTTTTACACTGCTGTCATGTAGTCCCAATCGGCCAGAAATCTCTTTTCTTGAAATATAGGGATTCTCTTTAAGAAGTTCTATAATAGCATCTTCCTGTTTGCTTTGGTCGCTTTCTGGTCGCTTTCTGGTCGTTTTCTGGGTCGTAGCCCTTTCCGGATATTCGAACTTGAATGTAGTCCAAATACCCGAAGCATCATAGCGGAACTCCGGTGTGGAGAATCCGTCATTCTTACAAGCCGTGATGATGCGTTCAATGCCGCGTCCCCATGCCTCAATCTCACCTGCACGGAAGAATGTGTTAGCAATATCAGGGTTGTAAGGCATACTCCGATGTGAAGACAATAAGGTTTCCACAGTCCACCCTTCGGGTAATACACCACCGTTTATAATCTCCAACTTGTTTTCATACACACGGATTTGGATGGGAGAAGGTTCTGCGTAGTCTTTGTTGATACAGGCATTCAATAACGCTTCACGTAGAACCTCACGGGGCATGGGTAAAGTTTCTATCCGTTGGATGCCTTCGTAGGTAATGATGGCTTTCATGTATTTGGTGCACAGCAAGTCCATCAGTTTCATGATTTGCTGGAACAAATTGCCATGCACTTCGTCTTGATACACCAAATCCATACCTTCACGGAAGAAGCCGACCTTTACAAACGCTCCGGTCACATACTTTTCCGGGTCAGGATGGAACAGCAAGGCGGCAGCACGTTTCAGATAACTGCCCTCATAAAGCCGGAGTTTCTCCAACAGTCCGTGATTGTCATCCATCAAGTCCGCTTCCTCCATGCGTCCACTCAGCTTGGCATACTTTCGGAACAAATCAAATGTAGCGTTGTCCAGATCCTCTGCTTTCAGATAAGGTACAGGCACACTATCCCAAGTCTTGCCTTGCTTGCGAAGCATAAAGCGATCAAGTGCCGCTCCTTTCAGTTCCTGATTAGTCGCACCGCTCCGCTGGTAATACTTGCCACGAAAACTGACGGGATAAGGATAAGCCTCCGTCACAATCTCCAGATATTGCTTTCCGTCCTTCTCTTTCAGATTGACATCCACCAAGATACCCATCATGTCGCGCACCTTGTTCGGAATGTCCTCCATCAATTTCTTGGCATCCTGCACGCCGTACACCTCGCCATTATCCTTTACGCCCACATAAAGGACACCGCCTTGAGCATTGGCAAAGCCACAAATCCATTTCTGGTATTCGTCACGCCAAGACTCTTTGAACTCTATGTTTTGGGATTCGGTAAGTATCATATTTATTTTTCTTCTTTGAAGAATAATTGATAATAGTACATTTTTCTTTCTTCATCATAGCCCCGAACTATATATTGCTCTCCACCATGAATATTTATATCAAAGTTCTTATCAAGTTTGATTGTTGTCATGGTACCAGTAGCTCTACGTTTTATTGCAGTTGATGCAGTTTGAAAGGTATCATCAATTTCTATATCACGTTCTCTTTGATAGGTTTCTTTATATTGTTTAAATTCAGAAACCAATTCTGGTGTTTCAAAAACTTGTTCAGCAAAAGTATTTATATTAACAGATTCTTCTTTCAAAGCTTCAATACTTCTGTTCATATATGTCGCTTTCCCTATCTTGCCATTCTTACTAGACAGTTGAGAGACAAAACTCTTGCATAGAGAAAGCATATTTTGAGTCTGATTGAAATTATCTTTTCTTTGTCGTATGTGAAGAAAATCATTAATCCAATATTGAGCTTCTGTTCCTTTATTGGTATTATCTACAACTGCAACGATATAACCATTTTCTTTCTCTGTATTAAAGATTAAGCAACCTTTGTCTAATCTATTAACATTAATACCTTTTTCGCTTTCTATTTCAAAATCATCATCTTTAGGATATATCTTCAAAAATGTATCTTTGTTTTCAGATTTAAAAATACCTATTGCGTCTACAAATTGTTCATCTATAACGCAATCTTTAAAATAGACAACATAAAACTCTCCCATCTTGATTTTGGGATGTGTGCTATTATTATATAGATGCTTTGCGAGATTTATAGATTGCTCATGCATACATTCTTTTGTAGCAAAAATTTTTGAACAATAGTAATAAACCTCGTTTAATGAAAGGTCACAATCATGATAGAATGTATACAATTCATCAAAACGAAAGGAGCTTATAAAATATTTAAGAAGGATATTTTTGATATCATCTTGTACTATTAAATGTTTTTTTGATAGTTTGATACCTTCATCTGCAATCTTATTACCAACTTTGTGCAAACAAATAGATTCTATTATTGTATCCAAATATGAAACTTTCATTTCTTTTGTTCCTTAAGATATTCAATGAAGTTGCTATGCACTAAAGATTTTTGCTTATCCATCTCTGAAAGTAAATGTGATTCAAGCTTTTTCTTGTCGCGAGGCAATAATCTATTATCGCTATTTAAAGAATGTATTGTAATTTCAAATTCTGCATTTTGTGATTTCTTATTATAATCAGGGAATCCCAAACAAATAGTTACAGTACCTTTTTCTCCTTTATAATCAAATGAAAAAACAGCATCTATATTCCATAGAATTAGAGATGAGTGATATGCTTTCTCTTTCATAAAAAAAGTTTTATCTAAAGACTCTCCAGAAATCAGGATTTTCTTCATTCGATTCATCCATGATATACCTTCCGGAAGTGTGCTATTTTCTTCTGGTTTTATGGAAATATCTTTTATATTATTACATGAAAAGGTGTCATTTACCAGTTGATTTGTAAGACGATAGAAAAACACGAACCTATTTGCATTTGTAAATTCTGAAAAGAGGATTTTTTTAGGTATAACAGCTTGCGGTATAATTCCTTTACTTTTATATCGATTGACTTGGACCCTCAAAATTTCTTCGGCTAAATCTTTGGTTTCAGTCGCTGTGTGAGTTATTCTAACATGGCCTTTCCCATTGTCATTTATAAACTCAATACTACCATGAAAAATATTTGTTTGTTCATACCATGACTTATTCATATCATGTCTTTCTATTTCAAAAGTTGCAATAATATGATCAGGGTTATTATCTTGTTTGGTAAATATCACAGGACGAATTAATTTACATGTTGGCAAGCGTTTTTTTATAAAGTCATCCAATGGCACAGTTAGAAATTCTTGGTCAAATATCTGAGCGTTACGGCTCCATATTATTTCCCTTGAAAATTTTTTCTCGTTATCTTCTTTTTCAGAGAAAGAATATCGTATCTTATCAAATTCAGCTGGAGACAATAAGAGGTTCTGCATTATAGGAACCATGATGTCTTTTTCATGATTAAGCACAAAAATTCCACGTTCCCGTAATACTCTAGATAAGTCGGAGACTGTTATATAACGTTGATTAATAAATCCTCTAAGAAATTCTCCAAAAGGAATGATTTTATTTATGTCTTTATGTAAGGTATTCATGATTATAATGCGTCTATTGGGTTAAGAAAGTTTACTGCTTTTACAGTTTTTGTATAGTTGGCATCTTGGAATCCCAATTTGGATGTTTTGACAACATCTTCATGTAACAAATTGTTGTAATCTGGGAATCCTATAATCACTTGACCTGCCAAATTGGTTGAAAGATCTTTTGCCAATCCCATTAATCGTATGAAAGAATCTTTTTCGAAATTTTCGATTGTACCAATAAATAGAATGGTTTCATTTGGATTATTTTTATTCTCTAATTTAAATGGAATTAACGATGAGTTTATATACTCAACTGGCAGAAAATCACCCGTATTCTTTCGAGTTACCGGATTTATGTTTAGACCAGTTGAAGGGTAATAAAATGAATAGTTATAGTTTTGTAATGATTTGATGTATTTCATCAGCTCAAGAATAAATACGATATGTCTATTATCAACAATATAGATTGGATTATTACATTCAATATCTATCCTAGCGGAAGAAATAGCACTGATTAAGTCATCACTACTATCTTTTGCTCCATTTAGCCAAAACAATACACCGATATCATTAATAGAACTGCAAGAATATTGTTCTGCAATTTCTGTTTTCTTCCCTGAACAGCCAAAGCATTGCATTGTATTGATTAAATCCGTCATAAACCACTTAAATTTTTGCGTTGGACTATTGGGATATTTCTCCATTGAATACTTTGAAGAAATGATTACATTATTCAATTGATTATCAATAAGTGGGTTCATGTATGAGTACATAAAATCAATACCGTGTGTTTTAACACTTTCTCCTTTATCGTTTTTATGTTCTCCATTTTGCATAGAACAAGGCATAGTGATGCCTTTCATCGGTTCACACCAACCAATAATTGAGAGGAATTTTTCCACAACATCCTCCCCATATTCACCGATTTTTTTTGACCATTCTCCCATAGTTATCTTCCTCCTTTAATCCGATTACAATTCTTGCAAAGCATTTGGCAATTCTCCGCCACAGTCGTGCCACCTTCTTTCCACGGCGTGATGTGGTCGGCCTCCATTTCCTCCAACTCGAAATGCTTGCCACAATGAACACAAATTCCTTGTTGCCGCTCGTAGGCTTCACGTTTCTGCTTTTTATCAAAAGTGCGGAAACTGAGGTCGCGCAAGTCTCCACTTAATACATAACGATAAATGCCGGACTTCTTCATGATTTC
>JADILV010000055.1 GCA_017695115.1 Candidatus Cryptobacteroides avicola | reverse complement strand
TACGCACTCGCTGCCTAATCTACCAAGTAGTTTAGCTTAATCGACGGCCGCCAAGGCTGCGGCTGCGACGAGTATCTCTCCAGGCTTTAGGCCGGTTATGTCTGGAATATGAGGTATCATCCAAACCGGATGCACAGAGGGACTCCTTTAAACTCTGCCAAGACACAAAGGATAAGTTGCAGTTGGCCTGTCTCCCGGCAGCCTGCAGCCGACAATCAAAGAGAGACTAAACGTGTAGAAAGCTGCCTGGTGCGGTGTTTGGACGGCGGTTCGAGTCCGCCCAGCTCCACCATACGTATTGTAAATCAATATAAAAGGCCAAAATCAGGAACAACAAGAAAAGCCGGCTCAAATATGAGTCGGCCTTTTTTAATTCGTATACTCCTGTCTCACTCATTTATACAGATAATATTTCCTGGACATCTGGCGGAACTGTTCTACGTCCTTTCTCCAGTAGTCTTCTATATCTGAAAACATATAACGCTTGCCGAAAGTCTCTCTGACATAATCGCTCCCGCAGACCTTGTCAAACAAGCCCGTTCCTTCAGCCACTTCAAAGGCCCCTTTGTCCGGATACAGCTGCGCAATGGCCTGCATCACATAGAACTGTACCTCAGTAACGGCAGCCGCCCCGTAATCCGTAAAGAAATACTGGACCCCCTGCACCAGATTGCCCTTTGAACTCCCGGCAAACGGTGTATAGTAAATTGTCCTGAAAGCGACCCCGGGAAGATGATAGCTGTCCAACACTTCTTTAAGACTTTCCGCATCTATCCACTCTGCGGCAAACGTCTGGAAAGGAAGGGTATAGCCCACACCTATATTCAAAAAGCCATAGAGCTCCCCGCACAGTCCGGATGCCGGGTAGCACAAGGCCGACTCATCCGACGGAATGTTAGGAGACGGAAGAACCCACGGCAATCCCGTATCCTTATAAAGCATATCACGGCTCCATCCCGACATAGGGATTACAGTCAGATTGCACCGCGAAGGCTTCCGGTCTCCGAGCTGACCGCAATTCAACCCGCAGCCATTGATCAGCAGGGCCAGTTCCCCGACAGTAAGGCCATAAATGTACGGTATCCTATACTGGCTTACAAAGGAAAAGAATCCCGGCTCAACGTATGGTCCTTCTATCTTATTCCCGCCCAAAGGATTAGGCCTGTCAAGGACAACCACCTCAATGCCTTCCTCAGCGCAGGCCTCCATCACCAGGCCGAGAGTACTGATAAAAGTATAGGACCTTACTCCGACATCCTGTATATCATACACCATTACATCTATGCCGTCCAGCATCTCCGGTGTAGGTTTGCGCGTGGCACCATACAGAGAAAACACAGGCAAACCTGTCGCTTCATCCACGGTATCGGTCACTTTTCCGCCTGCATAAACATTGCCCCGTACTCCATGTTCCGGGCCGTAAAGGGCCACAAGCTTGACCTCTGGCGCACGGAAAAGTATATCAACTGTTGAGCGCATGCTTCTGTCGACTCCACTCGGATTGGTCACCAAACCTACCCTCTTGCCTTTGAGACAGTCAAACCCCGTGAGCTCCAGGACCTCTATCCCTGGACGTACAACAGGACCGGAAGATTTCCGGCTTTTTGCAGACATGTCAGGCACAAAACAAGCAGCCACGAAGCACATAAAAGACACCGCGACTGCATGAACAATATATTTCCCCATTACAATATACCTCAAGGACTAAAGATTCATTATCCTACCGATAAAAAGAATATTGTCATTCTCAGTATCTACGATAGAAAACAAGAACGGTCTGTCAACGGTCATCCTCACAGGAAGAGGTCCTACCTGCGCAGAAGTCATTCTTACTCCTATACTAGTAACGGCTGCAGCTTCAGAACCTTCTTCATTCACTTCCACGAAACATTTCTGCTTCACCTCATCCACGGCAATCCTGCCATTGGAAATGTTGCCGAGTTCAGCAGTTGATGTGAATACTTTTTTGGCTCCCATAGCCTCCAGAATCCGATTCAGGAGAGTCGTGGTCTCGACCTTGAATTTCGGAAGACTGAGAATCACTTCTTTCATCTCCATAGACGCAAGCGCATTTTTATAGGTATTCTCATCCAGGTACGGCAATACCGCATCTGGAGAAACATCTTCAGCAGGAAGCAGTACCAGCATGCTGTAACGGCCATCAGCATACGGCAACTGAATCAATTGGTTTCCTGAATATTCCGCATACCTGTACTTGGCTTTGCAGTTCATAAACGACACTTCACTGTCCTTGGAATATCCATGGAACATATCATCTGAAGTAGCATTCTTATCAAAGGTCTTTTTCCATGGAGCCTTGAAATACAATGCATTCATAAGGAACATCATCATATCCGGAGCTATCCGGTCAATAATCTCGGTAATCCTGCCTTCCGTATTTTCTGCACACCACGAATTGATAATCCCGACGCTTGCCGGATCGGAAAAATCCAGATTCCTAACCTGTGCGCCGTACACATCTGAAAGAGACTGCAGATACGGTATCTTCACTTTAAACCCCTCCCGTATCCAGGCGGCATTGGCAGAACGGATGTCCACAAGAGAATCGGCCTTCAGTTCACCTGCAGTAAACGACACTCCGTTAAGGGCATGCTGCAGCTCTTCTTTTGTCTGTCCCTGTGCTCCTTCCGCAAGCATTGAAAGCGCCACACCGGCACTGTACGGAGAAACGAAAATATTTTCATTTTCTTCAGTCCCGGCCACCACATTCCTGAAAAAAGATATGGAGTAATCAATCCTAGACCCTTCTTTCACCGGAGCGGCATTCTTATGGTGTCCGCAACCGGCCGCAAGGGCACAAATCAAAGTAACGGCAATTATTTTCTTCATATTATAAAATCAAATACACGCGAAGATATGAAATTATCTGATTGTTTAATCGGCAAGAAAAGCAGAACGTCGCATTACCTTACAATCCACTTGTCTATATTACGTGTCTCGCTGCTGAAGTTCACTCCTATCGTATAGACCTTCCGGCTGTCCTTTGCGAAAGGAAGGGCGTACTGCTTGTCTTCGATCTGCTGCAGGGCCTGCTCCGCGGTGCCGTCCAGCTTGAATTCCATGACATACACATAGCTGTCGGTCTGCAGCACCAGGTCTATCCTGCCGCGTGAGGTGTGGTACTCCACCTTAGTATATAGGCCGGCCAGACGGAACACGATGAAAAGGACGTTCTGGTAATGCAGTTCAACATCCTTTGCCAGCTCGTAAGGGCAGTCAGCAAGGAACGACTGCAGACGCTCCATGAACCCGTCGATGTCGCCCCGCTTTACGTCCTGGACGAACTTCTTTATCTCGAACGGCGAGCTGGTCTTGCTTACGCTGGAATAGTACGGCAGAAGGAACTTCATGAAACCTTCCTCCACCTCCCTGTTCGGGAATCCGAGTTCGTATATTCCGAACTCCTTGTCGTAGCCTTTGATGGTGAGGTATCCGCTCTGGTAGATGACAGGTATAGGATTGTCGTCAGTGAAGATACTGTCAAGGATGTCTGCATCGGTCTCTACATGGGACATCTCTTCCAGGTCATAGTCGCTCTTTTTGAGAAGTTCTACCAGGTAGGTCGGAGTGCCTGTCTCGAACCAGTAGCTGCCGTAGGTCTTCTTGGCGAAAGTGTTGAGGATGCTGAACGGATTGTACATTCCCGGGGAATCCGGACAGAAGTGGTATCCGTCGTAGTCCTCTTTGAGCCGGTCGCAGGCCTGCTCGAAAGTCTGTCCGTTGGCGGAGGC
>JADILV010000054.1 GCA_017695115.1 Candidatus Cryptobacteroides avicola | reverse complement strand
ACATGCAGTTGGGAAGCGAGATACATATAATATAATCATAGTTCTCTATTTTGATATGGACAAGCTCACGCAAGAACAGAGGCACCGTTGTATGTCAGCAATAAAAGGCAGGAATACGAAGCTTGAATTGCTGGTCAGAAAGTTCTTGTTCAGCCGTGGGTTCCGATACAGATTGAATGATCCGCGACTTCCGGGACATCCTGATTTGGTACTCCGGAAGTACCGGTCGGTCATTTTCGTGAACGGTTGCTTTTGGCACGGACATGAAGGATGCAAGTATTATGTTCTGCCCAAAACCAACGTGGAGTTTTGGCGGAATAAGATAGAGCGCAACAGGCTCAGAGATAAGGAAGAACAGAGGAAACTCGCATCAATGGGCTGGCACAGCATTACGGTTTGGGAATGCCAGTTGAAACCGAAAATACGGGAACAGACCTTGGAGGCATTGGTTTATACACTTTGTCATATTTACCTTGAAGACAGAAGAATCAAGCCGTACAGTCCGGTCAAAGAGAACATACAAATGGTTGCAGAATCAGAAACAGAATATTGCAAATGATTTGCAAGTATTTGTTTGTCCCCTCATTCTTCCATCACCCCAGCCCGTCTCAGACGGTGCGGTTTGTGCGGATCTACCGGATTTCGAAGTTGGACAGAAGTTGCAGATTCTCATCGGGAGGAGTTTCTCCTGGTAACAGAGGACAAAGCAAAGTATATCTCGTGCTTTTGCTCTCATCGATATCCAGTGCGGTCTTCAGCCATGTCTCGATGACAGCCAACTCAGCCTGTTTTTCTTCGGTCATCGCCTTTACAGCGGCATTGCATTCCTTTACCATGTCCCTGCAGCCTTTCAGAACCTTGCCGTATGCGAACGCCCTGAGTCCGAGTTCGGGAAGACCGAGATTGGCATTTACGTAAGCAAGACCGAGGTTTACAATATCGGCGTTCAGGTCATGGAGCCGTTCCAGTTCTTCGGCGCATGCCTGATATTCCCGGGTTATATCGACATAGCTTCCGTTATCGAGCCTGTCCTCATCGTTTATCCTTATTGAAACAGCCTTGCAGATTCCGCCCGTAGCGGTTTCGAGATAATGGGTATATATGCTGTAAACAGGTTTCGTGTCTTCTATGAGTTTGCGCGTCTCGCCGTATGCGGCCGTGCAGTCGGATATGTATGAATCAATGCTCTGCGATCCCGAGAATTCTGGCCGTTTCCATTCTGGCGATATTGCTTTCTCTGACCAGACTGGTTCGGTGACGATGCTTTCCGACAGCCTGGCTTCCTTAGGGATATTCAGAGGCAGGACGTCTTTGGTCAGCCTGATGTCGTAGAACACGAATTGGCCGGAAGTGTTGTAAGTATTGGCAAGCCAGAACATCAATTGTTCGCAGCCGTCGATAGGTACAGTGACGGTCTGAGGCTCCATGGTCTCGTAAACGGTAAGCTCGGCCACTACTTTCTGGTCAGCCCCGATCAAGAGAGTTTCCTTATAGTCAGATGCGGTCTCGGAGAATGGATGCAGGCATGCTACCGTGAATGTGACACTGTTGTATTCCCCATAGGTGTTGAAAGCTGCGCAGGAGTTCTCTATCGCATTCCCGCCGGCGGCAAGCAATAGGAATGCCGCTGCACCTATGAGGGTGCTTCCGACCACTGCTCCTCCTACAGCCGCTCCTGCGGCAACGAATGCCGAACCTACCGCGGCACCTCCGATTGCTCCAGCCATAGCATTGTCTGTACCGGAGAGTACTCCGTGATCAAGTGAGAAATGTACGCTTGTCTGGAGCATGAAACCTTTGTTGATTCTGGTCCCGTCGGGCATTTCGAAATATCTGCGCTGGGTAGTGCCGTCGTAGAAAATCTGATCCCTGGAGTCTTCTTTAGTGCTCACATAGTGGAGATAAGGTGCCCCAAGGTCAATGAGGTCTATTTCATGAGGGCAATCAGGTTTGGGATGTACGAAAAGGTCGTTTTCGACAGGTTCTCCCCTGTAGACTATGAGATCGGCAATACCGTATGCCCCGACATTCAGATTGCCGGAGCCACCGTTTTCGAATCTGAGTTTCCTGCATTTCCCGATGGGCAGGATAAATTCCTGATTCGGGTACGTGGCTTTCATCGGGGCTTCCAGTATCATCCGGTCATCCGCATACACCCTGATCACATCGTCAGTCATTGCCCAGCTCTTGCCGACATAGCCGGCCGTGAAACTTACGTAGTCGAATTCTCTACCGAGATCAAATACGGCATATGAGATAATATTGTCATTCCAGAAGTCGGCTTTTTCATACAGGATAAAGCCTTCACTGAACCGTGTCCCTCCCATGGAAAAGCTTATATGATCGGATTCTCCGGTATAGACCTGGTGTGCGATCTGTCCTCCTACGGCGTAAGGCGGAATATTCGAGACGAGTTTACATACGTCCGGCAGGCTTTTCAGTCTCGGATCGATGTCTCCGGCAATATCTTCCTCCTTCTCTTTCACGGTGTAGGTCCCTTCAGGATAAAGTGTCGCATCCACTATCGCGGCGTGCATGCTTTGCTCAGACTGTTCTGTATGGAAAGACAGTTGCTGACATCCTGTGACATCGAGGACTATGCGTCTTGCGATATCCGTCTGGGTTATTTCGTATTCATGAATGATTTTTCCGTCGGCCTTTATGGTGATCCATCCCTTGCCACCGCTACTGTTGTCGCTGTCTACAGGTCCTGCAAGCAGACTTAAAGTCTCGTATTGTCCCCTGAGATTAAAATAGGTAGCACCAGGCTGCACGCCAATAAAAGCCATCTCCATATTGCAGACGAATCCGTAGTGGTATTTCTGTCCGTTGACAAATACTGTCTTGTACTGGCCGTCAGGAGTTACGCAGAAATGGTTCTCCTGAGCATACGGTTTCAGATCTTGCACAAGTCTGGTCACCGTGGGAGGAGTCCGGATGAGGTTGCCTGTGTCTTCTGGAGTTTCACCGTCTTTCCAAAGCGTAACTTCTGCAAAGCCTATCGGATCTTCACCTTTGACTATTACGAATTTCAGCTCATCTGCGCCCCTGATGTCGAGTTCCATACGCCGCGGCACATCGTATCTGCGTACTATTTCATCAGCTATTTTACGGCCGTCGGCATATACGGTGACGACAGCGGGTTCGTAATCAAGGGACTCAGGGTCGTAAAAACGTCCCAGAACGAACTTCATCGTACTGTATTCTTTCCCTGCTTTGAAAACGGCATATCCCGGTTTGTAAGGAGCCAGTGAACTGCCAATGCTGAATCCGTTCCCCCAGTCGAGTCCTCCGGCCAGATCCATGCCGCCTGATTTTCCGTATGCCTTGTACATATACGATGAAACAGGGGTGGCTGTGTTTATGAGATATCTCTGAGCAAGGGTATTCAATGACACTGTCAGAAGCGCAAGGAGTATAAACAATCTTTTCATGGTCGTAAAAAATAAGGATATCTGGATCGAATACGGTTTCAGCAACAATCATGAAGACAATATTATGGCTCTCACATTGTCAAAACGGTGCTGTTTCAGGTCGGTCCATCACGGCCGTGATACCGGTTTTCCTCAAGTATGCTGCAGTCAGGAAAATACATGACTTTTACATCATCTTTATCGCTGATCGAACCTCCTATGCGGCAGGTGTCGGAAAAATCTCCGAGGTAATTGCCGATTCGCGCGAAAAATGAAAGTAATCCGTTGTGCGGGAGAAGATCACAGGTGTCGTAATGGGCTATATCCTTAAGATTGACCTGACACATGAAAACATAAGGATACTCATTCCCGTCATCACCGGTATAGGCGGGCCAATCGTTACCATGAGGCAAGTCTGGATGTCCCCAGAAACGGGACGCACCCGTGCCAGGTATTTCGGAAAACTCTGATATGACAAGATGTATTGGAGTCATGACCGATCATCTGATGAAAACCAAATATAACAATAC
>JADILV010000053.1 GCA_017695115.1 Candidatus Cryptobacteroides avicola | reverse complement strand
GATATTTTCACTTTCACCTCGAATTCCCCTCCGCGCATGGTATAAAGGAACGGGGCGTCATCCACTGTAAACCCATAATGCGATATCCGCCAGTAATCAGTCTGCGGGGTGACGTACATCGAGAGCGAGTTGTCCTCTATTTCCCACTGCTCCGGCTCATTGAACCACTGCATTTTTTCTAATGACTGTGCCATGGCCGTAAACGAAACGGCAATCATAATTCCGCTTAATATGAATTTTCTCATTTCCAGATGCTTTTGAAGTGAATAACCATTGCTTTTAAATACCTTTGCAAAGGTAAGACATTGGCATATACTGCACAATAATTATAAATAACCATTTTGTTTCCGTCTGATGGACACCATAGACATATTGAACAGAGAATTCTCCGGACAGGATTTTGCCAAAGGACAGCCGTATGCTGAAATGCTGGACAGGTACAGGGACTTGGCCTGCAGCTATGCACGGATAGAAAATACCATTGCTGTGCTGAGTGATTTGCGCACAGGTTCAAGTTACATCTATTACGGCGGATTTTCGCGGACTCTGGGAATAGACAAAAGCGGGAAGGAGGATGAGTTGTCTTCTATCTGGGAGGATGAAATCTTCCGGCTCGTCCATCCGGATGATTTGTCAGCCAAGCATTTGCAGGAGCTCCGGTTTTACCATTTCATGAAGCACCGGCCCAAGAGGGAACGTGCCGGTTATTATCTTGCGAGCAAACTCCGCATGAAAAACGCCGCGGGTGAGTATGTCCCGGTATTGCACCGGATGTTCTATATTCAGGTCCCGTGCGGGGATACATTCTGGCTTGCCCTGTGCCTTTACGGGCCTCTGCCTTTTGACATCCCCGGCCAGTGCGTGATAATTAATTCTCTCAACGGAAATGTCACGGAGCTGGAGAAACAGGACAGCAGCAGGATCTTGTCCGTCAGGGAAAGGCAGGTCCTGGACCTTATAGACAAGGGACTGACCAGCAAGGGTATAGCCGAGACTCTATCGATCAGTGTCCATACTGTCAGCCGGCACCGGCAGGAGATTCTGGGCAAACTGCAGGTGAAGAACTCCATTGCGGCCTGCCGTGTGGCTAAAGACCTGAAGTTGATATGATGTCCTCCTTTGACTATTCTTTAAGATAAAATATTCACTATTTTTGTGGATATTACGCGGATAAGCATTATCTTTGCAGCACAATAAAACGGATATATGTATATAGAGTTCGATAAAGATTATTTACGTGAACTGTTCGAACAAGGCCGCACAAGAGACAAGAAGCACCGCTACCAACCGGAAGTGATCAGAGGCTACTACAAGTGCGTGATGTATCTCAAACGTGCTGAAAATATAGAACAGCTTTACCGCATACACTCTCTGAACTACGAAGTATTGCAAGGCGATAAGAAAGGCATTTCATCAGTGCGTATCAATATCAAATACCGCCTTGAATTTACGGTCAGGGAGGTTCTCGGAGAACAGGTAATAACCGTATGCCGTTTGTTGGACATAAGTAACCATTATAAATAAGCGCGATATGGAAGCAACAGCAAAGAAAATCTACGCTCCCGACGACCTGGTTTGCGCAGAGGCTATACATCCGGGAGAAATGCTCAAGGATGAATTGCAGGCACGTGGAATGTCGCAAAGAAAATTTGCCGGGATAATCGGCATGCCTTATACGGCATTCAATGAGATAATCAACGGCAAACGTCCGATAACAACTGATACGGCTTTAAAAATCGAGGCTGCGACAGGGATTGCAGCAACGATATGGCTTGGTTTGCAGGCTGACTATAATATGCAGACCGCCCGGCGGGACAACAAACTTTCCGCTATTCTGGAGAAAATACGTAAATCAGTCGCTGTTCTCTGAAAGACCGGTTTCCGAATCTGCCGACTGACAGGGGCCTGTATTGCAGTTATTATATTGTCTATATTCTCACGGAATGGGATGAAGGAGCGTACCGTCTCCTGTTTCTTGGTGTAGTCACGGTTGATGCGTGCCAGTGTGGCCACCTTTCCTCTTTTGTCCGGAAATCATAAAACGACGAGGTGTACATATCCGTAAAGCGGCGTCCGGAGGATGTAGCGCAGGTTCTCATAATGCTGCATTTATTTGCAGAGAACTTTTGCCAGCTCTCCCAGACCATCTGCACCGGGCAGTTCCGGATAGGCTTTCTTCATGCCGTCCACGAAGTCCTGCACCGTCCGGCTGTCACCGAGCACTTCCTTCATTTTCTTCAGATAGTCGATCTTGAACTGTACGGCATCGGCCTTGGCTGCCCCGCCGTGTCCGCCGATGAACAGTTCCGCTCCGGATCCCAGAGACTTCTGGGCTTCGGCGATTTCAGCGTCGATGGCTGCCGGAGAGGAAATCTGCAGGTGGCTGGCATGCGACTTAGACGGAACCCAGTGGGTGAAATATACCTTGCCACCTATCAGGATGCTTGCGCCCGGGAAGTCGGATGTAGCACCGTGGCGGAACTCGAACGGGATTCCTGCCCATGTCTGCGTGGAGCCGAATGCCACTTCAGTAGCCTTGCCTGTAGGCATGTCTGTGAGGGCGTCACCGAACATCTGCGCGAATCCTGCCATCATGCCGCCGTAGATCTCTCCTTTTGTAAACTCAGGCATGCCTTCCGCCATGACCACATCATGGCTGCCGGTCCCGCCTACATGATAATCAGTGATACGTTTCTCGACCTTCTTTCCCAGTTTGGAAAGGTAGGCGTCAAATTCCGCCACATTGTCCTTGAACAGAGGCTGTTCCATTGTAACAAGAGCCTTCCTGCCCTCGATGATGTAGCTTGCGTCGCCCAACGCATCGTTGGTGTAGTACACGTGAAGCTTGAAATTGCCGAGGTCATGTACCTCGAAGCGTCCTTTTTCCTGTGCCGAAGCACTTAGTGTCATGCCGGCAACGGCCAGCGTCAGTAAATTCTTTTTCATACTTGCAGAAATTTTGATATTAAACATTAGTTTCAAAAAGTGTCTTTGTATCCTTTCTGCTGCAAATATGGGATGAAAAATTATTCCTGTCAAGTAGATACTTGATTCTCACATAGTTACATATAAGTAACCATTATTGGAAATGAGGCACTTGGAGTCAGTATTTTTTTTTGAAAAATTTTTTTGAAAGGACGGAATGTATTTCCGCGCAGAAAGCATCGGGGACGGAGTATAGACAGTTCTTCGGCCCGAAAATAGTGACGACGGTCGGTGCCCCGTAGATGCCGCTCAATGAAATTCGTTTCATCTTGATGTTTTTTATTTGTTAGTACTTGTACGGCAACCGCTCCTCAGCTGTCGTTTGCTGATACAAAAGTAAGATGTTATTTATTGTCTGTCAAGAAGTTACATTTATAGCCAATAGTAACCTTTTTCTCGGTTTTGTACTAAATCAGATAGTTACAGGGCGAAAAAGCCATGTTACCGTTGCCGTGTCTTTGGTATTTATTATTTTGGCTTTCTCCGGGTATGCCCTGTTAGGAGTGGATGGTGCACTTGACCGACAGATTTAAACACAGTCTAATTTACGGATTATCAACATATTAGTATCAATATCATTCTCCCGGTCCCAATATCAGAAAGGGGACCGGGAGAATGATATCAAAGACAAGTGGTTGAAAACTAAACAGTTACATAAAACAGAACTCCGCCGGACAAAGGATGTGATATCATTCAGCAATGCCACGGCAGGGAAACATCAGGGCCGCACCGGAACGTCAGCGAGGTTTCCGTGAGGGAACCGAAGCAGCGCAGGTGCCGGCGGAGCGAAGCGGAGCCGCATGCCCCGACGGGGCTGTCACCGACAGGTGACTGGGGGTGGACAGGCAGGATTTACGGAGGAAATCCTTAACGTCAGTATGACGAATTTCGGTCAAAGAATATAAAATATTGATTTTTATGACAATACTATTAAACATTAATTCGTCGAACTGACGTTAAATAATTAAAGAGAAAAACAATGAAAGTATTACTGATTAACGGAAGCCCGAGGGGTAAAGGAAACACTTACATTGCCTTGTCGGAAGTTGCGAAGGCACTGGAGGCGAATGGTGTGGAAACTGAAATCGTCTCAATCGGAACAAAAGCAGTGCAGGGATGCATCGCCTGCAACCGTTGTGCGGAATCGGGAAGGTGCGTATTCGGAGATGCGCTGTACACCACGGTCCGAGAGAAACTGGAAACTGCGGATGGCATCGTCATCGGTTCGCCCGTCTATTATGCAGGTCCCAACGGCTCTCTTTGCGCCCTGCTCGACAGGCTGTTCTATTCATCATCGTCGCTGCTGCGCTACAAACCGGCAGCCTGCGTAGCCGTCTGCCGGCGGGGAGGGGCAAGTGCCACGTTTGACCGGCTGAACAAGTATTTTACGATAACCGATATGCTTGTTGTAGGCTCCCAATATTGAAACAGCGTGCATGGCCGTCTGCCAGGTGAAGCCCTGCAGGATGCCGAAGGGCTGCAGACGATGCGCACTTTGGGAAACAACATGGCATGGGTCCTGAAAAGCCTGAAAACCGGAGGCCAGCCGGTGCCGGAAAAGGAGCCGGGGATCAAGACGAGCTTCATACGGTAATCCGATGTAATTTAATGAATTGAATTACCGTATTCCGTTTGTGGGACATATCCCTGTTGACATTAGTTAACATTAGTTGACGGTCTGTTGAACAAGATTGCAGATCCTATTGCAGAGATTTGCACTGTAAAGTTCGACAGACATGAAAAAGACACTTGCCATTCTATTTATGCTTCTGCCCCTGCTGCTGGATGCGCAGGAAAAGGCGGCCTACCGCATCACCTATGACTGTGATGCATTGTACAACAGGACACGCGGTGTTTACAGGTGGAACCTTGACATCGGAAATACGACAGCTGTATTCTACAGCCCGAACTGGCGTGGGCACAGCGAAGCCGCCAAGTCGCTCCAGGGGACAGACGACATCGCTTCCGCAATGGATGCCGTCAAGCAGCTCGGCTCCCGCTATCCGAACAGGAACAGCCTCGAGATCCTTATCGGGGCACCGGAACATGGAAAATACACCTATGTGAATAAGGTCGGCGTCGATCAGCTGATGTACGAGGAGAGTCTGCCGGACATGGACTGGGAACTGACTGACAGCGTAAAGACGGTCTGCGGCTACGAATGTCACCAGGCCAGGGCAGAAGTCTATGGCAGGACATGGACTGTGTGGTATTCTACTGAAATCCCCATACCCTACGGCCCTTATGTACTTGGCGGGCTGCCCGGACTTATTCTCGAGGCAGTGGATTCTGACGGGATATTCCGTTTTACCTCAGTCGGTATAGAGGATGTGCATGACGCTACGGATGTGGACCTGTACGGGAAGACTGATGCAGTCAGATGCACCAGGAAGAAATACCTTGCCTTACGCAAGTCAAATGCCGGACAGACATATTCCGAAGCCGTGGAGAATCTTCTCGGCAAGGGCTCTGTCACAAGAATAGTGGATGCCAGCGGCAAGGACATTTCCAACCAGGTGCAGTCCGAAAAGAATTACCTGGATTTAAAGTGACTGCCTTATGCGCCTTCTGGTGTCTTTATTGGGCCTTCTGCTCTTGTATACCGTTCCATGTGCCGCCCGGGTCACATTGTCCGGGCGGGTGCTTGACAGTGACGGGAAGGCCCTTTGCGGCGCAAATGTAATAGCCTGGTCAGACAAGGACACGCCGTCGGGATATGCCGTCACGGACAAGGACGGTCTTTTCAGTCTTGAAGTCCCGGAGGGGACAGACCATATTACAGTGACATTCATCGGGTTCAAGACGGTGACAGTCAGTATGGACGAATTTGCTTCGCCCCATACAGTCGTACTCGAGGAGCAGGCGTTCTCTCTCAGGGAGGTGGCCGTCACTGCGGAAAGCATATCGGAAACAGGGGATACATTGACATACTCTGTCGCAAGTTTCAGGGAGGTGCAGGACCGTTCCATCGCCGATGTGATAAGCAAGATGCCCGGACTCGAGGTGAAATCCGACGGGGCGATAGAGTACCAGGGGAAGGCCATCGGAAGTTTTTATATAGAGGGCCTCGACCTGATGGGAGGACAGTATTCCCTTGCGAGCAGCAATATACAGGCGGACAAGGTGGAAAGTGTGCAGGTCCTCGAGAACCATCAGAGGGTCAGGTCTTTGAAGGGAATAGATTTCAGCGAACAGGCGGCATTGAATATTGTCCTTAAGGATGACGCCAGAGCAGTATGGACGGGTCTTGCAGATCTCGGTGCAGGATATGCCGGTGCAGGCGAGGGGGTGGTATATGACAACAGGATAATGGGCATGCAGTTCAGCAAGAAGTTCCAGACCCTCATGATGTACAAGAACAACAATACCGGCGCCGATATCGGCGCAGAGGTGCAGGACATCTCCGACCTCGGAGGCTATCAGGCAGAAAAAGGGCTTATCAGCATGCCGGAGCTTGGCGGTCCCTCCTTCGACGAAGAGCGGTACTTGTTCAATGCGAGCCATCTCCTCGCGGCGAACATGCTGTGGAAGACAGGCAAGGTCTCGGATATCAGGCTGCAGCTGAGCGGATTCCATGACAGGGAGAGGCTGCGCAGCGAAAGCTCGACCACATACCTCTCCATAGACGGGATGCCGGTCGTCACCGAGGATTATGACATCACTTCCAGGAAAAACGAAATCAAAGGAGAACTGTGCTATACGCTCAACTCTGACCGCACATACATCAGAAGCAGCACGAAGGTCTATGCAGACTGGAACTCCGGCAGCGGTGGGATGCTGTACAACGGTCACAGTACGGACCTTATGGTCAGACCCTACAAGCGTGTGCTTTCTGAGGACCTGACCATCTCCCATACCACGGCACGCGGGGATGTGTGGCAGGTGAACTCGTCCACTGGCGACACATACCTGCCAGGTCAGATACTTACAATAGACGGCATCACCAGACTGCTGGACATCAATATGTTTTCTTCGCGGAACAATGCGAGTTTCAACAAGAGGATCAGAAGGTGCCATTTCAGGAACACCATAGGTTTCGACTACAGGCACCAGAACATAAACGGGACCGCATGGCAGATCTCACAGCCGTATTGGGAGCCGTCCGTACAGATGACATTCGGCAGCCACAGGCTCACCGGTTCGATAAAGACAAGTTACGCGCACCAGACATACGGAGGGGAATCATCAGGACATATATGGATAGAGCCGTCACTGTCCTGGAAATGGAAAGTGTCACCCAAGTCGGAACTCTCATTCAGCTACAGGCATCCGGCTATGCCACACGAAGGGACAAAGGTCATAGGCACACCCGTTTATACATCATACCGTTCCATATATGAAGGGACCGGCGATACCGGCGAGCAGTCTTCGGACATCATCTCGGCCGGCTATACATACAGGAATCCGGTAAACGGCATATTCTTTAATCTCAGACCCATGTATGCAAGGTCTTCAGACAATATACTGTACGAAAATACAATGGAGTCCGGCATCCATGTACAGAGGGCGACAGGCCGGACCTATGACTCCGACACATATATTGTCGGCAGCAGGCTTGCCAAATCATTCCTCTGGTGCAGGACGCGCATAGGGATAAACGGGTCTTTCAATTCTACGGGATATGCCTATTTTCTGGGCGGAACCGTCCGTGATGCAATGGTGAATATGTATTCCGTGTCTCTGGATTATTCCATCAGGCCATTCCGCTGGTGGACCGTGGAAGGCCAGTCTGGAATGACGGCAAGCAGCCGCAACAATGCCGGCCATGTCACGGACTGGTCCCATTACCTCGACTTCCACTTCAGCCCGGCTTCAGGCTGGATGGTTTCGATGGACAACGAGCTGTACCACAGCAATGACAGAGGGTTCGGACTGAACTATTTCTGCGATGTGTCTCTGGGCTATAAGGCTGACAGGTGGGAAATCTCACTTCTTGCGAACAACATCATAGGGACATCAGGATACAGGCATGTCGCGGTATCTGCGACATTGCGGTCATACACCCTGACTTATCTCCGGCCGCGGGAACTGATGCTGAAATTCTGCATTGACTTTTAGTTCAGCAGATGAGCCTATAGCCCTCTCCTCTTATGTTCATGATGCTGATTCCAGGGTCCTTTGAAAGCCTGTGCCTCAGTCGTGATATGAGGACCTGGAAGCTGCGGGTGCTGAAGAAATCATCATCTCCCCACAGGTCAAGCAGTATTTCTTTTGCAGGGACTGTCTGATTCCCGTTTGCGCACAACCGCTTGAGGATTTCGCTTTCCCTGTTCGGGAGTTCTTCACTTTCTCCGTCTGGCAGGTAGGTCAGGAGCCGCCGTGCAGGTGTGAACATATACTTGCCGACAGTGTATTCTGCCGGGATGGCCTTTCCCTGTACCCCTATCCGTCCGAGGAGCGCCATCATCCTTACTACAAGTTCCTTCATTCCGAACGGTTTTTTCAGGTAATCGTTGCCTCCGGCCTCGAATCCTTCGACAACATCATCAGCCGAGGTCCTGGCGGTCAGGAACAGTACTGGAATAAAGGCGCCGGTCTGTCGGATCTTCTGCACCATTTCGAGACCTGACATCTTCGGCATCATGACATCAGATACGATTATGTCAGGATCCGAGCGGAGGAACATTTCCAGGCCCGACACCCCGTCACTGGCGATGCTGACAGTGAAATTCTCGGCCTCGAGGGCATCCTTGATAATCATCGCCAGTGTGGGCTCGTCCTCTACAAGCAGAACAGAAATCCTTTCCATATCACAACTCTATTACAAATGAACTGCCCTTGCCCGGTTTGCTGGTCACCGATATCTTTCCCCCGTGCTTTTCCACTATGGTTTTTGCGAAGAAAAGCCCTATCCCGTATCCCTTTACATCATGCCTGTCGCCGGTGTGGACCCTGTAGAATTTTTCGAAAATATGTTTCTGGTCCATCGGGGCTATCCCTATACCGTCATCTGAGACGGATATGAGTGTCCTCTGTCCGTCCCGGTATGCTTTTACCGATATTTTCACGCTGTTACCGGAATATTTCACGGCGTTGTCAAGTATTGTCAGGATGACGCTGGACATGAGCCGCCTGTCTATCGTCGCTTCCAGACTGTCCGGGAGTACAGATACGGTTATGTCGCAGGGTTTGCCTGCTTTCAGCCTTGTCTGGGATGCGGCATCCTCGAGCATCGGTCTGAGCTGTATCATTGCAAGGTCCAGTCTGAGACCTGCGCGGCTCTCCACCGCGGTTGACAGGATTATTTCCACCATTCCTGAAAGTCTGTCAAGCTGCCCCTTTATGACGGCCAGGTACTCCTCCCGTTTTGCAGGGTCGTTCCCGAGATCATATTTCTGCAGGGTGTCGCTTGCCGCGTATGCTACTGCAATGGGCGTTTTCAGCTCGTGCGTGATGTTCCGTGTGAAATCGTTTTTCATCTCTTCGAGTTTCCGCTGTTTCTTCACAGTCCTGTCCATCAGGCAGAAGGCCATGACGATTATCAGCAGTATCCCTGCCGAGGTGGCGACTGTCCCTGACATATTCCCTATGATATGTCTTGTAAGTGAGCCGGAACTGACCTGGTAATACCCGTCATTGACATAGGAAGGTACGGCAAGTATCACATTCCCCGCATCATCGGCCCCGGTACTGTCCTTGCCGGATAATGTTCCTGACGCGCCATCATTTTCCATAAATGCCAGTTCGCACTCTATGTCAAGTCCTGCACTGTCCAGCAGGGCACAGAATATGGAATCTATCTTGTCCAGGTCGGGTCTTCGGGACAGCAGGTCTTCCAGGGAATTTCCCAGACTGTCAATCCTGTGTACTTGTATCGCATGTGGCCTTCCGCTCAACGAGTCGATAGACATCGACACCACCTTCGGAATGGATTCGGTCTTGACGCTGAGGATGTGTATAGAATCAGCCCCATGCGCGACGCTGGTCCTCTCAAGATACTCTTCCATTTCCGCCTTTGTTACAGATGAACTGATTATAGATTCGGCAGACTCCTTTCCGGTTTTATACATTCCCCGGAGCCAGTATGCTTCATAACATCCGACCGCGGCAAGGGTCAAGACGGCACTTAAAGGAATAATATGCTTCCGGAAGAAATTCATACTGCAAATTTAATAAATTGACCGTCAAATAATGAAAGACAATACGGGAATCTTATGCCTGCAGCTGTCTGGACTATTCTTGATGACCATGATAGTTGTCAAGAATGCAGTACTGCCAGCCGTTCCAATCGTTCTTTTTTGTAAATTTGCATGATTTGGACAGACTGATTAATGGCATTAACTGATAATCATCATGAAAGAAATCTATATCAAGAATATAGCCTCAAGGCTGGATGTGAAGGAGTGGCAGGTGGAGAACTGCGCAAGACTTTTTGAGGAAGGGGCGACAATCCCGTTCATAAGCCGCTACAGGAAGGAGCGCACCGGAGGTCTGGACGAGGTGGCCGTAGCCGAGATAAGGCATTGGACGCAGGTCTTTGAGGACATGGAGAAACGCAAGGCCACTATCCTGGAGACAATAGAAGGGCTCGGGAAACTCACCCCGGAGCTGAAATCATCGGTCGAGGACTGCGTGGATGCACGTGAGCTCGAGGACCTGTACCTCCCGTACCGGCCGAAGCGCCGCACCAGGGCCACAGCAGCGAAGGAAGCCGGCCTTGAGCCTCTTGCCGACAAGATGTACTCCGTCTCCCTTGCAGACCCGCAGAAAGAGGCAGCGAAGTTCCTGAATGACAAGGTCGCTACCCCGGAGGATGCCCTTTCCGGTGCGCGGGACATCATTGCGGAACGGCTCAGCGAGAC
>JADILV010000052.1 GCA_017695115.1 Candidatus Cryptobacteroides avicola | reverse complement strand
TGTGACTCGAACACAGGACCCTCTGGTCCCAAACCAGATGCGCTAGCCAACTGCGCCACACCCCGAATATTTTACCTCTTCTTTCGAATTGGACTGCAAAGATATGCCTTTTTTCTTGAATGTCAAAATTTTTTGTCAGTTTTTTGATATTGTTTTTATCGGTACCGTTAAAAATGCTACCTTTGGCACAGTGAAATGAGAAATGGCAATATGATAGAAGCTAAAGGAATAGTAAAGTCTTTCGGGAAACTGCAGGTGCTGAAAGGTATCGATTTCCAGGCCGGGAAATCGGAAATCATATCTATAATGGGGGCTTCCGGGGCAGGGAAGTCCACGCTGCTTCAGATACTCGGTACTCTTTCTACGCCAGATGCCGGGACGCTGGAGATTGACGGGACCGATGTGCTCAGGCTCGGACAGAAGGATTTGTCTGTCTTCAGAAACCGGAAGATCGGCTTCGTTTTCCAGTTCCACCATCTCCTGCCAGAGTTCACTTCATTGGAGAACGTGATGATTCCGGCCCTTATTGCCGGCCGTACGGAAAAGGATTCGAAAGAAACCGCTCTGGCCCTGCTTTCTGATCTCGGTATCTCAGGGCGCATAAACCACAAACCGTCGGAACTTTCCGGAGGGGAGCAGCAGAGGGTTGCGATAGCCAGGGCTTTGGTGAACAGTCCGTCTGTCCTTTTTGCCGATGAGCCGTCAGGCAACCTTGACAGCAGGACCAAGGAAGATCTCCACAACCTTTTCCTGTCTTTGAGGGACAGGTACGGACAGACTATAGTCATTGTCACTCACGACCCTTCGCTTGCCAGGCTGTGCGACCGCACTCTGTACATGAAGGACGGGCTTTTCCTGTCCGGAGAGGAAGGTGAAGCCATCGGACTGTAGGCTATGGGAGAATTCCGCTTCAAAAGATTTTCCGTCATCAACGAACGCTCCGCCATGAAGGTAAATACCGACGGCGTACTTCTCGGGGCTCTGATGACCTTGCGTCCCGGCGACCGTATGCTGCTGGATATCGGGACGGGCACAGGTACGATAGCGTTGATGGCCGCCCAGAGACTTTCCGGATTGCCCGTATCGATCAAGGCCATCGATGTCGATTCTCCTTCTGCGTCCGAAGCCGCAGCCAATTTTTCCCGGTCTCCGTGGCCCCTGATGCTTTCGTCCGAGAACATTTCTTTAGAGGACCTTGCCTTACGGATGGAAACTGTCCGTGAAGGAAATGATCCTGCAGTGACTTTCGATCTGGTCTTTTCCAATCCTCCTTATTTTGAAAGTGAACTGAAGTCACCGGACATGCGCCGCCGGGAAGCCAGACACGCCTGCGGCCTTTCGTTCAGGGAAGTTCTGGAGTTCTCTTCCAGGTGGCTTTCGCCGGGAGGCAGATGCTCTATGGTCCTTCCGTCGGAGGTGGAGACAGATGTTTGCCGCTACGGAAGGATGTGCAGCTTGTTCCCGTTCAGGATCGTCCGTATCAGGACAGTCCCGTCCAGACCGCCGCGCAGGATAGTGGCCGAGTTTTCCCGCCAAAGACCGGATGTGATTGTGGAAGAAAGCCTCGTTTTACAGGAACAAGGCCGGTATACCGACCAGTATACCGACCTTGTATCTCCGTTCTATATTTGGGCTTAGGTTTATTTTTTCCCGTGATGCAGATTGTGTATCTGCTGTCTGCGGAAACGTTCTTCTCCTATATAAAGTTTTGCTACTTTTTCTACCGGAAGTACTTTCCTGAACTGTGCCTCACATTTTTCATCGGTCCTGTTTCTGTTTCTGATGGCTTCGAGATAGGCGTCCAGCAGGGCAGGAATATCTTTCGTCCGGTTTTCGTCCGTAGCCTTTTCCAATTCACGGTAGGCTTTCATTACTGCGAACTGGGCTTTTCCTCTTTCGTCCCAGGTCTGGTTGTATACAGGCCAGAAAGCCTGGGCTTCTTCGGGAGTGAGCCCTACAGCGTTGGTGAGGTAGGCTATCTTTTCGCTCATGATGCGCTCCCTCCAGTCCTTGCCGCCGTCTTTCGGCCCTTGGGCGGACATGGAGAGGGTGGAAACCAGGATTGCGGAACAGATTATAAGTCGGTATAAATTATTCATAGTCGGATTCATTTAATTGTTCAACGGGAATTCCGGAATATATCAGATAGTCGATTATGTCTTCATCTGAAATGTCGGAATCGGCTACATATCCGTAGCTGTCGGCATCATAGAGGACATCGGTGTCGTTAGGCATGAGTTCCGTATAGAAGAACGTGTCGTCCAGCATCTGTTTTTTCCGGTCTATATGACTGCTTATAAAAGAAATACTGCCGGTTACCGCCGCTGCCAGCATGGCTGCTGCCGTTGCGGTCTGCAGTATGATGTAGCGGATCGGTTTCCTTCCGGATGGAAGCCGGTCGGGAGCCATGCTGCCGATATTGTCCATTACCTGACGCTTCATCCCCTCGAAATATCCGTCAGGGACGTTGAACGGCATTGACTTGAGCCTTTTTTCAGATTCTAGAATATCCATATCGGTATAAATTCGAAAGTTAGACACGGGTGTTTGCCAAAGGTTAAAAAATTTTTTCGAGTTCTGTCTTTATCTTATTGTAGGCGTGATGATAAGAGGCTTTCAGCGAGCCTGTCGTGATGCCTGTGATCTCGGAAATCTGCTCGTATTTCATTTCGTCGAAATACCGCAGGTTGAATACCAGTCTCTGCTTGGGAGGCAGTCTCTGTATGGCCTTGTGGAGCTGCCGCTGGATTGCGTCTCCGTTGAAACATGGATCCGTATCGATTCTCTTTTCCATGTCGCTCCGGATGTTTTCGAATGAAATCATTGCCCGGACTTTTTTCCTGCGGAGAAAATTGAGGGCTTCGTTGGTGGCTATCCGGTATATCCATGTAAAAAGCTGCGCATCCTCCCTGAAAGAAGGAAGCGCAGCCCATATTTTCGTGAAAGTGTCCTGCAGGAGGTCATCAGTGTCTTCATGCGAGCATGTAAAACGTCTTATGTGCCAGTAAAGCCGTTCGCTGTAGACGGAAACTATGGCCTCGAAAGCCTTTGTCCGTTCTCCGCTACGGTAAAGCCGCATGATTTCCCTGTCGGACATGCTCCGGTTATTTTTTGCCTATGGCTTTCTTCGCTGCAAGTACTATATGCTCTGCATCAAGTCCGTATGCTGCCATGAGTTCTGACGGGGTGCCGCTCTGGCCGAAACGGTCCTGTCCGTTGACGAATTCCATGCGGGTAGGACATTCGGATGCCAGGATTCCGGCGACAAGTTCTCCGAGACCTCCGGCCATGTTGTGCTCTTCTGCGCATACGACGGCTCTCGTCTTTGCTGCGGAAGCCACGATGGCGTCCCGGTCTACAGGCTTGATAGTGGCTATGTCTATCACTTCGGCCGAGATGCCTTCTTTCTCAAGGGCTTCGGCTGCCTGCACCGCTTCCCATACCAGATGGCCTGTGGCGATGATGGTCACATCCGTGCCTTCATTCATGATGATGGCCTTGCCTATTTCGAATTTCCGGTCGGCCGACGTAAAGTTCGGAACGGCGGGACGGCCGAACCGCAGGTATACCGGGCCTTTATATTCTGCCGCCGCGATCGTCGCCGCCTTGGTCTGGTTGAAGTCGCACGGGTTTATGACGACCATTCCCGGGAGTGCCCTCATGAGCGCGATGTCCTCCATTGTCTGGTGGGTGGCTCCGTCTTCTCCGAGAGTCACGCCGGCATGCGATGCCGCTATCTTTACATTGGCTTCTCCGTAAGCAAGTTCCTGTCGTACCTGATCGTATACCCTTCCGGTTACGAATTCTGCAAATGATCCGGCGAAAACCGTCTTTCCGGTAAGCGCCATTCCTGCTGCCGCACCTATCATGTTGGCTTCGGCGATGCCGCACTGGAAGAACCTTTCAGGAAAGGCCTTGCAGAATTTGTCCATTTTTACCGACGAGGTCAGGTCTGCCGCCATCGCTACAATGTCAGGATTGTTTACGGCTGCTTCATAAAGCCCTTCCCCGAAACCGCTGCGCGTATCTTTCTTGCCTGTATCTGTATATTTTTTCATTTCGGTATCCTTTCTTTGTGGTTTGGATCAATAGTCTCCCAATGTCTCCTCTATCTGGGCGAGCGCCTTTTCCGCGAGTTCCGGTGACGGGGCCTTGCCGTGCCACTCGTTCGTCCCTGCCATGAAGTCTACTCCGTGTCCCATGTCGCTGTGCATCAGGATCATTATCGGTTTGCCTTTTCCCGCCAGTCCTTTGGCTTCGGCGAAAGCTGTCAGGATTTCATTGAAGTCGTGCCCGTTGCATGTGAGCACTTCCCATCCGAAACTTTTCCACTTGCCTTCGAGGTTCCCCAGTCCGGCGATATTGTCTACATTCCCGTCGATCTGCTGCATGTTCCAGTCGGTGATGGCGATCAGGTTGTCGATTTTCTGGTGGGAGCAGAACATTGCGGCTTCCCAGATCTGGCCTTCTTCGCTTTCCCCGTCGCCCATGAGTACGTATACGAGATTTTCGTCTTTGTCAAGTTTTTTGCCCAGGGCAGTTCCTGCAGCGACCGACAGTCCCTGTCCGAGAGAGCCTGATGGCTGGAATACGCCTGGAAGATTTGTCTCGGTAGACGGATGGCCCTGGAGTCTGGTCCCGAATTTCCTGAATGTCGCGAGTTCCGCAACAGGGAAATAACCCGCTCTTGCGAGCAATGAGTAGTAAACAGGCGACAGGTGGCCTGCAGAGAGAATAAATACATCCTGTCCTTTCCCGCTTCGGGTCCATGTGGCAGGATCATGTTTCATTACTCCTCCGAAATAAAGTGCCGTCAGAAAGTCGGTGCTGCTCATCGAGCCGCCCGGATGTCCGGATTTCGCTCCGCTTACCATCCTGATTATATCCCTTCTGACCTGAGAGGAGATTTTTTTCAGTTCATCGATCGAGACCATTGTATATTATAAGTATAGGAATTACTTCGCGCAAAAATAATATATTTTAACATAAAAAGGTTTCCTTCCGTTTGGAAAATTCTGTAATTTTTGTTTCCGGCTTAAGAAAAGTCAGATGCCGGTGCCGTGAACATCCTGCTCCATTTCATTTTTATTTTTCCTATCTTTGCCGGGTTATAATGATTATAAGATGAAATATACCAGGAACTTTTGCATAATCGCCCATATTGACCACGGGAAGAGTACGCTGGCGGACAGGATGATCGAGCTGACGCATACGCTCAGCAGCAGGGACATGGAGGCGCAGGTACTGGACTCGATGGATTTGGAGAAGGAGAAGGGAATTACCATCAAGAGCCACGCTATCCAGATGGATTACACTTACAAAGGCGAGAAATACACTCTGAACCTTATCGATACTCCGGGACACGTGGACTTTTCTTATGAAGTGTCCAGGGCCATCGCGTCCTGCGAAGGGGCGCTGCTGGTGGTGGATGCCACGCAGGGTATTCAGGCTCAGACAATTTCAAACCTGTACCTTGCCATTGAGCATGATCTGGAAATCATCCCTGTGCTGAACAAGATCGATATGGATTCCGCCATGGTGGATGTCGTTACGGACCAGGTGGTGGATTTGCTCGGGTGCAGGCCGGAGGACGTGCTCTGCGCTTCGGGAAAGACGGGGGAAGGCGTCCCGGCCATTCTGGATGCCATTGTGGAGAGGATACCGGCGCCGACAGGAGACCCGGACGCTCCGCTGCAGGCCCTGATCTTTGACTCGGTATTCAATTCATTCAGGGGGATCATTGCCTATTTCAAGGTGGAGAACGGCTCTATCCGTACCGGGGATCATGTGAAATTCTTCAATACAGGAAAAGAATATGAAGCTGACGAGATCGGTGTCCTCAAGATGAGGATGGACCCGAGGGACGAGATTCCTTGCGGAAGCGTCGGCTATATCATTTCGGGCATAAAGACGGCTTCGGAGGTCAAGGTCGGTGATACCATTACACATGTGGACGCTCCTTGCAAAGAGGCCATCGCCGGATTCGAGGAAGTGAAACCGATGCTTTTTGCGGGCGTGTATCCGGTAGAGACCGACCAGTACGAGGAGTTGAGGTCATCTATCGAGAAACTGCAGCTCAATGACGCTTCGCTCGTGTTCGAGCCGGAGTCTTCACTGGCTCTCGGTTTCGGGTTCCGGTGCGGCTTCCTCGGTCTGCTTCATCTGGAGATAGTCCAGGAACGTCTTTTCCGTGAATTCGGCATGGATGTCATAACCACTGTCCCGAACGTATCTTATAAGGTATATACCACTCAGGGCGCTGTCGTGGATGTCCACAATCCTTCCGGACTGCCGGCCCCTACTCTCATAGACCGTATCGAGGAACCGTATATCCGGGCCCAGGTCATTTCCAAGGCCGAATTCTACGGACCTATCATGAAGCTGTGCCTGGACAAGAGGGGGATTCTGGTGAACCAGCATTATATCACTTCAGACAGGCTGGAACTTACCTACGAGATGCCGCTGTCAGAGATCGTCTTCGATTTCTATGACAAGCTCAAGTCCATTTCCAAGGGATACGCTTCTTTCGATTACCATGTAATAGGCTTCCGTCCGGCAAAACTTGTGAAACTGGATATTCTTCTGAACGGCGAGCCTGCAGATGCCCTGTCTTCCCTTATCCATCAGGATCATGCGTATGATTTCGGGCGCAGGATATGCGAGAAACTGAAGGAACTTATCCCGCGCCAGCAGTTCGATATCGCCATCCAGGCGGCAATAGGTGCGAAAATCATTGCCCGCGAGACGGTCAAGGCTGTGCGTAAGGACGTGACGGCCAAGTGTTATGGCGGCGATATAACCAGAAAACGCAAGCTCCTGGAGAAGCAGAAGCAGGGAAAGAAACGTATGCGCCAGATCGGTACTGTCGAGGTGCCGCAGAGTGCGTTTATGGCAGTGCTGAAGTTGGATTGATACGACGTTGATATGGACCGGATGACTGTCGCTGTCCTGATGACTGTGCATAACAGGAAAAACAGTACGCTCAGATGTCTGACCCTGCTGTACAGGCAGACGGATTCTCTGACGAGGACAGGAAAATACGCTTTTGAAGTCTATCTGACAGACGACGGCAGTACCGACGGCACGTCGGATGCCGTATCCGAACGTTTCCCTGACGTGAACATTGTCCGGGGAGACGGCAGTCTGTACTGGAACCGGGGGATGTGTGCGGCGTGGGATGCGGCTGCAGGCTCTTCTCCGGATTTCTATCTGTGGCTCAATGATGATACGATGCTGAAGCCGGGAGCCGTGGCGTCGCTGCTCGAGAATTCCACTTATCTCGGGCACAGGGCAATAGTCGCCGGCACTGCCGAGGACAGGCGTGGAAACCTTTCATACGGAGGAAGGACGCGGTACGGCAGGATAATCACTCCCGATCCTATGATTCCGGAGGCATGCGACATATTCAACGGTAATCTTGTGCTGGTTCCGGATTATGTGTACAGGAGGCTGGGAACTCTTGACAGGATATATTCACACAGTTTCGGTGATTTCGACTATGGGGTGAGGGCAGCGAAAAAGGACATTACGGTGGTGGTGGCCCCGGGAGTGCTTGCGGAATGCGACCGCAATGAGTCCCTTCCCGAATGGAGGAATTCCGAAGTGCCGCTGAAAAAACGGTATGCCGCCATAACCGGACCGAAAGGGCGTCCGTTCAAGGAGCAGTTCATATATGATTTCAGGGCATACGGACCTCTTCATGCAGTACTTCATTTCCTGTCTCTTAACCTGAAGGTCCTTTTCCCTGTCAAATGAAAAAATAAAATGGGGCGCCTGTCACAGGTACCCCATTTTCAAAAATCCTCTTCCGAGAATTTTTCTGCGGATTTTGCTCTCCGCAGATAGAGACGAATAAGATTCTTAACCGAGGGCAAAGATCGGGAGACGGCAGGTTTCCGCAGTTGTCCGTTCTGTTGTTTTAGCTGTTGTTTTAGCTGTTGTAGGTTGTTTAAATGCGTGTTTTATGAAAAAGTTGTCTGCTTACATTACCGCGATGAGACTGCGGACTCTTCCTTTGTCCCTTGCCGGAGTTTCTCTCGGTCTTATGCTGGCCGCCTCGGATTACGTCCTGCGTCCGTGGGTGGCGTTCTTTACATTGCTGACTACGGTTTTCCTGCAGATCCTGTCCAACGTGGCGAATGAACTCGGGGATTTCCTGCACGGGACTGACAGGGAAGAGGACAGGCAGGGGCCGGCCTATACGCTATCAAAAGGGCTGCTTGCCGAGAAGGACTTTAAAGTGATGATCAGGGTCTACGTGGTGCTTTGCATTGCCGGCGGACTGGCGATGATCTGGTTTTCGTTCGGGACTTTCTTCGATTTCGGAGCCCTGATAACAGCCCTGATGGGGCTCGCGGCCATTTCCGGTGCCGTCAAATACACTCTCGGCAGGAATCCGTATGGCTACAGAGGTCTTGGAGACCTGTATGTCTTCCTCTTTTTCGGTATTGTCTCTGTTCTGGGTGCGTATTTTGTCGCGGCACATGAGATAAGGACGTGGATTCTGGTATTACCGGCCGTTTCAGCAGGCTGTCTGAGTACAGGTGTGCTGAACGTGAACAATATCAGGGATATCAGAAGTGATGCCCTGACCCGCAGGACCATTCCGGTGAGAATAGGGGAAAAGAACGCCAAGATATATCATACTGCGCTGATAGCCATCGGGTGGCTTTGCATGCTGGTATATGCTTCGTTGAGGGTGTTCGACTGGTGGCACTATCTTTTTGTAGTCACTCTGCCTCTTTTTGTCCTGCATCTTGTCCAGGTGTGGCGGCGTTCGGGCAAAGATCTTGATCCGCAGCTCCCGCAGCTGGTCATGTTTTCGTTTTTATTTGCCGTCCTTTCCGGCTTCGGTTTTATAGTGTATCTTTTATAAGTTTCTTATGGCCTGAGTACATCCGGCAGATGCCGAAAGTCAGCGCTTTGGTCCTGACCGCTGAAAAGCCGCAGTCTTTCATCATGCCCGTGAATACTGCCGGTCCGGGGAATCTCAGGACCGAGGCGGGAAGATACCTGTAGGCGCTTCTGTTTCCTGAGACCTTGCCTCCGACTGCAGGCAGAAGATGCAGGGCGTACAGTTTGTAGAAAAACCGGATTACGGGATTTGCCGGCACGGACAGTTCCAGTATTACCAGTTTGCCCCCAGGTCTGAGTACACGGAGCATTTCTCGCAGACCTTCTTCCAGATGCTCGAAGTTACGCACACCGAATGCTACAGATACCCTGTCGAATGTCCCGTCCGCAAACCTGAGATGCTCGCAGTCTCCCTGTTCCATGCTGACTTTGCCCTGCAGTCCTTCCCGGTCCACCTTCTCCCTTCCTATTTTCATCATTCCTTCGGACAGATCAACTCCCGTTATATGGCTGCCGGGAGCGGCTGCGCGGGCTATTGCTATTGAAAAATCCCCGGTCCCGCATGCCACGTCCAGGATTTCCAGGGCTCCGTCGGTATCCGCTATTTCCTTTACGGCCTTTTCCCTCCAACCCTTGTCTATGTTGAGGGACATGATATGGTTCAGCTTGTCATACTCCGGAGCGATGTCATCGAACATTGTCCTTATATTCTCTTTCTTCGGCATATTCTGACTTTTTTTAATGCGATTTGCTGTATGACCTGAGTCTGTCCGCGATATTCTGCTGCAGATTGAGGAAATACAGGTTGATTTCCTGTACATGATAGTTCCCTTTCGGAAAAATCTCTCCGATAGAAGGTATGTAGTAGTCATTGTCATCCAGGTCGTCTATCTGAAGGACGTGTTCCTGAGGGAGCATCCTGGCTCCGACGGCATTGAAAAGAGTGTCGCTTGCCACTGACCGGTGAAAGAACACGGATCCGGCATTTTCTGCAGCAGGGGCATAAGTGCTGTCTGTGCGCCAGTTTATCGGGTTGATACACACTATGTTGTCTTTGAATGACGGGGAAACGGCCTCAGGGGTGGAGACGCTGTTGTAGCAGACGGTGACTCCATAGTCATCCGGCCCTTCGGCCGGTTTGAGATGCGGACAGGAGGCCAGTTCTTCTTCGCTGATCCCGAAACCGAAAGCGTATGCCGCGACCATCCTGGAATATTGTTCGTCAGTAAGGTTTTCTTCCAGCAGCCGGATGATGGCTTTCGCTCCCTGGCTGTGCCCTGCGAGGAAGAAAGGCCGTCCTCCATTGAGGTGCTTCATATAGTACCGGAACGCTTTCGCGATGTCCAGATGGGAGATCTGATATCTTCGTTCGATATCCTCTTCCGTTCCGAACCAGCAATCCATGGTTATCTGCCTGTAGTAAGGTGAGAAGAAATTGCAGCTTTTGCTGAAAAGTTCATATCCAAGTCTTGTGGAAGCATCCGTAGCGGCCCTTTGTTCAGGATTTTCCGTATCCATATAGTGTATTGTGTTTCCGGTGCTGTCCTGCCAGTCCCACACGCAGGTAGGAGTTACATAGAACACATCGGCCTCTTTGCCGTCAGATGTCATTCCTGTCCTGTACCACATGTTTTCCCGGCTGTAATCCGGTTCTGCCGGGACGGTATCGCCGCCTCCTCCCGAAGAACATCCTGCCGTGCACAAAACGGCTATGGAGGCAGCTATCCATTTATGCATAATCATTATTGACTTGACGCCAGTTTGACGGTTTTTAATCATAATGTTTTAATATCCAATAATCTATTAATGGCCGGAGCATACGGTCACGGTACCGGATCGTACCCGCTTCCTCCCCACGGGTGACACCTGAGTAGCCTCCGTACCGTCAGGTACAGTCCCTTGAAGGGACCGTGTTTTCTGAATGCTTCCAGTGCATACTGCGAGCACGTAGGAGTAAATCTGCATGTCGGTGTTTTGTATGGTGAAATGCAGGTCTGATAGAACTTTATCAGTCCGATGAACGGCATGATGGAGATTCTTTTAAGGAGATGCGCGATTCTCTTTTCGGGTTCCGGAGTGTTCATGGCTTCTGGACCTTGGTGAGAATCTGGCCGACAAGTCTGTATATCTCCTTGAAAGTCAGTATTTCCTTTGTGTTGTAAACAAACATTATGTCCGTTCCCTTGCTGCCGGAAAGCAATTCTTTCTGCTGCCTGTAGCTTTCACGCAGGCGCCGCTTGAGCAGATTGCGCTTGACGGCACGCTTGAAAAGCTTTTTGGGAACGGAGACCATTATCCTGGTATAGGAAAGGCCGTTGCCGGTTCTGAAACAGTATTTCAGAGAACCGGCAACACCGAATTTTCCCTCTGCAAACAGCCTTGAAATGTCATTACGGCCGTGCAGCCTTTCGTCTTTTGACAGCGTATGTCTTTCAGGGCACATCAGCCCTTGTTGTTTTCAAGATAAATCTCGAGGGCCTTTGCTACGGAAGGCGCCTGTGGAGTAGGTGCCGATACCGCCACTTCCAGTCCGGCTTCGTCCATTGCCTTGAGAACGGATTTGCCATAGGCTACGAACCGGGTGTTCCCAGGTTTGAAATCGGGGTAGTTCTCGTAGATGGACTTGACGTCTGAAGGGTTGTACAGGACTATCATGTCATACTGTCCGAGATCCAGATTCCTGAGGTCCTGGGACACTGACTTTACGAATATGGCACTTTCCGATTTGAATCCGTTTTCCTGGAATGTCTTGGCTATGTCGTTCCCGGCCAGATCGGAGGTGGCTATAAGGAAAGTTTCGTCCTTGTGCTTGCTCCCGATGAGGGAAATTACGGACGAGGTGGTCCCGTCTCCGTAGAAAATCTTCCTTTTCCGGTATACGATATGTTTCTGAAGATACATCGCCACGGCTTCAGTCGTACAGAAGTATTTCATGGTTTCCGGAATCTTCACTCTGAGTTCCTCGCACAGATGGAAGAACGCATCGATTGTGGAACGGGCCGAAAACACTATTGCCGTATGGTCAAGGATATTGATTCTCTGGGTTCTGAACTCCCTGGAAGACAGGGGTTCTATGGTGAAAAAGGGAACGAAATCGAAATTTACGCCGTATTTTTCCGTTATAACCGAATACGGGGAGGCAGCTTTTGGTGGCTGCTGGGAAATCAGAATATTCTTAACAGTCATGTCGTTTTATAAAACAATTGCGGTTGCAACCAAAATACCTGTCGGTAAAAATTCCAGGGCGCAAAGATACAAAATTGCTGTAAATACAGAACTGCAGGTTTTAAAAAATTGAAATTCCCGTATTATACATATTATATAGAGCAACGCTGCTTCATACAGGAGGACCAGCCTTGTCAGGCTTTCTCCGGCGGAGAATATTTCCAGTATCCCGGAGGTGGCCAGCAGGGCAGAGGTGATGATGATGAAGAATGTACGGAATGTGCGGACCGCCGTCCTGTATGTCTTTTCATTCATCCTGCCGTTCCTGACAATCCATGAAAGTGCGTATTTCAGCAGAAGATACAGGATGACGGCACCGGTGACGGACAGGAAATGCGCTGTCCTGGGCAGTGCGGCTATGGCATCCGGCTCATAAAGACCGTATCCGGACGCAACCAGACAGAACGGTATTATGAGTATGTAGAAAAGCCTGTTCCTGTTCATGCTGAGCGTCATGCTGTCTTCTATGTAGAGATTTTCCTTCCATCGGAAAAGACAGCCGGAAAAAGACGGGATCATGTTGGCGAATGTCCTGACGTTGGCTATGCAGATGATGGTGAGGACCATTATAATGACAGTAACGGGAAGCGGCGAAGAAAGGAAGCCCGCTGTTTCCTGTGCCGGTCCGGAAACGACAGGAGGAACAGTCCCGGTCATCGGGACGAGTTCCATCGTACCTCCGGTGAATGCGCTGTCGATGGGCTGTATTCCGTCCATTTCAGTTCCCCCGTCTGGCTTTATAGCCCATCTCTGTAAGGAGTGCGGTTACCTTGTCGCGGAAATCGCCCTGTATGGTAATCTCACCGTCCTTTGCCGACCCACCGACCCCGCATTTCACTTTCAGTGTCCTGGCCAGATCCGCCAGGTCTTCATCGGTCCCGGTAAAGCCGCTTACCAGAGTTACCTGCTTCCCTCCGCGGTTCCTGCGGTCAATGGATACTATAAGTTTCTGTTTTTCAGGAGGAAGGGTTTCCTGCTGCTCCTGAGTTTCTTCTTCATATCGGTAATCGGGGTTCGTGGAAAACACCACTCCCAGTCTCTTTTTCCAGTCGTTGTCGGCCATCGGGTCAATTAATTTTTTGCAAATATACGCAATATGTTTGTATCTTTGCTCTTTTGTTGGACTTACGGAAAATATGGATAACAGGAAATTCAATCTGTGGAGCAGGATCACTGCAGCGGCGGTATTCGTAATCTCTGCATTCACATACCTTATGACGATAGAGCCGTCGGCATCGTTCTGGGACTGCGGCGAATTCATTGCCTCCTCATATAAACTTGAAGTCGGACACCCTCCGGGAAATCCGGTCTTCCAGCTGTTTGCAAGATTCTTTACGATTTTCACCGACGGTGCCCACGCCGCAATAGCCGTGAATGTGATGAGCGCACTTTGTTCCGCTCTGACCATTTTCCTGCTGTACCTTACTATAGTATTCCTTGCGAAACGCGTGGTGAAGCCGTCTGCAGACGGGACATATCCGGTTTCAAGGGCGATAGCCATATACGGCTCCGGTGCCGTCGGTGCCCTTGCATACTGTTTCTCGGATACGTTCTGGTTCTCGGCCGTCGAAGGAGAAGTATATGCCATGTCTTCGCTGTTCACAGCACTGGTGTTCTGGGCAATGACAAAATGGTACGAACAAGCGGGGACGAAGTATGCCAACAGATGGATTGTCCTGATTTCTTTCCTGATGGGTCTTTCAATAGGCGTCCATCTTCTGAACCTGCTCACCATACCTTGTCTGGTGTTCCTGTTCTATTACAAGAAAAGGGAAGACGGTCACTACAGTTTCTGGGAGTATGTGAAGATATTTCTCATTTCATGCGTGATACTGGCGTTGGTGCTTTTCGGCATAATACCGTATCTTCCAAAACTGGCTGCATATACCGACCTGTTCTTCGTGAACGTGCTCGGCCTGCCGTTCAATACCGGAGCGGCGGTGTTCATGGTTGTCCTGCTTGCCCTGTGCTTCTGGGGCCTTTTTGTGACGCTGAAAAAGAAAAAGGTGTTCTGGAACACTGTCCTGCTGTGTTTTACGACAGTCGTGATAGGTTTCTCGGTATTCTCCATAATGATTATCCGGTCTTCGGTGAAGACTCCTACCAACGAGTACCAGCCTGACAATCCTTTTACCCTTATCAGGTATCTCTCACGTGAACAGTACGGAACAAAGCCGTTGCTTTACGGACAGTATTTCGGTGCGCCTCTTGAGGCGATCGACCAGTCAGAATACTGGACCCCTCTGGGAGACAAGTATATCCATGCGGACGGACAGCCTGTGCCGGTGTATGCCCCTGAAGGCAAGATGCTTTTCCCTCGCATGTGGGACGGAAACCAGGACAGCTATGTGCAGTTCTACAGTGCCTATGTGACCAAGGGCAAGCCTGTTGCCGGAGCCGACTACAAAAAGCCGACTTTCGGAGAGAACATGCGCTTCTTCTTCGATTACCAGCTTAACTGGATGTACTGGAGATATTTCATGTGGAACTTCGCCGGACGGCAGAACGAGATACACAGCCCGAGTCCGGGAGATCTGTTCATAGGCAACTGGGAGTCCGGAATCGGGTTTATTGACAAGGCCCGTCTCGGGGACCAGAGCAATGCTCCGGCATATCTCAAGGACAACAAAGGCAAGAACCATTACTACATGCTGCCGCTGTTGCTGGGGATTATAGGAATATTCTTCCAGTTCGCCCGTGACAAGCGCGGCTCTTGGCTGACTTTCCTGCTGTTCTTCATGACAGGCATAGCCATCGTCATATATCTTAACCAGCAGCCGTATCAGGTAAGGGAGCGGGACTATGCATACGCCGGGTCTTTCTATGCGTTTTCGATATGGATCGGTCTTGCCGTACTGGCCTTGTATTCATGGATTGAGGATCTGATTTCGTCCAGGACAGGTACGGCATCAGGATGTGCGGAGGCTTCCGGCAACAAGTATGTTGCAGCGGCGTCAGCGGTAAGCCTTCTCTGCCTTGGTGTACCGGCGCTCATGGCACAGCAGAACTGGGACGACCATGACAGGAGCCACAGGAAGACGGCTGTCGAGATGGCGGAAAACTACCTGAATTCCGTGGGGCAGGACGGTATTCTTGTCACTCACGGAGACAATGATACTTTCCCTCTGTGGTATGCCCAGGAAGTCGAAGGAATAAGGACTGATGTGAGGATATGCAATACATCCCTTCTCGGCACCGACTGGCATATCGACCAGATGAAATACGCCGTAAACGAGTCAAGGTCTCTTGATCTGAAGATCGGACCGGACCAGTATCTGTACGGTACCAACGAATGGCCTCCTATCTATGATACGAGAGACCAGGTGATTCCTTTGTCCATCGTAATGGAAGTGTTCAGGCATCCCGATGCAAAGCTGGTCCTGGAGAACGGCATGACGATGGATTATATAATGTCCAGGAAGTTCTCTATTCCGGTCAATAAGGAAAATGTAATCAAGTACGGTATTCTTGACGCCAAATATGCGGACCGGATCCCAGATGAGATAGTCCTTACGATCCCTAAAGACAAGGACCGTATTACAAAGCCTGAGCTGTTCATGCTTGATTTGCTGTCCAACTATCAGTGGGACAGACCGATCAATCTGCTGAGCATGGGCGGGGACATCAATATCGGGATGAAAGAATACCTGATGTATGAAGGCTTTTCATACAAATTCGTTCCGATAAAGAACAAGATGAGTTCTTCTGATATAGGCTTTGCCGATCCTGAGGACATGTACCATAAGATGAAGGAAGTATTCAGTTGGGATGCCCTCAAGAGGACCGACTATTTCGTGGATTATCAGAACATGTATACTTTCTGCGGAGTGCTCCCGCAGCGTCTCATATTCCTGAATGTCGCCAAAGAGATGAGAAAGGCAGGCAGGGATGACCGGGCGGTCGAGATGCTGGACATGTGCCAGGAGTGCGTTCCTGAGGCCAATTTCCCGCTTGATATAAGCTATCTTGGATTTTCCAACGAGTCTGTGGTGATCGGTATCATAGAAGAATATCTGGAACTCGGACAGACGGAAAAGGCCGCCGCGATGGCAGGACGGATGGCTGATGAGCTGTTTGTCTCTACGGATTTCTTCGCTTCGTTCTATGATTTCGCCTCATCCGATTTCGAGAAATGCTGGCATTATCTGACATATCTGAAAGAGTTGATGTCATTCTACGGACAGACTGACCTTTCCGAGGACATAGGCGGCCGGATGGATGCACTGCTGAAAGTCTATACCGGGGAGGTATAGTCCGGCATCGTTCCGGACCTGCTCCGGAATCTTTGTGACAGGGGTTGCAAATTTCATAGGATAGCCTTATCTTTGCAGCCGCAATGGGGGATTAGCTCAGTTGGCTAGAGCGCTTGCATGGCATGCAAGAGGTCACGAGTTCGACTCTCGTATTCTCCACAAGTAAAGGGGCCATTGTCGGCCCCTTTACTGTTTTTGGTATGTAGTCTCCGTTTATCTGCTGAGTCTGACAAATATGCTCAGTGGCAGCTTCTTCCCGAAGCTGTCCTGCAGGACGAGCTCTCCGCAGCCGGTTTCGACCGGTTGGTTTCCGGAAGCTGTAATGTCTCTGTTGTCCTGCTGCCCGATTCCGAAAGCCTGTTTTACGACAGTTTCTCCAAGGACTGCCGAATACCCGTTCGAATAAAGGTTAAGTACCATGAAACTGTCTTTCGGGGCAAGGATTGCCGCAACGCATTTGAGGATATCGAAAAGACATTCGTCCAGTTTCCATTTTTCCCCGTCGGGGCCGTGCCCGTAAGCAGGCGGGTCCAGGATTATGCCTTGATACACATTGCCTCTTCTGGCCTCCCTGCGGGCGAACTTCAAAGCATCCTCGACTACCCAGCGGATATTGTCCAGATGGCTGAGCTCCATGTTCTCCCTGGCCCATGTGACCACCTGACGGACCGAATCCAGATGTGTCACATCCGCTCCGGCGGCTTTGGCGGCGAGTGATGCCGCTCCGGTATATGCAAAAAGGTTCAGCACTTTAGGCTTCGGTTTCCCTTCCGCTTCGGCTTTCCCTGCCAGCATCTTCGTCTGACGGTAGATGTATTCCCAGTTGCTTGACTGTTCGGGAAAGACGCCTACGTGCTTGAATGAAGTCAGTCCGAGCCTCAGCCTGAAATCAAGGCCGGGCTGCTCTCCGCTGTATCTGATTGTCCACTGGTCGTTCATCCTTTTCAGCATTTCCCAGGTCCCGCTGTCTTCTTTTCCTGCTTTCCCGAAACCTGCGCCGGTCTTGAACCTGGTGTGGATGAGCCTGTTCCATTCGGATTCACTCATACTTTTGTCCCAAAGCGCCTTCGGCTCGGGCCGGGACATTATGTATTGTCCGAACCTTTCCAATTTCTCGAAATTGCCAGAATCTATAAGTTCATAGTCTTTCCAGAACTTTCCCGGGGATTCAATCGTCATATCCGTATGTTTTAGATGCCGCAAAGATAGCAAACTGTTTCTTAATTTGCGGCCAAACTGTTTCATGTTGAATATTTTTAGTAACTTTGCATGGTGTGCCGGAAGAATCCGTAATCATCTCCGGCACAGGAAGTAAAAGAAAACTTTTAATTACATATCATTATGCAGCAGAGTATTGATACTTACGATTTCTCCGGCAAGAAAGCCCTTGTCAGAGTTGACTTCAACGTTCCTCTTAACGAGAAGTTCGAAATTACAGATGATACCCGTATCAGGGCAGCTGTCCCTACTCTCAAGAAAATCCTTGAGAAAGGCGGTTCTGTAATCATCATGTCACACCTCGGCCGTCCTAAGGGAGTTACTGAAAAATTCTCTCTCAAACATATCCTCGGCCGCGTGCAGGAGCTGCTCGGAGTCCCTGTGAAGTTCGCCGACGACTGCATGAATGCAGACGAACAGGTCGCTGCACTCAAGCCAGGTGAAGTCCTCGTACTTGAAAACCTCCGTTTCTACGCAGAAGAGGAAGGCAAGCCGAGAGGACTTGCTGAGGATGTTACTGACGAAGAGAAGAAAGCCGCAAAGGCTGCCGTAAAGGAAAGCCAGAAGAAATTCGTCGGGAAGCTTGCTTCATACGGTGACTGCTATGTGAACGATGCATTCGGTACTGCACACCGCGCACACGCTTCTACAGCCCTTATCGCCAAATATTTCCCTAATGACAAGATGTTCGGTTACCTGATGGAAGGTGAAATCAAGGCTCTTGAAAGAGTGGTGAATAATCCTGAGCGTCCTGTAACCGCAATCATCGGAGGTGCCAAGGTTTCTTCAAAGATCGGCATCATCGAGCATCTTTTCGATGTAGTTGACAACATGATCATCGGCGGCGGTATGGTATATACCTTTGTAAAGGCACAGGGCGGAAAGATCGGAAACTCCCTCTGCGAGGATGACCAGCAGCAGCTTGCCCTTGACACCCTGAAGAAGGCAGAGGAAAAAGGCGTGAAGCTTTATCTTTCCAAAGAGGTCGTTATCGCCGATGCGTTTGCAGAAGGTGCCAACACCAAGATCTGCAGCAACTCCGAGATTCCTGACGGCTGGGAAGGCGTCGATGCCGCCCCTAGCACACTTGCAGCATGGGAAGATGTTATCATGAAGTCAAAGACCATTCTCTGGAACGGCCCTGTAGGCGTATTTGAAATCCCTTCATTCGCAAAGGGTACCAACCGCGTGGCTGAAATGCTTGCCAAGGCTACTGAGAACGGCGCATTCACCCTTATCGGCGGCGGTGACTCAGTCGCTGCTGTAACTCAGATGGGTTATGCGAAGAAAGTAAGCTACGTTTCAACCGGCGGCGGAGCAATGCTTGAATACCTTGAGGGTAAAGAACTTCCAGGTATCGCAGCTATCCGCGAGTAATAACCGTAGCGGAATGCAGGCGGGGCGGCTGGTCAGCCGCCCCGCTTTTTTTTGCATGCAGATGAGCCGGATTGCAGATGCGGTGATGGTGCGTTTGTAGTTGTCATAATCTGAAAAAAATATGTCAGAATTGTTATATGGTTTCCCGGGGAAATGGATTTTCTTTGTCGGAGAAATTATCATAACAATATCATGTGTTTTAAGCGTTTATTTGCCGGCATCGTCATCGGCGCAGCCATATTTTCGGTTTGCAGTGCGGAACAGCTTCCGTCAAAAGGCTCTATCAGAATAGAGTCTGATGATCTGTATGCATTATTCAAAAATCCGGATTCAAAATACAGGCCTTATGCCAGATGGTGGTGGAACGGTCTGCGTCTTGATGAAAAAGAGATTGTCAGAGAGCTTGATGTCATGCAAGGTATGGGGCTCGGAGGAGTCGAGATCAACTCGATCAGGTTTGCAGATGAAGCTGATACTCTTGGCTATAAGGAAATGCCTTATCTGTCGGATGATTGGGCCCGTATGGTCAGGTTGGCGGCAAAGGAATGCAGGGAAAGGGGCATGGTGTGTGATATGATCGGTGGTTCTGGTTGGCCTTTCGGCGGAGAATTCCTTCCTCGGGAACATCAGCTTCAGATGCTTACTGTCGAGACGGAAACGGTAGATGGAGGCAGTACGGGAACCGTTTTTTCCATATCAAAAGACGATTTGCTCCGGAGGGTAGATCCTCCTATCATGTCCAGAAACGGCACTCCGGAGAAAACACTTATGTATGTACGTGTCATGCCTCGGTATATCGATAAATTTACTGAAGGCATCTGCTATGACAATATCGCCGGTGACGAGATTCTGACTGTCAATATTCCGGCCGGCAAGCATGTCATATATTTCTTTGTCAAGATGACAGGTTACATGAATGTGATAGAGGGCGCTCCCGGGGCGTGCGGTCCTGTCTTGAATCATTTTGACAAGGACGCGGTGCTGAACTATCTCGACAGGCTTTCGGAAAAGCTCGATTACACATCTCCTGAAATGAAGGGACTGATCAGGGCTGCGTTCGTCGATAGTTTCGAACTGGAAGGTGCCAATTGGTGCGATGACATGATGGCGGAGTGGGAGGAATATTATGATTATCCTCTTGATCCATATCTTCCTTATATTATTAGGAAAGTGGGGACAATGGGTGATCCTTTGCCTGAAGATTACGGATGCGAGTTTTCTGAAGATATAAAAGAAGACATTGTGTACCGTGTACGGAATGATTTCGAGCATTTCCAGATAAAGCTTTTCAAGGACAATTTTCTGGACACATTCAACGCATGGTGCCACAGAAACGGACTGAAGTCCAGGATCCAGGCCTACGGGAGAGCCCTTCATCCCATCGAGTCTTCGATGTATATCGATATCCCGGAATGTGAAACATGGTTCAGGGACAGTCTCGGGACGGCTTATCCGGATAAGGATATCTTTACCGGCCACGCCCATTCTATGATAAACAAGTTCGTTGCTTCAGGTTCCCTGCTTGCCGGCAACGGTCTGGTCAGCTGCGAAGAGATTACCAATACCGGGGAGATTTTCCAGTCTACTCTTGAAGAAATAAAGATTGCCGGGGATATGAGCAATGTTTCCGGGGTCAACAGTTCCATACTGCACGGATTCAATTACAGCCCGAATCTGCAGACGGGTTTTCCGGGCTGGATAAAGTACGGCGAGTATTTCAGTGAGCAGAACACGATGTACCCGTATTACAGACTGTGGACTGACTACAAGGCAAGGATTTCCGCCGTACTGCAGAACAGTGTGCCTCAGGCCGATGTCGCTATTCTCCATCCGTTGGAAGACATGTGGTCGGTTCTTGGCCAGCAGAGGGATCCGTATCCGGTGAACGTCTATCCTGATTACGCCCATGATTTGTGGCAGAACCTTCACCAGAACGGTAACGGCTGTGATTATGTCAGCGAGAATATAATCTGCCGGTCGAAGGTCAGGAACGGAAGGCTCTCGTTCGGTCCGAGATCATACAAATGGCTGATCCTTATGGAGGTGGAGAGCATGTCTCCGGAGACGGCGGCCAAACTGGAGAAATTTGCCGCTTCTGGTGGCAGGATCCTTTGCATCGGGAAGAAACCTCACAAGAGTGCTGGTTTCAATGATTATGAAAAGAAAACAGTTGAAGTGGAGCGTATCATTGGAAGGATCGAGGAGAATTATCCTGACCGTTTCCTGTTCACAGAGTCTCCGGAGGGAAACCTGACGGAATGGTACGGGACGGTACAGGAAAAATACGGGATTGAACCGTATGTCAAAATAGACAGACCGGTGAAATGGGTATTCTGGAATTATTATAAATCCCGGAACAGGGATATATTCTTTGTGACCAATTTCAACAGTAAGGCCGTGCAGGAGTTCCAGGCGGAATTTCCGGATGGAGTAGCCGGCAAGCAGGCCTGGGTGTGGATTCCGGAGACCGGTGAGCGTTACATGCTGGCTGCTGAGGGACGGAAACTGCATGTGGAGCTCAATCCTGCCGAGTCGGTGTTCATCGTGTTTGACGATGAGACGGACGGCACTTACTATACCCCTCTGCCATCAAGACCGGAAATCTGTGCCACGGTGAATGGAGTATGGGATGTCAGGGCAGAGCATTTTAATGGTTCTGTCAAAGAGTTCAGGATGGAGCGGCTCCAGGATTTCAACTCATTGCCATTCCCGTGGCTCCGCTCTTTTGCCGGAACCGTCAGTTATACTACTGTATTCGCTCCGGAATCACCGGAGAGTATATCGGTCATTGATCTTGGGAAAGTCAGGGGCGTCACTGAACTGTTCGTGAACGGAGAGAAAGCCGGTACCTGCTGGTACGGCTGCCACAGGTTCAATGTCACAGGCATGTTGAAAGAAGGAGAAAATGTCATAAAGGTTAAAGTAGTGACTCCTCTGGGTAATTATGCTGATTCACTTACCGGAAACAAGGCAGCAAAAAGGTATGCACATTCAAAGCGCAGTCTTGGGCTTGAGGAGGATGTAAAACTGTATTGAAAAAATCATTGCTCTGCATTATGAAAAATAAATCCAGCTTGTCTTTTACCTTGGTATGGCCTGTCGCTATGCTGCTTCTGTCTTTTGCAGGATGCTGTAATGAAGATGCTACAGACAGTTTCAGTGAACTGATGGAAGATTTTACCGATCCTCCTGCCGGATACCGTCCGGCCCCGTTGTGGGTATGGAACGGGCAAGAGAACGAACAGGAGATACGGATTTCAATAGAAGAAATGAAGCAGGCAGGTTTCGGCGGTGTATTCATTCATCCCAGGCCGGGGCTGGTTACCGAATATCTTTCAGAAGAGTGGATGTCATTGTACAGATTTGCCGTTGATGAATGCAGGAAGGTCGGGCTGGATGTATGGATTTACGATGAAAATTCATATCCGAGCGGATTTGCCGGAGGATATGTACAGGAGCAGATGCCGGAGTCATATGACCAGGGACAGGGGCTGGTCATGGAAACTGCTGATATGATTCCTGATGATACGTCTCCTTATATTGTAATACTATCTAAACAAGGTGATGGATATCAGAATATAACGGATAAACTACAGGATTATGTCGGAAAGAACGGGGATTTCAGGCTGTTCCGCAAGACATATAACGTGGCTTCTGCATGGAATGCAGGTTTTCCTTATGTTGACCTGATGGTTGACGGAGTCTCGGAACAGTTCATTGAAATTACTCTGGACGGTTATGAACAGGCATTGGGAGAAAGGATGAAAGATATCAAAGGCGTTTTTTCGGACGAGCCACAGATAGATTCTCCCGGCGGGGTGAGATGGACTCCGGATCTCTTTTCTGAATTCCTGTCCAAATGGGGCTACAGCCTGGAAGATAATCTGCCGGGACTTTTTGTAGAGGAAGGGAACTGGCGTAAAGTCCGGCATGATTACCAAAGCGTCCTTCTTGATCTGTTCATTGACAGGTGGTCAGTGCCTATGCATGATTGGTGTGAAAAAAGAGAACTGAAATGGACAGGGCATTACTGGGAACATAACTGGCCTGCCATCGGATCCGGTCCTGACAATATGGCCATGTACGCCTATCACCAGATGCCAGGTGTGGATATGCTTTTCAACCAGTTCAACGAGGTATCTCCGCAGGCACAGTTCGGGAATGTCCGGGCAATTAAGGAATTGGGGAGTGTCGCCAACCAGATGGGATACGAGCGGACTTTGAGCGAGACTTACGGCGGAGCAGGCTGGGATGTCACGTTTGAAGATATGAAAAGGCTCGGTGATTGGGAGTATGTTCTAGGAGTGAATTTCATGAACCAGCATCTTGTGAAGATGCATCTTGACGGAAGCCGCAAATATGATTATCCTCCGGTGTTTTCAAAACCGAATCCGTGGTGGCCGTATTACAGGACCCAGAATGATTATTTCTCGAGATTGTCTGTAGCACTGAGTAAAGGAGAGCAACTGAATGACATACTTGTCATGGAGCCGACGACTTCACTGTGGTGCAGTTTTTCCGTTGCAGGGAGCAATTCATATTTATGGGATATCGGTAATTCTTTCCAGAAATTCGTCACTGACATTGAAAAGGCGCAGGTGGAATATGATCTGGGCTGCGAGCGGATATTGGAGGGTCATGCCCGTGTAGAGGGGGAAAATCTGATTGTCGGTCACCGTTCTTACAGTACGGTCGTACTCCCTCCTGAAATGATTAATATCGAATCTTCTTCATTGGCTTTGCTTGGGGAGTTTGTCCGGAATGGCGGGAGACTTGTGCTGGAATCACTGCCGGAGATGGTAGACGGCGCCCCGGCAGATGTCTCTGAAATCATTTCCGGCGGGAATGTCCGGTATTGTAAAGGAACTCCTGAGTTCATATCATTGCTTTCGTCTCTTTTGGAAATCCGGTTCAATGACATGTCCGGTGCCGTACCATATCATCAGAGACGTCAGTATCGTGACGGGCAGCTTCTTTTCATGGTAAATCCGTCGCTGGATAAAAGCAGTTCGTTCTCTGTCTCTCTTGACGGGGTATCAGTTACTGAAATGGATGCATTTTCCGGGAAATGTTATTTTTATCCATTCAGACGCAATGCAGACGGACTTTCTTTCAATGTCGTATTGCCTCCGGCCGGAAGTTTGTTGCTTTTTGTCCATGCCGGTGTTCCGGAAAAGTTTCCTGCACGCGATATCCGTGCATGCGGCAATGAAATTGCTTCTGACAGCGAAATGTCGGTATGTATGGATTCTCTTAATGTCCTTTATGTGGATTTCTGTGACCTGGAACTTGCCGGCAGGAAATATGAAAGCATACATTTTGCCGATGCTGCCTATAAATATTATACGGAAGCCGGCTATAACGGCAATCCGTGGGGAGAAACGGTACAGTTCCGGTCGGAATACGTAAAAAAAGGCCGTGCACCGCGACATGAAGATGTGGAAGTCAGGTATCATATCGATGTCAGGTCTTTGCCTGATGATGGTTCGCCAGTGAAGCTGGTAATAGAAAAACCATTGTTGTGGAGAGTTTCCGTAAACGGCAGGAATGTCGATCCGGAACCGGACAAATGGTGGTTTGACAGGTTGTGCGGTGTATTTGACATTGCGGGACTTCTTCAAGTCGGAGACAATACTGTATCCCTTGAAACAGAAGTCATGGATGTATTCGCCGAAATAGAACCGGTTTACGTGCTGGGAAATTTTGTACTTGAGCCGTCCGGCAGAGGATGGTCCATTGCTGCAGGCCGGGATACTTTGATACGCGGAAGCTGGAAAGATCAGGGTTATCCGTTTTATTCTTGGGGTGTTTCCTACAGCAGGGATTTCAATGTCCCTACTGCTGGAGACCGCAGGTTCGAGGTCAGACTCGGGCAGTGGAAAGGGACCGTGGCCGAAGTGTCTGTAAACGGAGAATATGCCGGACTGATCGCTTATCAGCCGTTTGCTCTGGATGTTACTGACCTTGTCAAAGACGGGGAAAACACAGTTGAGGTAAGGATTGTGGGCAGCATGAGGAATCTGCAGGGGCCACATCACAACAATCCTCCGGCAGGCATAGGCGGTCCATGGGAGTGGAAAAATATTTTCGGGCCGATGCCTCCCGGAGAAGATTACAGCCTCTTTGATTACGGACTGTACGGTGATGTGGAGCTTTTTATGTCTGATCCAGGTGAATAAATCTCAGAATCAAGTTGGAATGAGACGTGTAGGTGCCGTTGTTATTCCATATCGAAGTCTACAAGAATCGGCCTGTGGTCGGAAGGGTTGTAGAAATTGTTTACATACGGGCTTATTACCGGGACAGTCCAGCTGTCGACTATTACCCATGCGTTGACTATGCGGTCATATATATCCGGAGAAGCGTATATGTAGTCGATACGGGAATTTCCGCTTGTAGTGCTCATGAATGTCCCCTTGTATCGTTCGGCAATGATGTCTATCATATCGGTGTTTTCCAATATCCACCTGTGTGCCAGTAGCTTCGTATCTGTTTCGGAATAGTTGTATATCCAGTTGTCAAGTGGGGAATGGGAATTGAAGTCCCCGAGCATCAGCCAGTTCTGCAATCCTGAGTATGCCGGATTTTCCAGAGTCTTTTCACAGATATAACGGATTTCGAATTCCCTGTATCTGTCTCCTTCATTATTGGCGGAACTTGAACCTCCCAATCCGTACGAATGAGGCCATAAATGGAGTGTAAGCAAGTTGACAGCCTGTCCGTTTATTTCAATCTGCTGTATTCCGGCCCCGTGGGAAACAGGTTTGCCTGCTTCATCGGTGTCCGTTATCTTCAACAAAGTACGGATCGGATATTTCGAGGTTACAACTTGCGGGTAATTGTCCCTGTGGCCTCCTATAGCCGTATATGAGTGTCCGTACCTTGCCGCCAGAGACGTCCACCCGCCGGGAAGGAATTTTGTCGGAGCGGAGGAGGAGGAATTGTCCTGGTATATTGTAGCGGATTCGCACCAGACACATACATCAGGGTCATATTTTCTGACCCACTCTACGAAATTTTCATAATCATTCCCCTGATCGGCCCACATGCCGTTCTGTATATTCCAATACAGGACTCTGAGATTCGATTTTCCTTCAGGCATCGGCCCTAAAGTGCGGACGCTTATGTTGTCAAGGTAGAATCCGTGTACTCCGTTTTCTGGGCTGGCACCCGACCAGCAGAGCATTGTGGCATCGGATGCATTGTCGATAGTTATATCGACCTTCTGCCATTCCTTTGCCGCAGCTTCATCGGACGGTATTGTCACATAAGTCTTTTGGAGAATATATTCACCGGTTACATTCTTGAATCCTGAATTTGTACTATTGAGGGCGACACTTCTTCCTCCGACTGTTGCCGATGAAACGGTACCTCCGTTTATGACCTCAAGTTTCATGACATCCGTGGAACCGGCCTGATAGCAGAAATCGAAAGAAAGCCGTATCCGGCTCAATCCTTCAATGTTCCGGAGAGCTGCGGTCTGGAATATGCCGCGCCCTGAGTTACCGGTGCCGCATGCCAGTACTCCCTGATATTCCTGACATCTGAACATGTATGTATAATCACCGATATTCCGGCTTGTGATGTAGGAATCCGATACTTTATGGGAAGTCGCAACAGTATTGTTCGCTACTTCCGGCCATGAATTCGACTGGATGAATGCAGATCCCGGGTTGTTATAAGGAACTTCCACAAGTGCATTCGAATAGCCGTCCCGATCTGTCCACGAGTCAAAGCCGATTGTCTCGGATGTCGGGGCGTAGCCGTAAGACCCTTCTCCTCCCATGATGTCACCTCCCCAGACGAAGTTATCGAAACTTTCATAGAAGATCAGGTCACTGTCAGGAGTATAACTGAGCTCTACTGTAAGCATTTCCCCTGCAGTGAGAACCGGAGAAGGAATGGTACAGATCATTGCCCTGTGTTCAGAGTCGGTCACTGTCAGTTCGAGACCTGACCTGTATTCGCCAGGAGCAAGCATGATATAAAAATCTGCGGGGGCCTCACCGTGGAGACTTGTGAAATTACCGTTGCCGGTACAGTTGAGTACGGCGAAGCTGTTGCCTTTATCCATTATGAAATTACCTGTCGTAGAGGACATTGATGCAGAACCTGTGATTGTCTGTCCGCCGACATCCCTGATTTTCATTGACGATATTTTCCCTTCGCCTTTTAACCGTATATTCAAGACAGCAAAGATGTCGTTGAATATCATTTTATTGCCTGTTTCTTTGGAATATTCCGCATACATCGGATACGAACCGAGTTCATTTGCGGTTTTACTGTAGAATTGCGAGTGGGGCAGTTTTACGTCAGAGTAAAGCGACGGACCGTACCAGATTCCAGAAGCACCGGAGGTCACGGTTGCATTGTAGGTACCTGTATCCGATTCGTCTACTTCGACGTAAGTTTTTCCTCCCGTTTCTGTTTGTGCCAGATATGATTTTCCGTTGACTTTTATGACAGAACTCTTCCAGTCGACAGGTTCTGCTCCCATTGCAAGTCTTGCAGCACCCTCGGCCTCATACAGGTAGAAGCGTACTTTCCCGTCAATGACTTCTATGTCCCGGTTTTCATCATCGGCCGGTTCTTCCTGTTCTTCCTCTTCCGGATTGTCGAACCGCTCACTGCTGCTGCATCCGATGAAGCAGGCAGCTACCAGTGCCGCCATATACAGGCCGTGGGCATTGAATATTTTCATTCGTGTCATAATTATGTGGTTATATGTCCGTTTCAGTCGTTGTTCAGCTGCACTATGTCGGTCTTTTCCCTCTGGCTGTCACCCAGCAGATATTCGCTGAAGTAGTCGGCCATCCTCCAGAAGAAGTATTCGTTCATATCACCGAACCCGTGGCGCTGTCCCGGAAGAAGCAGCATGTCGAAACGCTTGTTGGCACGTATAAGCGCATTCACTACCCTGATAGTGTTGGCAGGGTGCACGTTGTTGTCTATATCTCCGTGGACCAGAAGCAGATGGCCTTTGAGGTTCTCCGCTATCTGCGGGTTCGTGTCGATCTTGTATACAAAAGAAGTATCTCCTTTTTCACTGATTTTTTCCAGTATGCCGTGATGCTGTTCGCTCCACCAGCGGTTGTAGATGCTGTTGTCATGGTTTCCCGCACAGGAAACGGCCACCTTGTAGAAGTCCGGGTATTTCAGTATGGCCGCCGTGGACATGAAGCCTCCGCCCGAATGACCGTGGATGCCTACGCGCGTACCGTCAATCCATGGGTATATGGCCGCAAGCCGCTGTACAGCGGTCTTCTGGTCTTCAAGCCCGTAGTCGCGCAGGTTGCCGTACCCATAGTTATGGTACCATTTCGACCGGTTCGGATGGCCTCCGCGGTTCCCGACGGTGATTACGATGAATCCCATCTGGGCGAGCCTGTCGGTGCGTGTCATGTTTGGACTCCACGATATGTTGTTGGCCTCGACCTGTGGTCCGGGATATACGTATTCTATGATAGGATATACTTTTGTGGAGTCGAAGTCGAAAGGCTTGTACATCACTCCATACAGATCAGTGACTCCGTCGGCAGCCTTGACAGTGAACCTTTCGGGAAATCTGTATCCGGCTGCAAACAGCTGCGAGAGATCGGCTTTCTCCAGCTCGGCAAGCCTGGTCCCCGCAGCTGAGTAAAGGTCGGAAGCCGGAGCGGCATCTACGCGGGAGTAGTTGAGGATCAGGTATCTGCCATTGTCATCGGTAGAGGCCCATACATCCATGTCTTTCATATCCAGCTGCTTGAGCCCGCTGCCGTCGAAATTCACACGGAAAGTGTGCATCTGGTACGGATTCTCGCTTTTGTCGTACCCGCAGGCATTGAAAATTATGTAATCTTCAGCATCGTTGACGGCCAGCACGTTCTCGACATGGAACGGCCCTTCTACTATTGTGTTCGCGAGCGACCCGTTGGCATTGTAGAGGTAGAGGTTCGCCCACCCGTTGCGTTCCGACCAGTGGATCATCTGCTTCCCTCCGTTTACCAGACGCAGCGGACGGTATTCTACATAGGTGTTCATTCTTTCCGGGATGACCGTCTTTGTCGAGTCACTGTCCAGATCCACGCGGCAGATGTCTACTCGTTTTATATCCCGGCTTATGCGCATCAGGTAAAATCCGCTGTCGTCTCCCAGCCATTTACGTGAGTAGAAGTCGGTATAGTTGTCCTCTTTGGTTGATGGCGCAGTTTCGAAGTCAAGTGTCTGGTCCTTGAAAGCCGCTGTCCTGACATATTTGCCGCGCATGTCTTCGGTGGAGAATACATACAGAAGTTCCTTCGGTCCCGGCTCACCAGGCATCTGGTATTTGTAAGTCTCGAGAGTCGGCCGTGGGTTGCTCAGCGAATTGATTACCCACAGCTCCTTTATGTCGCTCATGTCATATTTTACGGTAGCGAAATGCTTTGAATCAGGAGACCAGACCAGATTCCACGGCATTATCCTCTTGGTGGAGTCCGTTTCTGTCCAGCCCATGTAACTGTCTGCACCCCAGCCGAATTCGCGTGTCCCGTCAGTAGTGATCCTGTGTTCCACCAATGTGCTGTCCTTATCATCTCTGGCGGCCTTGGCCATGTTCTCTGCATCCATCCAGTACAGGTCGGCATTCTTTGCGAAGATTCCGATCCTGCCGTCCGGAGAGACGTTCACCCATGAAGGATACTTCTCCTCCTCTTCCTGTCCGGTGATATCGGTCAGTTTCCTTGAGGTGATATCGTATGAGAAACTGAAAACCTTCCTGTCTCCCCATCTCTTGATCCTGACGGAATCCTTTTCTTCAAGCGAACTCTTTATCTCGAATGTGAAGGCCTTGTCATCCTTCAGTTCCAGATTCGAGATAGGAAGGTGCTGTGCATCAAACGGATCCTTTACGATTTCCGTTATCTGCATGGCCAGCCTGTCCATGTCGAAGACAGAGGTTTTCCTGCCTGTTTTCGCATCTACGATATAATATTGTGTTCCGTCGGAGTCCTCCCATTTGTACCAGAACTTGTCCGAATCCCGGAACCAGTTGGGGGATACTCGCGTGGAATGGACCATCTGCGATACTTTTTTAGCCGAGAACCTTTCGGCCAGTTCATAATTCGGTGCCTGTTGCGCAGACAATGATACTGCCGCAGCCGCGGCAATGAGGACGCTGTAAGTTCGTTTCATTTTTTCTTCATTTGTATGGAAGCTGTTGTGGATTTTCCCGGACATTCTTTGTGGACCTTTCCGGCCTAATAAAGGCCTTCGAGTTCTTCCCATGGCACTGTCACACGGATGATTCCCATGACATACGGTCCGATTTCGTACTGGTTATAAATATAGGTGACGCCCTTTTCCCCGATTGCGAAATTTCCGTTAGGGCCGATTTCCTGTGTAAACAGCATCGATGTGTCTGACGGATTCTCCAATGATTCTGCAAGGTGTGAAGACAGGAGCCCTGGAAGCCTGTCTTTATATCCTTCCTTGAAGAAATCGCTCTCGGTCAGAAGGTTCCCTGTCTTCATGTCGAAGTTCAGAGCCGTTTCCGCCGTCATCCCGTGTGCCCCTCCTGTAAATGAATATTTTGTAATGGAATATGACAGAATGTTCTTATGACAACCGGCTACCGCTCCTGTAACATAGTCCGACCAGTCAAGAGAAGCGGTCGGGATGCCTTCGTTTTCTTTGGCAAGAGGCAGGCATGCTGTACGATAGTCGCTTGCCTTGTCATTTTTATATGCACCGACGGCTTCTGTGATGTCCATGCCGGCATATTCTTCTCCGAAGATATTGGCGGTCAGGGCCCCGGTGAGGTTGTCCAGTGCCTGTTTCTTCAGTCCGGATACAGGATATTCGATCTTGAGGTCCATTTCCAGAGCAGCGTCCGACCCTTCTGCAAGGAGGAATGTCTCTTTCTCTTCGACGGTCTGTACGCTGAATCCCTGGCTGCAGGACATGAGTCCTGCCGAAATGACCGCAGCTGCGGTGGCAAAAATTGTTGTTTTCATGCTTTTAACAATTTGGATACCTGCAAAGATATAAATTATAGTATTAATTCTTCCGTTTGGAATGTATCTTTGCAGCCTTATTTTTTTGCGCATGAAACACATGCTTGTTGCTGCCGCAGCCTTTGCGGTGTTGCCCTTTTCTTCAGGTGCCCAGGCTGTACCCGACACGTGCTTTTTCCGTCTTGATGGAAAGTATGTGCTCCTGACACAGGATAAAAGCTGGAACAGCGGAAAGATCTACACCTTCATTTCGGATACGACTTACGGTCCCTGGCGCGGCAAGACATTGGTTTACAGGATTCCTGATCTGCCGGACAGTGACTGGTACACGTATAATGCCATGGCTCATCCCCAGTTCGAGGACGACGGCAGAATACTTGTCTCGTATAACGTCAATTCGAATGACTTTTCCGACCAGAAGTCTGATGTGGAGAGTTACCGTCCGAGGTTCATCTGGGTAGACAAGAAACTCATTTTGGGCTTAAGCCGGTAATATTCAGCGCCATGTGGGACAAGGGGCCAAAAGCCGGCGACGGCGGTTCCCGGAGGTACAATACTATGGAATTTATTGTTTTTTAAAATATTATCGCTATCTTTGCAGGCCCAAAATAGTGGGACTTAAACATAAATTTAAGATTTACAATCATTTATGCCAACAATTCAACAATTAGTTCGCAAAGGACGCGAGGTTATCGTCGAGAAGAGTAAATCTCGCGCGTTGGATGCTTGCCCTCAGAGAAGGGGCGTATGCGTGCGTGTGTACACAACCACACCTAAGAAACCTAACTCAGCAATGCGTAAGGTTGCCCGTGTACGTCTTACCAACTCCAAAGAGGTCAACGCGTACATCCCTGGCGAAGGACACAACCTTCAGGAACACTCAATCGTACTCGTGAGAGGCGGCCGTGTGAAGGACCTTCCTGGTGTACGTTACCACATCCTTAGGGGCGCTTTGGATACGGCTGGCGTCGAGGGAAGGACACAGTCCCGTTCTCTCTACGGAGCCAAGAGGCCGAAGAAGACTGCCGCTAAGAAGTAATTATTATTTTATCACCTTTAATTTTCAGTAAAAATGAGAAAATCGAAGCCTAAGAAGAGGATTCTACTTCCTGATCCCAAGTTTCATGATGTAATGGTTACTCGTTTCGTGAATAACCTTATGCTCCAGGGAAAGAAGAGTATCGCGTATTCTATTTTTTACGATGCCATCGACATGGTAGGCGAGAAGATGAAAGATTCTGACAAGGCTCCTCTAGATATATGGAGGAAGGCTCTTGAGAACGTCACGCCTCAGGTCGAGGTGAAGAGCCGCAGGGTCGGCGGAGCCAACTTCCAGGTGCCTACGGAGGTGCGTCCGGAGAGAAAGATTTCCCTTTCCATGAAGAACCTTATCAACTTCGCGCGCAAGCGTTCCGGCCACTCTATGGCAGAAAAACTTTGTGCAGAGATCATCGCCGCATACAACTGCGAGGGTGCTGCATTCAAGAGAAAAGAAGATATGCACAGAATGGCAGAGGCCAACAAGGCATTTGCCCATTTCCGTTTCTAATCCCCAATTAAGTTAAGAACAAATGGCAAGAGATCTTAAATTTACCAGGAATATCGGTATTATGGCGCACATCGATGCCGGTAAGACTACTACTTCAGAGCGTATTCTCTACTATACCGGGAAGACCCACAAGATAGGAGAGGTG
>JADILV010000051.1 GCA_017695115.1 Candidatus Cryptobacteroides avicola | reverse complement strand
GAGGCACGTGCCCAGATGAAGGAAGGTGCCGACGCTCTTGCAAACGCGGTTAAGGTAACTCTCGGTCCTAAAGGCCGTAACGTGGTTATCGACAAGAAGTTCGGTGCTCCTCAGGTTACCAAGGACGGTGTGACTGTGGCAAAGGAGGTCGAGCTTGAGGACAGGTTCGCCAACATGGGTGCGCAGATGGTCAAGGAAGTGGCTTCAAAGACCAACGAGCAGGCCGGTGACGGTACTACTACTGCCACTGTACTTGCGCAGGCCATCATCAACGTAGGCCTCAAGAATGTCACTGCAGGCGCAAACCCTATGGACCTCAAACGCGGTATCGACAAGGCGGTTGCAGCCGTAGTGGAGGAGCTGAGGAAGCACAGCCAGTCAGTAGGTGACGACTATTCAAAGATCGAGCAGGTGGGCACTATCTCCGCCAACAATGACAACTATATCGGAAAACTCATCGCCGATGCGATGTCAAAGGTGAAGAAGGACGGTGTCATCACAGTCGAGGAGGCCAAAGGTACCGAGACAGAAGTGAAGGTCGTTGAAGGCATGCAGTTCGACAGGGGATATATCTCACCTTACTTCATGACCAACGGAGACAAGATGGAGGCAGTCCTCGATGAGCCTCAGATCCTCATCACAGACAAGAAGATCTCTACAATGAAAGACCTCCTTCCTATCCTCGAGCCTATCGCACGTGAAGGGAAGTCACTCCTTATCATAGCTGAAGATGTTGACGGCGAAGCCCTTACTACTCTGGTAGTGAACAAGCTCCGCGGTACGCTGAAGATCGCTGCCGTTAAGGCCCCTGGCTTCGGCGACCGTCGTAAAGAGATGCTTCAGGATATCGCTACTCTGACAGGAGCCGTAGTTGTATCCGAGGAAAGGGGATTCACTCTTGAAAACACTACTCCTGATATGCTCGGTAAGGCAGAGAAAGTGGTTATCTCCAAAGACAACACCACTATCGTGAACGGTGCCGGAAACAAGGATGACATCGCAGAGCGTGCACAGCTCATCAGGAAGCAGATCGAGACTACCACTTCTGACTATGACAGGGAGAAACTTCAGGAGCGTCTGGGCAAACTCGCCGGCGGTGTCGCTGTCCTTTATGTAGGAGCCGCTACAGAGGTGGAGATGAAAGAGAAGAAAGACAGGGTAGAGGATGCGCTCAACGCTACCAGAGCTGCAGTCGAGGAAGGTTTCGTACCTGGCGGCGGAGTCGCTTACATCCGTGCAGCTGAAGTGCTCAAAGGCATGAAAGGTGCAAACGAGGACGAGACTACCGGTATACATATCGTAGAGCGTGCGCTTGAGGAGCCTCTCCGTCAGATCGCAGAGAACGCCGGAGTTGAGGGCAGTGTGATTATCCAGAAAATCCGCGAAGGAAAGGATGATTTCGGTTACAATGCACGTACTGACGAATATGTCAACATGTATGAGGCAGGGGTCATTGATCCTACCAAGGTTTCACGTGTGGCTCTCGAGAATGCCGCTTCAGTCGCAGGAATGTTCCTGACAACCGAGTGCGCTATCGCCGATATTCCTGAGAAGGAAGCCGCACCTGCAATGCCTGCAGGCGGAATGGGCGGTATGATGTAGTAGAAACCATTCATAATCCATAAAAAGAGGAGGACAGCAACGATCGGCTGTCCTCCTCTTTTATGTATTGACCCGGCTGCAGTTGTTTTCCTGTCATACCGACTGACCGGAGCCTTTCCTGTCATTTCGACCGACCGGAGGGAGCGGAGAAATCTGCATTACCTTTTGAAACTGTGGTTCGGAGAGAACTTTCCGTCTTCGTAAAGCATCGGTATAAGCCCCGGGCGGCATGTGGTCTCATACTCGGCAGCCTGGGCTCCGCGCGGATTGAAGAACATGGTCGCCCACCAGTTGCCGTCCCTGTCCTGGAACAGGTTGTTGTGTCCTCCTCCGGTAATCGCATTGTACCGTTCCCCGTAAGGCCCGTAGATATTGCCCGCGACGGAAATTACGCAGTCATAGCTGTAGCGGGTCTCCTTGGAAGTGACTCCCGGCTTTTCTACATAAGTGTCGCCTTTTTCTGTCCGGTGTGACCAGATGGCCTGGACAAGGTGGTATTTACCCTGATATTTGAATATGAAGGCCCCTTCGATATAAGGTTCCGGATCGTAGGAGGTCTCTTCAAGTTGTCTGAGCGGCTCGGCAAAACCGCTCATGTCCTTTTTCATTCTGGCGATATAGTGGTTGTGCCCGACAAAATATACGCTTCCGTCTTCGTCCTCGAAAAGGCTTCCGTCAATATTCGGGAATACAGGACCTTCCGTATTCGCTTCTATGTTCTCATAAGGTCCTTCCGGACGCCCCGTCATGCTCCTCAGAATAAAGGAGCCTTTGCCGCATGCGGAATCATTCAGACATGCCACGATGAACCAGTTCCCGACACTTTCGATATAGTGGAGTTCCGGAGCCCATACGGCCCTGAACCAGTTGTCCATAGGGTCTCCGTTGATGGATTTCCTGGCATATTTTTCACCCTCGGCATATATATGAGGGTCTTTCTGCCATGTGGCATCCTTGTCCAGAGACCAGATGCAGCCCATTTCTTCCCAATCTTCGAGGTCGGAGGACCTCCAGAGGTAAAGTCCGTCATTCCAGTCCCAGCAGTGCATCTGTCCGGGAAACTCCCGCCCCGGAGCCGCCGTAGTTCCGGTCATGTAATAATATCCGTCGGGACCGTATGTCACCCATGTATCCCTCATCCAACAGTCAAAAGCCGGAGCCACGCTTTCAGGTACCCTCAGCCTCCGGTCGTATGTGTCGGCCGTCCCGTATTCCTGTGCGGACATTGCGGAAAAGTCCGAAAATATTAACGGTAAAAGGAGAAAGATGCTTTTTTTCATATTATGATATTTTATAATAGAAACCATGCAAAGTTGCGGTTAAAGGCAGAAAATAAATAGAAATATTATCCAGAAAGCCCGTATTATTGTTCAGGGCGCCCGATTGAACATCTGTACTGATTTATTGGACAAAATTTCTATGCGGACACACGCGTATAGGGTAAATTTGCACCAGTAAAAAACCACATGATTGATGAAAAAGCTTTTCTATCTTTTACCCGGCCTTGCGGTATGCGGCTGTTCTGCCGGTACCGGTCCGCAGAAACCGAATGTGATAATAATCCTTGCAGACGATCTCGGATACGGGGATGTCAGCGCCTACGGTTCCAGGACAATCAGCACTCCCAATATCGACCGTCTTGCCGATGAGGGCGTCCGGCTGGACAACAGTTACGCCACTTCCGCCACATCGACTCCGAGCCGTTACGCCCTGATGACCGGAATGTATCCGTGGAAGAACAGTCAGGCGAAAATCCTTGAAGGTGACGCCCCTCTTATAATATCGGAAGATCAGTTCACCCTGCCGAAAATGATGCAGTCCCTCGGCTATGCTACCGGGGCCATAGGCAAATGGCATTTGGGAATGGGGCGCGGCAACGTGGACTGGAACAGTACTATCCGTCCGGGAGCACGCGAAATAGGGTTCGACTACTCCTATATAATAGCCGCTACCAATGACAGGGTTCCGACCGTGTTCGTAGAGAACGGGGATGTGGACGGTCTGGAGGCGGATGATCCCATTTATGTCGATTACAACAGGAATTTCGATGGCGAGCCGACTGCTCTTGACCATCCGGAGATGCTCAGGATGAAGTGGAGCCACGGTCACAACAACTCCATAGTGAACGGCATTCCGCGCATAGGATATATGAAAGGCGGACAGAAGGCGCGTTGGAAAGACGAGGAAATGGCCGACCGCTTTTCCGGAAAAGTCAAGGAATTCATAGCAGAACATAAGGACGGGCCGTTCTTCCTTTATTACGGCCTGCATGAGCCCCATGTACCGAGAGTGCCGGCCGGGAGGTTTGCCGGCAGCTCGGGAATGGGACCAAGAGGCGATGCAATAGTGGAGGCGGACTGGTGTGTTGGAGAACTTTACTCATATCTGGACAGTCTCGGCCTTCTGGACAACACTCTTATAATCTTCTCAAGCGACAACGGGCCGGTACTGGATGACGGCTATGTGGACGGCGCGGTAGAACTGGCCGGAAACCATAAGCCTGCCGGCGGACTCAGGGGAGGGAAGTACAGCCTCTTTGACGGAGGTACGCATATCCCGTTGTTCGTCTACTGGAAAGGACATACTGAAAATACCGTATCCGACGCACTGTTCAACCAGCTGGACATTCTGGCTTCCATAGCGGAACTTACCGGTGCGCAGCTGCCGGACGGACTTGACAGCGAGAGCCATCTTGATGTCCTTCTCGGCAAGGGAGGCAAAGGTCGGGAAAGTTTCGTACTGGAGGCCCAGGGCAGGTTGGCCCTTCGCTCGGGAGACTGGATCATGATGCCTCCGTACAGTGGGCCGGAAACGAACATTACTGGAAACGAACTCGGCAATCTCGGAGAATACGGCCTTTTCAATTTAGCTGAAGATCCGGCCCAGCAACACAATCTTGCGGCGGACTTCCCTCAGCTCCTCGATTCTCTCAAGACCGTATTCCTGGAAGAAACGGACGGCTATTTCAGACTTGACGTAGAAGCGGAACCCCTGAAATAAGGCTTGCGTACAAATACCTGTTTGACAACTATAAAACAAATTACCGAAATGAGAAAAATACTGCTGATTCTGATTCTCGCCCACCTGTGCCTGTCAAGGACGGGTGCACAGGAGCTCGGCGCCAACTACAACGAGAATATCGGCCAGCCCATAACGGAAATCCGGATGCTCAGGAACGCGGGGATTTCATGGGTCAGGGGATTCATCAATGTACATTCCGAGTTCCTGAAAGTGGAGGACAATGTCATCGTCGGTGTGGATGAAGATGCCATACGCACCAGTTCCCTTTCCCGTCAGTTCATGGCTGCCAAGGCCAGTCTCGGAGACGGGGTCAAATTCATGCTCAGCCTGAAGATACCTTTCGGAGAAGATGAAGGTCTTGTCCCTGAAGTGGGCTCTGAAGCATGTGAACATATATTCACTGCAGTCAGGATGCTTCTCGGGTCATTCGACATGGGCAGGAACATCTCCCTGCTGGTGATGGGCAACGAACCTATGTGGGAGAACTGGAATGCCGGCCTGCAGGATGACGATGCTGATGACTACAAGGCTTTCCTTAACGAATTCGCCGACCGTCTTGCGCAGTGGAAAAGCGAAGAAGGGTGGACATTCGAGGTTTTTGCCGGTTCCCTGAACAGGATTTCCGAAGTGCAGAGACCTACCATCCAGGCAGTGATGGACGTCGTGAACGAAAATCCCAATGTCGACGGACTGGACCTGCATCTCCATTGCAGGAATATCAACCAGGCGGAAGATGACCTCAGACTTGCACGCGAAAAATACGGGGTGACCAAAAAACTCATCTGCACAGAGTTTTCCATGGTAAGGAACCTTGAAGGCGAAGGAGGGACAGACCACCGTACGGAGAATCTCGGGAACTGGGGCACATCCCACGGCTATTCTGCCACCATGAAACTGTGGGAATACCTTGATATGGCCGTGAAGAATGCATCCGCAGGCAATCCTGTGAGCTATGAAGAATTCCAGAGCCTGTTCGAAAGTTTCAGCTGGTATCCGCGCAACTGGTTCACGACTTTCTACGATGCTTTCAGGAAATACGACACATACGCGATTACCGGACGTTTCAGTGTAGTGCCTAACAGCGACATATACAATTTCGCCCCGAGCTATACCGCCGGTACGCGGCTGTGGGAGCTCGGTGGAGTATATATACCGAAACTTCTCGGATTCAATGCCGACGGAACATACGTCCCGAATCCTCTCGTATATCCTGACTTCATGGCTGCAAAGAACGGAATGCTTGTAGAAAAGGTGATCGGGAGCCAGAGGGAAATGCTGCTGGTCCTTGGAAAAGGGATAGATTCTCCGGAAAATTTTACAGGAAAGATCGTGAAGGACGGCCGGGAGACAGAGTTTGTCCTTGATGACGGCTATGCCCTGCTGACAGGGCTTGTTCCCGCAACTTCCTATCAGGTGTCGGTAGTGAACGGCAAGGGAGAAACTGTATGGTCCAGGGAAATCGCCACCGCACCGCAGCCGAATACATTCCCTCTGCTCAAATGTACGGATGCAGGCGGGTTCACATACATACGTCTGGAAAACCTTCCTGATGATGCCGTTTCATACAGGCTGATGATTGACGGGGAGACGGCCGGACCTGTTGCTGATATTCAGGGTGCAGACGTGCTTTCTGCGGAAATCACATACTCTGACGGTTCTGTAGAGACTATAAGTGCGGATTTAAAATGAATGTGATGAAAAGATATCTGATGTTTGCAGCGTCTGCAGCAGCCCTGTTTCTTGCTGCAGGCTGCTCCGAAGAACAGAAAACGGCTGCCGTATTCGGCGGGTTCGATACGGAATGCAGGACGGTAGGCCTGTATTTTCCCGGTGCTCTCGGGAGTTTTACCGAAGAGTACGGTGTACAGGTCTGCATGAATCCGCAGAGGCGCACTTTCAGACTGCAGGACAGTGACCAGTCCAGATTCGCCCATGTGGTGTTTTCTTCTGTCCCGTCCGTGGTCTCTGACAGGGTTACGGCAGAAGTGACGGTCCGCGGTCTGGCTGCAGTCGGCTCAAGCATTGAAATGGAGGTCGTCAAGGCTGAAGGAAACAGGGTGTGGCTTTCTTCAGAGACGGTGAATATGATAATTCCAGCTTTATGACTATGAAAAGATATATTTTGTTTTTTGCCGCAGCGGCGGCATGCGTTGCTTCCTGCGACAGGGTGATGGACCTCACTCCGCCGGAAAAAGGCCCCGTGGACTACGATATGGTGGAGTTTTCACTGTATGAGTCCGGGACATACGACTACTATCTGGACAATCCGTCATACGACTATTCTATCCTGATCGGGAAAAGCCATGCGGAAAAGGCCGCAACGGCAAGGTTCGATGTCAGGGATGTGTCTGATTTCGGGGAGGATTATGTCGCTCTGCCGGATGCAAACTGGGAACTGAGTTCCGCATCCGTGGAATTCAAGGAATCCGATACTGTACATGAAGTGGATCTGAGCTTTACGGATCTTACTTCCCTTGATCCCGGTAAAAAATATGTTCTCGGGCTTGAACTTTCTTCTGACGAGATATCCGTAGCCGAGGACAGAAAGACCCTTACATTCTATATCTACCAGGAGCAGGGAGGAGACGGCAACCCTATAATAATCACCACTCCGGACGGGCTTGCCGGTATCGGAAGCCGGCTCAAGGCAGGCCAGACCACCTACTTCCGCCTGGGTGCGGACATAGATATGTCAGGCGTGGACTGGACTCCTGTAAATACCACACAGCAGACGCAGATAGATTTCGACGGATGCGGATATACTGTCAGCAACCTCAGCATGACTGCGGCTGTAAACGGTGATCTCGGGTTCTTCTCGTTTCTCCGCGGCCGTTTCGCCAATGTGAACTTCGAGAATGTTACCCTCAAAGGGGATAACGTAAAGGCCGGTGTAGTGGCGGGACGTGCAGGAGAGGCCGCCTGTCCTGCCGTCATAGAAAACATAAAGGTTTCAGGTGCGAAAATCACGATAGGGGAAACTACCGAGTACCATACAGGCGGAATATGCAGCATATTGGAGGGAAATGACAGCCGGGTATCACGCTGTTCTGTGACCGGTGCGGAAATCGACGCATACTGGAGCGCGGCAGGTATTTGCGGATATGTAGCCGTGGGTGCCAAGGTGTCGGAGTGTCATTTTTCCGGCAACATACTCACAGGGTCAAGAGCAGGCGGTATCGTAGGACTGATGAAATTCGGCACGGTGGAGAACTGCTATTCTTCAGGACGGCTCGATTCAGGGGAAACAAGGTTCATCCAGGGCAACCCTGGCCCTAACGGCGGAATCGTAGCTTATACCATACCTCCGGGAGCGGCAGACAGGCCTGCCCTTATTTCCCGCTGCTATTCGGAATGTTACCAGACTACGCGCAACCAGTGCGGAGGTATTCTCGGCTATGTGGAGCCGGCTGCCCAGCTTACAAGAATCGAGCACTGCATAGCATGGAACGAATGTGTCAAATCCACACAGGCTCCGAGGTCCGGCCGCGTATGCGGATTCTTCAAGCAGGCGATAGGCATCGACTGCTGGGCTGACCCGGATATGAAAATAGAGATTACCGGCAATCCTCCTATTACTGAAGACGAGGATATTGTTTCGCCTGCGACCAAGGACCGCTACAACGGCAAGACAGCGACCGGCACTCTCGTAGAAACCGCCCGTGATGTCGCCGACTTTGATCCGGCGATCTGGGATTTCAGCGGCGAAAGGCCTGTACTTAAATGGGAGATAGAATGATTATGGAAAGAACACTGAAATCCATCTGCTGTACGGCTGCCGCGCTGTTCTGCTGCGGCGCTGCGGCACAGGAAAAGGAAATCTGCTTTGCGGATCCTACGATATTCGTTGAAGACGGAAAATACTATATGACGGGGACACGCAGCGGGGAACCGGCCGGCTTTGCCGTTCTGGAATCCGAGGACCTCGTACACTGGAGCTATCCTGCCGGCAGGGATTCCATGATCCTGCGCAAAGGGGACGGGACTTTCGGCGAAAAAGGCTTCTGGGCTCCGCAGTATTTCAAGGACGGCGGCACGTACTGGTTTACCTATACTGCCGATGAACAGACTGTCCTTGCTTCTTCGGACAATGTCTGCGGACCTTTCCGCCAGAAAGCAATCGGTCCGATAGACGGCTCGGCCAAGAATATCGATTCGTATATATTCAGGGACGATGACGGCAAGTACTATCTCTATCATGTCCGCTTCAACAAAGGCAACTACATCTGGGTGGCGGAGTTTGATATTGAAAAAGGATGCATCCGTCCGGAAACCCTGACCCGGTGTCTGGACTGCACGGAAGACTGGGAGAGAACCCCGAACTACCCTTCCAATCCCGTAATGGAAGGCCCTACTGTACGGAAATGGGACGGGATATACTATCTGTTCTATTCTGCAAACCATTTCAAGAACATAGACTACGCCGTGGGATATGCATGGTCGGAGTCTCCGACGGGACCGTGGACCAAACATCCGGCCAGCCCGATCATCGACCGCAGCATAGTGGGGGAAAACGGTTCCGGACATGGCGATGTATTCAAAGGGCTTGACGGCAAGTACCGGTATGTATATCATGTCCACAATTCGGACAAGACCGTAGCTCCGAGAAAGACCAGGATCGTACCTCTTGAGATGAGGAAAGAAAACGGGATTTTCCATATAGAGGCAGACAGGGACAATATTGTCATTCCTGTATATAACTTATAACACTATAAAAGCAATAATATGGCTAACTGGTTTAATTGCAAGCAGATACTCTGCGCTGTCCTGTCGTGTGCCCTGTTCTTGTGCACTACGGCGGCCCGGGCGCAGGATACTGAAAGGAAAGGCCAGGTCGTCGATGCCGCTACCGGAGAACCTCTGGTAGGAGTCGGAGTGCTGATACAGGGCTCCCTTGCCGGCAGCATTACGGATCTGGACGGAAATTTTGTCATCAATACGGCTGATGACGCCGTCCTTGTAATCTCTACCATGGGATACAAGGATACACAGGTGCAGGTAAACGGCAGGACCGACCTCGGCAGGATAGCTGTCTCACAGGATACGGAACTTCTGGATGAAGTGATCGTTGTCGGATACGGTATCCAGAAGAAAGCCTCGAGCGTCGGCTCCATTACTGCCACAAAAGGGGATGACCTTCTGAAAGTGGCCAATGTCAATACCATATCGGAAGCCCTTCAGGGACAGATGCCGGGAGTCGTGTCCATCAACTCCACATCCAAACCTGGAGCTGCCGCCGCGGATATTTTCATCCGAGGCAAATCCACGTGGGGAGACGCGTCGCCTCTGGTCCTCGTGGACGGCATCGAGAGGGATTTCAACGATGTGGATGTCAATGAGATTGAATCCATATCCGTACTGAAGGACGCTTCAGCTACGGCTGTCTACGGAGTAAAAGGGGCCAACGGCGTCATTCTCCTTACTACCAAACGCGGTACGGACAAGAGACCTGAAATCTCGTTTACTTCCAACTTCGGATTCAAGCAGCCGTCCGGTTCTCCGGACTATTCCGACTATGTGACATCCATGAAACAGTACAACGTGGCCCAGGCAAATGACGCCAACTGGGGCAACCTTGTCCCGGAATCCACTATTGCAGCATGGGAAAATGCGTTTGCGACAGGTAACTACGGACCATACAACGATGTCTTCCCGGATGTCGACTGGTGGGACAACCTTGTGCGCAAGGTCGGCTATGAGCAGAACTACAACCTCAATGTCAGGGGCGGAGCCAAATGGATGAAATATTTCGTTTCATTGGGCTACATGCATGACGGTGACATATACAAGACACACAGGCAGCCGGAGTTCGACCCTTCATTCAGCTACCGCAGGTACAACTGGAGGAGCAATTTCGATTTCCAGATTACAAAATATACCAAGCTCTCGTTCAACGTGGCAGGAAAGCTCGGCTACCAGAACCAGCCGGCATACCGTCCCGGAGACGCTTCCCCGGACCAGTATTTCTTCGGAGTGTTCCTGACTGCCCCGTCCAACGAGTTCCCTATCAAGTACAGTGACGGGACATGGGGCGACGGCCAGAGCTCTGACCAGAATGTTGCCTACCTCATGGAAGTGGGCGGAAGCCGCAATGTCAAGAGCTACCAGGGCTTCTATGACATCAAACTGGACCAGAAACTCGACTTCATTACCGAAGGCCTGTCTGTCCAGGGGGCCTTGTCATATACCACGGCGTCTTCATGGCAGACAAATATCATCACAGGAAAAATCCTCGGCAACGATGATCTGACCGCACAGCGGACTACAGTGAGGATCAACCGTGTCTACGACTATACCAATCCGATACAGAATCCGGACGGGACCATATCCTACAATTATACCGAACGGAGGTATCCGAGCCAGGACGCTCCAGGGGACCTTCCGGTAGGAGGCGGGTATGACAACTTCAAGTCCTATACAAGGAAACTGTACTATGAACTCTCGGTCAATTATGCCAGAAAGTTCGGGGACCATGATGTTACCGGACTCCTGCTATTCAACAGGAAGATGAACGAGTCCAGCGGCGGAGCCATAATGGATTTCCCTGCCTACGAAGAAGACTGGGTGGGACGTGTCACCTACAACTACAAGGGACGTTATCTGGCCGAATTCAACGGGGCCTATACAGGATCCGAGAAATTCGCTCCGGGCAAACGTTTCGGCTTCTTCCCTTCAGCTTCCATAGGATGGAGGATCAGCGAAGAACCGTGGATGAAGAAGTGGACCAAGGGGAAACTCAACAACCTGAAAGTGAGATATTCCTACGGTATGGTCGGAAATGACAAAGGTGCCACCAGATTCAACTATATCCAGGTCTACAACCAGGCCGGAAACGCCGAGTTCGGCAAATGGAACACCACTTCCTACGGTCCGGTATATGCCGAAGGCAAGCTGGCGGACCCCAATGCTACTTGGGAGACTTCAATCAAGCAGAACCTCGGAATCGAGATAGGGCTGTGGGACAAGCTCAATGTCACTCTAGACCTGTTCGATGAGCGCAGGGACGGCATCCTGATGACCCGCAACACCATCCCGTCATGGGCCGGCAGCGGAATATCGTTCCCTCAGGTCAATCTCGGAAAGACCAAGAACCACGGTCTGGAACTGGACATGAGCTGGAATGACCATATCGGCAAGTTCTACTATTATGTAAAATACAACTTCGCTACCAGCGAAAACCGCATAGTCTTCTTCGATGACCCCAAGAACCTGAGCGACTATCTCAAGTCCGAGGGCAAATCCATAGGATTCGTCAACAAATATCTGGCGACAGGAAACTTCGAGTCCCTCGACGACATCTTCAATTCAGCCCAGTCGGCTATCGCCGGAGGACAGCACAACACTCTTGTCCCGGGTGACCTGTACTATGTGGATTATAACGCCGACGGTGTAATCAACAGCAACGACATGGCTCCCGTGAAGAATCTGAACTACCCTATGACCACGATGGGACTTACTCTCGGCGGCTCGTACAAAGGATTCGGATTCAGCATGCTGCTCTACAGTGCGCTGGGCGTCTACAAGGAGGCCATAGCGGCATATCTCTGGGATTTTCCGGGCGGGAACATCAAGACACAGCCGAATACGCTCGATACATGGAAGACGGGCACCCATACCGAAGGGGCGGTGAGGCCTTCCATCCATGTCAACAATGCCTATAACTCGGTCGCGAGTACATATTCATACTCGAACCATTCATATCTGAGACTGAAGAACCTCGAGTTCAACTATTCTTTCCCGCAGAGGATACTTGACAGGCTCAGGCTTACCAGACTCCAGGTGTACATCAACGGCAACAACCTGCTGACTTTCTCTGCCTGCGATCCGCGCAGGGATCCTGAACACGGCGGACAGAATATATACCCGATGGTCAGAAGGTATAATATCGGATTCAGAATCGGCCTGTAAAACATTGCAATATGAAAAGATACAGATTTATTTCAATACTTTTGGCAAGTCTGCTGCTGTGCGGCTGCGAGAAATATCTGGACCGTTCTCCCGACATGGGACTGACGGAAGACGATATCTACAAGGATTACAGCAGCCTGAGAGGCTTCCTTGACAAGATATTCCAGACATCGGCCAACAACAACACCGAGTCTGACATACTGATCTACATGTATGCCATTAACAGCTACGGAAACCTGTACAGCAATGTCGGAAACCTTTCCGATGAATATGTCTGCGTCCGTAACAGCGATGCCGCCAAGTTCGTGAATGCAGGGAACTGGCTCGGGTGCGGAGAAGGGCAGTTCGAGATAGACAGCCGCGGAAGGACGGCCATAGCCAGGGCCTACAGGGGACTCAGGATAGTCAACAAGGTGATAGGAGGCATAGACCGGGTGCCTTCCATGACTGAAGACCAGAGGAACAAACTGCTCGGCCAGGCCTATTTCCTGCGTGCGTATTTCTATTTCGAACTTATCAAAAGGTACGGCGGCATGCCGAAATTCGACAAGGCATGGGCCGCTACCGATGATTTCGATGTGCCCCGGATGACATACCAGGAGTCTAACGAATGGATGCAGGGCGATCTGGACAACGCCATCGCAATGCTTCCTGACCTCTGGCCGGACGAGGAGTTCGGACGACCTGACAAGGTATCCGCCCTTGCGCTTAAGGCCATGACACAGCTTTACGCGGCCAGCCCTCTTATGCAGAACGGTCTGGATGCCACTGTCGACAACGGCTACGGAAAGGAGATGGCGGCCGAAGCGGCCCGTACGGCCCAGAAGTGCCTGGATGCCATAGATGCAAGTTCATGGTACCGTCTTATGGATCATGACGAGTACAGGAGCATCTATCTCATGCCGAACAACAACCAGTTCGCCCAGCCGGAATATCTGTGGTTCAACCGTACCCATCCTGGCAACTGGAGTGCATTCGTAAGGGCGCAGTGGCTGACCCAGCCTTACGATGACAAGACAGGTGCGGAAGGTACTCCATACAATGCGCCGTCGCAGAATATGGTGGACATGTTCGAAAGGAAAGGGGAAGACGGATTCTATTATCCTATCGATGATCCGAGGTCAGGATATGATGCGGTGAAATATACCGATCCTTATTCAGACAGGGATCCGCGCCTTGCAAACAATATCATAGTGCCGGGCGAGGCCTGGGGAACCGACCTGAACGGTGCGCAGTATTATCTTACCACCTATGTCGGAGGCTATTCGACCAATTTCATCACTACGAACCAGTTTACCAATGCCTCCCAGCATACCGGCTACATGTGCAAGAAGTTCATCTGGCCGGAGGCAAGTACTCCTCTGTTCGGTGCGTCAGGTTTCAACATGTACCGTCTGACTACAGTGTATATACGTGTGTCCCAGGTATATCTGGACTTTGCCGAGGCTTCCTACGAAGCTACCGGAGACCCTGATGCCATAGTGGAAGGATGCTCGATGTCGGCAAGGCAGGCGCTGAATATCATCCGTAACAGGGCAGGGATCGGAGATCTTCCGTCCGGAGTCGACTTCCGCGAGGCCTACCGCAGGGAAAGGGCCGTGGAGCTGATGTTCGAAGGCCACAGATGGTATGACATCAGGAGATGGATGATAGCAGTGGATCTTTTCAAGGACGAACATCCTATGAAACGCGTCCTTGCCTATCCTCTTGACGGGAACGGCAACGAATATCCCGGAAATCTTACCGGGGCCGACGCCTGCAAGATCAGAATCCCGCAGTTCAGATTCGAATACGCGGACGTGACTACGGTAGAGAGGGTATTCAGCACGAGGAACTACTGGTATCCGCTGCCTATGGAGGAAGTGGCGGCCCTGGACAATCTCAAGCAGAACCCGGGATGGTAATACTTAAACAACTTCAGGACTTATGAGAAATACAGTTATCATAATATTGTCAGCCATTGCCGCTTCAATGCTCTCCTGGTATCCGGCCGATGCGCAGGATACCGGAGTGGGAGCGACAGCCGGGCTTGGACATGGAGAGTTTGACAGCTATCCTGACCTGACTCTCACAAACATGCTGCAGGGAAAGATAGCCGGCCTGCAGGTGCGCTCTATCGTGCACGGTCTCGGAAACAATGTCCCGGATCTCTACATCCGCGGACAGCACGGAATGAGCGCCAACACCGCGCTTGTCATCATCGACGGGGTGGAAAGGCCTTTGGCCGACCTCATCCCCGAGGAAATCGAGACCATCGAGGTCCTCAAAGACGCTACGGCGAAGATCCTGTACGGCGCAAGGGCCGCCAACGGTGTAGTAGTCGTGACAACGAAGAAAGGCGAGACGAATACAGAACGGACATACCATATAAATGCCGAAATGGGTATCACATCCATGACGCGCATGCCTGAATGGGTGAATTCGTATGAATATGCCAACCTGTACAACGAGGCCTGCTTGAATGACGGTCTTGCTCCGTACTATACTCAGGAGCAGGTAGAAGGCTACAGGAATTCTACGGGGGCTTTCGACCCGCTCTATCCCGATATCGACTGGCAGAAAGAGTTCATGAAACGGAACTCTACCTACAGGAAGGTGACTTTCGACATGGACGGAGGAAGCAACAATGTCAGGTACGCCCTTGTGGCCGGTTATGTCGGCAGCGGAGGATATGAGGACGCTGCGTACAATACAAGTCTCAACCGGCTTACCCTCAGGGGAAACCTCGACTTCAGCATCACCGACTTCCTGAGTGTGACGGCAGGTATTTCAGGACGCATGGAAATGCGTAAATGGGCACAGATGACATGTGCGCAGCTCTTTACTGCAGCATCTACATACAGACCTAACGAGTATCCGCTCATTCTTTCTCCGGAAAGTACAGGACTGACCCAGTCGGATGATATCCCTCTGTTCGGAGCCAGCGTCCTGCGGCCGACAAACGTCTATGCCGAACAGAGATACGGCGGGTACACCGAGGAGCGGTACACGAGGGCCCAGACGGATTTCGGTGCCAGGCTTGACCTCGACAGATGGGTGAAAGGACTCTCCGCAGGAGCCTATCTCTCTTTTGACAACTATGATTTCCTGCAGCTGTCCCTCAGCAAGAAATATCCTGCATACGCTCCGGGAACGTATGTTGACGCATCCGGTTCAACCGTTACCGAGTACAAGCAGGTGCAGCAGATAAACGTGGCTACGGACCAGTCCAGAAACAGCACCACCCTCCAGCAGACCCTCGGCTGGAATGCATACGCCAAGTATCTCAATACGTTCGGCAAGCACAGGCTGTCCGCAGATCTGGTCTATCTCTACAGCAAGACCACGAACCAGGGCGTGACACAGGATATAATCAACAGCAATACCTCCCTGAACATCAACTGGTCATACGACAACAGATATGTCGTGGAAGCCGATGCCGCCCTGATGGGCAGCAACCGTTTCCAGAAAGGCAACAGGTTCTTCATGTCAGGAGCAGCCGGTGCCGCATGGATCATAAGCAATGAAAGTTTCCTCAAAGGCAGCCGCAACGTAAACTTCCTGAAACTCAAGTTGAGCGGAGGCCTTCTGGGATTTGACAGCGCTACATCGCACCTGCTCTATGAGAGGGCCTGGGAGCAGAGCGGCAGCTTCAAGTTCGGTACTACGGCAAACGGTGCCACGGCTTTCCTTACGAACTTCATCCGGAACGCCAGTCCGGACCTGAAATGGGAGAAATCACTTGAAATGAACCTCGGTGTAGAAGGACTCTTTTTCGGCAGCCGCCTGTCGGTAGAAGCGGACTGGTTCCGGGAAATGCACTATGACATCATCGGCCTGAACGATGCCGCCCACGGTGACTATACAGGGGATTTCGTGACCTACAAGAACATGGGGTCGGTATTCAACCAGGGTATAGATGCCGCTGTGAAATGGTCTGACACCAAAGGTGATTTCTCATACTCTGTAGGAGCCAATGTCCTCTGGAGCAAGAACAAGGTTCTGGAATGGGACCAGGTGCTTCACGGCGAGACTTACCGCTACACCGTGGGAAACAGCACGGATGCCATGTTCGGATATGTGGCAGAAGGCCTGTTCGGCAAGGATGTGGCCATTGACGGGCATCCGCAGCAGTCGTTCGGCCACTATCAGGAAGGGGATATCGCCTACAGTGACCTTAACGGCGACGGCGCTATTGACGGCCGGGACGTCAAAGTGCTGGGCAACACTTTCCCGCGCACGACATTAGGGATAGACATCAATCTCAGGTACAAAGGCTGGGGACTTTATATCCTCGGATACGCCGAACTCGGGGTGTACAAATGGGCAAGCAACTCCTATTACTGGAACTACGGCGAGAACGCATATTCCGTACTTGCCCTGGACCGCTGGCATCCTGTGAACAATCCCGACGGAAGCTATCCGCGGCTTACCACTACGGATGATGCAAACAACTGGCAGAACTCCACATTCTGGCTGAAAAAGACCGATTGGTTCAGACTGAAGAACATCGAACTGAGCTATACTTTCGACAGTTTCAGAAACCGCCTTCTGAAAGATATCAAGGTGTTTGTACGCGGAGCGAACCTCTTCGTACTTTCATCGGTGCCGGAACTCGATCCTGAACTTCTTGATGCCGGACTTACCAACTATCCGGTTACCAGGACATTCACATGCGGCGTGACGTTTACATTATAACAATACAGAAGATATGAACAGACTATATATTATTTTGGCCGGAATCCTGCTTGTGAGCGGCTGCGAGAAGGCACTTGACACCAAGGTGACCTGGCAGATCGGCGATGAGGATGTCTGGAGGGTTCCGGAACTCGCGATGGGAGTGCTGCACAAGGCCTATAACGGTATCAGCAACCGTCCTGACTGCTATGCCGAGAATTTTCTCGATGCGGCGACAGACAATGCGGTATGCACTCAGCACAGTGCATCTGTCTACAAGCTCGGACAAGGGGCCATGACTTCGTTCAACAACCCGATAGGGAACTGGTCTACATGCTACAACATGCTGGAGTACGTGAATTCGTTTCTTGAGAACGGGTTGTCCGACAATGTGCTCTACAACAGGGAGGACCCTGACAAGGACGCACAGATCAAGGACAGGCTTCGCGGAGAGGCGTATTTTCTCAGGGCATGGTGGCATTTTGAACTGCTGAGGATGTACGGAGGCAAATCCGCTGACGGCAAGGCCCTCGGAGTTCCTGTAGCCGACCATTACATTTCATACGAAGAAGCTTCCGAAAACGGCATGTTCATACGCCCTTCCTATCAGGCAACAGTGGATTTCATCTGCAATGACCTGGATCTTGCCATGGAACTTCTTCCGGCTTCCTATAGCGGGAGCGACCAGAATTTCGGGGATACCCAGATCGGGCGTGCCACAAGCGGGGCTGCTGCCGTTCTGAAAAGCCGGGTACTTCTTTACAGCGCCAGCCCTGCAATGCAGGATGATGACATCGTAAAGATTACGGGGATGGGAACATACGAAGTGGTCAACCCCGGCATCTATCAGAAGAAATGGGAGCTTGTCGCAAAACAGATTGCCCGCATACTGACGATGGAAGGCTTCGGTACATACGTGCCGTTGCTGCCGTCGGACATCGCTGACGCCCAGTCCGAGAGTTCCGATTTCGCATTCAGACGCTATTTCAACAACAACCTTCTGGAGGCGAACCATTTCCCGCCGTACTATTTCGGCAAGTCCATGACAGTGCCGTCGCACAATCTCGTGAAGGCTTTCTGTGCAAAGAACGGGTTCCCTGTCACCGACCCGCGTTCCGGAGTGGACATTTCCGGGCCTGCGTTTGACATGAGCCGACTGTATTCTGTAATGGATGACCGTTTTTCCCGTGTCATATACAGCCAGGGCAGCGTTTTCGGCAACTCCGGCACGGCCCTCGACATGTCCGAAGGAGGAAGGGATTCGCACGGCTACAACGAGAATGCCACCACGACAGGATACTACCTTGCCAAGTTCGTATCCACGGTTTCCGGCATGCTCAACCCGGTCGCTTCAGCCGGTTCCGCGCATTACAATCCTCTGCTACGGAAATCGGAAGTGCTTTTGAATTATGCCGAGGCTTCCAATGAAGCATACGGACCGAAAGCTGTCGGAGAGGGCAGTTCCGTTTCGGCATACGACATCATTAAATCCATCCGCAGTCTTGCCGGAGGCATAATGTCGGATGCCTGGCTGGACGAATGTGCCGGAGGGAAAGACACTTTCCGTGCCCTGATACAGAATGAAAGGCGTCTGGAGTTCGCTTTCGAGAACCACAGGTATTTCGACATGAGACGCTGGCTGCTGCCTCTTGACGAGGATGTCTGCGGTGTGGAGATAACCAGAAATGAAGACAATACGTTCTCATACAGGGAAAAGGTCGTGGAGCCGAGGAAATATACGGTGAGGGACTACTATGCACCTCTTCCTTATGCCGAGATCAGCAAGAATCCGAATCTCGTGAACAATACAGGATGGTAAAATACCGAATACGACATAGAGAGATATGAAAAGATTGAATATTATACCGATTGCGCTTGTCGCACTTGCCGCGACTTCATGTTATGAATCATTCGATAAGGATTATGATGTTACAAGGGCCTATTTCGCTTCCCAGAAGCCTCTGAGGACACTTGTGGCCGATACGGACATGTCCATAAAGGTCGGAGTGGCCATCGGTGGCAAGAGGGAGGTCGACCCCGGAGACTGGGCCACTTTCGAGATCGACCCTTCTCTGCTTGAAGGGACGGGACTTACCCTGATGCCGGAAGAATACTACCATCTTGTGGATCCGGACCGTATGACGGTCAGCAATACCAACCTTGCCATCTGTGATGTCCGCGTGACTTTTTCCGACGGGCTGTATGATGACAATGACGCCCTCGGGCTGCACTATGCCATCCCGTTCAGACTTACGGGTCACAGCCAGGACGAAATAGCCACAGACGTGAACGGCGCCCTGAAAGATTACAGTATAGTGGCGGTGAAGTTCGTCAGCAGGTGGCACGGGACTTATTACATAAAGGGGACGGAGACAGACCTTTCTACCGGAGAGGTATCGTCATTCGGCAACAAGGACCTGAGCAGATGTCCTACAGTTTCATTTTTCTCCTTGTCCAGGAATACGGTCAGACGCCCTGGTTTCGGCAGTGCGGCGGATGCAGGAGAGGCTGTAGACCTTACCGTAAACGATGACATGAGCGTCACCATAGAGGCCGGAGGTTCCATAGCCATCACTGACGCATCCGCTGTTCTTGAACCGGAGGCTGAGGGGCTTGAACTTGCCGGACCGCAGCCCAGGTTCACCCTTTCCTATACATACGAAAAGGACGGGGTGAAATACAAGGTCGAAGAAGAACTTGTCCGCAGGCAGGACCCAGAGGCGGACCTTCGTTTCGAAGAATGGCAGTAACCGCAGGCAGGGTTCATTTGCGGATGGATTTGAGATATTCCGTAGGCGTGATATTGAACTCTGCCTTGAAACATTTCGTAAAATAGTTCGGATCGGTCATGCCTACAGCATAGGCGGCTTCCGATACGTTCATTCCATTGGCCAGGCATGTCCTGGCCTCTTTCATTTTTATGTTCCTGATAAACTGCGTGATGGAACATCCTGCAAGCGCCTTCAGCTTCATGTGAAGCAGACTGCGGCTCACGTTCATCTGGGCAGTGATTTCGGTAACGCCGAATTTCTCCTCCCGGATATTGTCCATGATCAGCTTTACGAGTTTTTCCATGAACGCTTCGTCCCTCGGGTTGCTGGTGATCTGCTTTACGTCCACTTCTCCCGTTTTCTTGAAATGCTCTATGTTGCGCTGTCTGCCGGCGATGATGTTGTTTACCAGAAGTTCGAGGTTCCTGGCGCTGAACGGCTTGTTGATATAGGCATCGGCTCCCTTGAGGTAGCCTTCGGTGTGGTCTGTCTCGTCCGTCTTCGCTGTCAGCAGCACGACAGGTATATGGCATGTGGATACATCGTTTCTGATTCTGTCCAACATTTTGAGCCCGTCCATCTTAGGCATCATGACATCGGATATTATGATGTCAGGAATGTTTCCGGAAAGGATCTCCAGTGCTTCTTCTCCGTTATACGCCCTCAATACCCTGTACTTTTTGCTGAATATGCCGGCGATGTACCCGTTCATTTCCTCGCTGTCCTCGACTACGAGCAGCGTATCGGTCTTTCCGTTCTGTCCCGTATTGTGCAGCCTGTCCGGGACAAGCTCGAGAGTATCCTGGATTCTCCGGTTGTATTTCTTTATTTCATCGGAAGTTATGCTTTCCGATGAACGCTCTTCTTCACTGAAGGCATTTTCGGAAACGTTGAGGGTGACAGTGAATTCCGTCCCTTTCCCCACTTCGCTGCTTACCTTGATGTCTCCCTTGTGCATCTTTATCAGCGAGCGTGTCAGGGCAAGTCCCAGACCGAACCCTTCCCTGTGGTCTTTCCTTTCCACCTGATAGTAGCTGTCGAATATTTTCCTGAGGGAGTCCTGCGGGATTCCTCTGCCCGTGTCTTTTACTGAAATGACTGCAGTCGTGCCCCCGCTTCCGCTGTCGAGATGTGCCTCCAGTGTGACGCATCCTCCGGCGTCAGTGTACTTGAAGGCATTGGACAGCAGGTTGAACAGTATTCTTTCAAGACTGGACGGGGAGAACCATACTTTTTCTCCTCCTCTTTCAAGATTGACGACAAAATCTATATCCCGCTCTCTGGCTACCATGCCGAATATTCCGGATGTCTCGTCCAGAAATCCCATTATGTCGCCTTTTCTGACCAGAATCTTCTTCTGTTTCATTTCTATCTTGCTGAAAGTCAGAAGTTCCTTGACCAGATAGTTCATCCTGTCCGCATTCTTGTACACTACGGACAGCATGTTCCTGTCTTCCTCGTTCAGCTCGGAATTTTCGAGGATATGCTGCAGAGGGGAGAGTATGAGTGTCAGAGGGGTCTTGAGGTCGTGCGAGACGTATGTGAAGAAATCGGTCTTTGCACGGTTCATCTTTTCGGTATTCAGACGCCTCTCATGTTCCGCCTCAAGCTTCATCTTCAGTCTGAGTCTCATGCGGTACCATCTGTATACCGACCACAGGATGAACATGACGGCCGCAGCATATATGAGGAAAGCCGCAGGGGAAGCATACCACGGGGGCAGTATCCTTATGCCGAATTCTATCCTGTTGGCCTCGTCCCAGTTCACTCCGTCATTTCCGGCCTTGACCTTGAATACGTAGTTCCCGGCCCTCAATCCTGTAAGACGTACCTGATGCTGGTTGCCTATATCCTGCCAGTCTTTGTCGACCCCTTCAAGCATGGTCGCGTACCTCGTGTCGTTGCTGTATCTGTAGTTGAGTCCGGAATAGTCTATCTGGAATGACCTGGACTGCCTGTGGGTGAGTGTAATCCCGTCAAGAGCCGGGACAGAACCGGCTGAAGGCTCCCTGGTGGCGTCAGGGGATATGTATTCTCCCCCGGAAGATATCCCTGTCACCGTTACCTTGAACGAAGGCCTCTCCTGCCTTACTTTGTCGGGGTAGAAGGACACCATGCCGTTGATTGTCCCGAAACACAGTTCCCCGTCAGGACGGATGCATGCGGCAGTGTAGTTGAACTGGTCTGCGGGAAGACCGTCGGATGAAGTGTACCTCGTGCATGTACGGTCCTTGCCGCTTATGAAGGCAAGTCCGTTTCCTGTCCCGGCCCAGAAATTCCCGTTCCGGTCTTCTATTATGCTTTTGACGGATCCGGAGCCGATCTGTTCCTTCCCGTAGAAATTGATGGTTTTCCCTGTCCTGTCGGTTTCATACAGCCCGTCATGGTCCGTCGCGACCCACATCATTCCTCTGGAATCACGGAATATGTCAGTTACATGCAGCCTGTCATCGGAAAAAGACGGAAGTCTTTCCACCCTGCAAGTGCGCGTGTCCACCGTGTATATCCCTCCTTTTCTCGCGCCTACCCAGAGCGTGGAGTCATCGGACACAGCTATGTCGAGAAGCCTTTGGGACAATATCCTTTCAGGTGCCCTGTCCATCTTTTTCCTGTCTATCCTGAACAGACCGGAAGGTCCTGCGTACCAGATATTCCCTTCGGAATCTCTGGAAATGTCGAACCCGGATGATACCTCATCTGTAAAGACGCTGTAGTCGGCAGTCCTGCCCTTGTCCGGCATATAGTGGAGTACACCTTTGAGGAAAAGCCCTATCCACAGGCTTCCGTCCTCGTCAGCCAGCAGGGAGTGGACATTCTTGGCATCGATTCCCATTATGCCGTGTATCTTTCCTGACCTTGTGATTCTCCCTCCGGTGTCGATATGGTTGAGGCCTCCGTCCTCCGTAGCCACATACAGCCCTCCGTCGGGAGCGTTTTCTATCTGGCGTACAGCCTTTCCGCTGAGCCTGTTGCGGCTGCTCCCGTATGGCCATATCTTGAACTGGTCCGATCCGGATACGAAATAGTTCACTCCTCCGAAGTATGTACCTGCCCACATGTTGCCGTCAGTATCCCTGAATATGCTGTAGACAGGAGAATCATCCAGTCCGCTCAGGTCTTCGGCCGACTGCTGGTAATGGGCAAGAAGTTCCCAGGAACTGTCATATACGTAGATCCCGTATTCTGTCCCTATCCATATATTGCCGGAACTGTCGGTCTGTGCACAGCGGAATATCCTCATTTTCAGGTCTGAAGACAGGTCTGTCAGCCGGTCCGATGCAGTGTTGTAGACATAGTAGTCGTTGTCGTTGCACAGAATCAGGTCAGTGCCGCAGACCATATCCGCTTCAATCCAGATTTTCCCCAGGTCCGACAGAGTGTCCGGGATATCCGTATAGGCGGACCTGAGCAGGTCGTAGCACAGCAGTCCTTTGTTTGTGGTTATCCACAGCATGGACGAACTGTCCTCGGCCGCAGTGTAGAAAACATGTCCGGGACGTCGGATGAACGGCTCGAAGACATCTTTTCCGGCATCGTATCTGAATATGCCGTTACTGCAGACTGCCAGCAGGCCATGCTCCTTCCCGGTAACGAGAAACCGCACGTTGTCGCTCCTGTTCCCCTCTATGTCGTAACTGCAGAATATGTCTTCACCGTAGTCGTACCTGCATACGCCTGTTTCCGTGGAAATCCAGATGGACTGCCTGTACGGGTCGTTATACAGGTTCCTTACGAAATCATGCCTGAGCGAGGAGCCGTCACCTTCTTTGTGCAGGAATACCGTGACATCGTATCCGTCATACCGGCACAGCCCGCCGGCGGTGGCGAACCACATGAAGCCGTAGTCGTCCTGGGTTATGGAATATACCGTATTGTGCGGCAGCCCGTCAGAACCGTCCAGGTGCTTGAACCTGACGTTTCCGTATTGTATTGTCCCGGCGGCAAAGGCGGTGCCTGCGGAGCAGAGAATCAGGGATATTATGCCGGCCATGATGCCGGTCCGGACAGATTTTGACATACAAAAGATTTTTACGGCCTTCTGCTTTTCACGAATTCGGTAGGGGTCATGCCGGTTTCGGCGCGGAAGGTCTTTGTGAAATAATTCGGATCCGAGTATCCTACTGCGTACGAAGTCTCGGCTACATTCATCCCGTCGAGCAGTAGCTTTTTCGCCTCTCTTATCCTGATTGTCCTGATGAACTGTGTAATAGGGATGCCGGTAAGAGCCTTTACCTTGATGTGCAGGCGGCTTCTGCTGATGCGCAGGGCTTCCGTGATGTCCGTCACGCTGAAATTCTCGTTGCCCAGATTCTCGAGGATCAGATCCACCAGATCATTCATGAGACGTTCGTCCTTCGGGTTGTTCACGATCTTGTTCACGTTGAGTTCCTCGGCATGCCTGAAACGTTCGATGTTCCTTTCCCTGCCTTTCTGTATGTTCTGCACGAGGAGCTCGAGATTGCGTGCGTTGAACGGTTTGGCGATGTAGGCGTCGGCTCCTGCCATATATCCTTCTGTCTGTGCGGAATCGTCGGTCTTGGCCGTCAGCAGGATGACAGGTATATGACAGGTGGAGATGTCCTCCTTGACTCTTTCCAGCAGTTCTATCCCGTCCATTTCCGGCATCATGACATCGCTTATTATCATGTCCGGAAGCAGCTTGTTTTCTATAATGTCACACGCTTCCTTGCCGTTGTATGCCTGCAGGACATCATACTGTTCCCGGAAAATGTCCGCAATGTACCCGTTCATTTCACGGTTGTCCTCCACTATAAGGATTGACGCCCTGGATGAATCTTTCCCGTCTTCTGCCGACCTGTTGTCCGGGTTCATCTCCAGAGTGTCCTTGACCCGCTGCTGGTATTTGGTTATGTCATCGGCCGAGATGCTTTCCATCGAGCGCTGTTGCGGGGTATAGGCGTTTTCCGAGACATTCAGTGTGACGATGAATTCGGAGCCTTTCCCTTCTTCACTGACTACTTTTATGTCGCCTTTGTGCATCCGTACAAGCGAACGGGTAAGGGAAAGTCCCAGTCCGAACCCTTTCCTGCTGTCGCTCGGCTTGACCTGGAAATAGTTGTCGAATATCCTTGATACCTTATCGGCCGGTATGCCTCTCCCGCTGTCCTTTACGGAAATTTCGGCTATGGTGCCGCCCCCGTCTTCCACCAGTCTGGCGCTCAGCCGTACATAGTCTCCGGACGAGGAGTATTTGAATGCATTGGAAAGCAGGTTGTACATGATCCTGCTCAGTTTGGACGGGGAGAACCATACTTCGCGGTCCGTCTTTTCCAGATCCGTCACGAATTCTATTCCGCTGTCCTCGGCAGTGAACTTGAAAAGGTTGGATATGCTCTGCAGGAAAGCCATGATGTTTCCTTTTCTGACCAGAATGTCCAGCTGGTTCATTTCTATCTTGCTGAATGTCAGAAGCTCGTCAATGAGGTAATTCATCCTGCTGGCGTTGGTGTACACCACTTCGAGCATCTTCTTGTCATCGTTGGTGATCTGCTTCTTGGATATGAGCCTCTGCAGTGGCGACAGTATGAGGGTCAGAGGGGTCTTCAGGTCATGGGAAACGTATGCGAAGAAATCCAGTTTCTGCCGGTTCATCTTCTCTATGTTCAGCCTCTTTTCCTGTTCGGCTTTCAGCTGCATGCCCAGCATCATCCTTGCCCGTGAGAATTTTATTGTGTAGACCAGTACGAATGCTGCAATGATGAAATATACCGCGAATGCCGGAACGGATGCCCACCACGGAGCCTTTACATGGACCGGAAGGCTCAGCCGGCCGTCTTCGTCCCAGGTGTGTCCGTCATAGCTGGCCTTGATCTTCAGGACATAATTTCCCGCCGGAAGGTTCGAGAATCTCACCTGATGCTGGTCGCCGACAATCTGCCAGTGTTTGTCGATCCCTTCCATTTTCATGGCGTACAATGTCTTGTCCATATAGCGGAAGTTCAGGCCGGAGTATTCTATACGCACGGAGCGGGCCTGGGCGTGGGTAAGTGTTATGCCCGGTCTCTTGCCTGCGTGCCGCTCCGGCAGGCTGCTGCTCCCTTCATTGGTATATATGTTCGTAAGCTTTATCTTGAAATCCGGATCCGGTACTTCTATCTGGTCCGGATAGAACGATATCATGCCGTTGATCGTGCCGAAATACAGTTCTCCGTCAGGTTTCCTGCATGCGGACGAGAAATTGAACTGCTTTATCGGCAGTCCGTCCTCGTCCGTGATCCTCATTACGGACGAATCTTCCGGATTGATGCGGCAGAGCCCGTTGTCCGTTCCTGCCCAGATATATCCGAAATCGTCTTCGACCACTCCTTTTATGGAGTTGGCCATCAGCTTGTCCTTCCGGAATTCCATGACGGTCTCCTTGCCTTCGGGATCCGTGACGAACAGACCGTCATCGGTACTGATCCAGACCCTTTGCCCGGAATCCTTGTACATGTAGGATACCCACGGCCTTATTTCGGAGAGCCGGTCAGGATGGCTGACCGTGTTGCGGATGGTGTTGAGCTCGAATATGCCGTTGTGCCGGCTGCCTATCCAGACTATGCTGTCATTCTTTTCCAGCATGCAGTAGGTCCGGGTGTCTGATATTTTCTTTATTTCTGGCTTTTCCCCGTCAGGGACGAAATAGATTCCTTCAGGGCCGCCGTAGTAGATGCCCTTGCCGTTTTCATATATGCAGAATGCGGAGATGTTCCGTTTGGCGAATTTCGAATAGTCTGTGACTTTTCCTGTTGACGGGGAGTATCTTATGAAGTTTTTGGTGTAGAGCCCTACTATCAGGTCCCCGTTTTTGCAGAAATGTACGGAATGGACATTCTTGACATTTTTCAGTCCCAGTTTCCTGTGGATGACTTCGGACCTGGTTATGTTCCCCAAAGAGTCGATATGGTTCAGCCCGCCGTCTTCCGTAGCGATGAGCAGCCCTCCTTTCCCGTCATTTGCAATCTGCCTTACCGCTTTGCCGCTCAGATGGTTGGCGCTGCTTCCGAATGGATAGGTACGTATCTGGTCGGTCCCGTGGATGAAATAGTTTATTCCTCCGAAATATGTCCCGACCCACATGTTGTCCCTTGAGTCCCTGAATATGCAGTATACAGGAGAATCGTTCAGCCCGCTCAGGTCATCGGGTGTCTGTTCGAAGTGGGCGATGAGGTTGTTGTAGGAGTCGTATATGAAGATCCCGAATTCGGTGCCTATCCATATATTGCCGTCGGCATCGGTCTCGACGCAGCGGTAGCCTTCAGTGTCCGTGTCTTTCAGGAGCCGGGTGAGACGGTCGTTGCGGGTGTCATATACGTAGAAGTCATTGTTGTCGGTGAATACGATCCTGTCGTTCTCCGTCATGGTTACCTGGTTTATCGCTCCCTTGAAACCGTCGAGAGCCGTGTGGTATGGGACGAACCTCCCGTTCTTCACATCATACCGTTTCAGTCCTGCATTGACTTTTATCCACAGTGTCCCGCCGCTGTCCTCCAGAATCCTCCCTACACGCTTGCCTGGTATTTCTATGAAATTCTCGAATCTGTCCGTTTCCGCATTGAATCTGAATACCCCGCCCGATGTCCCGATGAGCAGGTCTCCTGCAGAAGTGCAGAGGAAGGATACGCCCTGCCGGTGTGTCCCGTTTACGATTACCCTGTCCAGCCTTTCCGTTTTCCGGTCATAGTAGCAGAACCACCTGTCGGTCTGGATCCAGAGCCTGTCGTGCACGGGGTCATTGAAGATGTTTTCTACGAAAGCATTGGAAATCGGAACCGTGTCGTTCTGGAAAACGGGCCTCTGGAAAGAGTAGCCGTCGAACCTGCATATCCCGTTTGCCGTCCCTATCCAGATGAAGCCGTCATTGTCCTGCGCTATCGTGTTGACCTGATTGTGAGGCAGTCCGTCAGATACACTGAACTGCCGGAATCTGATATTTCCATATTTGATGCCAGCGGAAGCCGTCTGTACGGCCCCCGCTGCCAATAATATGATGGACAGGGCTGCAATGCCTGTCCGGAATATGTCTTTCATCATGTAGCCGGGATGTTTTCAGGCGTAAAGATACTCAAAAAATGTAGTTGTGCGGATTCCGTTTGAACCAGTAGCGCCTGCGCGGGACAGGAATGGGGTCTTCAGTGGCGATTTCCCATTTGAGGAGTTCCTGCAGGAGCGTATCCTGTATCCTGCTGTATCTTCTCTTTCCGAAGAGGTTGTCCGTTTCGGAAGGGTCTTTGTCCATGTTGTACAGTTCCCCGTTTCCTTTCATGTCGAAAACGAGTTTCCATTCACCCATTCTTACCATGCTTATGGTACCGCTCTGGCTCCAGGTGTTGAGTTCGTCGAAAAAAAGCCCTTTCTTTCCGACCGCGCCTTCCTTTATGTAGTCTTCGCTGTCTTCCCGGGTGAAATACTGCCCTCCGAATCCGGCTTCGGACATCACGCTCCTGAATTCCTCCTTGGGATATTCCCTCCCGCCGAGCATTTCTGTCAGGCTGCGCCCCTGCACTCCGAGAGGGATCTCCGCCCCCATTGCTTCGCAGGCAGTAGGGAAGATGTCGGTAAGGCACACGTGGTCGTCACGTCTGCCGGAGGCTTCCACCCCGTTGCCGAACCATACCATAGGAACCCTCGTGATGGCATCAGGCACTCCTGCCCCTTTCTTCATCAGACCGTATTCTCCGGCATAATCACCGTGGTCCGAGATGATGACGAACATGGTGTCGTCGTACAGGCCGAGATCCTGCATTCCGCTGACAAAACGTCTCATCTGGTCGTCCAGCATCCTGATCATGCCCATGTATGTGGTCCGCAGCCTTTCGAGATTCTTGTCATATCCTTTGTGTCCCAGCTTCATCATCCTATTCAGCTGCACGAACTTTTCACCCTTGACCGGCAGAGCCGTGGAGTCTGTCCTTGCCGGAGGCACCTTCCCTTCAAACATGGAGAAATACGGCTCGCATACCTGATATGGGTTGTGCGGCTCAGGGAACGAGAGCATCATCACGAACGGGTCGTCCCTGTTCTCTTCCGCCCATTTCAGGGCGTCGGATACCATCCTGTAAGGGATCTGCTGCCGCACCGTGCCCGGAGACGGTCCGAAAGAAGCATAGAAGTCGGTCCCGCCAAGAAATCTGTCGAAAGCGAGGTTTTCCGAAGAAAGGGTATCTTTGGCCCCTTCCTGTCCCAGATGATTGTACGGGCACCAGAAATCCGCATCTCCTTTTTTCATATATGTGTGGTTCTTGCCGACCAGCGCGGTTTTGTACCCGTTTTTATGTGCCACACCGAAAAGGTCGTCTATGTAGCGGGCATCCTCGATATTGTGGTTGGAGTCCGCACCGGTGGCTTTGGGATAACGGCCTGTGATGAGCGATACCCTTGCGGGACCGCTGGCAGGACATGGCGTATAGGCGTGGTCGAACCATGCGCCGCGGGCGGCCATGCTGTCGGCAAACGGGGTGAGATCGAGAGGGAATCCTTCTCTTGCGGTGAGGTCCGCCCGCTGCTGGTCCGTAATGATGATTACGAAATTGGGCCTGCGGTCCCTGTTCCCGCCCTGCTGCGTGGCGGCTTTTGATGCCGGAGAACTTACGGCGACGGCAGCCAGTACTCCGGCTGCCGTGTATAATGTATTGTTGGTCATTTGATTAAGGTTTCGTTACTTTCCATTCCTTCGGGGCCTTGAACCCTTTCTTGCCGTACCCGTAAGGGAGTTCCTTCTGGATCGGGGTGATGGTGTCGTACTGTATTATGAACGGTTTCATTTCTTCTGCGATGCTCTCGTGCCCTTCCATATCGTTGCCTTTCTCGTAAGGATTTGCCCTCATATCCACGAAGAAATCCTTTTCCAGGCCCAGTCCGGGGTTGCGTCCGGCGAGAATCATCTTCCAGTCGCGGCTGACCGCGGCTCCGACTCCGAGGTAGAGGGTCCTGTCCATGGTTTCGGTCTCTCCTTTGAGAAGAGGATAGATGCTTGTTCCATCGTATGGATTCTTCGGTGCACCTTCCGCTCCGATGATGTCTGCAAGCGTAGGCAGGATATCCACGAACGATGTCACTTCATCAATTTTCCTGCCTCCCTGCATGAACCCCTTTTTCCAGTACATGGCCCCTGATACGCGGACTCCGCCTTCGAATTCCTGGAATTTGGTGCCTTTGAGCGGTTTGTTGGTGCTGTAAGGCTCCATCCCGGGTACACCTCCGTTGTCGCTCATGAACAGGATGACCGTATTGTCCATCTGGCCGGATTCCTCCAGGGCATCGAGGATGCGTCCTATACCCTTGTCCATGCGTGATACCATTGCGCGGTATGTCCACCCGTTCCTGTCCTTTTTCTTCTC
>JADILV010000050.1 GCA_017695115.1 Candidatus Cryptobacteroides avicola | reverse complement strand
TTCTCCGACAACGTCAACCTCGACGCCTCCGCGTGGAGCAACTACGACCGCGTCTACTACGGCGACATCTCCAAGTGGGTCAAGTACGCAAACTCCCTGAAGCTGCGCCTGGCCATGCGAATCAGCTACAGGGCCCCGGAGACAGCCTCCGCCAAGGCCGCCGAGGCCATTGCCGGGGGGCTCATCCTCTCCAATGCCGACAACGCATACATGCACCCGACCGAGAACCGCATGGCGCTCATATACAACGACTGGCAGGACCACCGGGCCGGGGCCGACATCCTATGCTACATGAACGGGTACTCCGACCCGAGGCTGCAGACGATGTTCACTGCAAACGCCGCCGGCGGCTATGCCGGGATACGGCTCGGGGCCACCGTCACCAGGAAGACGGAGTTCATCAGCAACTATTCCAACATGGCCGTCGAGGCGGACTCCCCGATCCTCTGGATGAACGCGGCCGAGGTCAGCTTCCTGCTCGCGGAATACTACCTGCGGTTTGCCGCTGACAACGCCCAGGCCAGGAAATACTACGAGGACGGGATCCGGCTCTCATTCGAGGAACACGGAGCTTCAGGCGTCGAGGCATACATTGCCGACAACACGAGTATCCCTGAACTCTACGTCGACCCTCTCGGGGCATGCAGCATGACACGCCGCATGAGCGAGTGCAAGATAGCCTGGGACGCATCCGGCGACAGGGAGACAAACCTCGAACAGATCATAACCCAGAAGTGGATCGCCATATTCCCGCTCGGGACCGAGGCGTGGTGCGACTACCGCCGCACAGGATACCCGAAGCTCATGCCCGCAGTCCAGAACCTCGGCCCTGACGAGGTCGACCTGGACCGCCGAGCACGCCGGCTGACATACCCGGTCGAGGAGTACAGCAACAACGCCGCCAACCTCTCCGAAGCCGTATCCACCCTGAACTCCGAATCCTCGGAAGGAAACGGCGACACCATGGCCACTCGCCTCTGGTGGGATTGCAAGCCTTACTCCCTCTCCGACTAAACAAGAAAAACCGCTAAAGCAATGAAATATAAATTACTCATACCTACACTCCTTGCCGCCCTCCTTCTCGCGGGGTGCTCCGACTGGACCGAGACCGAATCCATCACCATAGACACGGTCCTCCCGTGGGAGCAGGACCCGGCACTCTGGGAGGAATACAAGGCCGCAATACGCGAATACAAGTCACGCGACCACTCCCTCATCTATGTCCGTTTCGAGAACTCCCCCGAAGGGGCCGTCAGCGAGAAGGGCTACATGCGCTGCCTTCCCGACTCTCTGGACATAGTGTCCCTGACAAATGCGGAGAACTTCTCGGCATTCGATGCCGAGGACATGGAGTGGATGAAGAGCCTCGGGACTAAGGTCCTCTACCAGATAGACTTCGCGTCCGACCCCCAGGCCCTCCTTGACCAGGCGGCACGCGACGCCGCCATCGACCGGGCCATAGCCACCGTGCAGGACAACGGCCTTGACGGCTTCTCTCTCACCGGAATACCGAAAGAGGACGGAGGGACAACCGCTGCGGCTGCAAAGGCGGCTGTGGAAAGGATCGTTGCCGCCAGGAAGGAAGGACAGATTGTCTCCTTTGAAGGAAACCCGGCCTTCATCCCGCAGGAGGACATACAGAGCATCGACCTGTTTGTCCTGGCGACCGAGACCGTGGAGAACGGATATGACCTGCGCAACACCGTCCTCGACGCCACCGACTGGGGCGTGCCGAAGGAGAAGATGCTGCTCGCCGCCGATTTCGGAGGCGTCTACTATGACAGCGACAACGCCGAGACTCCCGTACTCGAGGCAATGGCCGACAACGTCATCTCATTCGGCCCGATGGCCGGTCTCGCACTCTACGGCATAGAGTCCGACTACTACCACTACGACGGCGACTGGCTCACCCTCCGCTCCATCATATCCCGTATGAACCCTTAATACAGAAAACCATGATAAAAAATACATTATATCATCTGCGTCCTACTCTCCGGGGATTCCGGGACGGTATAAAGGAATTACGGAATTTATTTTCATGGCATTTGTCAGCCATGAAAAAAATTGCCGTAATTCCGCTCCAGGCTGCCGTAATCCTCACTGCTTCCTGCAACAGGTTCGACCCCGTCGACCATGTCTTCCCCAACTCCATCTACCTTGACGTCAGCCAGATGGAGCAGGTCCAGGCCGCGAACTTCTCGAACCGTGTCCAGACAGCATCCCAGCAGCTCTCGGTAGTCATGGCGTACCCTGAGGACACCGACATCACGGCTACCGTGGCCGTAGACGAGTCACTCGTGGCGGAATACAACTCCCGCTACGGCACCGACTACGCGTTCCTCCCGGCACAGTACCTCGACTTCTCGTCACAGACTGTCACCATAGAGGCCGGAAGGACCACCTCAGAGACCGTAACCATCGGCTTCAAGGGACTTGCCGGAGAGGGCGAGGACCAGGCCGGAGCTCTCGAAATCGACAAAACCTGGCTCCTGCCCGTGAAAGTCACGTCCGACGACATGGCCACGATGGACGGCTCGTCCATAGCATACTACCTCGTGAAGCGCACCTCCGCCATCACCGTCGCGGCCCAGCTCACCGACAACTGGATAAACTTCCCGCTCCTCGACCAGCCCGGGCCTCTTGCCGATGTCTACAACGACCTTACGGCAGTCACATACGAGGCCCTGATCAACATCGACAAGTTCGACACCTCCAATGACTTCGGCGAGTGCAACATATCCACCGTAATGGGAGTGGAGCAGTACCTCCTCCTGCGAATCGGCGACGCCAGCTTCGAGAGGCAGCAGCTCCAGTTCGACGGCAGCGGGAACGGCTCCCAGTTCGGGAAGCTCCCGTCCAAGTCCGACCCTTCCAAGAAGCTCGAGGCCGGGCTGTGGTACCATGTAGCCTGCACATACGACCAGGCCACACGCACCGCACGCATCTATGTGAACGGGCAGCTCACGGACGAGGCCAAGGATGTCGGTGTGACAGGATCCAGCGCAGACAACCGCATCACCCTCGCCATGCAGGCCCTCGGAATGAAGGAAGCGTACCGGTTCTGCATCGGCTGGTCATACAACGACTACCGGCCTCTCCAGGGCAAGATAGCCGAAGCACGTGTATGGAGGGTCGCACGCACGCAGCAGGAGATATGGGACAACATGTACCGCCTACCGGACTATGTAGCGGAGGACTACCCTGACCTCATCGGCTACTGGAAGTTCGACGAGGGCTCCGGAAACACCATCCACGACTACTCCATGTACGGAAACCACGGACAGGCACAGTCCGACATCACCTGGCCGTCCGGAATCGAAATCCCTGAAATCAATAAAACAGAATAGATCATGAAACACAAAATCTATAATATTGTAATTCTGGGGACTCTCCTGTTGGCATCATGCACCGACCTCGGAGTGAATGAAGACACTGGCAGCATGCCTGATTCCGATGAATTCAATGCGGAAGCCGTCTTCTCCCTCCGTGCCGGCCAGTCCCCCGACAACATCGTGACAATGACATTCACCCACGGGGAAGGACAGCAGACAAGGGACATATATCTGCAGGCGACAAGACCCGCTGAAAGCGGCATGACAGTCACGCTCGCTTCCGCCGGAGAGGACTTCGTGGCCGAATACGCCGAAGCCACCGGCATTGACTATCAGCTGCTTCCGACTGCCTTCTGGCGATTCAGCGGCGGCGACCGTCTTGACATCGCCGCAGGCTCGGAAGAAAGCCCGATGAACACCCTTACCGTTTTCGCAGTGAACACACTCGGAAATGTCCTCGAGCCGGGCCGATACCTCCTCCCGATTGTCGGGACTTCCCTTACGGAGGAGCTCTCTGACAGCACCGTATTCGTGGATGTCAATGTTACGGAGCCTTACACCGATCCGGACGGATATGAACTTTACACCGGTGACGATATGTTCACGGTATTCTACCTGAACACTACCGAATACGACCCGAGACTGGCAAATGATATGATCCTTGAAATCTATGATTCAAAATCCAATTCATATTCCTATGTCGGGATTGGCAACATAGTGAATCTACGTACAGCCTCTGTAGGCTATGACAGTTCCACCGGTAAGGTATCCGTTACCCCAAGTGCCGATCTCCGGTACATTCTCGAGCACTACTCAGAACGTGTGCAGCCTGTCCAGGACAGCGGACGCAAGGTCTGCATCTGCATCGAAGGAAGCGGACAGGGAATAGGATTCTGCAACTTCACCGATGCGCAGATAGACGATTTCGTGGCGTCCGTCAAAAGGCTGGTGGACACTTACCCTATAGACGGCATCAACCTCTGGGACAGGAACACCGGATATGACAGGGCCGCCGAAAACGGTTTCCCTGAAATGAACACCACATCTTACCCGAAACTCATCACGGCTCTCCGCGAAGCCCTCGGACCTGACAGACTCCTGACACTTGTAGACTACGAAGATCCTACCGAATACTTCTGGGACACAGCAGCCACTGGTGGCATCGAGGTCGGCCAGCACATCGACTACGCATGGTCCGGCTACTGCAGCGCGAACGAACCTGTGCAGATTGTCGACCCATGGCACCAGGGAATGTCTCCTGTGTCTGAACTTCATCCTCGTCAGCCTATTGCCAGACTTGATGCAAAATATTACGGTTGCATCAATGCCACATGGTACACGAGCGAAAATACTGCCCAAAGCGAAAAGATAGAAGACTGGGTCAAGAATGAATATAGACAAAACGGTATCTCTGTCTTTTACGATATACGGTCAAATCGCCAAGACAAGTTTGAAGGAAGTACATGGGCTAATCCAGCGTATGTTCTCGATATGCTGGAAATCAATGATTATTTCCGAATAGGAATGTCTGTAGGCCGATTGTTGAACACTCCTGACCCAAATAACCCAAGTTGGAATCAATATGATAAATGGGTAAAAGACTGGTAATATAACAGTTATGAAAAATTTTTACATATATCTGATTGTATTTATATCTTCCATCATCGCAGGATGTGAACAAATAGAAGAAAAGGATATTACTGTCTTAAACGAAAGCATGGTTACTAAATCTTATGGAGATAAGTATCCTTTCATATCTGTATATATAGAGACAAATGATGTAAATCCGCTCAATGCAGGGGATTATATGCTTGAGGACGGTACGGCATTCTTTGATATTGTCGAACTTTTCGCTTCCAATATCAATAGGGACAGGAACGGGAATCCTACTCTTTTCCTTAATGACAAACTCGCCAATATTCTTGAAAAAGCGGGGTTGACACCTTTTATTGTCATTTCAGGAACGGAGTCGACAGCCTTCCTTCATGTCATTTCGGGAACGGAGACGACAGCCTTTTTTCCTGTCATTTCGAACGGAGTGCGCAGCACGTAGCTGAGAAATCTGCATAATCAATCCCGCAGATTTCTCCGCTCGCTTCGCTCGGTCGAAATGACAAAAAGGCTTCCAGGTCGGTCGAAATGACAAAAACAGCCTTGGCATATATTCTGCTTATGGGCCGCCCCCTATCAGCCAAAATACAACTGAGGGACCGAGTTCAGAAACTGTTTCATAATAAAAAATAATAAACGCCATGTACAAGCAATACTACATTTACTTCATGATGTCAGACAACCGTAACGCCCTGTATATAGGTGTCACTGATAATCTCGAAAGGAGAGTAAAAGAGCATCAGTCAGGAACAATCCCTGGCTTCACCCGGAAGTATTGCTGTACCAACCTTGTCTACTATGAAACCTATTCAGACGTCGACGAAGCAATTGCCAGAGAAAAGAAACTTAAGAAATGGTCCAGAGCAAAGAAAGAAACACTGATACAAACCACAAACCCGCATTATGAAGATCTGTCATTGTCGTTCCGGATAAATAACAAATAGCTTATTACCGGCATCCAGAGCGTATAGCTGCCTTCCCGAGTGTAGAGCTGTCATCCCGAGCGGAGGCCTCAGCCCCTTCTCCTCTGTCATCCCGAGCGAAGTCGAGGAATCCTCTCTTCTGTCATCCCGAGCGAAGTCGAGGGATCTGTTTATAAACCATATATCATTAACTTTTATTCAATTAATTATCATGAAAACAAAACTATTAACCACATTCCTATTAGGAATTGCAACAATTCTATTTGCCGCCTGTGACAAATACGATGACTCCAAACTTACAGGCAGGGTCGATGACCTTGAAAATCGCGTGACCGAGCTTGAAAAGCTCGTAAACGACCTCAATACCACTGTCCAGGGCCTTTCCTCTATAGTAACCGCTATGGAAAACGAGGACAGGATCCAGAACATCACACCTCTTAAAGAAGGGGAAGCCGTTATCGGGTATGAAATCACCTTCTCAAAGAGCGGGACAGTTAAGATACTTAACGGCGAAGAGCCTTCTCTTGGTGTAAAAGATGAGGGCGGTATCCTCTACTGGACTGTCGACGGGAATTTCCTGACAGACGGTTCAGGCAATAAGATACCTGCTACCATAGCTCCTGAGTTCCGTGTGGAAAACGGAGAGCTCCAGTACCGCGTAAACGGCGGAGAGTGGCAGACCATGCCTGGCAGTGCCAACATCGGACTTATCAAGGAAGTTCAGGATGGTACTGAAAGCGTTACCTTTGTTCTATCTGACGGCACGGAAATAACCATCCCTAAAGTCCAGAGCTTCGCACTTGAACTTGATGTCGAAGGGACGGAAATCGGTATAATGGCTGGCCAAAGAATGACGATCGACTATACAGTTATTTCCGGCGATGCTAACACTTTGGTCAAGGCTATTTCAGAAGGAGGATATACAGTTGAAGTAAACGCCACAGATGCTACAAAAGGTTATTTGAGTATCACTGCTCCTGCCGAACTACCGGACAATGCCACTATTCTTGTAATCGCAGTGAATGGAAAAGGTGAAATGACTGGCAAGATTCTTTCTTTTGAAAAAGGTGAACTTACCCTTGTCGAGAATACGGTTACTGTCGGGAAAGACGGAGGAGAGTTTACTGTCAGCATCAAGACGAATATGACATATTCGGTACAGATAGCCCGCTGACAGCGGATGGATTACCCAGGTTGTTGAAACCAAGGCCGTCCGTACTGACGAACTCAAGTTTACCGCCTCACCTTATGAGGAAACTGGATCACGTACCGGAACTATTGATATAATGTATGGCGATGGTCAGAAAGTAACATATACTGTAGTCCAGACTGATGCTGAAATCGCAAACGGTGGAGAAGCTGATTTTGGTACATTTGCATCAACACCAAGTCTTACCGCATTTGTAAGCGATCAGACTGCAAATGGATGGCAACTCACTCATGGTGCTATTTTAGGCACCCAGCAGTGGAATGTCATTACAGAAAAGGCTCCGGCACTCTCTGGAAAACTTTCCAATCCTGGCATATTGACATCGCCTGCTCTTGAGGGAGGATGTGGCACTCTGTCATTTGTATATGGTTCGACTTTGGCTTCCGCCCTGCTGAAAGAAGGACTGAAATTTAAAGTAGAAGTTAAGAATGAAGCAGGAGAGACTGTAGTATCGAAGGAATATGTAAGAGCAAAGGCTGACTATAAAGCTAAAACCGAATATTCGGAAAAGATTGAAGTTAACTGTGCAGGTAAATTTACTGTCGTATTTACAAACCTTTGTCCGCAGCAGCTTGACTCCCGTGATAATCTTGACTTGTTTGCTATCACGTCCGTTTCCTGGACAGGCTATGCAAACTAAGGCTGGTTAGTATATTTCAATAGTGATTGATTCCAGTATGTAAAATCAATCAACACTTTATCGGCCTCCAGAGGTTTTCTGCTTCTGGAGGTTTTATTTACCGATACAAAAATTACCGGATATGGTTAATTTTCAAAATTGCAGGCTGCTTGACACAGCCATGCAGTGCATCAGCCTCGACAGGGAGGAGACGGATCCCGTGCTGGAGGAATACAGGCAGATGCTCCATGACATTCTCTACGGGGAGACTGACTGCCAGCAGGCGGAAAGGGTGCTGCAGGAGAACCTGTTCGTCTTCCGTGAGGCTGCCGCTATCTAAAACCATTGCCCGAAGCGGTCCAGCTCTACAAACCTTAGCGAAATACTTTCATCAGGTACCTCTCCGGTGGTTTTTTCCCGGAAAGTGTATTCGGATATGTACCTGTCCCGCCATTCCGGAGCCGTCCGTTCGAATATCGTGTCCTTCCCGAGAATCCCGATGAAGCACACCGGCTCCATGTCATAGTCCCCGCCGCGGTGTGATCCCGAATCGTACACCTTCGCCGCATACTCTCAATCCTGGCGCAGGAGGAAAATAAAGTTATGCGCTTATTATCAAATAGTTAGATGTCAGATAAGTTGCGCCAGGGGTGGTACCGGAAGGGGTCTGGCGCAAGCTGGCAAAATGCTAATCTGTTGATTGATAAAGTATTATCGGTGTTTGCGCCTGCGCCAGAGTTATGCAGCTCCATCGGCAGAACTTCTATAACGATCTGTGGATATTATAATATTATTCAAGTTGCAATATATTGCAACTTTTCTTATTTTTGCGGCATGAAACGAAGGATAGTAACGTATGGAGGGTATTTTGAGCGATTCATTTCCGAACTCACTGACAAGGAAATAAAAAACTTGATTATATTATTTCCCTTCTGGAGACAGAGGACAGGCTGCCAATAAAGTTTATCAAATATTTAAGGGACGGTCTTTATGAACTGAGAATGGAATATAATGGCAATATATCGCGTTTTCTTCATCTTCGACGAAGACAGGATCGTTGTACTATTCAATGGGTTCCAGAAAAAGACTCAAAAGACACCGGAGAATGAAATTGAACGGGCTTTAAAAATTATGGAGGCATACTATGCAGACAAACAATCATCAGATAAATGACTATAGCTCCGTACTGGAAGCTAAATATGGAAAGAAGGGCTCTCCTGAACGGGCACAGTTCGATGAGGAAGCCTATACTTTTTATACCGGACAAATCTTGCTCGATGCCAGAAAAGAAGCTAAAATCACACAACAGGAACTTGCAGAGAAACTGCATGTCAGCAAATCCTACATATCAAAAATAGAAAAGGGACTTATAAGTCCAAGTGTATCAACTTTTTACAGAATCATAAACGCACTGGGGATGAGAGTGGAAGTCGTTCGCCCCATTGCTTAGAGGGACTATGGACAAATTCTCGAACAGCGCCCTCCTTGCCTCCGCCAGGAGGCGCATCAGCCTTGACAAGGAAGGGACCTCCCCTCTGCTGGACGAATACCGGCAACAGCTCCACGATATCCTCTATGGTGAGACCGGACCGCTGGAGGCGGAAAGGATTCTCCATGAGAATGCCTTTATCTTCCACGAGGCGGCCGCTATCGAGAAGGATCCTGAAAAGGCCCGTCTTTACAGACTTGCCGGCCACCTTACTAAAATTGCCCTGCAGCAGAACAGGAAAAGGGAAGCCGCTCCGTTGAAGCACACAGACAAACGTATTCCTGGAACTCCATCCTCTCTTGTATTGTCGACTGAACACGAACATATATCTTCAAATTATGCAGTTTCTGCAGTATATTTATGTAGACTGATTGCAAATTAAAATCATTTTGCTACCTTTATAGCAATTATTAAGTTAAGAATTATGGCACAGTCAGCACTTACAATCAGATTGGACTCAGACCTCAAAATGCAGTTTGACAGTCTTTGCGAAGAATTCGGAATGAGCGCCAATACAGCGTTCAACATTTACGTACGCCAGGTAGTCAGAAGCCGTCGTATCCCTTTCCTTATTGAGGCTCCTGCAAAGGATGATGTCATGGCGAAAGGCCGCGCAGCATTCTATGCTATGAGACAGGCCGCAGCCGAGGCCGGCATTCAGGATATGTCTCTTGACGAAATCAACGAAGAAATCAGACTCGCCAGGGAGGCCAAGTAATGGAAGTCTACGCAGTCATTGATACAAATGTTCTTGTGTCAGCCTTGTTGGCCAAACATCCGGACTCAGCACCGGTGCAGATTCTCGACCGTTTGTTCAGTCGGGATTTCATCCCTATGTATACGAAGAGATTCTTGCCGAGTATAGTGAAGTCCTTCATCGTCCGAAGTTCAAATTTCCTGAGGATGCAATCATATATACGCTTGATGCTATCATTGAAGCGGGTATAGAATCCTCCAGAATTTCCAGTTCAGAGGAAGTCTCTGATCCGAAAGACTTGGTATTCTACGAGATTGCAATGTCAAGAGAGGACTCATATCTCGTTACCGGAAACATCAAGCATTTCCCAGCAGTGAGCAGAGTCATCACACCAAACAAGATGCTGGAGATTCTGAACTCGCTGGATAAAGGATAACATAACCACGAGGCGGCCGCTATCTAAAACCATTGCCCGAAGCGGTCCAACTCCATAAACCTTAACGAAATACTCTCATCCGGTAATTCCCGGTGTATTTTCCCGGAAAGTGTATTCGGATATGTACCTGTCCCGCCATTCCGGAGCCGTCCGTTCGAATATCGTGTCCTTCCCGAGAACCCCGATGAAGTGCACCGGCTTCATGTCATAGTCCCCGCCGCGGTGTGATCCCGAATCGTACACCTTCGCCGCATACTCCACATCCTGGCGCAGGAAGAAAATAAAGTTATGCGCTTATTATCAAATAGTTAGATGCCAGATAAGTTGCGCCAGGGGTGGTTCCGGAAGGGGTCTGGCGCAAGCTGGCAAATAGATAAAATGTTGATTTATAAGCTATTGTAATGGAAATCTCCTGCGCCAAGGTTAAATTTCAGCCTTACATTTATAACAGATTTCTCGGCTTCTGTTAGAGTGGGGGACTACCTATTTTACAATCCACTTGTCGATATTACGTGTCTGGCTGCTGAAGTTCACACCTATGCTGTAGACTTTACGGCTGTCCTTTGCGAACGGAAGGGCATACTGCTTGTCTTCTATCTGCTGCAGGGCCTGCTCGGCTGTGCCGTCCAGCTTGAACTCCATGACATACACATAGCTGTCGGTCTGCAGTACAAGGTCTATCCTGCCGCGCGAGGTGTGGTATTCCACCTTAGTGTACAGGCCCGCCAGACGGAACACGATGAACAGGACGTTCTGGTAATGAAGCTCAACATCTTTCGCCAGCTCATACGGGCAGTCGGCAAGGAACGACTGCAGACGCTCCATGAACCCGTCGATGTCGCCCCGCTTTACGTCCTGGACGAACTTCTTTATCTCGAACGGCGAG